>NZ_JBHSFI010000004.1:131904-516178 GCF_042654905.1 Promicromonospora alba
TGCCCGAACCTCCGCACCTGTCAGAAACCCCCGCATGTGTCAGACGCTCAGGTCACTCGGGTGACCTGAGCGTCTGACACGTCCGGGGGCGTCTGACAGGTCCACTCGCTCAGGGTCCTGCGCGACTCGAAGCGGCGGAGCCGCCCGGACAGCGGGTCGGTGAGCTCGAGCGACCGGGACAGGAGCTGTAGCGGCCGGTCGAAGTCGTCGGGTTCCCAGTCGCGGAGCTCGGGCCAGAACGGGTCGTGCAGGATCGGCAGCCCGAGCGACGCCATGTGCAGCCTGAGCTGGTGGGTCTTGCCGGTGTGCGGTTCCAGGCGGTACAGGCCCAGGCCACGCGCTTCGTCGACCGCCGAGAGGGTGATCAGGGACTCGGTGTTCGGTACGCCGGGCACCTCCTCGGCCCTGGTGACGCCGCGCCGCTTCACCATGCGGCTGCGCAGCGTGACGGGCTCACCCCGGGCGACCAGGGCGGCGTCGGGCGGAGCGCCGTCCGACGGCGTGAGCGGTGCGACCGCCTCGTAGACCTTGCGCACCTCGCGGCGGGCGAACGCCTCCTGGTACGCGCCGCGCACCTCTGGCCGCACCGTGAGGACCAGCACACCCGCGGTGCCGCGGTCGAGCCGGTGCGCCGGCGAGAGCTCCGGCAGGTCCAGGGCGACCCGGAGCCGGACCAGGGCGGTCTCCCGTATCCACCGCCCGCGCGGCATCGTCGCGAGGAAGTGCGGCTTGTCGACGACGAGCAGGTTCTCGTCGCGGTGCAGCACCTCCGGCTCGAAGGGGATCTTGTCCTCGTGCGCGGGCGGGTCGCGGTACAGGTAGAGAAAGCCGCGCGGCTCGTACGGGGTCGCCGGGGTGAGCGGCTCCCCGCGGCCGGTGACGATCTCGCCCAGGCCGAGCTTCTCGCGCAGGCGCACCTCGTCGTCGCGGAACCTGTCCAGGAGGTAGTCGAGCGCGAACGGGAACCGCGCGACCACCTCCGGGTCGTGCGGCAGCACTATCCGGGTCGGGTTGAGCCCGTCCCGCACCGGCAGCGGCGGTCGGTGCTTGGTAGGTCCGGGTCGGCGTCCGGTGCCCGGGGACGGGTGGCTCACGCCGTCAACCTAACCCCGCGCGACCGGCGGTCATCATCCCGAAACATTTGTGCCAGAACCCGTCGAAGTTGAAACAGGAATGCAACGCGCAGTCCTCACCGGCCTAACGGTGCCCGCCTAGTTTCGCAGCAGAGCCGCGCGGTCGTGCGGCACATGACACCGGAGGAACCGTGAAGGCCCTGAAGAACCCTGCCCTGCAGATCGGCATCGCCGCCGTCGCCGGAATCGCCTTCGGGCTCCTCGCCGGCGAGTGGGCGAGCAACCTGAAGTTCGTCGGCGACCTCTTCATCCGGCTCATCCAGATGTCGATAGTGCCGCTCGTGATGGCCTCGGTGATCGTCGCGACGGGATCCATGAGCGGCAAGGGCGCCGGCGGTCTCGCCGCCCGGACCTTCGGCTGGATGATCTCCTTCTCCGTCGTCGCCGCGCTGCTCGCCTGGGGCCTGAGCAGCCTCCTGCGTCCCGGAGCCGGCATGGTGTTCGACGGAGAGCTCGACCCCGCTCTCACCCCGCCCGAGCCGACCAGCTGGCAGGACACGGTCCTCGGCTTCGTGTCGACGAACATCTTCGAGGCCATGTCGACGGCGACCATGGTGCCGATCATCATCTTCTCGCTGCTGTTCGGCGCCGCGCTCAACGCGTACATCGCCCGGACCGGCAACCGGCTGGTGCTCGGGTTCTTCGACCAGCTCCAGCAGATCGTCCTCACGATGATCAGGTTCGTCATGTACATCGCGCCCGTCGGGGTGTTCTGCCTGCTCGCGGCGCTCGCGGGAGACGTCGGGTTCGCCGTCGTGACGACCGCACTGAGCTACCTCGGGACGACGCTGCTCGGCGTGGTCATCCTCTTGGTCCTGTTCGTCACCGTGGTCACGGTGCGCACGCGGCTGAGCCCGTGGCGTCTGCCGCGCAAGCTCGCGGAGCAGACGGCGATAGCGGTCACGACCACGAGCTCGGCGGTCACCTACCCGACGGTGCTGCGCAACGCCGTCGAGAAGGTCGGCATCAGCAAGCGCGTCGCGAGCTTCACCCTGTCGGTCGGCCTGACCATGGGTTCCTACGGAGCCGTCCTCAACTACATGATCGTCGTGATGTTCCTCGCCCAGGCGGGCGACGTCACCCTGTCGCCGGGCCAGCTGGTCCTCGGCATGGCCCTCGCCGTGCTGCTCAACATGGGCACCATCACGGTCCCTGGCGGCTTCCCGGTGGTCGCGATGTTCCTCGCGACGTCGCTCGGCCTCCCGTTCGAGGCAGTGGGGCTCCTCATCGCGGTGGACTGGTTCACGGGCATCTTCCGGACGTTCCTCAACGTCAACGGCGACACGCTCGTCGCGATGCTCGTCGCGAACGCCTCCGGCGAGATCGATCGCGAGGTCTACGACGAGCGGAAGACGGTAGCGGAGAGCGACGCCCCCACCACCGACGACGAGTCGGGCGCCGATGAGTCGAACGCCACAGCCGCTCCGGCG
The DNA here is from genome assembly GCF_042654905.1 of Promicromonospora alba. Taxonomy (NCBI): domain Bacteria; kingdom Bacillati; phylum Actinomycetota; class Actinomycetes; order Micrococcales; family Promicromonosporaceae; genus Promicromonospora; species Promicromonospora alba. The sequence goes on from NZ_JBHSFI010000004.1 coordinate 134,468, forward strand.
AACCAGCCCGCCTGAAACCTTGCAGTGAGTGCAACAAAGATGGACGATGCGGGAATGGACCTCTACGACATCCCCTTCCACACGATGGACGGCACCGAGATCTCGCTGGCTGAGCACAAGGACGACGTGGTGCTCGTCGTGAACGTGGCCTCGCGGTGCGGCCTGGCGCCGCAGTACGCGACCCTGGAGGAGCTGCAGAAGAAGTACCAGGACCGGGGGTTCACGGTGCTGGGCTTCCCCAGCAACCAGTTCCTGCAGGAGCTGAGCTCGAACGACAAGATCGCCGAGTTCTGCTCCATGACGTACGGCGTCACGTTCCCCGTGCTCGACAAGATCCGGCTGAACGGGCGAAACGCTCACCCGCTCTACCAGGAGCTCAAGAAGGCGGAGGACGCAGAGGGGCACTCGGGCAAGATCCGGTGGAACTTCGAGAAGTTCCTGGTCCTGCCGGGTGGCGACGTGCGCCGCTACTCACCGAAGACGCTGCCGGACGACCCGGCGATCATCGGCGAGATCGAGGCGCACCTGCCGCGCTGAGGCTGAGGAGGCCGCCGCCGGGGCGGCGGCCTCCTTCCCCAGTCCTCACTCGGGGGCGAGCGTGAGCCGCATGGCGACCGGCACCACGTCCGAGGCGTCGCCGAGCCAGCCGGTCCACACCCTCGTCAGGCCAAGCTCCCTTCCGGGATCGGGCTCCTCCGCGATCAGCCTGTGCTTGCTCACCAGCGGCATGGCCGTGAGCTCACTGACCGTCAGAATGTCGATGACCAGCACGTCGACCCGATCCAGGCCGAACGCGAGCCAGTCCTGACTCACTCGCAGCGAGAGCGTGTCGAGCGCCGTCAAGCGGGACATCACTGCACTGAATGCTGTATCTGTCATGCAGCCTTGACGCTCGAACCACGCGGAGGTCACAGCACTTCCCAGAAAAGTTTCACCCTGTTTTTCAGCCGGTAGGCCAACAGGTAGGCCGCCCGGTCGACCGGGGCCCTGCGCAAATCTCGACGGTGGTGCCCGCGCCGCGGGCGGGGCATACGCTGGTGAGCATGGAACCGACCCGATTCCGGCAGGCCACGCCCGAGGACGCGCAGGCGCTCCTCGATGTCGAGCGCGCCGCCGGGATCGCGGCGCTCGGCCATATCTTCCCGCCGGGCATGTATCCCTTCCCCGCCGACGAGGTCCTGGCCAAGTGGGAGTCCGCGCTCACCGAGCCGGGTGTGCGCGTGCTCGTCCTGGACGACGACGACGCCGACAGCTCCAGGCTGGCCTGCTTCGTCGCCCACGACGAGCGGCTGCTCCGGCACCTGGCGGTGCACCCGTCCCGGTGGGGCGCCGGCCTCGCCCGTGCGGCGATGGACGCGGCGGTCGCCGAGATGCGCGACCCGCGCCTGTGGTGCCTCGCCGACAACGACCAGGCCATCGGCTTCTACGAGCACCTCGGCTGGCGCCGTACGGGACGCACCCTGGCGTCCGACTACGCGCCGTTCCCGGACCAGGTGGAGATGGCCCTCCCCCGGGACTGACGCCCGGCCCTGCTCCCGGAGCGGCTACAGCTCGACCAGCCCTGCCCGGTACCCGAGCACCACCGCCTGCGTCCGGTCCCGGGCCTGCAGCTTCGCGAGGACCGCCGCCACGTGCGTGCGCACGGTCTCGACCCCGATCACCAGCGCGGCGGCGATCTCCGCGTTCGTCATGCCCTGGGCCACCAGCCCCAGCACCTCCCGCTCGCGCGGCGTCAGCACCGGCGCGCCGGCCGTCGCGCGGGGACGGGTACGGATCAGGTCACGGAGCGCCTGTGGATACAGCAGGCTCTGCCCGACGGCGACCGTCCGGACCGCCTGCACCATCTCGTCGGCGCCCGCCCGCTTGAGCAGGAATCCGGACGCGCCCACCGTCAGCGCGTCGAGCACGTAGCCGTCGTGCTCGAACGTCGTCACCACGAGCACGCGGGGCGGCTCCGGGAGCCGCAGCACGAGCTCCGTCGCGCGCAGCCCGTCCACGCCCGGCATCCGGACGTCCATGCAGACGACGTCGGGCCGCAGGGCGCGCGCCAGCTCGACCGCCTGGGCGCCGTCGCCGGCCTCGCCGACGACCTCGATGTCGGGCTCGGCGTCGAGGATGAGGCGCAGGCCGCTGCGGACGAGCGGTTCGTCGTCGGCGACGAGTACCCGGACCTGGGTGTCAGGCATCTGGATCCTTCCGGTCGGCCCCGCCGGTGGCCCGGGGTGCGCAGGGCAGCGTCGCACGAAAGACCCACCGGTCGCCGTCCGGCCCCGCATCGACGGTGCCGCCGAACAGGGCGACACGCTCCCGGATACCCGCCAGGCCGCGCCCTCCGGAGGGGCGCCTGCCGGGACGCGAGCCGGGGCGGACCGGGTTCACCACCTCGATCCGCACCTCGTCGCCGCCGTGCCCCACGGTGAGCCGGACGGGGCCGGGAGCGCCGTGCCGGTGGGCGTTGGTGAGCGCCTCCGTGACGATGCGCTGCACGCTCCGGCCGAGGAGTGCGGGCAGCCCGGCCGGGAGGTCGAGCTGGGCGCTCAGGTCGAGCCCCGCGCGGCGGTGCGCCGACACGACGTCGTCCAGCGCGGGTGCGAGGGCGACCGGTGCGTCGTCGTCGGCGTCGTCGCGCAGGACGGCCAGCAGCTGGTCGAGCTCGGCGAGCGCCGACCGTGCGGTGTCCTCGATGGCGGCCAGGGCCTCGGCCGCCGCGTCGGGGTTCATCGCGACGACCCGGCGGCCGGCCGCCGCCTGGACGCTCACGACGGTGAGCGCATGGCCTATCCCGTCGTGCAGCTCGCGCGCCAGGCGGGTGTGCTCCGCCTCCCGGCGGGCCCTGGCGAGCGCCGTCTCCATGCGGTCGTGCGGCGTGGGCCCGAGCACCCGGCCGGCGAGCGCCGATGCGGCGGCGCCCAGCGGCCAGGTGGCGACGAGGGCCAGCAGCGCGAAGGCGGCGCACGCCACCAGCCGCAGTGCGAGCGAGACCGGCCCGGTGGGCAGCGGAAGCCCGGTGTAGAACGAGTCCCCTGAGCGCAACGCCTCCCCGGCGACCGCTTCTGCGCCGATCAGCACCGCCATCGGGACACCCGCGAAGAGGCCGGCCGCCACGAGCAGACCGGAGGCGAGGTGCCCCGCGACCCAGGCCGCCGTCCGGAGCCGGTGCGCGGGGCGGGGCCGGGCGGGGGCCACGAGCTCGTCCTCCACGTCGAGCAGCGCGCGGGCCGCGGTGACCTCCAGCTCCCGTGCGCCGGGTACCAGCCCGAGCCCGATGGCGGCCGCGACCGTCGCGACCGCCACCACCCAGGCGGGAAGCCCTCCGGCGACGATGTTCAGCAGGCTGTAGACGAGCAGCACCAGGGCCAGCCCGATCGCCCCGCCCAGCATCTGCCAGGCGAACCGCCGGGCGAGATACCGGGCGGCACACCGAGCCCGGTCCCCGGTGAGCCGCCGCCTCATCGCCTGCATGCCGTCATCCTCTCCGGTCCTCGGGTACGCCCGCCAGGCCACCTGTTGCGTCAGACGGCCGGGAGCTGTTCCCGGGCCGGCGTCCCGGCGTCGAGCGCCGGGGTGCTGCGCTCGGACCGGGTCCGGTGGGCCACGTAGCCCCAGACGGCGAGCGCCAGGGCCGGACCCCAGTACCAGCACGGGAACGTGATGGCGCCCACGATGCCCTCGACGAGGGTCTGCCCGCTGAACATCACCAGCATCGGGATCGCGGAGAAGACCAGGGTCACCGCGATCAGCCCGCCGGGCACGGCGGCCGCCGCGATGGGTACGCGGCGGCCTGCGAGGCCCGGCATCCAGCGGGGGAACACCTCGCCCCAGGGGCGGATCAGGCCGAGCGTGAGGAAGACGCCGAGCCAGGCGCCGCTGGACAGTGTCAGCCCCCAGATCCGCGTGGACAGGTCCATGTCGAACCCGAGCTGCGGCCACGGGGTGAGCCAGGTGAGCCGCACCAGGGCGTACGGGAGCGGTCCGGTGGCGGCGACGATCGTGATGGCCTTGCGGTGCCGCACCACCCAGTCCGTGGTGCGCTCCATGACCGGTGTGCCCGCCAGGGCCTGCACCCCGGCGGCGGCCCACAGGGTCCCGGCGGCGAGCACCAGCAGGGAGAGCAGGAGCCCCGCGCGGTTCTCGTACAGGCCGGCGCCGAGCATGCGCACTATCCCGGCGAGGGCGTCCCGCGCCAGGAACGCGCCGACGACGAGCAGGGCCAGGCCGGGTACGCCGACCGTCCAGCGGGCGACCCGGTAGCGGCGCACCACCTGGACGAGCAGGACCACGACGGCCAGCGGCATCGCCATCGCCACGAGGTAGCCCATCGTGGACAGCGGGCCGCCACCCTGCAGCACCACGCCGAACACGACGAGCTGCAGCGCCGCTGCCCAGACCCGGCCGCGCGCGCCCAGGACGCCGGCGAGCGCCGCGATCCCGCCTGCGACGCCGGCCAGCGCCGCGACGACGTGCACGGTGGTCGCGGCATCCTGCCCGGCGAGCCGGGCCAGGAGCGCGGTGGCCGGGTCCGCGTAGACGTTCGGCGAGAGCCCGAGCATCCAGGCCAGGCCGAGCAGCGCGGTGGCGCCGCTCGCGATGGTGGCGCCGATGAGTGTGGCGCGGGGCAGACGTTCCATGACGGTTCCTTCCGGTCGGTCGTGCGGTATGCCTCCACACTCCCGTCCGCCAGGTGCCCTCCCCCTCCCCCGACCGGGGGGTATCGGCTGGTGGCCGGGGGATTCGCGGGGATAAGTTCGCCGGTATGACGCTCGACGAGGAGATCGCCGAAGGGCTGGCCGTTCCTACCGACGGCTGGGACTTCTCCTGGTTCGCGGGCCGGGCCACCGAGGAGCGACCCGGCTGGGGCTACGTGCGTCTCTGCGGCGAGCGGCTGGGCCAGGTCGACTCGGTGCTCGACGTCGACACCGGCGGCGGCGAGGTGTTCGCCGAGGCGCTGGGGCTGGCGGGACGCGTGCCCGGCACGGTGCGGGCCACCGAGGGCTGGGCACCCAACCACGCGCTCGCCTCGGCCGCGCTCGAACCGTTCGGCGGCGTCGTGACCCTGGTCGAGGGCTCAGCGACCGCGCTCCCCTTCGACGACTCCACGTTCGGCCTGGTCACGGGCCGTCATCCGGTCTCGTTCCCCTACGCGGAGGCTGCCCGCGTGCTGGCGCCGGGCGGCACGGTCCTGGTCCAGGAGGTGGGAGCCGGCTCGAACCGGGCCCTGTACGAGTTCCTGATGGGACCGCAGGAGAACCGGGACGCCGAGTACCTGGACGACGTGCGCGCGCAGGTGGGCGCCGTAGGGTTCGACGTGGTGCGGCTCCAGGACGCGCTCACCCGGGTCGAGTTCTTCGACCTGGCGGCGGTGGTGCACTTCCTGCGGAAGGTCCTGTGGACGGTGCCCGACTTCACTGTCGAGAAGTACCGTGACCGGCTGGGCGCGCTGCGGGAGCACATCGCGGAGCACGGCTCGTTCGTCTGCCACAGCCGGCGCACGCTCGTGGAGGCGCGGAAGCCCTAGCGGCGCGGGGCCTGACCGGACGGCTGGCTCAGGCTCAGGACGGCTGCGTCAGTGCAGCTCGGCAGGCTTGCCGTTCACGTCCTGGCGGGCCGGCGGCGGGCCGACGCGCTGCGCCGTCAGGTCACGCGGCGTCAGGGTGAAGCCCTGCCAGTGCATCTCCATCGGGCTCTGGTCCTCGTCGCGCGCGACGTGGTGGAAGCCGACGGCGACCCACGTGACGACGTCGGACAGCTCCGCCTCGTCCTGCGCGAAGTCGAGCACGCCCGATCCGCACGTGCCCTCCTTGTTCGCCGTTGCGAACAGCTGGCAGTCGTCGGCCTCGGTGAACGCGATCGCGTACCCGGCGTCGTCGACGTCGTCGTGATGGTGGTCCTGGGTGAGCTCGAACGGCGTCGTGGCGCCGAGGTCCACCTGGTACGAGATCTCGTGCCCGTCCTCGTTGAGCACGTCCGGGTTCACGACGCGCCACCAGCGGCGGTCCGCCGCCTCCGCGGTGCCCTCGTGCGTGATCCTGGTGAGCTTGCCCGCGACGAGCGGTGCCCGCGGCCCCTGCTCGCCGGTCGGTGCGGCGTCGTACTGCTCGACCGCCTGCGCGCCCTGACCACCGAGCGCCCAGTGCACCCGCCACACCGCGTTGTGCGAGTGGCTGGTGGCGTAGTCGGTCTCTCCGGGGCCGACCGGCCAGCCGTGGGCCGGGTCGTCGCCGTAGTCCTCCGGCGACAGGTCGCCCGTGGCACCCAGGTCGGACCGGATCGTCCCGTCGCTGCCGAACGTGTACTGGCTGACGTACTCGTACCAGCCGACCTTCGAGACGGTCGCGAGCCGCAGCTCGGTGCGCCGTGCCACCTCGGCCCCGGCGCCCCCGCCCTCGCCGCTGCGGTACGCGATGCCGCCGTCGACCACTTCCTGGCAGAGCACCGACCGCTTCGCGCCGCCCCCGCCCAGCGAACCGTCGCCGACCTTCGGCAGATAGGTCTCAAGGCGCTCACCGAGGCACTCGGTCTCGGTGAGCGTCATCATCTGCGGGCCGCCGAAGCCCTGTGTGGTGATGTCCTCGGTATTGCGCAGGCCGGTGTCGTACGGCACCTCGAGCTGCCCGATCGACAGCTCGGCCAGCACCTGCACCGGCTTGTGGTCTGCCGGAGCGAAGTGGACGTCCTCGAGCACCAGCCCGCGGCTGGAGTCGACCCGCCAGCACATGGTCCACGTCGAACGGCTGAGCAGCTCCTGCGTGATCGGCTCGTTCTCCGGGCACCGCAGGTCCACACCGCCCGACGCCGTCTTCTCGTCTGTCAGCGGGGCAGGCGCTGCAGGTAGCGCGTGCTCCACGACCAGGATCGCAGCCACGACGAGTGCGACGATGGCCGCTGCTGCGACGACCGCCGGAATCATCCCTCGTCTCGGCGACAGCTCGGACACGACTCCCCCTTGGATCTCGGGCACACGGCCCGTCTGCGGGCCGTTCGGGAACAGGACCGGCCCGGTGCGACGACGTCGCACCGGGCCGGTCTTACTGCGTCAGACAATTGCTACTGCGTCAGAGACTCAGCTCATCAGACGGCAGGCTTGTCGCCCGACATCCGGCCCATCGCGGTGGCGAAGGCCTGGCTGATCTCGCGGCGACGCTTGATCATGACCGCACCGGCACCGAGCAGCAGCACCATGGCGGCGATCAGGACCGCGACGTTCGCACCGGTGTTGGCCAGGCCGCCGTCGCCGTTACCGGCGCCCGCACCCGAACCATCACCGTTGCCGTCACCGTTGCCGGAGCCGCTGTTGCTGGCCACGACGGTGATCGGCGTCTGCGCGCCCTCGCCGCCGTCCTCCGGCTGAGCGTCGACGATGATGACGCCCGGCGGGGTCCCCTCGGGAACCGTGATCGGGGTCTCGAAGCCGCAGTCGTCGCCGACGGTCACGGTGACGGGGTCACCGATGTCGTTGCCCTGCGTGTCCTTCAGCTGGACGATGACCGTGGAGCCGGCCGGGAAGCCCGAACCGGTGACGATGACCTCGTCGCCGGCCTCGACCACTGCCGGGTCGGCAACGATGGTCGGGTTCGTGCACTCACCCGGGGGGTTCGTGCCCGGCTCCAGGATCTCGAGCGGCGCCTCGGCACCCTCGCTGCCGTCCTCAGGAACAGCCTCGACGACGTGGTCGCCGGGCTCTGCGTCCTCAGGAACGGTCAGGTCCGTGATGAAGCCACAGGCCTCGTCCGGGGTGACCATGACAGCGTCGCCCACCGGGTTGCCCTCGGCGTCGCGCAGCTGCACGGCGACCGGGACACCGGCCGGGAAGCCCTGGCCGACGACCGAGACGGTGTCACCCGGGTAGACAGCACCCGGCTGGACGGTCAGCGTCGGGTCCATGGCGCAGATGTCGGATCCGGCGACCACTGCCAGCGGGGCCTCAGCGGCCTCACCGGTGGTGTCGTCCGTACCCACGACCGGGTAGACGCCGAGCTCGGCGTCAGCCGGAACCGGAACCGCGACGGTGAACGAACCGTCCGAGTCGGTGTCGACCGGGATGGCGTCGCCCACGGGGTTGCCCTCGGGGTCGGTCAGCTGAACGGTCGCGGTCGAGTCGGGCGTGTAGCCCTCACCGGTCGTGATCGTGGACTGGCCAGGCGCCACGGTGGCGGGGTCGACCGACAGCGACGGGTCGATGTCGCCAGGACCGCCGTCGTCGGGCGTGATGCGCACGGCGGCGTTGCCCAGGTTGATCCGAGCGAGCTCGTTCTCCCCCGGCAGCAGCGCGATGCTCAGCGCGTTCAGGTCGAGCGACGTGACGACCTCGTCCGCCGTGGCGGTCGGGGACACCGTGCCACCGGTCTCGGTCACCTGACGGTTGATCGTGATCGAGAGGATCTGCGACAGGACGTCGAAGACCGGCGAGAGCAGCTCGCGGATCGGCTTCGTGATCGAGTCCGTCTTGAGGTCGTTGATCAGCAGCTCGAAGATGTTGTCACCCTCGTCGCTGATCAGCAGCTCGTACACCGGGGCCAGGATCGGCGCGAGCGCCGGGCCGACCGTGTTGATGGTGTTGACCAGGACCGTGGCGACCGGCGCCATCGTGCCCGTGCTGTTGTCGACGGCCTCGGGGAAGTCACCGTTCACGGCGTCCACCAGGGGCAGCGACCACGAGACGTCGAGGGTGCCGAGGGCGCCCTCCTCGTAGAAGGCGATGTTCACGGTGACCGAGTTCAGCGAGTCCTCGATCGCGCCGATGAGGATGTTGGTGATCTCCTCCATCAGCTCGTGCACCGTCTCCGCGATGAGCGGGTAGGTCGTGTCGTCGATGAGCTCGGTGTTCGGGGGAAGGCCGTTGAGGCCTTCCTCGTTACCCTCGGGGCTGTCGACAAGCTTGTCGAGGTGGATCTCCAGCTGACCGGTCGACAGGTCGATCGTGATCAGCTGGTTCGCCGAGGTGATCGGCTCGCCCACGACGGACTGGAAGAGGTTCTCCTGCATGTTGCTGTCGACGGTGATCGAGGGCGTCGGAACACCCGGGACCGCGTCGAACAGGCCGGTCAGGGCGCTGTCGTCCAGGTTCTCGTTGACGAGGTCCTCGACGGTCGTGTCGATGGTGCCGCCGATGTCGTAGATCGACGCGGCAGCGTCCTCGATGACCGGGGAGTGCAGGAACAGGTCCAGGTCGGCAACGCGGTACTGGCCGAGGCCACCCACGCCGTCCTGGTCCAGGATGACGCCGTCCTCAGCCTTGACCTCGGCCGCGGCAGCGCCGGCCTCCAGGAGGAGCTGGTCGACGATCTTGTCGGTGAGGCCGTCGATGCCCAGCAGGCGTGCGACGGACAGGACGTCCACGGACGCCTTGCCGAAGTCCTCGGTCTTGCCGTCGAGGTGGACGCCGCCGTCCGCGCCGAGCAGGCCCGACACCGCGTACGCGTCGACTGGGGACGACGCCTCGCTCCTGCTGACGAGTGCGCCAGCCTGACCGTAGTCGAGGATCTCGTCGAGGCGAACCTCGATGTCATTGAGCTTGATGAGCTCGGAGCCGAGCAGCTCGACGTTGAGGTTGCCCTCGTTCGGCCCGGGGTTCGACTCCGAGCCGGCCTGCGAGTAAGCGGCTGCCAGCAGCGCCTCCTGGAAGAGCGTCGAGTCGAGGACGCTCGCAGCGGCCTCGGACGGCTCGTCCGGGTAGTTGTTCACTGCGACCGCAGGCAGTCCGGTGGCCGTAACCACGACTGCGGTTGCCGCGGCCGTCGCCAGGGTCCGGCGCCACGGGGCGCCGCCCTTCCGACGTCGGCCTGACGGTACTTGCGTTCGGTTCAAGAGAACTCACTCCTCCATATACACGCTTCAAGTGAAAGCGTCCGGATCGGTACGTGATCACGTCCGGAATCGGCTGGGGCGAGGCGTATGACACACCGGTGCCCGGGCTTTAGAGAACAGTGATTCCCAGGGACCTGCCAGGCGGAGCGGCAATCGTGCGCTGACGCAACTCAACGCAATTCGCCGTGCGCTCGAATCGATCGGAGGAGCGATAAAGGCGTCCGCATGCACGTCCGCGGAAAGAAGTGAGGGAAGTCCGAAATGCCGGGTGAAAAGCCCTACCAACAGCAGGTGAAAACCTTGCGTTAAGGTCGGGTGTCAGCCACCGGCAAGCCAAGCGGGGGGACGGGTCTCGGCGAGCCGGACCAGGTCCCTGCGGTCCCGGATGCCGAGCGTCGCGTAGGCCCGGCGCAGCCGGTTCACGACCGTCCGCTCGGAAACGAACGTCGCCTGGGCGATCTGCGAGTTCGTCGCGCCGTGCACCGCCAGCTTGACCATCTCCCGCTCGTGCGTGCCGAGCACCTCCCACTCGGGGCCGGCACCACCGCTCGCATCGGCCTCCGCGAGGAAGACGTCGATACCCCGCAGCCAGCCCGCCATCCCGGCCAGCCGCACGAGCGTCCTGGCCTCGTCGAGCATCGCGTTGCCCGTGGCGCGGCCGCCGCGCGTCACGGCGTAGCGCCCGTACGCGACGAGCATGCGGACCCGCTGCCACGGCGACATGGGGGCGGACGGCGCGTGCAGCGCGGTCTCGAACGCCACCGACGGCACGCCGTCGTCGGCCAGCAGCGCGTCGAGCCTCGCGTAGGCGGCGGCGACGTCGGGCGTCGACCGTTCCTCGGGTGCCACCGGCGGGTCGAGGAGCCGCTGGGCGCGCGGCCCCACCCGGCCGGGCGGCGTGGAAGCCATGACGGACTCCACGAGATCGCACCGCACCTGCACGCGTCCCCGGTAGGGCCAGGCGCAGTGCTCGAGCGCGATGGTCAGCAGCGCGACCGCGCCTTCCGCCTGTCCGACGACGAGGTGGGCGGCGCCCAGGTCCGCGGCGTACTCGCCGAGCACCCGCGCCGACCAGCTGCCCGCCTGCGCCGGCATCGTGCTGCCGGGGACGGTCCCGTCGACGACGGCGTCCGCCGAGGCACGCATGCCCCGGGCCGGCAGCCACGCGTCGACGGACGGGCGCAGCTCGGTGGCGTGCGCGAGATGCGTACGGACGTCGACCGCGCGCCCGTCGAAGGCGGCCACCCGGGCCGCCGCGAGGTCGCGCGCGACGATCTCCGCCACCGCCCTGTCCGGCGTCGCGCCGGAGTGGTCGGCGAGGAGGCCGCGTGCGCCGACCACGTCCCCCAGGGTCAGGAGGGCGCGTACCTGGATGTCGACGCCGACCCAGTCCTGGCCGGGCGTCCGCCCGATCAGCCGCAGGTCTGCCCGTAGCGCGCCGGGGTCCGGCAGGCCGCCCGTGTCCTCGAGGCACAGCAGTGCCTCGGCGACCCGTGCGCCCGCTGCGCGGGCCTCCGCGCCGACGCCCGTCAGGTCGCGCCACCACAGGTGGTCGGTCCATTCCGCGCCCACCCCGTCCGGCACCAGCGAGCCGCCCGCGTGGTCCCGCCAGGCGCGACCGGTCATGAGCGACACCCCGACGGCGCGCGCGGCCAGGTGCGGGTCGGGCGCAGCCGCCACGGCCGCCCACGCGCGCGCGGGCAGCTCCTCCAGGTGCAGCCCGTCGAGGATCCTCAGCAGCGCGCCGGCGTCGGTGGGGCCGCGATCCGGTGCCAGGGCGTCCCGGCCGTCCACCTGGCCGTCAGCGCTCCGCACCTCCTTGCACAGCAGGGCGAGCAGCGGGTGCCGCACGCTCGAGCGGCCGTCCTGACGCGCCGCCGAGGCGCCGCCGAGGGGTGCGGTCGCGAGCGCGGTCATGGTCGCCGGGTCGAGCCCGGCAAGCATCGCGCGGTAGGAGCGCCGGGCCGCCGAACCCACCGTCTCGGGTCCTGTCCAGGACACGTCCCCGCACAGCTCCGCGGCGCTCAGCGAACCCGCGAGCTCGAGGGCGAGGCGTGGGTTTCCGGCGCTCCACCAGCGCAGGTGCTCGACGACGTCGGCCGCCACCGGGGCGCTAATCTCCGTCGCGAGCGCACGGCGCAGGGACATCCGGTCGAGCGGGCCTAGCTCGAGCACCTCGACGTCGTCGGAGAGCGCCTCGACCGCGATGCTCCGCACCGCGGCGATCACCCGCCAGTCCTGTCCGTACGCCTCGTCCGCCAGGTGCTGGAGCCAGCGCGCGCGCTCAGCGGTCAGCACCCCGACGTCGTCCACGAAGAGGACGCGCGGCCCGGAGCCACCGTCGCCCGCCCAGACCGAGACCGCGCGCAGGAACCCTGCCGCGTCGAAGCCCGGACCGTCCGCAGGATCGTCCGGCACGGACCAGGCCGACAGGTCGACCCGCCGGCTGTTGTCCAGGTCGTGCGCCGACGGCCGCGACGAGCACGGCCGGACCACGCGGACCGCTGACGATCCCGCGCCGACCTGCTTCAGCGCGTGGAGCACCGTCGAGGTCTTGCCGATCCCGCTCAGTCCGCGCACGACCAGGACCGTCGGGTCCAGGTCGGTTGCGAAATGCCCGATGACCCGCAGCTCTCGATCACGCCCGTGGACCACGAGGTCCCTCCCCCTGCTGCCTGCGTGGTTCGTCCATACCGTCGGCACTGCCGAAGGCACTGCCACGGAAGGCCCGTTACTTGATGGCACGCACACCCCAGTTCGCCACTTACATGAATGTCTATCCGTAGCGCCTCAGGAGTCTATGACAGGAGATGAATCGTGCAGGATGAGCGTGTGGTACGGGATATTACGGCTCTACTGGCGGATCTCGGACAGATAGGGGAAACTCCGCACCCGCAAATCCTGACGGAATGTCTCATTCCAGGAGTGGGGCGTCACGCCAGAGGGCCGAGCATTTCCTGTCTGCCCACGTCGGACGGCACCGCGCCGTCGAGCACGTCGACCAGCTTCTTCTCCTCGTACCGGAAGTGCGTCTCCATGACGGCCTCGATGCCGTCGAGGTGACGCAGCAGTGCGTCCTGCGCCGCACCCGACAGGGCGGCGCGCTCCAGCTCGCCCAGGAGGTGGTCGAGCATCGAGTGGTCACGCTTCAGGTCGGCGACGACGGGTGCCAGCTCGGGCCGATCCGCCAGCACCACGTCGAACAGCGTCGCGTCCTCGCTGCGGTGGTGACCGGTCAGAGCCGCGCAGAAGCCCACGCAGTAGAGCTGCAGCTCCCTCGCCGCAGCCGGCCCTTCCGCGCCGTCCTCGATCGCGGACCTCGCCACCGCGAGCGCGTCCCGCAACCGCCGGTGGACCTCACGGAGCTCCTGGCCCCAGGCGACGACACGTTGACTCATCGCCCCAACCCTAGCCCGGAGCGCCCGGGGTTCAGGCGCGCAACAGCTCGGCGACGGCGGCGGGCACCGCGCGGGCGATCTCCAGCGCCGTCACGGGACCACCGGCGGACGCCCGCGCCGCGGCCCGGCCGTGCACGAGCACTGCGGCGGCAGCGAGGCGGGCCGCGAGGGTCTCGTCCTCCACGACGTCGGCGGAGCGGCCGGCGAGCAGCGTCCCGAGGATCCCCGCGAGCACGTCACCGGCCCCGGCCGTGCCGGTCCAGGCGGGCGCGTCGGCCTGGGCGTACACGTCGCCCGGGCCCGCCACGACGGTGATCGCGCCCTTGAGCAGCACGGTCGCGCCGGTGGCCTGGTGCGCGGTACGCACCCAGTGCAGCGGCTGCGCCTCGACCGCCGTGCGGTCCACGTCGTGCCCGAGGCCCTGCAGCAGCTCTGCCAGCTCACCGGCGTGCGGGGTCAGGACCGCCCAGGCCGGGAGCCTGTGCTCCAACATGGTGAGCGCACCCGCGTCGATGACGGCGGGCATCTTGCCGCCGGTCACGTCCTCGGAGAGCACGCCGGTCACCGCGGCGAGCGCCCCGAAGATGCGGCGGGCCTGGCCGTCGTCGTCCGGCCCGTCCTCGGGGCCGAGCGCGGGGACACCCGGCCCGAGGACCCATGCCTGCACCCGGCCGCCCGCCACGACCACCTCGGGGCGGGCCAGCAGTACGCGTGCGCCGACCGCCTCGGGTCCGAGGTAGCGCACCATGCCAGGTCCGGCCAGCACCGCACCCGACGTCGCGAGGACCGCCGCGCCCGGGTACGTGCTCGTACCGGCGATCACGCCGACCACGCCCCTCGTGTACTTGTGGTCGTGCGGGCTGGGGACGGGCCACAGCCCGGCGACGTCGGCGGGCTCCATCCGTCGCACCCGGCCCGACGCGGGGTCCGTCCCGCTCATCGCGTGCCTGCCCGGCGCCACACCCCACACGCTGCCTGACCAGCCTTCGGCGCCCGCGACCGCGGGGAAGCCGACGTCGACCAGCTCGACGTCGCCTGCGAGGTGGGCCGCGGGCGGCAGGAGCAGGCCGGGCTTGAGCGCGCCGAACGTCACCGTGCGGTCGGCGCGCAGGACGGGGCCGGGTACCGCGCCGTCGTCCACGCCGATGCCGCTCGGGATGTCGACGGCGACAGTGAGCGGCCACCGCTCCCCCGCTTTCTCCCGGGCCTCCGCGAGCGTCCGGACGAGGCCGCCGGCCGGGGGCCGCAGCGCGCCCCGCGCGCCGACGCCGACCAGGCCGTCCAGCACGACGTCGGAGGCGAGCCCGGCCTGGACCACGGCGGGGACCCGGACGTCGGCGAGCGTCAGCACTTTTCCGCCCGCCGCCCGGAACGCCGCGAGGCCGTCCTCGTGGGCGCGCGCCGACGCGAGCACGGCGGTGACCACCATGCCGCGCCGCGCGAGGTGCGCGCCGGCGAACAGGGCGTCTCCGCCGTTGTTACCGGGTCCGACGAGCAGCAGAGCGCGGGCGCCGCGTACGTCGGCCCTGGGGCCGGCCGCCCGGCCGGGGCGGATGCGGGCGGTGCCGGGAAGCCCGTCGGAACCGAGGCTGCCGCGCAGGCGGACGGTGCCCGGACGGCTGAGCCGATGATCCGGAACGCGCCCCGCCCGCGGCGCCGCCACCTCGCGGAGCACCGCCTGGGCCAGCGCGTACGCCGCCCTGGCCATGAGCGGCTCGCCGGCGGCGATCAGTGGCTCTTCGGCCTTTCGTACCTCGTCGGAACTCCACGCGTCTTTCACAGTCCTATAGTGCCGCTTCCGCCGCCGTCCGAGGGACAGATTGTGGGCGAATTGGACGGCCCCTCCCCTCCGCGACCTGGTCGGCATAAGGTCGGACCATGCGATTCGGACTCTTCATCCCGCAGGGCTGGCGCCTCGACCTGGTCGACATCCCGCCTGCCGACCAGTGGGCTTCCATGCTTTCCCTCGTGCACCGCGCGGAGAACCAGGCGGCGGGCGAGGCCGTCCCCGGCGGCGAGTTCGCCTGGGAGTCGGCATGGGTCTACGACCACTTCCACACGGTCCCGGCGGTCACCACGGAGGCCACCCACGAGGCCTGGACCCTCATGGCGGCGTTCGCCGCGGCGACGCAGCGCATCCGGCTGGGCCAGATGTGCACGTGCATGGCGTACCGCAACCCGGCCTACCTGGCCAAGGTCGCCTCGACCGTCGACACGGTCTCCGGCGGGCGCGTCGAGATGGGCATCGGTGCCGGCTGGTACGAGCACGAGTGGCGCGCCTACGGCTACGGCTTCCCGTCCGCCGGCGAGCGCCTGCGAGCGCTCGACGAGGGCGTGCAGATCATGGCGAACATGTGGCGCACGGGCTCCTCCGGCACGTTCGAGGGCAAGCAGTACCAGGTCGACGGCGCGCTCTGCTACCCGCAGCCGCTGCAGCAGCTCCCGGTGGGCGACGGCGGCGCCGAGGTGCCGTCCATCCCGCTGTGGATCGCCGGCGGTGGCGAGAAGAAGACGCTGCGCATCGCCGCGCAGCACGCCCAGTACACCAACTTCGACGGCAGGCCCGAGGGGTTCGTGCACAAGTCGAGCGTGCTCGAGGCGCACTGCAAGGAGCTGGGACGGGACTTCGGCGAGATCACCCGGTCCGCGAACTACAACGTGGTGATCGGTGAGAACGAGGCCGAGGTCGCCGAGCGGCTGGGCTGGATCGAGGCGCACCTGCGGAAGTGGGTCCCCGAGAAGGCCGACCAGGAGATCGACACCTGGCGCACCGGGCTCCTGGTCGGGACCCCGGAGCAGATCGTCGAGCGGCTGCAGGACATGCGTTCGCGCGGCCTGGAGTACGCGATCACGTACTTCCAGGAGGCCGCCTACGACCAGACGGGCCTGGAGCTCTTCGAAAAGCAGGTAATCCCCGAGCTCCAGTAGTACGAAGCACCCCAGCGGCCCAGGAGTGAGCCGCTACTGAAGGGTGGAGGCAGAAGATGCCTGCGCGAACGTCAAGGGACGAAACAGGTGAGCCGCCCTCTGGAGGCGCCTCATCGGCCCAGTTCGCGCAGGCATCTTCTGTCTCCGCCCGCCCCACGACGAGCGGCTCACCCCTCCGCGATCACCATCGCGGACGCGATGCCCGCGTCGTGCGAGATCGTGATGTGCCAGGTGCGCACACCGAGCTCGGCGGCGCGGGCGGCGACGGTGCCGCTCGCGTCGATCCGGGGTGGGCCACCCACCGTGCGGTGCACCGTGACGTCGTGCCACCGGAGGTTTCCCGGAGCGCCGAGCGACTTCGCGATGGCCTCCTTCGCCGCGAACCGAGCGGCCAGGGACGCCGGCGGCAGCTCGCGCTCGACCTCGGTGAACAGCTTTTCGCGCAGCCGGGGCGTCCGGTCGAGGGTCTCCATGAACCGGGCCACGTCGACCACGTCGATGCCCGTCCCGATGATCATTGGCTCAGCCTAGGTGGCCGCAGGCACCGGCCCGTCCCGATGATCATTGGCTCAGCCTAGGTGGCCGCAGGCACCGGCCCGTCCCACAACTGCGGCCTTGCGCAGGATGCCCGACTTGGGGCACCATATAACAGTAACGTAACGGTAAAGATTGCGCCCGCATCCTGCCCGCGGCGCATCATCTTTCATGTTCAGGAGGCTGCCATGCCCGCGGACGACGACAAGCTCCCCTTCCCCAAGGTCATGGTTCTGGTCTTCGGCGTCATGATCGCCGCCATCCTCACGTTGCTCGTGTACGTCGCGGTATCGGGCTGACCTCCCGGCCGGACCCTGCGCGGGCCTACGCTCCCGACTCCTCGACGCGGTCCAGCCACTCGCCGACGAGCGCCTCGAACAGTCCACGCTGCTCGAGGTGCAGCGAGTGCCCCGCGCGGTCCAGCACGGCGAAGGACGCCCGGGGATAGTGCTCCACGAGCCCCCACGCGTCGCGATAGCCGGTGACCGAGTCCTGCCGCCCGACGAGCACGAGAGCCGGCTTGTCGAACGGCACCGGCTCGACCGGGAAGCTCCCCGCGTAGTGCGCCTCGACCCGTGCGACCACCTCTGGGTCGGCTGCGGCCAGGCCTGGGTCCACCTCCTGCCGGGACCGCCCCCAGGTCTCCTCGGTCTGGACCACGAGGACCTCCTCCGCCGCGAGCGCCTCCGGCCCGACCCGCTCCACGAGCGCCGGGTCCTGGACCAGGACCTGACGCCGCGGGAGCTCGCGCAGCTCGTGGCGCGGCTCGACGACGGTCACCACGACGGCCAGGCCGGCCACTCGTCCGGCGTCGGCAGCGGTGAGCCCTCGCGCCAGATACCCGCCGTACGACTGCCCCACGAGGGCATACGGCCCTTCGGGCACGAGCGCCTGGACAGCGCCCCGCAGGATCCGGAAGACGTCGTCGGTGCTCGCGACGTCCGGCGCCACCGTCCCGCCCATGCCCGGCAGGTCGACATAGACGCGCCGCCAGCCCGGCCGGTCCGCGAAGACCGGCTCGAACGCGCCGGCCATGAGCCGCTGATCCACCGGGAAACCGTGGACCAGCACCACGGTGGCCACCCCCGGCCCTGCCTGGCCGTGCTCCACGTAGTGCACCCGGACCCCGTCAACCTCCACGTACGCCATGTACGCCCCTCTCGTCAGCCACGAGGTTAGACGGGGTCACCGACATCCCGGATGCCCGCGGTGTCCTCCGGCTGGACGAGGTGCTGCCAGCGGAACCACTTGCGCTCCAGCTCCTCGGTCAGGTCGACGTCGAACCGCCGGGCGACGAGCAGCAGCTGCGCCAGGGCGTCCGCGACCTCGCCGCGGAACGCGTCCCGCGTCTCGTCGTCGGACTGGCCGCGGTCGCGCGAGCGCCCGGACAGGTTGAGGAACGCCTGCGTGAGCTCGCCGACCTCCTCATGGAGCTTCAGCACCAGCCAGTCGTCGGTGCGCTCGATGCCGTGCACCCGCGCGTAGACGCGGCTGATGATCTCGACGTCGTCGGAGAGCTTCTTGAGTTCCACGCCGCCGAGCGTGCCACAGCTACTCCACGGTGACGGACTTGGCGAGGTTGCGCGGCTGGTCCACGTCGAGGCCCTTGGCGGTGGCCAGCGCCATCGCGAAGATCTGCAGCGGCACCACGGCCAGCAGCGGCTGGAGCAGCGTGGGCGCCTGCGGGATCCAGAAGATCTCGTCGGCGTACGGGCGCACCGCGTCGTCGCCGTCCTCGGCGATCACGAGGGTGCGCGCGCCGCGCGCCCGGATCTCCTGGATGTTGGAGACGACCTTGGAGTGCAGGGAGTCGCGCCCGCGCGGCGACGGCACGACGACGAAGACCGGCTGACCCTCGTCGATCAGCGCGATCGGGCCGTGCTTGAGCTCGCCCGCCGCGAAGCCCTCCGCGTGGATGTACGCGAGCTCCTTGAGCTTGAGCGCACCCTCCAGAGCGACCGGGAACCCGACGTGCCGGCCCAGGAACAGCACCTTGTCGGACTTCTCCATGGACCGGGCGGTCGCGCGGACGTACTCGCCGCGCTCGATGACCGTCTGGATCTTGCGCGGCATGTCGCGCAGCTCTTCGAGCAGGGCCCCGATCTCGTCGGGGAACTTGTTCCCGCGCAGCTGCGCCAGGTACAGGCCCAGCACGTAGGCGGCGGTGATCTGCGCGAGAAACGCCTTGGTGGAGGCGACGGCGATCTCGGGACCTGCATGCGTGTAGAGCACGGCGTCGGACTCGCGCGGGATCGTGGAGCCGTGAGTGTTGACGATGGAGATCACCTTGGCGCCCTGCTCCCGCGCGTGCCGCACGGCCATCAGGGTGTCCATGGTCTCGCCGGACTGCGTGACGGCCACGACCAGCGTGCGCTCGTCGACGATCGGGTCGCGGTAGCGGAACTCGTGCGCCAGCTCGACCTCGACGGGGATGCGGCACCAGTGCTCGATCGCGTACTTGGCCACGTGCCCGGAGTAGGCGGCGGTGCCGCAGGCGACGACGATGATCTTGTTCACCGCGCGCAGCACCGACTCGTCGATGCGCAGGTCGTCGAGCACGAGGGCACCGGAGGCGTCCGTCCGGCCGAGCAGCGTGTCGGCGACCGCCTGCGGCTGGTCGTGGATCTCCTTGTCCATGAAGGAGTCGAAGCCGCCCTTCTCGGCGGCGGCGGCGTCCCAGTCGACGGTGAAGCGCTTGGCGTCGGCGGGCTTGCCGTCGAAGTCGGTGACGACCACCGACGTCGGGGTGATGGTCACCACCTGGTCCTGGCCCAGCTCGAGGGCCTCCTTGGTGTGCGCGATGAACGCCGCGACGTCGGAACCGAGGAAGTTCTCCCCCTCACCGAGCCCGACCACGAGCGGGGAGTCGTGCCGCGCGCCGACCACCGTCTCCGGTGCGTCTGCGTGCACGGCGAGCAGCGTGAACGTGCCGTGCAGGCGCCCAGCGACGAACGTCATCGCCTCCGTCAGGTTGCCCGTCTCGCGGTACGCCTTGGCCACCAGATGTGCGGCGACCTCGGTGTCGGTCTCCGAGCGGAACGTCACGCCGTCGGCCAGCAGCTCTGCCTTGAGCTGGGCGAAGTTCTCGACGATGCCGTTGTGGATCACGGCGAGCCGGTCGCCGTCGGCCAGGTGCGGGTGGGCGTTCGCGTCGGTGGGGCCGCCGTGCGTGGCCCAGCGGGTGTGGCCGATCGCCGCGGTGGCGGCGGGCAGCGGGTTCTGCTCCAGTGCCTCGATCAGATTGACGAGCTTGCCCGACTTCTTGGCCCAGGCGACGCCGTCCAGCCCCGGCGCGACGAGCGCGACGCCTGCCGAGTCGTACCCGCGGTACTCGAGCCGGCGGAGCCCTTCGACCACCACCTCGAGGGGCATGCCCGACGGCGCGGCGGCACCTGACGCGTTGCCGTCCGCGATAGTCGGAGCAGTTCCCGTGTAACCCACAATCCCACACATGCGGGCGAGTCTAGCGAGCATCCGGGCCTGCCCCCATGACCGGGCTCACAGGCGTGCACCGCAGGCACCGCGCGAGGCCGTGCGGCGGCCGGTGGAGATTACCGCGCCCGGTTGGGGCACAATGCTGCAGGTGGTTTCCCAGTTTCCGACGACGGACCTCAGCGAGCACCTGCTGGCCCTCGCCCCGTCCTCGCCCTATGTGGATCTCGACCGTGCGGCGTGGAGCCGCCTGTCGGCTTCCACTCCGCTGCCGCTGACCGACGAGGACGTCGAGCGCCTGCGCGGTCTCGGTGACCCGATCGACCTTGCCGAGGTCGACGCGATCTACCGCCCCCTGTCACGTCTGCTCAACCTGTACGTGCAGGCCACCGCCGGTCTGCACGACGCGACGTCCACCTTCCTGCACGAGGATCCGCCCCGCACGCCGTACGTCATCGGCGTGGCCGGCTCCGTCGCCGTCGGCAAGTCGACGACGGCGCGCGTCCTGCGCGAGATGCTCGCCCGCTGGCCCGAGACGCCGCGCGTCGAGCTCATCACCACCGACGGGTTCCTCTACCCGAACGCCGAGCTCGAACGGCGCGGCCTGATGGAGCGCAAGGGCTTCCCCGAGTCGTACGACCGGCGCGCCCTGATCCGGTTCCTGTCCCGCATCAAGGCGGGGCAGGCCGAGGTCCGGGCACCCGTGTACTCGCACGTCATCTACGACATCGTGCCCGACCAGGAGATGGTGGTCCGCAAGCCCGACGTCCTCATCGTCGAGGGCCTCAACGTGCTGCAGCCGGCCCGGCCGTCCACGGTCGACGAGTCGACGGTCGCCGTGAGCGACTTCTTCGACTTCTCGATCTACGTGGACGCCCGCACGCGGAACATCCGGCAGTGGTACGTGGACCGGTTCCTCGAGCTGCGCAGGACCGCGTTCACCAAGCCCGACTCCTACTTCCGGCGGTACGCCTCGCTCTCCGACCAGGAGGCGACCGAGCGGGCCATGAAGATCTGGGAGTCCATCAACGCCCCGAACCTGGAGCGGAACATCATCCCGACCAGGGGCCGCGCGACGCTGGTGCTGACCAAGGGATCGGACCACGCGGTGCAGCGGGTCCGCCTCCGTAAGCTCTAGCCGGTCAGCGGACCTCGGCGTGCTTTTCGGCGTCCGCCGAGTCCGCCGTCTTCTCGGGGTCGAGGTGCCGGTGGGAGAACCAGCCCACGATGACGTCCACGACGAAGCCCATCGCGACGCCCAGGACCACGCCGATACCGATGGCCAGCAACGGGTTGTGGCCGAACCACTGGGCGGCGACCAGGCCGATCCCCGCCGAGTAGAGCGCCCACATGACCGCCGCGATGGCGGCGATCACCATGAACCGGCGCCGCGGATAACCGACGGCGCCCGCCGTCATGTTCACGGCCACGCGGCCGATCGGGATGTACCGCGCCGCCAGGATGAACGAGGCGCCGCGCCGGGCCAGCGCGCGCTCGGCCCAAGCGACCGCCTTGCGTCCGCGCCGGTTGCGCAGGAACGGCACGCGGTCGGTGCCGATCATCTTCCCGATCTGGTACGCGATCTGGTCGCCCACCCACGCCCCTGCCGCCGCCGCGATCAGCACGAGCCACATCCATGGTGTCCCCGTGGTGTGCGCGGAGACCGCCAGGGTGATGACCACGGACTCGCTGGGCAGCGGCGGGAAGAACCCGTCGATGGTCGCGAAGGCGAACATCGCCGGGTAGATCCACGGCGAGGCGGCCATCGCGAGGATCCACGCCTCGGTGGCGCTCAGGACGGTGGAGATGAGATCGAGCACGGGACCTCGAGAGTCTCGTCGAGAGCTACCCTGCGAACGGCTCAGGGCGGCGCCCGGGGGCGGGGAGAGCACTTCTTAGTGCCTGGTGCCAGCCTACGCAAGGGGCGCCCCTGAAAAGCATCAGGGGTGCCCCTGGTAGAACCCCGCTTCCCAAGCATTCACGGGGTGTTCACGGCGGTCCCGCCTGCCCCTACAGCGCGAGCCGCTCCCGCACGACGGCGGCCAGGTCGTCCGCGACCTTGTCCGCCTCGTCCTGCGCCGGCGCCTCGACCATCACGCGCACCAGCGGCTCCGTGCCGGACTGGCGCAGCAGCACCCGCCCGGTGTCCCCCAGCCGCGTCGTCGCGTCCAGCACGGCCGCCTGGACGCCCTCGTCGGTGCCCGCACGGGACTTGTCCACACCGCGCACGTTGACGAGGGTCTGCGGCAGTCGCTCGATCTCACCCGCGAGATCACCCAGTCGCTTGCCCGATGCCTTGACCCGCGCCGCGAGGTGCAGCGCCGCGAGGACGCCGTCGCCGGTCGTGGCGTGGTCCGCGAGGATGATGTGGCCGGACTGCTCACCGCCCAGGCTGAAGCCGTTCGCGCGCATCTCCTCCAGCACGTACCGGTCGCCGACCGCGGTCTGCACGGTCGTGATGCCGCGCTCCCGCATCGCGAGGAGCAGGCCGAGGTTGCTCATCACCGTCACGACGAGGGTGTCGCCCGGCAGGCGGCCCTCCTCCTTGAGCGCGGTGGCGAGGATCCCGAGGATCTGGTCGCCGTCCACGATGGCGCCGGTGTGGTCGACGGCGAGGCAGCGGTCGGCGTCGCCGTCGAACGCGACACCGAAGTCCGCCTCGGACGCCACGACGACGGCCTGCAGCTGCTCGGGGTGCGTGGAGCCGCACTTCTCGTTGATGTTGCGGCCGTCCGGGCTCGCGTTCATCACGACGACGTCGGCGCCGGCGGCGCGCAGCGCCTCCGGGCCCACCTCGCTCGCGGCGCCGTTGGCGCAGTCGAGGGCGATCCGCAGGCCCTCGAGCGGCCGGTGGTCCGGGGTGGTGCCGACGCTGTCGGTCAGGTGCCGCACGTAGCGCTCCGCGGCGGCCTGGCCGTCGGTGCGGATGCGTCCGACGTCGGCGCCCGTTGGCCGCTCCCAGTCGTCGCCGAGGGTGGCCTGGATGGCGTCCTCGACGGCGTCGTCGAGCTTGAGCCCGCCGCGGGCGAAGAACTTGATGCCGTTGTCCGGCATCGGGTTGTGCGAGGCGGAGACCATGACGCCGAGGTCGGCCTCCAGCTCCGTCACGAGGTACGCCAGCGCGGGCGTGGGCAGCACGTTGAGCATCACCACGTCGACGCCGGCGGACGCCAGCCCCGCTGCCACGGCGCCCGCGAGGAACTCGCCGGAGGCACGCGTGTCGCGCCCGACGACCGCGCGCGGACGCGGCCCCAGCAGCTCACCCTGTGCGGTCAGTACCCGCGCCGCGGCGGCGCCCAGCTCCAGCGCCAGCTCCGCGGTGATGTCCTTGTTGGCGAGGCCCCGAACTCCGTCGGTGCCGAACAGCCTGCCCATGCCGGTTCTCCTCAGATCGTTCGAATCCCACCGTAGTGGGCCACCGGCACCTGCCGGCAAATGCAGATGGCCCCGCTGAACAGTGTCGACACTGTTCGGCAGGGCCATCCAGCCATGCGCTGGGGTCAGCGCTTGCTGTACTGCGGAGCCTTGCGGGCCTTCTTGAGACCGGCCTTCTTGCGCTCGACCGTACGGTCGTCGCGGCGGAGGAAGCCGGCCTTCTTGAGCTCGGCGCGGTTGGCGTCCCGGTCGATCTCGTTCAGCGCACGGGCGATGCCCAGGCGCAGAGCGCCGGCCTGGCCCGACGTGCCGCCACCCGTGATACGGGCGATGACGTCGAACCGGCCCTCGACCTCGACCAGCTGCAGCGGGGAGTTCACCAGCTGCTGGTGCACCTTGTTCGGGAAGTACTCCTCGAGGGTGCGACCGTTGACCTTCCAGGTGCCGGTGCCGGGGACGAGGCGCACGCGCGCCACGGCCTCCTTACGGCGCCCGAGGGCCTGAGCCGGGGCGGTGATGGACGAGCCGCGCGTTGCGGGCGCAGTCGTCTCGGTGGTGTAAGAGCTGGGCGCCTCGGCGTCCTGCTCGATGTCGACGGTGGTCTCGGCCACTGTGGTGTCCTCGCGTCCTTCAGCGTTGCGATCCGGCAGCGGCTCAAGCCTGCTGCGAAACCTGGGTGATCTCGAACGGCTTGGCCTGCTGCGCCGTGTGCGGGTGCTCAGAGCCGGCGTAGACCTTCAGGTGGGTCATCTGCGTCCGACCGAGCGAGGTCTTGGGGATCATGCCGCGCACGGCCTTCTCGACGGCGCGTTCCGGCTTGGTGTCCAGGAACTCGCCGTACGGGGTGGCAGTGAGGCCGCCCGGGTAGCCCGAGTGGCGGTAGGCCAGCTTGGTCTCGCGCTTGTTGCCGCTCAGCGCGACCTTGTCCGCGTTGATGATGATGACGAAGTCACCACCGTCGACGTGCGGAGCGAAAGTCGGCTTGTGCTTCCCGCGCAGCAGAATGGCGACCTGGCTTGCCAGGCGGCCCAGGACGACGTCGGTCGCGTCGATGACGTGCCAGTCGCGCTGGACGTCGCCGGGCTTGGGGGTGTACGTACGCACGGTTCGTAACCTTTTCGTTTTCGGTGTCGTCGGGCGAGAAGCAGCGCCCGAAGAGTCAGGTCGTTGTGCGCGGGGGTCAGAGTGACGTCCGGGCCGTTCGTCGGCACACGAGTGGGCTCGGTGCTTACGCAGGACGTCGTGACAAAGCACAACGACTCATTAGAGTACCTGGCCGCTTCCCCAGGGGTCAAAGCGAAGCGGGCACCGATGTACCGGGAGCCGCATGAGGTTCGACACGTCTGCCTGTGGCGTCTGCGCGGAACTGGTGCGACGGTAGGAGCATGACCGAGGAAACCCCAGCCACCATGCCAGGACCGGACGGGATCGCCGAGGGCGACACCGACCAGCTGCCGGCGGAGGACACCCTCTACAGCCGGGGCACCAAGGACAACCTCGACGAGGGCTACTCCCCGCCCGAGCGCCCCCGGAGCAACCACTGGGGCGAGACCTCGTGGGAGGAGCGGCACCGCGAGCCGATGGACCAGCGCCTCAGCGAGGAAGAGCCGGACGTCTGGCAGGAGGACCCGCTGAACCGCGCCGACACGTCGCGCGCGGGACGGCTCGTGTCCGACCCCGACGCGGACCCCGGCAGCTACGCGGCCGAGGACGGCAGCCGCCAGAACGACCTGTACGGCACCGACGCGGGTATCGACGGTGCCGGCGCCAGCGCCGAGGAGGCCGCGATCCACTGGGTCGAGGAGCCGTGACCGGAGTGCAGCGCAGGGTGCGGGCCGCAGCGGAGCAAGGCACGCGCCCGTAGCGGAACGCAGGTCACGGCGACCACAGGCAGGAACCGTGACCCCGCCGAAGTAGAGCGCCTGTCCGAGTCTCCCTGGCGACATCAGGGGGACTCGGACAGGCGCTCTACTTCGCGGCCGGGGTGTCGTCCCAGACGTCCTCGTCCATCCGCTTCGCGCGGACGGCGTCCGCGCGGGCGGCGAGCTCTTCGTCCGGCGGGAACGTGATCTCCTCGAGGCACAACCCCTCCGGGGGCACGACGAAGACGCCGGCGTCCCGTCGGCGGCTCGCCAGGAGCTCAGCGGGCCAGCTCACGGGGCGGCGCCCCTCCCCCACCCCCATCGACGCCCCGACGAGGGCTCGCACCATGTTGTGGCAGAACGCGTCGGCGACGACGTGCCCGACCACCAGGCCCGCGTCCGGCCCGTCGGCCGGCCGTTCCCAGGCGATGTGCTGCAGCTCCCGGATGGTCGTCGCCCCCGGCCGGGGCTTGCAGTACGAGGCGAAGTCGCGCACCCCGATGAGCGGGCGTACGGCGTCGTCCATCGCGGCGGCGTCGAGCGGCTTGCGGGACCACAGGACGTGCCTGCGGCGCAGCGGGTCCCGGAGCTCCGGCGCGTCGGCGATCCGGTAGGTGTAGCGGCGGCGCAGGGCGGAGAAGCGGGCGTCGAACCCGGGCGCCGCCTGCCGGGCGCCGCGCACGACGACGTCGGTGGGCAGCACGCCCGTCAGCCGGGACACCAGCGCCTCCGCGGGGGTGCGGCTGGACCGCCCCGAACGACCAGGGAGCGCCGCCCAGGCATCGGCCTCGAGGTCGACGTGCGCCACCTGGCCGCGCGCGTGGACGCCCGAGTCCGTCCGCCCGGCGACGGTGAAGCGAGGCGTCGGCCGGCCGAGCTGCTCGCTGCGCAGAACCCGTGCCAGACCGTCCTCGAGGGCACCCTCCACGGTGCGTAGACCCGGCTGGCGCGCCCAGCCGGCGAAGTCGGTGCCGTCGTAGGCGAGGTCGAGCCGGACCCTGATGAACTCGTTCACGCCAGCCATCTTCCCCGATCCCCGCGCCAGAGTTCGTACAGTGACGTCATGGCAGACATCCTCACGCTGGCGGTCGACTGCGGTGGAGGCGGGATCAAGGCAGCGGTCCTCGACTCGTCAGGCACCGCTCACGCGGCGCCGGTCCGTGTACCGACGCCCTACCCGCTGCCGCCCGAGCTCCTCGTGGACACGATCGCGAAGATCGCCACCGACCTCCCGGCAGCAGGACGGGTGACGGTCGGCATGCCCGGCATGATCCGCAGCGGCGTCGTCGTGCACACGCCGCACTACATCACCCGGACGGGGCCGCGTTCCCGCGTGGATCCGGCCCTGCTCGACGCATGGCACAGCTTCGACATGCGCGCGGCCGTCGCCAGCCGGCTGAACCTGCCCGCGCTGGTCCTGAACGACGCCGAGGTGCACGGCGCGGGCGTGGTCGCGGCGTCGGGCCTCGAGCTGGTCATCACGCTCGGCACGGGCCTCGGGACCGCGATGTTCCACGGCGGCCGGATCGCGCCGCACCTGGAGTGGTCGCACGCCCCGGTGCGCCGCAGCCTCACGTACGACCAGTACATCGGCGAGCCCGAACGCCGTCGGCTGGGCGACGGCCTGTGGTCACGGCGCGTGGTCACGGTCGTCGACGGGCTGCGGCCCGTCTTCCATTGGGACCGGCTCTACCTCGGTGGCGGCAACGCGCGGCGCATCACACCGTCGGCGCTCGCCCGGCTCGGCGACGACGTCGTCATCGTCCCGAACTCCGCCGCACTGGTGGGCGGCGCGCGCGCATGGGACCTGCTGCCTGCTCAGTGACGTACGGCCACGCACGACGACGCCGGGCCGCACCCTCCGTACGGAAGGTGCGGCCCGGCGTCGTGCAGGGGAGAAAGAGGCTCAGGCCTCCTTCTTCTCCTCGGCGGCCTTCTTCTTGGGCGCCGCCTTCTTCTTCTTGGGGGCCTCGGCAGCGGCGTCCTCGGCGGGGGCGTCGGTGACGTCCTCGACCGGGGCGTCCTCGACCGGAGCGTCCTCGACGACTGCGTCCTCGGCCGGGGCCTCGGTCACGTCAGCGGCCTTCTCGGCGGCCTTGGTGGCCTCCTTGACGACTGCCTGCTTGGGGCTCACGGGCTCGGTGACGAGCTCGATGACCGCCATGGGCGCGTTGTCACCCTTGCGGGTGCCGATCTTGGTGATGCGCGTGTAGCCACCGTTGCGCTCGGCCATGGCCGGGGCGATCTCGGTGAAGAGCGTGTGCACCACGCCCTTGTCACGCACGACGGTGAGCACGCGGCGACGGGCGGACAGGTCGCCCTTCTTCGCGAACGTGATCAGACGCTCGGCCAGGGGACGCAGGCGCTTGGCCTTGGTCTCCGTGGTCGTGATGCGGCCGTGCTCGAAGAGGGAGGTGGACAGGTTCGCGAGAATCAGACGCTCGTGAGCCGGGCTACCGCCGAGCCGCGCGCCCTTGGTAGGGGTAGGCATTACTTGTCTCCTTGGAAGTGGTTCCGCACGTCCGGCCTAGGCCGGACGTGGGACGTCAGTACGACTGCTCGTCGCCGCTGTAGGCCGCGGAGTCGCTACCCTCGAAGTACGAAGCGCCGGCCGGATCGAAGTCCAGCGGCGAGTCCTTGAGGCTGAGGCCGAGCTCGGCCAGCTTCTCCTTGACCTCGGTGATCGACTTCGCACCGAAGTTGCGGATGTCGAGCAGGTCCGCCTCACTGCGGGCAACAAGCTCGCCCACCTGGTGGATGCCCTCGCGCTTGAGGCAGTTGTACGAACGGATGGTGAGGTTGAGCTCCTCGATCGGCAGCGCCAGGTCCGCGGCCAGCGCGGTGTCCGTCGGCGACGGCCCGATCTCGATGCCCTCGGCCTCGACGTTCAGCTCACGTGCCAGGCCGAACAGCTCGACCAGGGTCTTACCAGCCGAGGCGAGCGCGTCGCGAGGCGTGATTGCCTGCTTCGTCTCGACGTCGACAATGAGCTTGTCGAAGTCGGTGCGCTGCTCGACTCGGGTGGCCTCGACCTTGTACGTGACCTTGAGGACCGGCGAGTAGATCGAGTCGACCGGGATGCGTCCGATCTCCGCGTCGAACTGCTTGTTCTGCGCGGCGGACACGTACCCACGGCCCCGCTCGACGGTCAGCTCGATCTCGAGCTTGCCCTTGTCGTTGAGGGTGGCGATGTGCAGGTCGGGGTTGTGGACCTCGACCCCCGCCGGCGGAACGATGTCCGCAGCGGTCACGACGCCGGCGCCCTGCTTGCGCAGGTACATCACGACGGGCTCGTCGTTCTCCGAGGAGACGACGAGGTTCTTGATGTTGAGGATGATCTCGGTGACGTCTTCCTTCACGCCCGACACGGTGCTGAACTCGTGCAGCACACCGTCGATACGGATGGACGTGACGGCCGCGCCCGGGATGGACGACAGCAGGGTGCGACGCATCGAGTTGCCGAGCGTGTAGCCGAAGCCAGGCTCGAGCGGCTCGATGGAGAAGCGGGAACGGCTCTCCGAGATGACCTCTTCGGTCAGCGTGGGGCGCTGTGCGATAAGCACTGTGGGTGTCCTTTCGAGTGTGCGTCCGCTATATGACGCATCACGGCTGCGATCTCTCGCGGCCCAGACGGATCTCTGTCACCGTCCGGGCAAGGTGCCCACCGCGAGCGGTGGGCGCTGTCGCGATCGCGGTGCGGTCCTGCGGCCCTCAGGCCGCGCGGCCGCACCGCGGCGCGACAAACATCAGACGCGGCGACGCTTCGGGGGGCGGCAGCCGTTGTGAGCCTGGGGCGTCACGTCCTGGATCGAGCCGACCTCGAGGCCGGTCGCCTGGAGCGAGCGGATCGCGGTCTCACGACCGGAACCCGGGCCCTTCACGAAGACGTCGACCTTCTTGACGCCGTGCTCCTGCGCACGACGAGCGGCCGACTCGGCTGCCATCTGCGCGGCGTACGGGGTCGACTTACGGGAGCCCTTGAAGCCGACGTGGCCGGCGGACGCCCATGCGATCACAGCACCCGAGGGGTCGGTGATCGAGATGATCGTGTTGTTGAACGTGGACTTGATGTGCGCCTGGCCGAGCGGGACGTTCTTCTTGTCCTTGCGGCGCGGCTTGCGGCCGGCTGCGGCGCGAGTCTTGGGAGGCATGTGTTTTTGAATCTCCTGGTCTGATCGGACCGGGGCGGTCTCAGCTCGATGAGCCGACCGCTCCACGGACTGCTATCAGCGGGCCTTCTTCTTGCCCGCGACGGTGCGCTTGGGACCCTTGCGGGTACGCGCGTTGGTCTTTGTGCGCTGACCACGCACCGGCAGCCCGCGACGGTGGCGGATGCCCTGGTAGGTACCGATCTCGACCTTGCGGCGGATGTCGGCCGCGACCTCACGGCGGAGGTCACCCTCGAGCTTGAAGTTGCCCTCGAGGTGGTCGCGGAGCGCAACGAGCTCGGCGTCGCCGAGGTCCTTGACGCGGACGTCCGGGCTGATGCCCGTGGCGGCCAGGGTCTCCTTCGCGCGGGTACGACCCACACCGAAGATGTAAGTGAGCGCAACCTCAAGCCGCTTGTCGCGGGGGAGGTCGACGCCGATAAGACGTGCCATGTGCCTTCCGGCTCCTGTACTGCTCATCGGAGGTCTGCCGCACCGCCATCCCGCGATTCACGCGAGCCCCGGCCTCCGGGCCGAGGGTTCCCCTCACCTGCGCGGTTGCCCGCTGGGTGAGGTTCGAGGTGGTGCGCTGGTGGTGGCCTCAGCCACCGGACCCCGGGCGGATGCCCGGGACGTGATCAGCCCTGGCGCTGCTTGTGGCGCAGGTTGTCGCAGATCACCATGACGCGACCGTGCCGGCGAATCACCTTGCACTTGTCGCAGATCTTCTTGACGCTCGGCTTGACCTTCATGGTTTTTCCTCCACCACGGCGCCCGGTCTCTCGGTGCGCACGCAGCAGTGTCGTGGGTGGTCGATCGTGCGGCGACGTCACCTCTGGCCAGGCCGCGAGTGACATAGCCCCGGATCGGGGACTGACTACTTGTAGCGGTAGACGATCCGGCCGCGGGACAGGTCGTACGGGCTGAGCTCCACCACCACGCGGTCCTCGGGGAGGATCCGGATGTAGTGCTGACGCATCTTGCCCGAGATGTGCGCGAGAACCCTGTGACCGTTCGACAGCTCGACGCGGAACATCGCGTTCGGCAGAGCCTCGATCACACTGCCCTCGATCTCGATGACACCGTCCTTCTTTGCCATATCCTCCGCTAACTCTCGTCGTGACTGCTTCCACGCCCACGGCACCGCAGGAGCCCTGCGGAGCCGACAGTCGGGTGTGGATGTCGTGTGTGTCCGTGTACCGCCAACCTCGTGTGCCTCGGCCTGCGCCCCGCTCGCGCGGGGACCGGCAGGCGCCTCGGCACCCTTTCAAGAACTGGAGGCGTTGAACGGACTACACCCAGCGGTCCAGCCTACGTCACTTCGGAAAGCATTCAAAGCGCAGGACGACGGCGAAGGCCGCTCCCGGCCGTGAGCCTCGCCACGACGAGCCCGTCAGAGGTCGTACTCGACGCCCGGCAGGCCGATCATCGTGTGCGGGAGGCTGGTGACGAAGAAGAACAGCATGGGGAGCCAGCCGAGCACCATGCCCAGCCCGAGCGCGACGAGCACGTGCCTGCCCCGTGCCTTCCAGAGCCACACGCCGAGCAGCCACACCACCACGCCGAGCAGCAGGACCGACTCCCACACCAGCAGAGAGGTGCCGAACCCGAGTACCGCGCCGACCCAGAGGAACGGACTCGGCGCGAGCCGGCGACCCCAGGTGGCGAGCCAGCGCCCGAACCGTCCGAGGCCGCGGCGCGCAGCCGGCAGAGCCCGCGTGCCCGCGCCAGGCCCAGGAGCGCCGGCGCTACCGGGCGAGGTGTGCGCTTCATCGGTCACAGGCCGATCGTAGCCAACTGACTCCGAGTTAAATAGGCCCCGGGTGAAAGTCGCCTCCGGATCGGTCTCTACCTGTATCGACTGAGCCTGCGGTTCCGCTTCGGCTCAGTCGAGCGAGACCGGCTGCACGCCGAAGACGCCGAGGCGCTCCGCTCCCCCGTCGACCGCCGTGAGGACGATGATGCCGTCCTCCAGGATCGCGGTGGAGTGCTCCCAGTGCGCCGCACGGGAGCCGTCGACGGTGACCACTGTCCAGTCGTCCTCGAGGACCCTGGTCTCGGACTCGCCGCGCGTGATCATCGGCTCGATCGCCAGGCACATGCCCGACCGCAGCCGGGGGCCCGACCCGGACGTCTTGTAGTTGTGCACGTCCGGTGGCTGGTGCATGGCGCTACCGATGCCGTGCCCGACGTAGTCCTCGACGATGCCGTAGTCGATGCCGTTGAACTCGCCGGCCAGCTCGACGGCGGCCTCCACGGCCTCACCCACCGCGTTCAGGCGCTTCGCGGACGCCAGCGTGGCGATGCCCGCCCACATAGCGGTCTCCGTGGTCCGGATGAGCGCGATGTCGGCGAGGTCCGCACCCGCGGCGACCAGGTCGTCGTCGGGCAGCGTGTGGTCGAGCGCCCCGTCGGGACCCAGGACGAACGAGACGGCCGAGTCACCGTGCCAGCCCTCGACTATCGCACCGCAGTCGATCGAGACGAGGTCACCCGCTGCCAGCACCCGGCTGCCCGGGATGCCGTGGATGACCTCGTCGTTGACCGACGTGCAGATGACTCCGGTGAACCCGTGGTAGCCCAGGAACGAAGGCGCAGCACCGGCGTCGTCGATGGCCTTGGCGGCCACGGCGTCGAGGTCAGCGGTGGTGACGCCGGGCCGGGCCGCGGACCGGACCGCGGCAAGAGTGTCCGCGACCACCAGACCGGCACGCCGCATGAGGCGTACCTGGTCCGGTGTCTTGTACTCGACGCGGTCCCGCCCGAAGACCACGTCTCAGCCCAGCTGGGCCGCGAGAGCGGCGACGATGCGGTCGGTGACCTCGGTGATCTCACCGACGCCGTCCACCTTGGCCAGCAGCCCGCGCTCCGCGTACGCGGCGGTGAGCGGAGCTGTCTCGGTGCTGTAGATGTCGAGCCGGCGGGCGATCCCCTCAGGGGTGTCGTCCTCACGACCCTCGTCCTCGGCGCGCTTGGTGAGACGCTCCATCAGGACGTCCCGCTCCGCCGTCAGCTCGATCACGCCGTCGAGCTCCCACCCGAAGCCGGCGAGCGTGGTGTCCAGCTCGGCGACCTGGGCCGCGTTGCGCGGATAGCCGTCCAGCAGGAACCCGCCCTTGACGTCCTCGTCGCCGAGGCGGTCGCGGACCATCGCGTTGGTGATCTCGTCCGGGACGAGCTCACCCTTGTCGATGTACTCCTTGGCCGTCGTGCCGAGCTCCGTGTTGCCCTTGATGTTGGCCCGGAAGATGTCGCCGGTGGAGATGGCGACGATCCCGAACACCTCGGCGAGGCGCGCGGCCTGCGTGCCCTTGCCGACGCCCTGCGGGCCCATGATGACCAGGCGCGTGACCTGGCCCTCCTTGTCCGGGCGAGCGTGGAGCTCGCGACGAGAGGCGGTGGAGGGGGTCTGACTCAACGGAGAAATCCTTCGTAATGGCGCTGCTGCAGCTGTGAATCGATCTGCTTGACCGTATCCAGCCCGACGCCGACCACGATGAGGATCGAGGCACCGCCGAAGGGCAGGGCCGTGCTGACGCCCAGGAAGACGAGCACCAGCGTCGGGATCAGCGCAACCAGCGCGAGGTACACGGAACCGGCGGAGGTGATCCTGGTGATCACGAAGTCCAGGTACTCCGCCGTCGGGCGGCCGGCCCGGATGCCGGGGATGAAGCCGCCGTACTTCTTCATGTTGTCCGCGACCTCGTCCGGGTTGAACGTGATCGAGGTGTAGAAGAAGCAGAAGAAGATGATCATCAGCGTGTAGATCGCGATGTACAGCGGCGACGACTGCTGGACCAGGTTGTTCGAGATCCAGATGACCCACTCGGCCTGCTGGTCGCCGAACTGGGCCAGAAGGCCCGGGATGGCCAGGATCGATGCCGCGAAGATCACCGGGATCACGCCGGACATGTTGATCTTGATCGGGATGTAGGTGCTGGTGCCGCCGTA
This sequence comes from Promicromonospora alba, assembly GCF_042654905.1. Lineage (NCBI taxonomy): Bacteria > Bacillati > Actinomycetota > Actinomycetes > Micrococcales > Promicromonosporaceae > Promicromonospora > Promicromonospora alba. Next base: position 167,900 of record NZ_JBHSFI010000004.1, read on the forward strand.
CATGCGGCGGCCCACCATGCGCTTCGCGTACTGGACCGGGATGCGGCGCTGCGACTGCTCGACGAACACCACGAGGCCGATGACCAGGATGATCACGAGGATCATGACGATGAAGTTCACGACACCGTTGGCGCCACCGGCGATCGACCAGAGCGACGTCGGGAAGCTCGCGGCGATCGACGTGAAGATCAGGAGCGACATGCCGTTGCCGACGCCGCGCTCGGTGATCAGCTCGCCGAGCCACATGACGAGGCCCGTACCGGCGGTCATGGTGATGACCATGAAGATCGAGGTCAGCACGCTGTCGTCCGGGATGACAGAGACTTCACAGCCCGGGAAGAGCAGGTTCTGACGCGCCGTCGTGATGACGGTGGTCGACTGCAGGATCGCGAGACCGATGGTGAGGTAGCGCGTGTACTGGGTCAGCTTGGTCTGACCCGACTGGCCCTCCTTCTGCAGCGCCTCGAAGCGTGGGATCACCACGCGAAGCAGCTGCACGATGATGCTCGCCGTGATGTACGGCATGATCCCGAGGGCGAAGATCGACAGCTGCAGCAGAGCGCCACCGCTGAAGACGTTGATCAGGCCGAGCAGGGTGTTGTCCCCTTGCCCAGCGATGCATTGCTGCACGTTCGCGTAGTCCACGCCGGGAGTCGGTATGAACGACCCGAGCCGGAAGATCGCCATGATCGCGATCGTGAACAGCAGCTTGCGCCGCAGGTCTGGCGTCCGGAAAGCCCGGCCGAAAGCGCTGAGCACCCTATCCTCCTGGCCCGCCGTTGCGGGATCTAGTGTCGCCGGCGCAACGCCGGCGAGATGTATCGAACGTGGGCCAGACCACAACGGTGCAGCCAGACCGTGTCGGATTCTACGTTGCTCACGGGGTCTTTCGGACCACAAGAGCCCCGGGAAATTATCAAGAGAGCACACAGGGCCGGCCGCGCATCATGCGCCGCCGGCCCTGTAGCTGTATCAGGACTCCGAGACCGTACCGCCGGCCGCCAGGATCTTCTCCTTGGCGGTCGCCGAGACGCGGTCGACCGCGATCTCGAGCTTGACGGTGATCTCGCCGTTGCCGAGCACCTTCACGGGCTGACCCTTGCGGACCGCCCCCTTGGCGACGAGGTCCTCGACGGTGACGGTGCCACCCTCGGGGAACAGCGTGGAGAGCTTGTCCAGGTTCACGACCTGGAACTCCACGCGGAACGGGTTCTTGAATCCACGCAGCTTCGGGAGGCGCATGTGCAGAGGCACCTGCCCACCCTCGAAGCCTGCGGGGACCTGGTAACGAGCCTTCGTACCCTTGGTACCGCGACCTGCCGTCTTACCCTTCGAGCCTTCACCGCGACCCACACGGGTCTTCGCGGTCTTGGCGCCGGGGGCCGGACGGAGGTGATGCATCTTCAGCGGCTTGTTCTCCGCCATGATCACTCGACCTCCTCGACGGCGACGAGGTGCGCCACCGTCTTGACCATGCCACGAATCTCCGCACGGTCCTCCTTCACGGCGGTGTCGCCGATCCGCTTGAGGCCGAGGGTTCGCAGCGTGTCACGCTGGTTCTGCTTGCCGCCGATGGCGGACTTGGTCTGAGTCACCTTGAGTCGAGCCATCACGCACCCGCCTTTGCAGTCGACTCGGCACGACCAGCGGCCTGCGCACGCAGGAGCGCGGCCGGGGCCACGTCCTCGAGCGGGAGGCCACGACGAGCGGCAACAGCAGCCGGCTCCTCGAGGCCCTTCAGGGCCGTGACCGTGGCGTGCACGATGTTGATCGCGTTCGACGAACCGAGCGACTTGCTCAGCACGTCGTGGATGCCTGCGCACTCCAGCACGGCGCGCACCGGACCACCGGCGATAACACCGGTACCCGGGGACGCCGGACGCAGGAACACGACACCGGCGGCCTTCTCACCCTGGATGGGGTGAGGGATGGTGCCCTGGATGCGAGGGACGCGGAAGAAGTTCTTCTTCGCCTCCTCGACACCCTTGGCGATCGCCGCGGGCACCTCCTTGGCCTTGCCGTAGCCGACGCCTACGGTGCCGTCACCGTCGCCCACCACGACGAGCGCGGTGAAGCTGAAGCGGCGGCCACCCTTGACGACCTTGGAGACGCGGTTGATGGAGACGACCTTCTCGATGAAGGCGCTCTTCTCCTCGCGCGGTCCACGACGGTCGCCGCCACGGCCGCCACCACGGCGGTCGTTACGGTCCTTGTTCTCGGTGGCGGCACCCTGGGGGGCGCCGCTGCGCTGCCCTGCAGCCATCAGAGAGTCCTCTTCTTCCGTGCGTTGGTCATCACAGGGCCAGACCGCCCTCGCGGGCGCCGTCAGCCACTGCAGCGACGCGACCGTGGTACTTGTTGCCGCCGCGGTCGAACACGACGGTGTCGACGCCGACAGCCTTGGCACGCTCGGCGACGAGCTCGCCGATCTTGCGGGCCTTGGCGGTCTTGTCACCGTCGAACGCACGCAGGTCGGCCTCGAGGGTCGACGCAGACGCGACGGTCTTGCCCACGCTGTCGTCCACGACCTGCGCCACCATGTGGCGCGAGGAACGGGTGACGACGAGACGCGGACGAACGGCGGTGCCAGCGATCTTCTTGCGCAGGCGAAGGTGGCGACGCTGACGAGCGACGGACTTGCCCTTGCCCAGGATCTTGATAGCCATCGTCACTTACCAGCCTTTCCGACCTTGCGGCGGACGTTCTCGCCGGCGTAACGCACGCCCTTGCCCTTGTAAGGCTCGGGCTTGCGGATCTTGCGAATGTTCGCTGCGACCTCGCCGACCTGCTGCTTGTCGATGCCGGCAACCGAGAACTTGGTGGGACTCTCGACTGCGAACGTGACGCCTGCGGGCGGTTCGATGACAACAGGGTGGCTGAAGCCGAGCGCGAACTCCAGGCTCGAGCCCTTCGCCACGACGCGGTAACCAGTACCGACGATCTCGAGCTTCTTCTCGTAGCCCTGCGTCACACCGGTGATCATGTTGGCGATCAGGGTGCGGGTCAGGCCGTGCAGCGCACGGGAGTTCCGCTCGTCGTCAGGACGCGACACCACGAGCTGGGCGTCCTCCTGAGCGACATTGATGGGGGCGGGCACGTTGTGCTCGAGAGAACCCTTGGGGCCCTTCACGGTCACGAGCGCGCCGCTGACAGTGATGTCCACGCCGGCTGGGACCGGAACGGGAAGCTTGCCGATTCGAGACATTGGCGTTTTCTCCTTTCCGGATTACCAGACGTAGGCGAGGACTTCGCCGCCGACGCCCTTGGCCTGTGCCTGACGGTCGGTGAGGAGGCCGGAGGACGTGGACAGAATCGCCACGCCCAGGCCGCCGAGCACCTTGGGCAGATCGGTGGACTTGCGGTAGACACGCAGACCGGGCTTCGAGATGCGGCGCACGCCCGCCAGGGCGCGCTCCCGGTTCTGGCCGTACTTCAGCTCGAGCGTGAGGGTCTTGCCCACCTGGGCGTCCTCCACGTTCCAGCCGACGATGTAACCCTCGGCCTGCAGGATCTCAGCAATGTGCGTCTTCAGCTTCGACGACGGCATGGAAACCGTGTCGTGGTGCGCCGAGTTCGCGTTACGCAGACGGGTCAGCATGTCTGCGATCGGGTCGGTCATAGTCATCGGGCTCTTGCCCTTCCTCGCCGGGGTATCCGAACGGCCTCGAGGGGCCGGACAGACCTACGGCGTAGTTGTGTTACCAGCTGCTCTTGGTGACGCCCGGAAGCTCGCCACGGTGGGCCATCTCCCGGACGCAGATGCGGCACAGGCCGAACTTGCGGTAAACGGAGTGCGGGCGACCGCACTTCTGGCACCGGGTGTAGGCGCGAACCGCGAACTTCGGCTTGGCGGCCGCCTTGTTGATCAGGGCCTTCTTCGCCATGTCAGTTCTCCTTGAAGGGGAAGCCGAGACGGCGCAGCAGAGAGCGGCCCTCGTCGTCGGTCGTCGCCGTCGTCACGACCGTGATGTCCATACCGCGGACCCGGTCGATCTTGTCCTGGTCGATCTCGTGGAACATCGACTGCTCCGTGAGACCGAAGGTGTAGTTGCCGTGCCCGTCGAACTGCTTGGGCGACAGACCACGGAAGTCGCGGATACGCGGCAGGGCGGTCGCCAGCAGGCGGTCCAGGAACTCCCACATGCGGTCACCGCGAAGCGTCACGTGCGCACCGATCGGCATGCCTTCGCGCAGCTTGAACTGTGCGATGGACTTACGAGCCTTGGTGACCTGCGGCTTCTGACCGGTGATCGCCGAGAGGTCGCGGATAGCGCCCTCGATGAGCTTGGAGTCCTTGGCCGCGTCGCCCACACCCATGTTCACGACGATCTTCGTGAGACCGCCGGCCTGGTGCAGGTTCGTGTGGCCGAACTCCTCGATCAGCGCCGGGAGGATCTCCTCGCGGTACTTCTGCTTGAGGCGCGGCTGGGCCGGGGCCTCGATGGTCGTCTCGGTCATCAGATGTCCTTCCCGGAGCGCTTCGCAACGCGGATCCGGACGGTCTTGGTACGACCGTCGCGCTCCACCTGCTCCTCGCGGTACCCGACGCGGGTGCCCTTCTTGGTCTCCGGGTCGACGATCATCACGTTGCTCACGTGGATCGGCGCCTCGACCGTCTCGATGCCACCGGTGCGGGCGCCGCGCTGCGACTGACCCACCTTGGTGTGCTTCGTGACTCGCTGAACACCCTCGACCACGAGGCGGTCGGAGTCCTTGAGGACCTCGAGCACCCGGCCGGTCTTGCCCTTGTCACGACCCGAGATCACGATGACCTGGTCGCCCTTCTTGATCTTCGCCATGGTCAGAGCACCTCCGGAGCCAGCGAGATGATCTTCATGAACCGCTTGTCACGCAGCTCGCGGCCGACCGGGCCGAAGATACGCGTTCCACGAGGCTCGCCGTCGTTCTTGAGGATGACGGCGGCGTTCTCGTCGAACTTGATGTAGGAACCGTCGGGACGGCGGCGCTCCTTGGCGGTCCGGACGACGACAGCCTTGATGACGTCGCCCTTCTTCACGTTGCCGCCCGGGATCGCGTCCTTGACGGTGGCGACGATGGTGTCGCCGATTCCGGCGTAGCGACGGCCCGAACCACCGAGAACGCGGATGCAGAGAATCTCCTTGGCACCCGTGTTGTCGGCGACCCGAAGTCGCGACTCCTGCTGGATCATTTGAATGAACTCCTGTCGTCGAACTGGTTCTCGCGCGGACTGGTTCCGGCGAGCCTGGTCGAACGGATAGTTGCTGTGCTAGGCCGGGACGGCACGCGTACGTGTGTCACGCACCGCCCCTGCCGATGTAGAAGTCCTTACTTGGCCTTCTCGAGGATCTCCACCAGGCGGAACCGCTTGGTAGCGGACAGCGGGCGGGTCTCCATGATGACGACCAGGTCGCCGATGCCGGCGCTGTTCTGCTCGTCGTGTGCCTTGACCTTGGTCGTGCGACGGATGACCTTGGCGTAGAGGGGGTGCTTAACCCGGTCCTCGACCTCGATCACGATGGTCTTGTCCATCTTGTCGCTGACCACGTAGCCGCGGCGCACCTTACGCGTCGGGCGCTGGGCCGCGGGGGCCTCAGGCGTCGTCTTCTCGCTCATTGCCTCACTCACTCACGCTCGGAGCCGTACGGATGCCGAGCTCGCGCTCACGCAGGATCGTGTAGATCCGAGCGATGTCGCGACGGACGGCCTTGAGACGACCGTGGCTCTCGAGCTGGCCGGTCGCCGACTGGAAGCGGAGGTTGAAAAGCTCCTCCTTGGCTTCCTTCAGCTTGGCGACGAGGGTCTCGTCGTCCATGCCATCCAGATCGATGGGGGCAAGCCCCTGCGTACCGATAGCCATATCAGACACCACCCTCGCGCACCACGAAACGGCACTTCATCGGGAGCTTGTGCATCGCGCGGCGCATGGCCTCACGTGCAAGGGACTCGTCAACACCGGCCAGCTCGAAGAGGATCCGGCCGGGCTTGACGTTGGCGACCCACCACTCCGGAGAACCCTTACCGGAACCCATGCGGGTCTCGGCAGGCTTCTTCGTCAGCGGACGGTCGGGGTAGATGTTGATCCACACCTTGCCGCCACGCTTGATGTGGCGAGTCATTGCGATACGCGCCGCCTCGATCTGGCGGTTGGTGACGTACGCCGGCTCCAGAGCCTGGATGCCGAAGTCGCCGAACGCGATCTGGGTGCCACCCTTTGCCGCACCGGAGCGCGACGGGTGGTGCTGCTTGCGGTGCTTGACCCTGCGCGGGATCAGCATGGTCAGGCCTCCGTTCCGGTCTCAGCGGCCGGAGCAGCAGCTGCCTCAGCCGCGGGGGCTGCCTCAGTGCTGCGCTCGGCCGGACGCTCGTTACGACGTCCGCCACCACCGCGACGGTCGCCACCGCGCTCGCCACCGCGCTCGCCGCGCTCAGGACGGTCGCCACGACCGCGACCCGCACGGGGTGCGGCAGTAGCCTGCTGAGCGGCGAACTCCTTCTCGGTGACCTCGCCCTTGTAGATCCACACCTTCACGCCGATACGGCCGAACGTGGTGCGGGCCTCGTAGAAGCCGTAGTCGATGTACGCCCGGAGGGTGTGCAGGGGCACGCGGCCCTCGCGGTAGAACTCCGAACGGCTCATCTCAGCGCCGCCGAGGCGGCCGGCGACCTGCACGCGGATACCCTTCGCGCCGGCACGCTGGGCGGACTGCATGCCCTTGCGCATCGCGCGACGGAAGGAGACACGGCTGGCGAGCTGCTCGGCAATGCCCTGAGCAACGAGCTGCGCGTCGATCTCCGCGTTCTTGACCTCGAGGATGTTGAGCTGAACCTGCTTGCCCGTGAGCTTCTCGAGCTCACCGCGGATGCGGTCGGCCTCAGCACCCCGACGGCCGATGACGATGCCCGGACGCGCCGTGTGGATGTCCACGCGGACGCGGTCGCGGGTGCGCTCGATCTCGACCTTGGAGATACCCGCACGCTCGAGGCCGGTGCCCATGAGCTTGCGGATCTGAACGTCCTCACGGACGTAGTCGCGGTACCGCTGACCAGGCTTGGTGCTGTCGGCGAACCAACGCGACCGGTGGTCAGTCGTAATACCCAGGCGGTACCCGTGCGGGTGAACCTTCTGTCCCACTATCGGGCCCCTTCCTTATCGGCGAGCACCACGGTGATGTGGCTGGTGCGCTTAAGAATGCGCGTAGCACGTCCCTGAGCCCGAGGCCGGAAACGCTTGAGCGTCGGCCCCTCGTCCACGAACGCGGCGGAGACGACCAGGTCGCCCTCGTCGAAGCGCTCGCTCGCGCGGTCGGCCTTCACCCGAGCGTTCGCGATCGCGCTCTCCACGACCTTGCGGATCGGCTCACTGGCGGCCTGCGGTGCGAACTTCAGCACCGCGACGGCCTCAGAGGCCTGCTTGCCACGGATGAGGTCCACGACGCGCCGGGCCTTCTGGGGCGTGACACGGACGAACCGCGCCTGCGCCTTGGCTTCCATTGCTGTCCTGCTTCCTTTTCTCAGACAGTCCAGATCATCGCTGCTGTGACGGGGAAAATCCCACGCCTCAGCGGCGACGACCCTTCCTGTCGTCCTTCACGTGGCCGCGGAAGGTCCGCGTGGGAGCGAACTCGCCGAGCTTGTGGCCGACCATCGACTCGGTCACGAAGACCGGGACGTGCTTGCGACCGTCGTGCACGGCAAAGGTGTGACCGAGAAAGTCGGGCGTGACAACCGACCGACGGGACCAGGTCTTGATAACTGTCTTGGTCCCCTTCTCGTTCTGGACGTCCACCTTCTTCTGGAGGTGTCCGTCTACGAAGGGGCCCTTCTTCAGGCTACGAGGCATGTTTCAGGCTCCTATCAGCGCTTCTTGCCGGTACGACGGCGACGGACGATCATCCGGTCGCTCGACTTGTTCGGACGGCGGGTACGACCCTCGGCCTGGCCCCAAGGGCTGACCGGGTGACGTCCGCCGGACGTCTTGCCTTCACCACCACCGTGGGGGTGGTCCACCGGGTTCATGGCGACACCACGGACGGTCGGGCGCTTGCCCTTCCACCGCATGCGGCCGGCCTTGCCCCAGTTGATGTTCGACTGCTCGGCGTTGCCGACCTCGCCGACCGTCGCGCGGCAGCGGAGGTCGACCATCCGGATCTCGCCGGACGGCATGCGCAGCTGCGCATAGGGGCCGTCCTTGGCAACGAGCTGCACCGACGCACCAGCCGAGCGGGCGATCTTCGCACCGCCGCCGGGCCGAAGCTCGATGGCGTGGATGACCGTACCGGTCGGGATGTTGCGCAGCGGCAGGTTGTTGCCGGGCTTGATGTCGGCACCTGCACCGGCCTCGATGCGGTCGCCCTGCGACAGCTTGTTCGGCGCGATGATGTAGCGCTTCTCGCCGTCCGCGTAGTGCAGGAGCGCGATGCGTGCCGTGCGGTTGGGGTCGTACTCGATGTGAGCGACCTTCGCGGGCACGCCGTCCTTGTCGTGACGACGGAAGTCGATGACGCGGTAGGCGCGCTTGTGGCCGCCACCCTTGTGACGCGTCGTGATACGACCGGTGTTGTTACGACCACCGGTCTTGCTCAGCGGGCGGATCAGCGACTTCTCGGGCTGCGAGCGCGTGATCTCGACAAAGTCGGCAACGCTGGAGCCGCGGCGGCCGGGCGTAGTCGGCTTGTACTTACGGATTCCCATGGAAACCTGTCCTCAATCGTCTCTCGTCAGCTCAGCCGACCGGACCGCCGAAGATGTCGATCGTGCCCTCGCGGAGGGTGACGATCGCACGCTTCGTGTCCTTACGCTTGCCGAGGCCAAAACGCGTGCGACGCGTCTTGCCCTTGCGGTTCATCGTGTTCACCGACGCGACCTTGACGCTGAAGACCTTCTCAATAGCGATCTTGATCTCGGTCTTGTTCGCGCTCGGGTCGACGATGAAGGTGTACTTGCCCTCGTCGAGAAGGTTGTAGCTCTTCTCGGAGACGACCGGCGCGATCAGGATGTCGCGCGGGTCCTTCACGGTGACGGTCACTTGGCGGTCTCCTCAGCGGTCTCGGCCTCGGACTCCGTGGCGACAGCCTTCGCGCCCTTGGTCGGGCCCTCGAGGAACGCGGCAAGCGCACCCTCGGTGAAGATGACGTCGTCGGAGATGAGCACGTCATAGGTGTTCAGCTGGTCAGCGACCAGGAGGTGCACCTCGGGAACGTTGCGCAGGGACTTGACCGTGGCCTCGTCGTCGCGCAGCGTCACGACGAGCACGTGGGCACGCGTCGTCAGCTTCGTGATGGTGGCGAGCGCCGTCTTGGTCGACGGGACGCCCTCGATGCCGAAGCCGGAGACGACGTGCACGCGACCCGAACGAGCGCGGTCCGAGAGGGCACCGCGCAGGGCGGCAGCCTTCATCTTCTTCGGGGTGCGCTGGTCGTAGCTGCGCGGCTGCGGGCCGTGGACGACGCCACCGCCGGCAAACTGCGGAGCGCGCGTCGAACCCTGGCGGGCGCGACCGGTGCCCTTCTGCTTGTACGGCTTGCGGCCACCACCGCGGACCTCGCCACGAGTCTTCGTGGATGCGGTCCCCTGGCGAGCTGCTGCGCGCTGCGCAACGACCACCTGGTGGATCAGCGGAATGTTCACGGCGACGTCGAACACCTCAGAAGGGAGCTCGGCGGTGCCGGACTTCTTGCCCTGGGCGTCCAGGACGTCGACAGTCAGAGCGGTCATCGGGTTCACGCTCCCTTCGCGGCGTTACGCACGAGGACGACGCCACCCTTGGGGCCGGGAACCGCGCCCTTGACGAGCAGCAGACCCTTCTCGGCGTCGACCGCGTGAACGGTCAGGTTCTGGGTGGTCTGACGGGCGTTACCCATCCGACCGGCCATCTTCATGCCCTTGAAGACTCGCGACGGCGTCGAAGCGCCACCGATCGAGCCGGGCTTGCGGTGGTTGCGGTGCGCACCGTGCGAGGCACCCACGCCATGGAAGCCGTGACGCTTCATGACGCCGGCGGTGCCCTTGCCCTTGGTGGTACCGACCACGTCGACCAGCGCGCCAGCCTCGAAGGCGTCAGCGGTGATCTCCTGGCCAAGGGTGTACTCGGAGGCGTTCTCGGTGCGGATCTCGGCCACGTGACGGCGCGGCGTGACGCCGGCCTTCTCGAAGTGGCCCTTGAGCGGCTTGGTGACCTTGCGCGGGTCAACCTGCCCGGTCGCGAGCTGAACAGCCGCATAACCGTCTGCGTCTGCCGTGCGGACCTGGGTCACCACATTGGTGCCCACGGCGACAACCGTCACCGGCACGAGGCGGCCTGCCTCGTCCCAGAGCTGCGTCATGCCGAGCTTGGTCCCGAGCAACGCGGTCACGTTCTTCTGCTGGTTGGTCATGATGTCCTCCAGCCTCAGAGCTTGATCTCGATGTTCACGTCCGCCGGCAGGTCGAGTCGCATGAGCGAGTCGACGGCCTTGGGCGTGGGATCGATGATGTCGATGAGCCGCTTGTGCGTACGCATCTCGAAGTGCTCGCGGCTGTCCTTGTACTTGTGAGGCGACCGGATCACAACGAAGACGTTCTTCTCCGTCGGCAGCGGCACCGGACCCACGACCGTCGCACCAGCGCGAGTGACCGTGTCGACGATCTTGCGCGCCGAACTGTCGATCACCTCGTGGTCGTAGGACTTGAGCCGGATGCGGATCTTCTGTCCCGCCATGGCGTCGTCTGACTCTCTCTCTCGAACCGCTACTGTCCGACCCACGCACTCGGGCGTGTCGCATAATGCGGCACAGCCGGGCGCATAACACCATTGCTGGTGCCGGGGCCGTTGGGAAGTGATCTGCGCTGGCTGCAAGCCAGAGCGACCACGACGTTTGCAGAGCCTGCTCGGAACAGTTCCTCCGGAAGACCGAAGGACGTGTGCTCCGCGGGGCGCCTCGTACGTATCGAACAACAGGCGATAAACCCCGCGACCCCTCACCCGGTTTCTCCCCGGGAGGGTGACCGCTCCAGCCTCTGTTGGCCCCGAACGATCCGGGACCAAGGACTGCGGTTCTGCACACTGTTCGATACTTGAAAGAGCGCGCCCTTGACAGGCAACTATGCAATCTTGCCATACGTCTCCGCATGTACCAAACGGAGGAGGTGTGACACGGGCTACTTACGCAACAGGGCCCGGGTGCCGAAGCACCCGGGCCCCATCGTTCAGCTGACTTCCGTCAGATGAGTCTGTGCTCCAAGATCACTTGAGGATCTTGGTGACACGGCCTGAACCGACCGTGCGGCCACCCTCGCGGATGGCGAAGCCCAGACCCTCCTCCATGGCGATCGGCTGGATGAGCTCGACCGTCATCTCGGTGTTGTCGCCGGGCATGACCATCTCGGTGCCCTCGGGCAGCGTGATGACGCCGGTGACGTCCGTGGTGCGGAAGTAGAACTGCGGGCGGTAGTTCGAGTAGAACGGGTTGTGACGGCCACCCTCGTCCTTGCCCAGGATGTAGACCTGAGCCTCGAAGTTCGTGTGCGGGGTGATGGAACCCGGCTTCACGATGACCTGGCCACGCTCGACGTCCTCGCGCTTGATGCCACGCAGGAGGAGACCGGTGTTGTCGCCGGCCTGCGCCTGGTCCATCTGCTTGTGGAACGTCTCGATGCCCGTGACCGTGGTCTTCTGCGGCACGCGGATACCGACGATCTCGACGTCGGAGTTGATGTCGAGCGTGCCACGCTCGACCTTGCCGGTGACGACGGTGCCACGACCGGTGATCGTGAAGACGTCCTCGATCGGCATCAGGAACGGCTTGTCGAGGTCACGCACCGGCTCCGGCACGTTCTCGTCGACAGCTTCCATCAGCTCGACGATCTTCTCGACCCACTCGGCGTCGCCCTCGAGAGCCTTGAGGCCCGAGACGCGGACGACGGGAGCGTTGTCGCCGTCGAACTCCTGCGAGGACAGCAGCTCACGGACCTCCATCTCGACGAGCTCGAGGATCTCCTCGTCGTCGACCATGTCGGACTTGTTGAGCGCCACCATCAGGTACGGCACGCCGACCTGACGAGCGAGCAGAACGTGCTCACGCGTCTGGGCCATCGGGCCGTCGGTCGCGGCAACCACCAGGATCGCGCCGTCCATCTGCGCGGCACCGGTGATCATGTTCTTGATGTAGTCGGCGTGACCCGGAGCGTCGACGTGCGCGTAGTGGCGCTTCGGCGTCTCGTACTCGATGTGCGCGATGTTGATCGTGATACCGCGCTGCTTCTCCTCCGGCGCGGCGTCGATCTCGTCGAAGTTGCGCTGCGTGTTCGCCGGGAGCTCCGGGTACTTGTCCGCAAGCGTCTTCGAGATCGCGGCGGTCAGCGTCGTCTTACCGTGGTCGACGTGACCGATCGTGCCGATGTTGACGTGCGGCTTGGTCCGCTCGAACTTGGCCTTAGCCACTGGGGTCCTCCTGGGACTTGGGTAGATGTTCCGAACGTTGCAGATGCTCGGCCAAGAAGCCTACAACTGCGGGGCGTGCGGTTCTTCCTACAGGTTGGTTGTGCGGGTCGACCTGTGGGGACTCACTCGCCCCGGGTCTTCTTGATGATCTCTTCGGCAACTGCCTTGGGAACCTCGGCGTAGCTGTCGAACTGCATCGAGTACACCGCGCGACCCTGGGTCTTCGACCGGAGGTCACCGATGTAGCCGAACATCTCACTGAGCGGCACCTGGGCGCGAACGACCTTGACGCCGGTCGCGTCCTCCATGGACTGGATCATGCCACGTCGGGAGTTGATGTCGCCGATCACGTCGCCCATGTACTCCTCGGGCGTACGCACCTCGACGGCCATGACCGGCTCGAGCAGGACCGGGTCGGCGCGCTTGACGCCTTCCTTGAAGACCATCGAACCGGCAATCTTGAACGCCATCTCCGAGGAGTCGACGTCGTGGTACGCACCGTCGATCAGCGACGCCTTGACGCCGACGACCGGGAAGCCTGCCAGCACACCCTGCTGCATGGCCGACTGGATACCAGCGTCCACGGACGGGATGTACTCGCGCGGGATACGACCACCGGTGACGGCGTTCTCGAACTCGTAGAGCTCGCCCTCCGTCGTCTCCAGCGGCGAGAAGGTCACCTGGACCTTGGCGAACTGGCCAGAGCCACCGGTCTGCTTCTTGTGCGTGTAGTCGACCTTCTCCGCAACGCGGCGAATGGTCTCGCGGTAGGCGACCTGCGGCTTGCCGACGTTGGCCTCGACCTTGAACTCGCGACGCATACGGTCGACGAGGATGTCGAGGTGAAGCTCGCCCATACCGCCGATGACGGTCTGGCCGGTCTCGTCGTCCAGGCGCACGCGGAAGGTCGGGTCCTCCTGCGCGAGCTTCTGGATGGCGGTCGACAGCTTCTCCTGGTCGGCCTTCGTCTTCGGCTCGATGGCCACGTCGATGACGGGCTCCGGGAAGCTCATCGACTCGAGGATGACCTGGTTCTGCGGGTCGCACAGGGTGTCACCGGTGGTGACGTCCTTGAGCCCGATGAACGCGTAGATGTGGCCGGCGTGCGCTTCCTCGACCGGGTTCTCCTTGTTGGAGTGCATCTGGAAGAGCTTCCCGATGCGCTCCTTCTTGCCCTTGGTCGAGTTCTGCACGGCAGCGCCCTGCGCGACCTTGCCCGAGTAGACGCGGACGTAGGTCAGCTTGCCGAAGAACGGGTGCGTGGCGACCTTGAACGCCAGTGCCGAGAACGGCTCCGACTCGTCCGGCCGACGCTCGATGATCTTCTCTGCGTCCTTGACGTCGACACCCTGGACAGCCGGGACGTCGAGCGGGGTCGGCAGGTAGTCGATCACGGCGTCGAGCATGGGCTGGACGCCCTTGTTCTTGAACGCCGAGCCGCACAGGACCGGGAAGGCCGCGGACTTGATGACGAGCTTCCGGATACCGGACTTGATCTCCGGGATCGTCAGCTCCTCGCCACCGAGGAACTTCTCGAGCAGCTCGTCGTCCGCCTCGGCGACAGCCTCGACCAGGTCGGCGCGGTACTGCTGCGCCTTCTCGAGCATGTCGGCCGGGATCTCCTCGACCTCGTACTCCTCACCCATCTTGGTGTCGCCGCGCCACGTGAGCGCCTTCATCTCGATGAGGTCGACAACGCCCTCGAAGTCGTTCTCCGACCCGATCGGGAGCTGGATGACGAGCGGCTTCGCCTTGAGGCGGTTGATGATGGTGTCGACGGTGAAGTAGAAGTCCGCACCGAGCTTGTCCATCTTGTTGACGAAGCAGATGCGGGGGACGTCGTACTTGTCCGCCTGGCGCCAGACCGTCTCCGACTGGGGCTCGACACCCTCCTTGCCGTCGAACACGGCAACGGCACCGTCGAGCACGCGGAGCGAACGCTCCACCTCGACCGTGAAGTCGACGTGACCCGGCGTATCGATGATGTTGATCTGGTTGTTCTTCCAGTAGCAGGTCGTCGCGGCGGACGTGATCGTGATGCCGCGCTCCTGCTCCTGCTCCATCCAGTCCATCGTCGACGCACCGTCGTGCGTCTCACCGATCTTGTAGTTCACACCCGTGTAGAACAGGATGCGCTCGGTCGTCGTGGTCTTTCCGGCATCGATGTGGGCCATGATGCCGATGTTGCGGACCTTGTTCAGGTCGGTCAGCACGTCGAGTGCCACGGTGTCTTACCCCTTGGTCTGAAGATGGGTGGGGGCCGGCGGTCAAGCATCCACCGACGGCCCCGGGGTGACCCGGGGCCGCTCGGAAGCTACTACCAGCGGTAGTGCGCGAAGGCCTTGTTGGAGTCGGCCATCTTGTGCATGTCCTCGCGGCGCTTGACCGCAGCACCGAGACCGTTCGACGCGTCGAGGATCTCGTTCATGAGACGCTCCGTCATCGTCTTCTCGCGACGAGCGCGGGAGAAGTCGGTGAGCCAGCGCAGCGCGAGCGTGGTGGCACGCGTGGGGCGGACGTCGACCGGCACCTGGTACGTGGCGCCACCGACGCGGCGGGAGCGGACCTCGAGCGCGGGGCGGACGTTGTCCAGCGCACGCTTGAGGACCACAACGGGGTCGCCGTCGGTCTTGGAGCGGACACCCTCGAGGGCACCGTAGACGATCGCCTCGGCGGTCGACTTCTTGCCGTCGAGCAGGACCTTGTTGATCAGCTGCGTGACAACCGGGGACCCGTAGACCGGGTCGACGATGAGCGGCCGCTTCGGGGCCGGACCCTTGCGGGGCATCAGCTCTTCTCCTTCTTGGCGCCGTACTTGCTCCGACCCTGCTTGCGGCCCTTGACACCCTGGGTGTCGAGCGCGCCGCGGACGATCTTGTACCGCACACCCGGGAGGTCCTTCACACGGCCGCCACGCACGAGCACGATGGAGTGCTCCTGCAGGTTGTGGCCGACGCCGGGGATGTACGCGGTGACCTCGGTACCGGAGGAGAGCTTCACACGCGCAACCTTGCGGAGCGCCGAGTTCGGCTTCTTGGGGGTGGTGGTGTACACGCGAGTGCACACACCGCGCCGCTGGGGGGAGGCATGAAGGGCCGGCGTCTTGGACGCCGTGACCTTCGAGGTACGCCCCTTGCGGACGAGCTGCTGGATCGTAGGCACTACGTCTCCGTCGTCTTCTTGAGCTTCGGCGACGCCCTGCCGGCGTCCCCGTCGATGGTTTGGCTTGTGCGTGCCGATTGCATGCGACACCCACAGCCCCCACGGGGACTGCTGCGCCACTTACCACCGGCTCGATGGCCCGGCTCCGCCATCGGGGCACGACGTGCCCCGGGAGGTTCTTGCCGGGATGCCCACGCACTCACATCGGCCGCTTCCGAAGCTGCCTCGCGGCGGCCTTCAAGAGGTGCGGCCCGACGGCGCGGGCACGAATTCTAAGAATACCCACGTGTTTACGGGGGGTCAAAACGAATCGGGTGTGAGATGCGCCCGAGCAACCGCGAGCGAAAACGAGCGAACCTGTCAGAGCCCACCCTTCGTGTCAGACGTGCAGGTCACGGGAGTGACCTGCACGTCTGACACGTCAGCGGGGCTCTGACAGGTTCGCTACGTCGCAGTCAGGATCGGATCAGCGGAAGTCGCCGAGGTCCAGGTCCTCCAGCGGGATCGCCTCGCCCGAGCCCATACCGAGCGTCGGGAAGTCGATCTCGTCGTAGCCGAAGCTCGGGTAGAGCTCGGCCTTGGCCTGCTCGGTGGGCTCGACCTCGACGTTGCGGTAGCGGGGCAGACCCGTACCGGCCGGGATGAGCTTACCGATGATGACGTTCTCCTTGAGGCCCAGCAGCGGGTCACGGCGACCGCTCATCGACGCCTCGGTGAGCACTCGGGTGGTCTCCTGGAAGGAGGCCGCCGAGAGCCACGAGTCGGTGGCGAGCGAAGCCTTCGTGATACCCATCAGCTCCGGACGGCCGGCGGCCGGCTGGCCACCCTCCGACACGGCCTTGCGGTTCGCGTCCTCGAAGCGCATGCGCTCCGCGAGCTCACCGGGCAGCAGCTGCGAGTCACCCGAGTCGAGCACGGTCACGCGGCGCAGCATCTGCCGCACGATGACCTCGATGTGCTTGTCGTGGATGTCCACGCCCTGGCTGCGGTAGGTCTCCTGGACCTGGTCCACCAGGTGCGTCTGCGTGGCACGCGGGCCGAGGATGCGCAGCACCTTCTTCGGGTCGACAGCACCCTGGACGAGCTGCGTACCCACGGTGACGTGGTCGCCGTCCGCGATCTTGAGGCGCGCACGCTTCGTGACCGGGTACTTGATCTCCTCGCCACCGTCGTCCGGCGTCAGCACGAGGTGACGCGTCCGCTCGGTGTCCTCGATCGTCACGCGACCCGTGTACTCCGCGATCGGCGCCTCACCCTTGGGGGTACGGGCCTCGAAGAGCTCGGTGACACGCGGCAGACCCTGCGTGATGTCCTCAGCGGCAGCCACACCACCGGTGTGGAAGGTACGCATCGTCAGCTGCGTGCCCGGCTCACCGATCGACTGCGCCGCGATGATGCCGACGGCCTCGCCGATGTCCACGAGCAGGCCCGTGGCCAGGGAGCGGCCGTAGCACTTCGCGCAGGTACCGACGCGAGAGGTGCAGGTAAGGACCGAACGGACCTTGACGCTCTCGATGCCCGCCGCGATCACCTGGTCGATGATGACGTCGCCCGCGTCCGAACCGGCGGTCGCGATGACGTTGCCGTCGGCGTCCACCACGTCGGTCGCGAAGGTACGCGAGTAGATGCTGGTCTCGACGCGGTCGTCGGGGACGAGCGAGCCGTCCGGGAGGCGCTCCGCGACCGGCAGCGTGAGGCCACGCTCGGTACCGCAGTCGTCCTCACGGATGATGACGTCCTGCGACACGTCCACCAGACGGCGGGTCAGGTAACCCGAGTCGGCCGTACGGAGGGCCGTGTCGGCCAGACCCTTACGGGCACCGTGCGTCGCGATGAAGTACTCGAGGACGGACAGGCCCTCACGGTAGTTGGACTTGATCGGACGAGGGATGATCTCGCCCTTCGGGTTCGCCACGAGGCCGCGCATACCGGCGATCTGACGGACCTGCATCCAGTTACCACGAGCACCCGAGCCCACCATGCGCATCACGGTGTTCCGCGCGTTGCTCTCGAGCTTCTCCCGCATCACCGAGGCCACCCGGTCAGTTGCCTGCGTCCAGATCTCGATGAGCTCCTGGCGGCGCTCGTCGTCGGTGATCAGACCCTTGTCGAACTGCTGCTGGACCTTGAGGGCCCGAGCCTCGTGCTCGTCGAGGATCGCGGCCTTCTCGGTCGGCGCAGCGACGTCGGAGATGGCGATCGTGACACCGGAGCGCGTGGCCCACCGGTAGCCGGCGTCCTTCAGCGCGTCCAGCGCCGCGGCCACCTCCACCTTCGGGTAGCGCTCGGCGAGGTCGTTGACGATCGTCGAGAGGCGCTTCTTGTCGGCGACACCGTTCTCGTACGGGTAGTCGACGGGCAGCGTCTCGTTGAACAGGTACCGGCCGAGGGTCGTGTCGAACAGGAGCTGCTGCCCCTGCTCCCAGCCCTCGGGCGCCTCGAAGTCCTTCAGCGGCGGCACGAGGTCCGACATCAGCAGCCTGATCTTGGCGTTGATGTCCAGCTCACCGCGGTCGAAGGCCATGATGGCCTCGGCCACGGAACCGAACGCGCGGCCCTCGCCCACGGCGCCCGGACGGTCGCTCGTGAGGTGGTGCAGACCGATGATCATGTCCTGCGAAGGCATGGTCACCGGACGGCCGTCCGACGGCTTGAGGATGTTGTTGCTCGAGAGCATGAGGATGCGGGCCTCGGCCTGCGCCTCGGCGCTCAGGGGCAGGTGCACAGCCATCTGGTCACCGTCGAAGTCGGCGTTGAACGCGCCGCAGACGAGCGGGTGCAGGTGGATGGCCTTGCCCTCGACGAGCTGCGGCTCGAACGCCTGGATGCCCAGACGGTGCAGCGTCGGCGCACGGTTCAGGAGCACGGGGTGCTCCGTGATGACCTCTTCGAGCACGTCCCACACGACCGGGCGCGTGCGCTCGACCATGCGCTTGGCGCTCTTGATGTTCTGCGCGTGGTTGAGCTCCACGAGCCGCTTCATGACGAACGGCTTGAACAGCTCGAGCGCCATCTGCTTGGGCAGACCGCACTGGTGCAGCTTGAGCTGCGGGCCGACGACGATGACCGAACGGCCCGAGTAGTCGACGCGCTTGCCGAGCAGGTTCTGACGGAACCGGCCCTGCTTGCCCTTGAGCATGTCCGAGATCGACTTCAGCGGGCGGTTGCCCGGACCCGTGACCGGGCGACCACGACGGCCGTTGTCGAACAGCGAGTCCACGGCCTCCTGGAGCATCCGCTTCTCGTTGTTGACGATGATCTCCGGCGCGCCCAGGTCCAGGAGCCGCTTGAGGCGGTTGTTCCGGTTGATGACGCGGCGGTACAGGTCGTTCAGGTCCGACGTCGCGAACCGGCCACCGTCGAGCTGCACCATCGGGCGCAGGTCCGGCGGGATGACCGGGACGGCGTCGAGCACCATCGCGGTGGGCGAGTTCGTGGTCGTGAGGAACGCGTTCACGACCTTGAGCCGCTTGAGGGCACGGGTCTTGCGCTGGCCCTTGCCGGAGCGGATGGTCTCGCGCAGCGAGTCCGCCTCGGCCTCCAGGTCGAAGTTCTGGAGGCGCTGCTGGATCGCGCTCGCGCCCATCGCACCCTCGAAGTAGGTGCCGTAGCGGTCCTGGAGCTGGCGGTACAGCATCTCGTCGCCCTCGAGGTCAGCGACCTTGAGGTTCTTGAACCGGTCCCAGACCTGCTCGAGGCGGTCGAGCTCCTGGTCCGCACGCTTGCGGAGCTGAGCCATCTCGCGCTCGGCAGAGTCGCGCACCTTGCGGCGCGCGTCAGCCTTGGCACCCTCGGCCTCGAGCTCGGCCAGGTCGGCCTCGAGCTTCTGGGCGCGGGTGTTGATGTCGTTGTCCCGGCGGTCGGAGATCTCCTTCTTCTCGAGATCGATCTCGTTCTGCAGGTTCGGCAGGTCTTCCTGGCGGGCCTCGTCGTCGACCGACGTGATCATGTAGGCCGCGAAGTAGATGACCTTCTCGAGGTCCTTCGGCGCCAGGTCCAGCAGGTAGCCCAGGCGGGACGGCACACCCTTGAAGAACCAGATGTGCGTGACGGGCGCGGCGAGCTCGATGTGGCCCATGCGCTCACGGCGCACCTTGGAACGCGTGACCTCTACGCCACACCGCTCACAGATGATGCCCTTGAAGCGCACGCGCTTGTACTTGCCGCAGTAGCACTCCCAGTCGCGGGTCGGACCGAAGATCTTCTCGCAGAAGAGCCCGTCCTTCTCCGGCTTGAGGGTGCGGTAGTTGATGGTCTCTGGCTTCTTGACCTCACCGTGCGACCAGGCACGGATGTCCTCGGCCGTGGCGAGGCCGATACGCAGCTCGTCGAAGACGTTGACGTCGAGCAAGATGTCCTACTTCCTGAAGTTCTCGAAAATCCTTGGTGTCCAGGTCCGCGCCTGGAGTCCGGGTCCGCGCCCGCTGAGCGGGCGCGGACCGGTGTCAGATCTCGTCGACGCTGGAGGCGGCGTTCGGCCGCCTCGAGAGGTCGATACCGAGCTCCTCAGCGGCGCGGTACACCTCGTCGTCGGACTCCTTCATCTCGATGGAGACACCGTCGCTCGAGAGCACCTCGACGTTCAGGCACAGCGACTGCATCTCCTTGAGGAGCACCTTGAAGGACTCCGGGATGCCCGAGTCGGGGATGTTCTCGCCCTTGACGATCGCCTCGTAGACCTTGACACGGCCCGGGACGTCGTCGGACTTGATGGTGAGCAGCTCCTGGAGCGTGTACGCGGCGCCGTACGCCTCGAGTGCCCAGACCTCCATCTCACCGAATCGCTGACCACCGAACTGCGCCTTACCACCCAGCGGCTGCTGCGTGATCATCGAGTACGGACCGGTCGAACGCGCGTGGATCTTGTCGTCGACCAGGTGGTGCAGCTTCAGGATGTACATGTAGCCGGTCGAGACGGGCTCGGGGAACGGCTCGCCGGAGCGGCCGTCGAAGAGCATCGCCTTGCCGTCGTGGTTGACCATGCGCTGGCCGTCACGGTTGGGCAGGGTGGCCCCGAAGAGACCGCGGAGCGCGACCTCCTCCAGACCGTCGAACACCGGCGTGGCGACAGGGCGGCCCGGAACGCTCGTGTGAGCGACCTCGGGGAGGCTCTCCAGCCACTCCCCGCCCTTGTCGTCTGCCAGGGAGACGTCCCAGCCCTGCTTGGCGATCCACCCGAGGTGGGTCTCCAGCACCTGACCGACGTTCATCCGGCCCGGCACACCCAGGGGGTTCAGGACGACGTCGACCGGCGTGCCGTCCTCGAGGAACGGCATGTCCTCCTGCGGGAGGATCTTCGAGATGACGCCCTTGTTGCCGTGGCGGCCGGCCAGCTTGTCACCGACCGTGATCTTGCGGCGCTGCGCGATGTAGACGCGCACCAGCTGGTTCACGCCGGCGGGCAGCTCGTCGCCGTCCTCCCGGTTGAACTCGCGCACCGCGATGACCGTGCCCTGCTCGCCGTGGGGAACCTTGAGCGAGGTGTCGCGCACCTCGCGCGCCTTCTCACCGAAGATCGCACGGAGCAGGCGCTCCTCCGGGGTCAGCTCGGTCTCACCCTTGGGGGTGACCTTGCCGACCAGGATGTCGCCCGCGCCGACCTCGGCGCCGATGCGGATCACGCCGCGCTCGTCGAGGTCCGCGAGGACCTCCTCGGAGACGTTCGGGATGTCCCGCGTGATCTCCTCCGGGCCGAGCTTGGTGTCGCGAGCGTCGACCTCGTGCTCCTCGATGTGGATCGAGGAGAGGACGTCGTCCTCCACGAGGCGCTGCGACAGGATGATCGCGTCCTCGTAGTTGTGGCCCTCCCACGACATGAACGCGACCAGCAGGTTGCGGCCGAGCGCGAGCTCGCCCTCGTCCGTGGCCGGGCCGTCGGCGAGCACGGAGCCGACCTCGACCCGCGCACCCTCGTCGACCAGCACGCGCTGGTTGTAGCTCGTGCCCTGGTTCGAGCGCACGAACTTGTGCACGCGGTACGAGCCCGTCGTGCCGTCGTCGTTCGCCACGAGCACCAGGTCGGCCGAGACCTCGGTGACCACACCGGGCTTGGTCGCCAGGATGACGTCGCCGGCGTCGACCGCCGCACGGCGCTCCATGCCGGTACCGACCACGGGGGCCTCGGACCGGACCAGCGGCACCGCCTGGCGCTGCATGTTGGCACCCATGAGGGCGCGGTTGGCGTCGTCGTGCTCGAGGAACGGGATCAGGGCGGTCGCGACCGACACCATCTGGCGCGGCGAGACGTCCATGTAGTCGACCTCGGCACCCGGGATGTCGTTGGTCTCGCCACCCTTGGTGCGGACGAGCACGCGGTCGAGGACGAACGTGCCGTCCTCGAGCAGCGGCGTGTTCGCCTGCGCGATGATGTAGCGGTCCTCGTCATCGGCCGTCAGGTACTCGATGTTGTCGGTGACCTTGCCGTTCTCGACCTTGCGGTACGGCGTCTCGATGAAGCCGAACGGGTTGATGCGACCGAACGACGCGAGCGAACCGATCAGACCGATGTTCGGACCCTCAGGGGTCTCGATCGGGCACATGCGGCCGTAGTGCGACGGGTGGACGTCACGGACCTCCATGCCGGCACGGTCACGGGACAGACCACCCGGGCCCAGCGCGTTCAGACGACGCTTGTGCGTCAGACCGGCCAGCGGGTTGTTCTGGTCCATGAACTGCGACAGCTGCGACGTGCCGAAGAACTCACGGATCGACGCGACGACCGGACGGATGTTGATCAGCGTCTGCGGCGTGATGGCCTCGACGTCCTGCGTGGTCATGCGCTCGCGAACGACGCGCTCCATGCGGGACAGACCCGTGCGCACCTGGTTCTGGATGAGCTCACCCACGGCGCGGATACGACGGTTGCCGAAGTGGTCGATGTCGTCGACCTCTACGCGCACCTCGACCGGCTTGCCGTTGCGCATCCCCGAGAGGATCTGCTTGTCGGCGTGCAGGGCGGCGAGGTACTTGATCGTCGCAACGACGTCGGTCAGCGACAGCGTGGACTCGGCCAGCTGTGCGTCGACACCGAGCTTCTTGTTCGCCTTGTAGCGGCCGACCTTCGCGAGGTCGTAACGCTTCGGGTTGAAGTAGAAGTTCTCGAGCAGCGCGCGACCGGCCTCGACCGTGGGCGGCTCGCCCGGGCGGATCTTGCGGTACAGGTCGACAAGTGCCTCGTCCTCGGTGTGGACGTGGTCCTTCTCGAGGGTGTCCAGCACCGACGGGAACTCGGCGAACTCCTCGCGGATCTCCGCCTCGCTCATGCCGAGAGCCTTGAGCAGCACGGTGACGGACTGCTTGCGCTTGCGGTCGACGCGGACGCCGACGGCGTCGCGCTTGTCGATCTCGAACTCGAGCCAGGCACCACGCGACGGGATGATCTTCGCGGAGAAGACGTCCTTGTCGCTGGTCTTGTCCGGGGTGCGCTCGAAGTAGACGCCCGGCGAACGAACCAGCTGGGAGACGACGACGCGCTCGGTGCCGTTGATGATGAAGGTGCCGCGGGCCGTCATGAGCGGGAAGTCGCCCATGAAGACGGTCTGGCTCTTGATCTCACCGGTGGTGTAGTTGACGAACTCCGCGGTGACGAACAGCGGGGCCGCGTAGGTGAAGTCCTTCTCCTTGCACTCGTCCGCCGTGTACTTCGGCGGCTCGAAGCGGTGGTTCGAGAAGGAGAGGGACATCGAGGAGCCGAAGTCCTCGATCGGGGAGATCTCCTCGAAGATCTCCTCGAGGCCCGAAGTTTCCGGGACATCATTACGGCCAGCCGTCTTGGCAATTTCTACCCTGGCCTGCCAGGCTGGGTTACCAAGGAGCCAGTCGAAGCTTTCGGTCTGAAGGCCAAGCAGGTCGGGGACCTCGAGTGGCTCATAGATCTTTGCGAAGGAAACGCGACGGGAAGCGGTACGGTTCGCAATGGCTTCGGCGGACGGAGCTGAAGGGGTGCGCGAGGCAGCCAAGAGGGGTCCTTCCCTGCAGTTCGGGTGAACGCTGTACGCTCTGCGGTGCTGCAGGAAGCTCTGCCGGACTTCACCGGTCGCCGGAGGGCATCCCACAAGAGGGGATGCAACCAGGACTTTCGGGAAGCAGGGGGAGGCGTCGAGGGCACACGCGGGCGCAAAGCGCTAGCATACCTATCTGGTTCTAGTATGTCCAGTCGCCCTACTACGTGCACGCCGAGATCGCAATAATCCTCGAATCGTTGCGGATCCGCACTGCCGGCCCGCACTGCCGCGGCGCTGCGGCTGACGTGGGTGAAGACGTGGGTGAAAACGAGAGGCCCGCACCCCGAGGGGGTGCGGGCCTCTGCTGTCGGTGGACGGCGCCCGGGACGAGCCCGGGCCGCCGTCACACCAGCCCGAAGGCGGTGGAGCCTGAGGTCACTTGACGGTGACGGTGGCGCCGGCGCCCTCCAGGGCGGCCTTCGCCTTCTCGGCGGCGTCCTTGTCGGCGCCCTCGAGAACCGGCTTCGGTGCGCCGTCGACCAGGTCCTTGGCCTCCTTGAGACCGAGGGACGTGAGCGCGCGCACCTCCTTGATGACCTGGATCTTCTTGTCACCGGCGGCCTCGAGGATGACGTCGAACTCCGTCTTCTCCTCCACGGCCTCGGCGGCGACGGCCGGGCCGGCAGCGGCGGCGGCGACCGGAGCGGCAGCGGTGACGTCGAACTTGTCCTCGAAGGCCTTCACGAAGTCGGACAGCTCGATGAGCGTGAGCTCCTCGAAGGCGGACAGGAGCTCGTCGGTGGAGAGCTTCGCCATGATGGCGTTCCTTTCAGTAGGCGCTTCGCGGGCCGGTGCGGCCCGCGAGAAGCAGGGGGTTTTTGTTCTAGCGCTACCGCCTGATCAGGCGGCAGCGCCCTCCGACTCCTGCTTCTGACGCAGGGCATCGATAACGCGGGCGACCTGGGCGGGCTTGGCGCTGAAGGCGTAAGCAGCACGCGTCAGCGTGGCCTTCAGACCGCCGGCCACCTTGGCCAGCAGAACCTCGCGGGACTCGAGGTCCGCGAGCTTCGTGATCTCTGCAGCGGACATCGGGCGGCCGTCGAGCACGCCACCCTTGATGACCAGAGCAGGGTTCGCCTTGGCGAAGTCACGCAGACCCTTCGCAGCCGTGACCGGGTCCCCGGTCACGAATGCGATGGCGGACGGGCCCTTCAGGTCGGCGTCGAGACCCTCGACACCGGCCTCCTTGGCCGCGATCCCCGTCAGCGTGTTCTTCACCACGGCGTAGGTTGCGTTGCCGCTGAGCGACCGACGCAGCTCCTTGAGCTGCGCGACGGTGAGCCCGCGGTACTCGGTCAGCACGGCCGCGTTGGAGTCGCGGAACTTACCCGCGATCTCTGCGACTGCGGCTGCCTTGTCCGGCCTCGCCATGGCAATCCTTCCGGTGGTGGTACCACCGTCCCCTGGGGCGCATGCCCCGGGCGTGCCCCGGAAAAAGAGAAAGAGCCCCGGCACAGGTGCACGGGGCTCGGTTCGCGCGGCAGGGCCGCACTCGAGTTCGTCACCTGCGCAGGCCCCCGCTCTTAGCGGGACTTCGGTCTTCTTCCGCCCTGTGCTCGTGAAGAGCGGGCAGCGTCGGACAACCGGCGGTCTTGGGTTACCTGAGAATCGTACCGCACGAACGTGCGGTTGTTGTACGAACGTGCGGTGGCCCGCGCCACACGCCTGCAACCGCACATGCGTGCGGCGACCCGCCGTCAGCGCTCCAAGCCCTCCAGGGAGCCGAAGCACACCAGCGGCGCGGGTTCGGGCTCGTCCGCGAGCGCCGCGGCGAGCGCGGCCTCCGGGTCGTCGGTGGCGCGCAGGTGCGCGTGGAAGCGCGGCATCACGCGGGCGGCGACGGCGTCCGACAGCGGGGCGACGGCCGCGACGACGGCGCGGGCGCCGAGGCGCAGGAGGACCGACGTCAGGCCCAGGACCTCTCCCCCGACCACCTGGGAGGAGCCGCCGACCTCGCACGCCGACAGGATCACCACCGATCCGGGCAGTCGGGTGCCGTCGAGCTCGTGCGCGAAGAGTGGTCCGTCGGCCAGGTCGACGGAGGCGAAGAGCGGGTTGTCGGCGTCGTGCCGGCCGTGGGTCGCGAGGTGCACGATGTCGTGGGTGGCGAGCGCCTCGCGTACCGCGGTCGTCGTGGCCGCGGGGCCGGTGAGAACCGTCGCGCCGGGCCACGTGTCGCCCACCGCCCGCACCTCGCTCGCGCCGAGGGTCACGCCCGGGCCGTGCGCCGCGAGGAGCCGGTGCCCCTCCCCCGGCTGCGCGGGGGCTCGTCCGCGTGCGACGTAGGAACGCATGGTGGTGCGCTTGCCCCTGCGGGACGGCAGGGCCGTCCACGGCACGCCGACGAGCGGGTCCCGGCCGACGACGTACAACGAGCCGTCGGCCTCGAGCGGTATCGCGAGGAGCTTGTCGAGGGCGTCCAGGTTGCGGGTCAGGGAACGCTGGGCGGCGGCGCGCAGGGCGGTTGGCACCAGATCGTTGGCGCACACGCCGAGGTCGGCGCGGGCGCGCAGCACCCGTTCGGCGACGTCGGCCCGTGGACCGAGCTCCACGGTGCGCGCACCGTCCGCGTCCAGGCGGACGCACCGTAGGACGCCGTCGAGCACCAGGTAGTTGGCGACCACCGCGCCGTCGTCGCGGGTGCCGAGCACGCGTCGCACGTCCGCGACGGTTGCAGGGCGTTCCTCGGCCGCGGCCTTGTCGGCGCCCGTGCGGTGCCAGGCGCGTTCGCGGGCCGTCGCCAGCAGGTTGCCGGAGCGTTCGAACAGGTGGGCTCGCTCGGGGGCGCTCTCGCGGTTCGTGAGGGTGCGTGCCCGGACGACGAGGCCCCGGGCCTCCGTGACGAGTGCGCGCACGGCGGGGTCGTCCGGCGTCGCGGCGCCGCCCACCCCCGCGAACGTGGCACGCCCGCGTTCGACTGCCTCGAACAGCGCGTCGGGCCGGCCGGTCCGCACGGCTGCCGCGACGTCGGTCCGCTGCAGGTCGACGCCGTGCGCGGCCGCGGCCGTCACCGACTCCACGGAGCCCAGGCCCACGCGGTGGTCGGCGAGCAGCCCGAGGCCCAGCGAGACGGCGGCGATACCGGCGGTCCGGTCCCCCGCCGCGAACGCGATCTGCGCGAGGACCGTCTGCTGCTGGATCCGGGTGGTCAGCGGAGCGTCGGTCATGCCGTCCGGGAGGTTGTCGAGCACGGTGCGGGCGGCCTCGACGTCGTCGGCGAGGAGGTACCAGTGCGCGGCGACGAACCGTGCGGCCAGGCCCGGGTGCTGTCCGAGGAGCGGGTCCACCTCGTCCCCGGCCTCCGCGGCTTCGATGGCCTGCTCTGCGCGGTGGCGCGCGTCGTCGGGCACAGGGCTCTCGCCACGCCGGACCGGCAGGAGGATCGCCTCCAGCTCCGCGACACGCGCGATGGCCGCACGCTGCGGATGGCCCACGCCGGCGTAGTACTGCCTGACGAAGGCCGCGACGGTACGGGCCTCGTCCCACCGGTGCAGGGCCATGAGGCAGCGGGCGCGGAAGTACTCAGCCTCCGCGCGGTGCGGCGCGCGGCCGGGACCGACCATGCGGGATATGGCCTGGGTGAGCACGCGTTCGGCGTCCTCGAGCAGTCCTGCCTCGTAGAGGACCGCGCCACGGCCGATGTCGAGCAGGCCGTCAGCCCGCTCCGGGTCGACGGCGCGGGCCGCCTCCATGGCCCGGAGCGCACCGGGCAGGTCGCCGAGCGCGTACCGCACGAAGCCGGTGTTGTGCAGGGCGAGGGAAGCGATCGAGGGTGTGCCCGCACGAACCGCCTGCTCGTGGCAGACGTCGAAGTCCTCGAGCGCCGCATCGAGCCGGCCCAGCTCGATGGCTGTCGCGCCCCGGTTGAGCAGCACCGTCGCGAGGTCCCGCCCGTTGAGCACTCCCGGATCCTCGAGCACCCGGTCGAACGCGGCCATGGCATCAGCCAGCCTGCCGGAGCGCTGCAGGAGCAGGCCACGTGCCCCCTCGACGACGGCGCCGAGGCGCGCCGCGACCGCCGGTGGCGCCGTCCTGGCCCGGGACTCGGCGTCCTCGAGAATGGCCAGCGGCTTGTCGAGCGCGTCCTCGACCGCATGGACGGCGACCGCCTCCCCCGTCAGGGAACGCACCACGCCCTCCGCCCAGCGCTCGTGGTCTCCGGGCTCGAGATCAGCGAGGTCCATGACGCGCAGCCGGTCGAGCACCCCCTGGAACCGCAGCAGAGCGTCGCCCGGCCGCGAGCGGGAGTTGAGGTCCCGCGCGACCAGCAGCTCCGCCTCGAGTTCCGGCCACATGTTGCCCCCTAGCCATTTCCACGCCCTTGTGGGGCGTCAGGCGGGACACGCTAGCGGGGTGAGATGTCTTGTGTCACCGCCCTTTCTGACGCCGCAGGTCAGCGGCTCGGGCCTGGATGAAGGTGGGCCGATCAGACCACTATTCGCCCGCCCCGCGATCAGGCGCTGGCGAGGCCCTCGACCGAGCTGAAACAGACCAGCGGGACCGGCTCGGCAACGTCCTTGAGGGCCGCCGCGAGCGCGGCTTCCGGATCGTCGGACTCGCGAAGATGAGCGTGCAGGCGCGGCATGACCCGGGCCGCGAGCTCGTCCGAGAGCTTGGCTACGGACGCGATCACCGCGCGAGCGCCCAGGCGCAGGAGCACCGACGTCAGGCCCAGCACCTCGCCGCCGAGCACCTGGGTCGAGCCGCCGACCTCGCACGAGGACAGGATCACCACCGAACCGGGCAGCGGCGTCCCGTCGAGCTCGTGGGCGAACAGCGGGCCGTCGGCGAGGTCGATGCTCGCGAACAGCGGGTTGTCCGCGTCGTGCTGGCCATGGGTGGCGAGATGCACGACGTCGTGCGTGGCGAGAGCCGTGCGGACATGCTCGGTGACGGCGTCGTCCCCGGTCAGCACGGTTGCGCCTGGCCACTGCCTGCCGACCGCATGGACTTCCGCGGTGCCATGCTGCACGCCAGGTCCCGCCGCTGCGAGCAGCCGTCGCTTGCCGCTCGGGCGGGCGTGGGTGCGGCCCCGGGCGACGTACGAGTTGACTGCGGTGCGCAGGCCGCTGCGGGACGGGAGCGCGGTCCAGGGGACGCTGAGCAGGGGTTCCCGGGCGACGACGTAGAGGTCGCCGTCGGCGCGGAGGGGACCGAGGAGAATGTCGTCGAGCACCTTGAGGTTGCGCGCCAGAGAGGCATTGGCGGCGGCTCGCAGGGGTGCGGGGATGAGGTCGTTGGCGGCCATGGCGAAGTCGGCGCCGAGGCGGCGGACTCGTTCGGTCACGTCGTCCGCGGGGCCGAACTCGATGGCCGTCACGCCCCTGGCATCGACACGGACACAGCGCAGCATGCCGTCGAGCACTACAAAGTTGGCCACCACCGCCGTGTCGTCGCCTCGCTCGACGAGCACCTGGCGTAGTTCGCGGGCAGTCACCGAACGCTGCACCCCGCCCGCGTTACCCGCATGGCGCCACGAGCGTTCCCGCACCTCGCTCTGGGCCCGGTGCGCACGGCGAGTGAGCCGCTCCCGCTCCTTGGCCTGGTCAGCAGGCATCTCGCGCGCCCTGGCCAACAAGCCTCGAGCCTCGAAGAGGAGCGCAGCGGCCCTTGGGTCGTCCGGCGGAGTTACGCGGCCCGTACCAGCGAACGTGGAACGGCCTCGCTCCGCCGCGTCGAACAGCGCCGCCGGCCGTCCGGTGTGCGCGGCTGCCCCGACGTCGATACGGGTCAGTTCCACACCGTGTGCGGCGGCTGCCGTAACTGACTCGACCGCGCCGAGCCTGCTGCGATGGTCGGCAAGCAGCCTCAGACCCGCCCGCACGGCGCGAAGCCCCCTCGTGCGGTCGTCCGCTGCGAACGCCAGTTCCGCCTGGACCGTGTAGTGCTGGATCCGCATCGTCAGCGGGGCGCTCGTCAAGCCGCGGGGCAGGCCCCGGAGCGTGACACGAGCCGTATCGAGGTCGTTGGCCAGCAGGAACCATTGCGCAGCGACAAGACGTGCGGCGTGACCGGGGTGCTGGCCCAGGACCGGTCCAGCGGCATCACCGTCCTGCGCGGCAGTGAGCGCTTGCCGTGCCCGACGGCGGACTTCACCACCTGTCGGTGTCCGCACACCGCGACGAAGTGGTGCAAGGGCTGCTTCAAATTCCAGGACCCGAGAGAGAACGGCCCATTGTTCGTAGCCCACAGCCGTGAAATGGGCACGTGCCCGGCCTGCGAGCGTCGATGCCTCCTCGAAGCGCAGGAGCGCCAGGAGGCAACGTGCCCGAACGTATTCGGCGATGGCATGGTCGGTGCGCCGGCCAGCTGCGAGTAGCTGCGGTATCGCTTCGTCCAGCAGCGCTTCCGCCTCCTCCAGAAGGCCAACGCCATACAGCACCTCAGCCTGGCCGAGCATGGAGATGCCGTCATCTTGGTCTGGCGCAAGCTCACGCGCAGCAGCCATCTCCGCGAGCGCTGCGGGTGCATCGCCGAGCATGCTCAAGTAGTAGCCCGAGTTGTGCCGTGCGAAGGCTACGAGCGTGGGCGATCCCGCCGCTTCGGCGTGCCGGACGGCCTCGAAGTTGTCCGCCAGTGCGCCCTCGACGTCTCCGAGATCGGAGAGAGCAATCGCCCGATTGAGGTACGCCATCGCGAGGTCCCGCGGCGCACCGGAGTCGCTGACCGCAAGTACCCGGTCAAACAGGCGAACCGCCTCCGCAGGCTTCCCCGCGACCCGCAGCAGGAACAGTCCCTGTTGTCCGTCGGTCACCGCCTCGATGCGCCGACGTTCCAAACCCTCGAGCAGCCGGGCAGCACCCCGTGCCCGGTCAAGCAGTTCGAGAGCTCCTGGAAGGTCTCCGGTGCACGCGAGATCTGCCTGCGCGAGTCCCATCCATGACCGAGCAATGAGCCAGGCCCAAGCCACTCGGTCGGCCATCGTCAGGTCCACCGTCTCGCCGTGATCAAGGTCCCGGAGAAGCGCGCGGAACTCGCGGCGAGCACGACGCGGTTGGGCACGGACGTTCCATTCCCGCGCCCGTTCGAATCGCTCGGTTAGAGCCTCCAGCTCCGCTGTGCCCACCGCGCCCCCCGATCAGAACCTCACACCGGCACTCCGGGCACCTCCGCGTAGAGATCCCCGACCTTGATCACAGCATGCCAGGCATCGCTGACACGACCTTGCGCGTCAAGCGCCGGCTGCTGACCGGAAGACCTATATGCAAGCAGCTGCGCCGCGAGCTGCGCCGCGAGATACGGTGACGAGAACGAGGTCCCGCTCCAGGTTCCGAAGCCCTGCGTGAAGTCGTCCGGGTCGACCGCATAACGCAGGCCGTCTGCTGATCGCCTACCCTCGCTGGCACCGTCGAACGTCGTAGGCATCGCGCTCAGGACGTTCACGCCGGGACGCACCGCAGCGATCCAAGGACCGTCGTTGCTGAAGTCGGCCAAGGTTCCATCGGGGTTGGAGGCAGCCACACCGATCAACGGCGTGTAGTCCGGGCAGAGATCGTGCACGTCACCAGGGATCACCCCGCCGCTCGTCCGTCGCACGGGCGGCGCCCAGCCCGCGGGAAATGTCTTGCGGGTAGATCCGTCGTTCCCGGCCGATGCCACCACTAGAACACCTGCCCGGCGCAGGTCACGAAGCCTGCCGCGGTAGAGACCCTCGTAGTCGTCGTCGTCCTCGGGGTGCTCCAGGTAGTAGCCGCTGGCGATCACCACGATGTCGACGGGGAAGTGCCCGGGTACGCCTGCGAGTCCGCGCAGATGGAATTCCAGGAGCCGCTCCACCGACCGAGCGAAGTCCCACTCGGAGGCCGTTCCGTCCCCGCCGTAGACGCGAACTGGAAGCAGCGCCGCGTCCGGGCAGACCTGGTGGACCACGCCGGCGATGAAGGTACCGTGCCCGGCGTACGGGTCTAGGTGGGACGCCGCACCATCTCGGCGCCCCTCGCGCTCCGCATCGACATCGTCCTCAGGATAGGTCCCGATGGGGCTGCCATCGAGCTGGACGTCGCGAAGCACGGTAGTTCCGGGCTCATCGAACCACGGGTGTCGCCCGATCCCGGTGTCCAGGATCGCGACCACGGGCCGATCGATGCCTTCTTGCGTAACAAGGGGCGATACTCCGTCGGCTGCGCGAACAGGAGCCCCTCCCGGATATACGGCAGGAACCCGCTTGTTCGGATCCCCGAATCCTCCATTTTTGCGGTGCCCCGTCACCACGTGGTCCAGCGACACCCGCCTGCGGTTGTCGCCCGCTTCCTCCGCCACCGCGGCCAGCAGCCCCAGCGCGTCCCAGTCGTCCCGCACGTCGTCGAGCCGCACCTCGACGTCGGGCCTGGTCCCCACGAAGTCGGCACCGTCGCGCGACGGCGCCTGCTGGAAGTCTCCGGTCGTGACCGTGACACCGTTCTCCCGGGCGCGGGCGGTGATCATCTCGAGGAGCGCGTTGTGCCCGCCCTCGGAATCACCGCGGACGATCACGCGGTCTCGCACGTAGCGCGTCGGCGCGATGCGCCCACCGGGGAGCCGGTCCGTGGCGGGGTCCAGCTCCCGGACCGGCCGCCACCCCCCGGCGTGGTCCCGGACGTGCATTCCCTCGGGCATCGGCTCACTCACAGCAGTACCTCTCCATCGATAGGCGCACTCGGCTAACCCCGCCGCGCCCCTCGGCCGGGTCTCAAGGTTTGTATGTCAGAAGTTCAGGAATTCATGCAGTTCACAGCTCGATAACCGGCGTGCTCACCGCACCGCCGCCGCCGTCGGTCCGGCGAACCACCAGGCTCGCGCGGCCACGCTCGACGGAGTCGAAGGCGAACCGTCCGTCGTCATCGGAGGCGGTCGTGACGACGTCAGCCCCCGGTCGGTGCAGCTCCACGTCCAGCCCGGCCGCGGGAGCGGCCCAGCCGTCGATCCGAACCTTGCCCCCGGCAGCCGGGGACAAGCTGATCATGACGGTCAGCGAGTCGTGCGTGAAGGTAATTGTCTTCGCCTCGGCAGGCGCTGTGTCGTCTGCGCGTGCTGCTGCGGCGGCCCCCCGGACGCCCGCGAGCGGCGCGTCGAGATAGACGGCCTCCATGAGGTCGGCCTCCAGGCCGGCCAGCGTGATCGCGAACAGCGAGCGCTCCACGAGGTCGCTCGGCACCGGGTCAACCGCGTCGACCAGCTCGGCAAGACGGGTCAGCACAGCCCCGTCGTCGGCGTCAAGCATGCCCTTCGGGTCGTACGAGAGGTCCCCCACGGCCTCTTCGTCCTTGTTCGGTTCCGGCGTCAGGTCCACGAGAAGTCCCCCTGCTCGTCGAGGATGGTCCGCAGCTTTGCCAAGCAGCGTCCACGAGTCGAGCCGATGGAGCCCATCGGCATTCCGATCGCCGCCGAGATGTGCCGGTAGTCCGGCCGGTCGGCGAGCGAAACCAGACGCAGCAGCTCTTGGCAGCGTCCGGGTAGTTGTTGGAGCGACATCCACAGGATGCGATCGCGTTCCTCGCGCAGGACCTCGTCGTCCGGCAGCGGATCCTTCGCAGGAAGGGCCATCGGGTGCTCAGGGCTGTCGTCGGGGAGCTCGGTGCGGCGCTTCTCGTCGTCACGGTGCTTGCGCACGGCCTCCCAGGCGGCCCGCTTCGCCGTCACCAGCAGCCACTTCAGCACGGCCTTCGGCTCGGCTATCGAGTCGGCATGACGCACGAGGGCCACCCAGGTGCTCTGCACCACGTCGTCCGCGGCGTCGTGCTCGACGCCCTGCGCGCGGACCGTGTGCTACAGCAGCGGCGTCGCCTCGCGGACCAGGTCGCCGAGCGCCTGGTGGTTGCCCTCGCGGTACTCGGTCAAGGCGATCGCAGCGCGATCGCCGAGCGTGAGCCCGGGCCCGTCGACGTCGGGCAGGGCCTCCCTTGATCCTGTCATTGCACCACGGGATTCTCTGCTGGCGGATGTTTCCACGTCCGATGCCGGACGTGGACCACTTGGACCAACCGAGTGTACGGCGGGGGTTCCGGATCCGCGGAGGAAAAAGACTGTGCCCATCAGGCACTCCCCCTCTCCTCGGTGCGCGTCGGCTCGATGCCGCTCATCAGATAAGAGGGGCGAGCGGCGCGTTCGATACATCGTGCTGAACCAAAATCAAAAAGGCCCGCACCCCTCGCGGGATGCGGGCCTTCTTGCGCTCAGAAGCGCTCGGCTCAGGCCGAGACCTCTTCCAGGAGCTTGGTGGTCTTGCTCTGGTCCAGCGGGATGCCGGGGCCCATCGTCGTGGCCATGGTCGCCTTGCTGATGTAGCGACCCTTCGACGACGACGGCTTGAGGCGGAGGACCTCGTCGAGCGCGGCCGCGTAGTTCTCCAGCAGCTGGACCTCCGAGAAGGAGGCCTTGCCGATGATGAAGTGCAGGTTCGCGTGCTTGTCGACGCGGAACTCGATCTTGCCGCCCTTGATGTCGGTGACAGCCTTGGTCACGTCCATCGTCACGGTGCCGGTCTTCGGGTTCGGCATGAGGCCGCGGGGGCCGAGCACCTTACCGAGGCGACCGACCTTGCCCATGAGGTCCGGCGTGGCGACGGCCGCGTCGAAGTCGGTGTAGCCGGCGGCCACCTTCTCGATCAGCTCGTCGCCACCGACCTCGTCGGCACCGGCCGCGCGGGCCTCCTCCGCCTTGGCGGCGTTGGCGAACACGATGACCTTGGCGGTCTTACCCGTGCCGTTCGGCAGGTTGACCGTGCCACGGACCATCTGGTCGGCCTTGCGCGGGTCGACGCTGAGGCGGAACGCAACCTCGACGGTCGCGTCGTACTTGACGGTGGCGGTCTCCTTGGCGAGACGGATCGCCTCGAGCGGCGAGTACAGCGTCTCGCTGTCGATCTTCTCTGCGGCGGCGAGATACGCCTTGCTGCGCTTTGCCATGTTCTCTCTCCTTGTGGTCGTAGCGGGCCTGTCGGCCCTGCCACTGCGGTGACCGACGACGTCCGCCGGTCACCTCGTGCGGTCCGGGGCTGGAAGCAGCCCCGGGGGAATCACTCGACTGTGCTTATGGCTCTGAGTGACTTCGTCACTCAGAGACGGTGATGCCCATGGAGCGGGCGGTGCCCGCGATGATCAGCGACGCGGCGTCGAGGTCGTTCGCGTTCAGGTCCGCCAGCTTGGTCGTCGCGATCTCGCGGACCTGAGCCTTGGTGATCGTGGCGACCTTGACCGTGTGCGGCGTGGGCGAGCCCTTGGGCACACCGGCGGCCTTCTTGATCAGCTCAGCGGCCGGCGGGGTCTTGGTGATGAACGTGAACGAGCGGTCCTCGTACACCGTGATCTCGACCGGGACGACGTTGCCGCGCTGCGACTCGGTCGCGGCGTTGTACGCCTTGCAGAACTCCATGATGTTCACGCCGTGCTGACCCAGCGCGGGGCCGATCGGCGGGGCCGGCGTCGCCGCACCAGCGTTGATCTGCAGCTTGATGAGGCCGGAGACCTTCTTCTTCGGGGGCATGCGTTTCTACCTTCTGTTCGGTTGGGCCGACGCCGTGGGCGATGACCCGGTTGCAAATGCTGAGGGACGAACGATCAGATCTTGGCGACCTGGTTGAACCCCAGCTCGACCGGGGTCTCCCGGCCGAAGATGGAGACGAGGACCTTGAGCTTCTGGGCCTCGACGTTGATCTCGGAGATCGAGGCGGGCAGCGTGTCGAACGGACCGTCGGTAACAGTCACCGACTCGCCGACCTCGAAGTCCACGTGGACCGGGGCCTTGCCACCGGTCGACGCGCCGCCGCCGGTTGCCGCCTGGCCGGCCTGCGACGGCTGCTGCAGCATCGAGGGCGCGAGCATCGAGTAGATCTCGTCGAGGTTCAGCGGCACCGGCTGGTGCGTGTGCCCGACGAAGCCCGTGACGCCCGGGGTGTGCCGCACGGCGCCCCACGACTCGTCGGTCAGGTCCATGCGCACGAGGACGTAACCGGGGATCCGCACCCGGCTCACGATCTTCTTCTGCGCGTTCTTGATCTCGGCGACCTCTTCCATCGGAACCTCGACCTGGAAGATGTAGTCCTCCATGTTGAGGCTCTGGATGCGGTTCTCGAGGTTGGTCTTCACGCGCTTCTCGTAACCCGCGTACGAGTGGATGACGTACCAGTCGCCGGACTGTCCGCGGAGGGTTCGCTTGAACTCCTCGACCTCGTCCACGATGACGTCGCCGTCGGCGTCGACGGTGCGCTCGTCGGTGGCGTCGCCCTCGACCTCGCTCTCGTCCGTGGTCTCGGCGTCGGTGTCGACCGGAGTCTCGGCGTCCGCAGGCACGTCGGCGTTCTCGGCGTCCAGGGGCGCGTCGACGGCCGCATCGTCGCCGTCGGACGGCGAGACGTTCTCCGTCTGGTCCAGAGAGTCCTGGGACACGAAACGAACCTGCTTTCTCTTCGTGCGCCGGGGCTACGCCCGGCACGTGTGTGCGTACTTCTACGAGCTGTGTTCGCCCATTGTCGCGCGAAAGTGCCGCGAAGCGACAATCAGCAACAGGCGAGAACGGTCACAGCGAAGTACTGCGCAGCGTGCCCCATCTGCTTGTCCGGCGCACCCGGACCGACGTCGACCGTGGTCGAGGTCGTCTACGGCTGCGTCAACGTGCCGCCGCGGAAGACCGGATCAGCCGAAGACCCAGCCGGCGAGCATGCCGAACGCGTAGTCCAGCACCACCACGAAGAACATGACCACGACCAGGAAGACCAGCACCACTGTCGTGTACGTCATGAGCTCGGAGCGCGTCGGCGAGACGACCTTCTTGAGCTCGGCCACCACCTGGCGCACGAAGAGCGCGATTCGGGCGAAGATGTTGCCGCCGCCCTTGCTCGGACGCTCCGCGGCGCTCTGGATCACCTCGGTGTCGCTCACTGCTACCCCACTCCTGTGGCCCGGCGCGCCGGCTGGCGCGGACTGGCTTGCCAGGTCCACTCACGTGGGCCCGCTGCGCGCGGCCCCGCTGGGGTTCACGCTGGCAGGGTAGACAGGACTCGAACCTGCAACCTGCGGTTTTGGAGACCGCTGCGCTACCAATTGCGCCACTACCCTCTGCGTTCGATCCCTTGTCAAGTGTTCGCGCGGACCTCCGGAGAGGCACGCCACTTCAGGTGAGGATCGATCACCGAGGCACAACTGTACGGTACCCAACGCTGTAGGTCGAACTCGTTCCTGACGGGCCCTTGGGGTCTCGTCGGGCTCGACCAACGGGCGGCCAACGGGAGGGCTGCGACGTCGGCCGGTCTCGACAAGCTCGACCAACGAGGGCTCGACCAGCGACTACGTGCCGGAGCGGTGTCCATCGAACGGTGGACAGCAGGTGCAGCCGAACGGGCGTCCCGCCAGGGACGCCCGCGAGAGCATGCTCGACGGCATGCAGACCTCCGACCCCCTGGCCGTGCGAGTACGCGGCCTCCGCAAGCGCTACGGCAACGCACGCGCCGGCTACAAGGACGCCGTCGCCGGCCTCGATCTCGACGTCGCGACGGGCGAGATCGTGGCGGTCCTCGGGCCCAACGGCGCGGGCAAGACCACGACCGTCGAGATCCTCGAGGGCTTCCGCGACCGCGACGACGGCGAGGTGTCGGTGCTCGGCGACGACCCCCGGCACGCCGGGCGCGCCTGGCGTGCCCGGATCGGCGTCGTCATGCAGGACTCGCGGGACATGAGCGAGCTCACCGTCCTGGAGAAGGTGCGGGCCGCCGCGGCGTCCTACCCCGATCCGCGCGACCCCGCGGAGGTCATCGCCGCGGTGGGGCTCGCGGAGAAGGCCCGGGCGCGGACCCGCGGGCTGTCCGGCGGGCAGCGGCGTCGGCTCGACGTGGCGCTCGGCATAGTGGGCAGACCCGAGCTGCTGTTCCTCGACGAGCCCACTACCGGGTTCGACCCTCAGGCCCGCCGGTCCTTCTGGGACCTCGTGACGAGCCTGCGCGACGACGGCACCACGATCCTCCTGACCACCCACTATCTCGACGAGGCAGCCCAGCTGGCCGACCGGGTGGTGGTCGTGCGGGACGGCGTGGTGGTCGCCTCGGGGACGCCCGAGACGCTCGGCGGTCCCGAGGCCCGCACACCCGTCGTCGCATGGGACGACGGCGGCGTGCGGCGCACCGTGCGGACGGACCGACCCACGGCCGCCGTCGCCCGGCTGATCGCGGCCGCCGGACCTGACGGCGAGGTGCCCGGCCTGGCCGTGACCCGGCCGACGCTCGAGGACGTGTACCTCTCGCTGATCGGCGAGGCGCCGGTGGACGGAATCAATATCGACAACCAGAGCAGGGAGGCGGCGTGATGAGTGCGACGGAGGGCGCGGGCCTCGACAAGCTCGACCAGCGGGAGGGGCTCGAGGCGGGTCTCGACAAGCTCGACCAGCGGAGGGGGGTCGACCAGCGGGAAGGGAGCGATCAGCGGAAGCGGCTGCCCGGCATGCTCCGCCTGGGGCTGGTGCGCGGCGGCGTGGAGCTGCTGCAGTTCGTCCGCGAGCGCGACTCGGTGGTCTTCGGTTTCGCCTATCCGATAGTCATGCTCGCGATCTTCGCGACGGTGTTCGGCGACGACGACCCGATCGTCGCCGACGGCGTCACGGTCAGCTTCGCGCAGTACTTCCTGCCCGGGATGGTCGCGACGGGCGTCATGCTCTCGACGTACCAGACGCTCGCCATGTCGATTGCCGTCGAGCGGGACGACGGCACGCTGAAGCGTCTGCGCGCGACGCCGCTGCCGGCGACGTCGTACTTTCTCGGCAAGGTGTTCCTGTCGCTGGTCACGGTGCTCGCACAGACGGCGCTGCTGCTCGCGGTCGCAGCGCTCGTCTTCGACGTCCCGCTGCCCGACGACGCCGGACGCTGGGCCACGTTCGCCTGGGTCTTCGTGCTCGGCACGGCGGCGGGTGCGGTGTGCGGGGTCGCGTACTCGTCGGTGCCCCGGTCCGGGCGGTCCGCGAGCGCGGTGGTGGTGACGCCGCTCCTGGTCCTTCAGTTCACGTCCGGGGTCTTCTTCTCGGTCAGTCAGCTGCCCGGCTGGATGATCGACCTGTCGTCCCTGTTCCCGCTCAAGTGGATCGCGCAGGGCATGCGGTCGGTGTTCCTGCCGGACGCGTTCGCCGCGGCGGAGCCGTCCGGGGCCTGGCAGTCCGGCGCGACGGCTGCTGTACTGGCGGCATGGCTGGTGGTGGGGCTCGTGATCGGCACGCGGACGTTCCGGTGGCGGCGGCACGATGACGGCTGACGGAACAGCGGGCGACGGAGCCGCGGCCGACCGGGACGACGCTGACCGCGACCAGGATCTGGAGCGCCTGTACGCCGGGTGGGAGGACCAGGTGCGGTGGTGGGACGCCGCGTTCGGCGTGATCATCGCGCTGACCGCCGTCGCACTGGCGCTGGACGGGACTCGGGGAACGCAGCTCGCCGTCGCGTACTCGTCGATGGGCGTGATCGTGCTGGCCTACCTGCTGTGGGGCGCGCGGGCGGCCCGGACCCGGAACCAGCGGCTGGCCGTGCTGTACCTGTCGGTGCTCGTGATCGGCACCGGGGTGACGGTGTCGCAGGGCGGCGTGGCGTCACTCCTGCTGTTCATCGCGTTCGCGCAGGTG
This sequence comes from Promicromonospora alba, assembly GCF_042654905.1. NCBI lineage: Bacteria > Bacillati > Actinomycetota > Actinomycetes > Micrococcales > Promicromonosporaceae > Promicromonospora > Promicromonospora alba. Next base: position 207,035 of record NZ_JBHSFI010000004.1, read on the forward strand.
TGGATGCTGCTGGAGTCGATCCGGTACGGCGTGGTCGGCTGCGTCGCCCTGGCGGTCGCGGTGTCGGTCGGTATCTCGTCGCGGTACGACTTCGACGTCGCGGTCATGGGCGAGGTGGTGCCGCAGATGCTGGTCACTCTCGTGTTCGCGATCGGGCTCGGGCTGTGGTTCCACGTGGCGATGCGCCGGGCGGAGGAGCAGGTGCGGCTGCTCGGCCAGCTGCACGCCACGCAGAAGCAGCTGGCGCTGACCAGCCACGAGGCGGGGGTCCTGGCCGAGCGCGAGCGCCTGGCCCGCGAGATCCACGACACGCTCGCCCAGGGGTTCACGAGCGTGGTGATGCAGGCGCAGGCCGCGACGGCGGCCCTCGACCTCGGGGACGACGTCGCCGTGCGTGAGCGCCTGCACGTCGTGGAGGACACGGCGCGCGACAACCTCGCCGAGGCCCGCGCCCTGGTGGCGGCGTTCGCGCCGGTGGCGCTGCAGGACGCGTCGCTGCCCCAGGCGCTCGGCCGGCTCGGCAGCCGGTTCGCCGAGGAGACCGGCCTGGCGGTGGCCGTGGAGACGGATCGGGTCGGCGCGCTGTCGCCGACCGTCGAGGTGGTGCTGCTGCGGGCCGCGCAGGAGGCGTTCGCGAACGTGCGACGGCATGCGCAGGCACGCTCCGTCGTCGTGCGGCTGGGGCAGGCGGAGGGAGAGGTGACACTCACGGTGTCCGACGACGGGCGCGGGTTCGACACGGAAGCCGTCGACGGGTTCGGGCTGGCGGGGATGCGGGAGCGCCTGCGGTCGGCGGGCGGCACGCTGGCGGTCGGGCCGGGGGACGACGGCGGGACCACGCTGTGCGCCCGTGTACCGGTCGACGGGCAGGTCGGCCCGGCGGTCGACGGCCGGGCAGGTACCGGGCCCGGTACGGCGGCGGCAGGCACCGCTGCCGGGGAACACGAGAGGACACAGGGGGTGGCTGGATGATCCGGGTGCTGGTGGTAGACGACCATCCGGTGGTGCGGTCAGGGCTCGCGGGCATGCTCAGCGTCGAGGACGACCTCGAGGTGGTGGGCGAGGCCGCCGACGGGCAGGAGGCGGTGGCCCTCGCGGCGTCGCTGCGGCCCGACGTCGTGCTCATGGACCTGCGGATGCCGGTGCTCGACGGCGTGGCCGCGACCGCCGGCATAGTGGGCACCGGACCCCGCGTCGTGGTGCTGACCACGTACGACACCGACGCCGACATCCTGCGCGCCGTCGAGGCCGGTGCCACCGGCTACCTGCTCAAGGACACGCCCCGCGCGGAGCTGGTCGCGGGGGTCCGCGCGGCCGCCCGGGGCGAGACCGTGCTGGCCCCCAGTGTCGCGACCCGCCTGGTCAGCTCGGTACGCAGCTCGGCGGAACGGCCCTCTGCCCGAGAGGCGGAGGTGCTCACGCTCGTGGCGCTCGGCCGGTCGAACGCACAGGTCGGGCGCGAGCTGTCCATCACCGAAGCGACGGTCAAGACGCACCTCATCCGGGCGTTCGCCAAGCTCGGCGTCGCCGACCGGACGGCGGCGGTGACCGTGGCCAGGGAGCGGGGCTGGATCGCCTGACCGCCGGCCGCGAGACCGCTCCCCAGGAGCGGTCTAGCGGCCGTCGGCGTCGGCGGGCGCCGACGGGTCGCCGCCGGCTTCTCCCCCGCCGGTCGGCTCGTCCGTCGGTTCGACCGGCTCGTTCGTCGGCGTCACGGCCGGGGTCGGAGTCGGTGTGGGGGTCGGTGTCGGCGTCGGTGTGGGGGTCGGCGTCGGTGTGGGCGTCGGGGTGGGCGTCGGGGTCGGCGTCGGTGTGGGGGTCGGCGTCGGTGTGGGCGTAGGCGTGGGGGTCGGCGTCGGCGTGAAGTCGTCGTCGTCGTTGTCGGTCTGGCTCGGGGTGGGCGACGACGAAGGTGTCGGCGTCGGATCCTCAGTGGTCGTGGTGACGGGCGGCGTGACCACGGGCGTGCCCTGGCTGTTGATGATGTTCGCGATCACCAGACCCGCCCCGCCGAACACGAGCAGCGCGAACACGATGACCGTGATCACGCGGCCGCGCCCGGTCGTCAGGGCGTGCCACCACTTCCGCTCCTCCTCGGGCACCGCCGGGTAAGGACCGATCGGCGGCCGCCCTACCGAGGGCGGCGCGGACACCACGGTCGGCGCCGCGCCGGACGCACCATCGGCTGCTACCGCGGTCGCTGCCCCTGCGACACCCGCTCCGACGGCCGCGGCACCCACGGCGCCCACCATCATGGTGCGGTCGGTGCCCTCGTCGACCTGACCCAGCTTCATGGTGCCCGAGCCGGCCCCCGCACCCAGGACCGGGTCGATCACCTCGGTGCCACCGGCGCCCACGCCGAGCTGCATGGTCTCGCCGCTGGTGCCCAGCCGGCCGGCAGGGCCGCCGAGCAGGATCGTCACGGTCCCGCGCATCGCCTCGGCGGTGGGGAACCGCCGGCCCGGGTCCTTGGCCATCGCACGCGACACGAGGCGGTCCACGGACGCCGGGACGGCGGCACGGCGCGCCGAGGCCGCCGGTACCGGCGCGTTCACGTGCGCCCGCAGGACGTCCTCCGCCTGCGCCCGCTCGTAGGGCGCGTGCCCGGTGAGCGTGTAGTACGCGAGCGCACCGACCGCGTAGATGTCGCTGCGCGCGTCGAGCGGCTTGCCCCGGGCCTGCTCCGGCGACATCCCGATGACCGAGCCGGCCACCGTCGCGCCGTCGCCTTCACCGCCCGCGGGCCGGGTGAGCCCGAGGTCCAGGAGCCCGACGACGAACGTGCCGTCGGCCTGCTTGTCGACCATCACGTTGCGGGGCGCGACGTCGCGGTGCACGAGGCCTGCCGCGTGCACCGCGCCGAGCGCCTCCAGCAGTCCGTCGACGATCGACAGAGCGTCGCGCCAGGGCAGACCGTGGTCGCCCGCGAGATCGGACAGCGAGACGCCCGCCATGCGGTTCATGACCGTCCAGGGGACGTTCGCGCCGGCGACGTCGTCCTCGCCCGAGTCCAGCACCTTCACGACGCCGGGGTGGTCCACCAGCGCCGAGGCCTCGACCTCGCGCCGCAGGGAGTCGCGGGCGTTCTGGTCGTCGACCAGGTGGGGGTGCAGCACCTTGACCACGAGCGGCTGGTCGAGGTCGACCTCGGGCTCGTCCGGCTCGGTGTCCTCGGCGTCGGTCGCGGCGTCGGTGTCCGCGGTATCGGTGTCCGTGGTGTCGGCATCAGACGGCTTGTCGTCGGACGCCTCGTCCTCGGACGCCTCGCCGGACTCGGCCTCGCTCGTGCTCGCGTCAGCCGCGTCAGCGTCTGCCTTGTCGGCGTCTGCCTTGTCGGTGCCGGTCTCTCCGGCGGTGCCGGCGTCGCCGTCGTCGCTCGCCGCGGGCTCCGGCACCGCAGGGGCTGCGACGCGTTGCGCCTCGTAGACCGTGAACGTTGCACCAGTGCCGAGGACGTCGACCAGCTCGTACTTACCGCCGAGGACGACGTGCACCGGAGGGTCTGCGGCGTTGTCCTCGTTCGTGGTCTCTTCGTTCACTGGTTCACCGGTGTCCGTGGTTGCGCATCGCGTAAATCAGTCATTTCGGCTATCTGGGGCATGTTCTTCTCAGGATACGGAGCGGAGCGCACGCACACCAAAGATGGGACGGCGGGATGTGTGAGTAGTGCGGAGTATCACGTTCCCGGCTGCCGCCGGAGCACCGCTTTGCCAGACTACGCAGATGCGCGACCTCGCACTCCTCCCCAAGGCGCACCTCCACCTCCACTTCACCGGATCCATGCGGGTGCCGACGCTCGTCGACATGGCAGCCGCATACCAGGTGCGCCTCCCCGAAGCGCTCATCGACAACGACCCCCTGCGCCTGCCCGCCACCGAGCGCGGCTGGTTCCGTTTCCAGCGCCTGTACGACGCCGCCCGCGCATGCGTGCGCTCGGAGGCCGACATGCGCCGCCTGGTCGACGAGGCCGCGGCCGACGACGCCGCCGAGGGCTCCGGCCGGCTCGAGATCCAGGTGGACCCGACCTCCTATGCCCCGTTCGTGGGCGGTATCACCCCCGCCGTCGAGATAGTCATCGACGCCGCCCAGGCCGCGAGCGCCGCGCACGGCATCGAGGTGGGCGTGATCATCGCGGCGTCGCGCATGAGGCATCCGCTCGACGCGCGCACGCTCGCCCGGCTCGCCGCCCGGTACGCGGGCGACGGCGTGGGCGAGGTCGTGGGCTTCGGGCTGTCGAACGACGAGCGCCGCGGGGACACGTCCCAGTTCGGGCACGCGTTCGACATCGCGCGCCGCGCCGGCCTCGCGGCCGTGCCGCACGGTGGCGAGCTGCTGGGGCCCGACCACCTCAGCGAGGTCATGCGAGAGCTCGTTCCCGACCGGATCGGGCACGGCGTGCGCGCCGCAGAGGACGAGCGGCTCCTCGGCGAGATCGTGGAGCGCGGTGTGGCCCTCGAGGTGAACCCGGGCTCGAACATCGGCCTCGGCGTGTACAGCGAGGCGAACGAGGTACCGCTGCGCACCCTGGTGGACGCGGGTGCGATGGTGGCACTGGGTGCCGACGACCCGCTCCTGTTCGGGTCACGGCTCGTCGACCAGTACGAGATCGCGCGGAGCGCGCACGGCTTCACCGACCCGGAGCTCGCCGGGCTCGCGGCGTCGTCGATCCGGGCAAGCCGGGCGTCGTCGAGCACCAAGGCCCGGCTCCTGGCCGGCGCCGACGCGTGGTTGCTAGCTCCTGATCCCGCTGACACCCTGGACGCACTCCCCGCGAGCGGCACAGTCACGATTGGGTGACGATCGACCGACGCAACCATCCTGGACGCCCGCGCGTCAGTGGGAGATACAGGACACTCGCGAGGGGACGACGTCGTCTCGCGAGTGCGGTACTGCACCACCACCCCCAGAAGGTGCAGTCGAGGAGGAGTCACGATGCGGGTAATGCACGGCAAGCCTGCCCATGGTGTGGGCGCGGCAGTCGGTAAGAGGGTCCTTGGCACGCTGGGCGCGGTCGCGCTGACGGCGGGCCTGCTGTCGGCCTGCGGCGGCGACGAGGAGCCGCCTGCGGACTCGGCGGCGATGAGCTCGGCCGGCCCGGAGGAGAGCACCCCGAGCCCGGAGCCGAGCGCCGACGAACAGGATCCGGAGGCTTCGCCGAGCGAGCCGTCGTCCGAGCCCAGCGGCGACGGCACTGACGAAGGTGCCGGGGACGACGCCGGTGAGGGCACCGCGAAGCCCGGCGAGGACGAGGGCGACGGCGCGGGCGACGACGAGTCGTCCGAGCCGGGCGACGGCACGTCGCAGGGTGAGGGGAAGCCCGACGGCAAGGGCGGCGACAAGGGCCCGAAGGAGGAGGAGCCCGAGAAGCCCGACTACATCGAGTACGGCGAGGTCAGCAACCGGGTGGGCAAGCTTCAGCAGCGGCTGCAGGACCTCGGTTACTTCGTGACCTCTGTCGACAAGGCGTACGGCGGCGAGACGCAGCAGGCGATCTTCGCGCTGCAGAAGGCCGGTGGCCTGTACCGCGACGGCGTGGTCGGCGACGCCACGCAGAACGCGGCGGACGACGGCGTCGTGCCCAAGGCGCAGACGTCGTCGGGCAAGGTGCTCGAGATAGACATCGACCGGCAGCTCGTGCTGGCCGTCGACAACGGCAAGGTCGTCAAGGTCATCAACGCGTCGTCCGGCAACGGGGAGACCTACGAGGCGAAGGGCGCCACGTACACGGCGTACACGCCGCGCGGGTCGTTCGCCGTGTTCCGCGAGGTGAACGGGATGCACTCGTCGACGCTCGAGCTGGGCGACATGTGGCGGCCCAAGTTCTTCACGGGTGGCATCGCGGTGCACGGCTCGGCGTCGGTGCCCGCCTTCCCGGCGTCGCACGGCTGCGTGCGCGTGTCGAACAGCGCGATGGACTGGATCTGGGACACCTGGGGAGCGCCGTCGGGCACCCCTGTCGTCGTCTACTGACCTTGCTGCCGAGGTAGAGCGTCTGTCCGAGTCTCCCCGGCCGCGCCGGGAAAACTCGGACAGACGCTCTACTTCGGCAGCAAGGTCAGAGGGAGACGCCCACCAGGACGGTCTCCGGGACCAGGGTCACGCCGAACCGGTCGCGGACCCCGTCGCGCACGGCGCGGGCCAGGGCCACGACGTCCTCGGCCCGGGCGCCGCCACGGTTCGTCATCGCGAGCGTGTGCTTGGTTGACAGCCGCGCCGGGCTGCGCTCCCCCGCCAGGCCGAAACCCTTGCCGAAGCCGGCCCGCTCGATGAGCCAGGCGGCACTGGTCTTGACGAGGGTCGGGTCGATCGCACCGAGGCTCGGGCCCGTGCTGGTCTCCGGCGTCGACGAACGGACCGGGTAGCGAGGGGCGTCCTCGGGCAGGTGCGCGAGGTGCTCGACGGGGATCACCGGATTGGTGAAGAACGATCCGGAGTTCCAGCGGTCGTGGTCCGGCTCCGCGCCGAAGGACGGGCGATCGAGCAGCATGCCCTTACCCCCGCGCAGACCCAGCACGGTCTCGCGGACCTCCCCCATCGGGGCGCGCTGCCCCACCTCGACGCCCAGACGCCGGGCCAGCTCGCCGTAGCCCACGGGCGCCGACAGGGTGCCGAGGCGGAACTGGAACTGCACGTCCAGCACCACGTAGCGCGGCGACGGGTACCAGGGGGCACGCGGGTCCTCGTCCCGGCCCTCGCTGTGCATCGAACGCTTGAGCAGCGACGTGCGGTACCCGAAGTCCAGCTGCCCGACGGAGAAGGTGCGCACCCGCCGCTCGCCCCGGTCCCACGTGCGGACCAGCGAGACCACGCCGGAGAGCTCCTGACCGTACGCACCGATGTTCTGCACCGGAGCCGCGCCCACCGTCCCGGGGATGCCCGACAGGGACTCGACACCCACCCAGCCCTCGGTGACGGCGCGCTCCACGAGCTCGTCCCAGTTCTGGCCGGCCGGGGCGCTCACCACGGCGCCGCCACAGGAGTCGTCCGACTCGACCGTGATGCCGCTGCGCGCGTCGCGCACGACGAGACCGTCGAAACCTTCGTCAGCCACCAGCAGGTTGGAGCCGCCACCCACGACCAGCAGCGGCACACCGGCGTCGTCGGCGGTGCTCACCGCCTCGATCAGAGCAGCCTCTTCCTCGGCCTCGACGAACGAGGCTGCCGGGCCACCCACGCGGAGTGTGGTGAGATCGGCGAGGCTGGGGGCCACCGCTTGCGCCTGGACGGTGTCTGCCGGGTATGGGCTCACCGTGCAAGCCTATCTACCTGTCGCGTTGGATTTGTGCACATCTTCGACATGCCGTGGGTGATGTCTGCCAATTCTGGAACCTTTTGGTGTCGGCGGACGTGTTCAATGCTCGCTCTCGCGGGCCTGCCCCCGCCAGCCGGGGCGCTGAGCTCCCTGCACTACCTCTTCACACCAGCGGCCGAGGGCAGCGGGCGCACGGAACGTGCCAGGACCAGCGCGAGCACCATCGGGATCAGGAGCACGAGTACCGCCAGGCGGTAGCCCGTCGTGTGCGCGACCAAGCCGATCAGGGGCGGCCCCACGAAGAACGCGGTGTACCCGATGGTCGAGACCGCCGCCACCCGCATGGCCGCTCGCCGCGGCTCGTCGGACGCCGCGCTCATACCCATCGGGAAGCCCATCGCCGCGCCGAGGCCCCACAGGCCGACGCCGACCAGCGCCAGCCACAGGACCGGGACCAGCGCGAACGTCAGCACGCCCACGAAAGCGAGCACCGCGGAGACCACCAGCACCGGCACGCGGCCGAACCGGTCGATGGCCCGCGTCCCGGCGAGCCGGGCAGCCGTCATCGCCGTGAGGAAGACGGCGAGGCCGGCGGCGCCCATCCCGTCGGACGTGCCGAACCCGTCCACCACCGCAAGGCCTACCCAGTCGTTGGCGACGCCCTCGGTCAGGGCGGCGGCGAGCACCACGAGCCCGATCGCCAGCGTGCGCGACTCCCGCCAGGCGGAAAGGAGCCCCGTGATGCCCGACGACGGCGGCGTCACCTCTCCCGGGTCGGCGCCGTCCGCGCTGCCCGCCCGGGTCATCGCCACGCCGTCCGGCAGCGCCGCCGCGACGACGTTCGGCGAGAAGAAGCGGACCGCGATCAGCACCGACAGCAGGGCGATCGCCCCCGCGGCCACGACGTGCCAGAGCACCGGCACGCCCACGTTGGCCACCACGATGCCGATGCCGGCGCCGACCACCGTGCCGAACGAGAAGCCGGCGTGGAAGACCGGCATGATCGCGCGCCCGAGCCGCTGCTCGACGGCTGCGCCCTCGAGGTTCATCGCGGCGTCCCAGACGCCGGTACCCACGCCGAACAGGATCAGGCCGAGCCGCACCGCGAGGTGCTCACCCGTGGCGACGCCGTAACCGGCCACGGCGAGGCCCACCACCACCAGGCTCGCGAAGCCCAGGACGGTCCGCGCGGTACCGAAACGCTCGGCGACCAGCCCCGAGAGCGGGATAGCGGCGACGGAGCCGACGGACCCCGTGAGCAGCAGCAGACCCATCTCCTGCTCGGAGAAGGACAGCCCGTCCCGGACGGCCGGAAGACGCGATGCCCAGCTCGCGAAGGCGAACCCACTGGCCGCGAAGACGACGAAGACCGCACGGGCGGCGGCGTGTGCAGTAGGCACTGAACTCCTTGGTGCGGTTGAATCTCCCGACCGTAAACCACAATCTGGGACCAGCCCAGCAGATTCCTGGGCCCCGCACCACTGGTGCCGAGGTGAGAGACAAGGAAGCCGCGATGAGCCGCCAGACCGTACGCCCGACCCTCGCGAAGGTCGCCGAGCTGGCCGGTGTCTCCGTCTCCACCGCGTCGCTCGCCTTCTCCGGTGCCGGACCGATCACCCCCGAGACCCGGGAGAAGGTACTTGCCGCCGCACGCGAGCTCGAGTACTCCGGCCCCAACCCCCTGGGGCGGCAGCTCCGGTCGGGACGGTCCGGGATCGTCGGCGTGGTGATCGGCGACCAGCTCGGCAGGTCGTTCCGCGACCCCGTCTCCACCCAGGTGCTGCACGGCCTCGTCTCCGCGATCGGTGAGCAGGGCCTCGGCGTGCTGCTCGTGCCGGGTATGCCGCAGGGCGCCACCACGCAGTCCATGGGGCTCGCCGCCGAGGCGGGGCTCCCGCCCGCCGTCGACCCGCTGGTCGAGGCCGCCGCGATGGACGTCGCGGTGCTCGTCTGGGGCACCCTGAAGGACGACCCGAACCTTGCCGCGCTGCAGCGGCGGGGCGTTCCCGTCGTGGTCGGCGAGGGACAGGAGGTGTCCGGCGTGCCGGTGGTGGGCGTCGAGGACCGGCGCGGGGCCGCCGACGCGGTGCGGCACCTCGTCGAGCTCGGGCACACGCGGATCGCGGAGATCACTCTGCCGTTCGGGCGGGACGAGCGGTCCGGGCTGGTCGACACCGACCGGCTCGCCGCGGCCGAGCGCACGCCGACCCGCAACCGGCTGGCCGGCGTGCGGGACGTCATCGAACCCGTCATCTCGTGGGAGACGCCCGCCTCGCTCGTGGAGCACGGGCGCGACGCCGCCACCGAGATCCTGTCCGAGTGGGCGCCCGCCCGGGATCGTCCGACGGCGATCGTCGCGCACTCCGACCTGCTCGCCGCCGGCGCCGTGATCGCCGCCCGCGAGCTCGGGCTGCGGGTGCCCGAGGACGTGTCGGTCGCCGGGTTCGACGGGCTCGACCTGCCGTGGCTCTCCCCCGACGTGCTGACCAGCGTGCATCAGCCGCTCGTCGAGAAGGGCCGGGCGCTCGGACTGGCCGTCATCGCGCTGCTGGCCGGCGAGGAGCCCCAGTCGGTGATGCTGCCCGTGAGCCTGGTCGAGGGCACGACGACGGGCCCGGTGCCCGACCTGACCTGACCCTCCACGGTCCGTCGCCGCAGATCCGCGAAGTAGAGCGGGTGTCCGGACGCACGCTCTACTTCGCCGATCACCGGCTCGCGAAGTAGAGCGGGCGTCCGGACACCCGCTCTACTTCGCGGATCTGTCGGGGTGGGCGGGCGTGGCCGTTACGCGCGGAGCTGCGGGTGCGGGAGGTAGACCTCGCCGCCCGACTCGCGGAACTCCGCGGACTTCTGCGCCATGCCCTCCGCTTGAGCCGACGCCGACGCCGACGCCGACGCCGACGCCGCGTCCGCGAGCGCCGCCTGGTTCTGCGCCCCGCCGAACTCGTCGCGGATGTCCTGCGAGATCCGCATCGAGCAGAACTTCGGGCCGCACATCGAGCAGAAGTGCGCGGTCTTCGCGGCCTCGGCCGGGAGCGTCTCGTCGTGGTACTCCTCGGCGAGCTCCGGGTCGAGGGAGAGGTTGAACTGGTCCCGCCAGCGGAACTCGAAGCGGGCCTTGGACAGGGCGTCGTCGCGGTCCCGGGCGCCGGGGTGCCCCTTGGCCACGTCGGCGGCGTGCGCAGCGATCTTGTAGGTCACCACGCCGGTGCGCACGTCGTCGCGGTTGGGCAGGCCGAGGTGCTCCTTGGGCGTGACGTAGCAGAGCATCGCGGTGCCGTACCGGGCGATCTCGGTGGCGCCGATCGCTGAGGTGATGTGGTCGTACCCGGGCGCGATGTCGGTCACGAGCGGGCCGAGCGTGTAGAACGGGGCGCCGTCGCAGAGCTCCTGCTGCCGCTCCACGTTCTCGCGCACCAGGTGGAACGGGACGTGTCCGGGTCCCTCGACCATCACCTGGACGTCGTAGGCCCAGGCCCGCTTCGTCAGCTCGGCGAGGGTGTCGAGCTCGGCGAACTGCGCGGCGTCGTTCGCGTCGGCGAGCGAGCCCGGCCGCAGGCCGTCGCCGAGGGAGAAGGCGACGTCGTACCGGGCGAAGATCTCGCAGAGCTCGTCGAAGTGCGTGTAGAGGAAGTTCTCCTGGTGGTGCGCCAGGCACCAGCCGGCGAGGATCGACCCGCCGCGCGAGACGATGCCCGTGACCCGGTCCGCCGTGAGCGGCACGTACCGCAGCAGCACGCCGGCGTGCACGGTCATGTAGTCGACGCCCTGCTCGCACTGCTCGATCACCGTGTCGCGGTAGATCTCCCAGGTCAGCGCGCTGGCGTCACCGTTCACCTTCTCCAGGGCCTGGTAGATCGGCACGGTGCCGATGGGCACCGGCGAGTTCCGCATGAGCCATTCGCGGGTGGTGTGGATGTCATCGCCCGTGGAGAGGTCCATGACCGTGTCGGCGCCCCACTTGGTGGCCCACTCCAGCTTCTCCACCTCCTCCGCGATAGAGCTGTGGACGGCGGAGTTGCCGATGTTCGCGTTGACCTTGACCAGGAACGCCCTGCCGATGATCATCGGCTCCGACTCCGGGTGGTTCACGTTGTTCGGGATGATCGCCCGGCCGGCGGCCACCTCGCTGCGCACGAGCTCGACGTCGCAGCCCTCGCGCACCGCGACGAACCGCATCTCGGGCGTGATCACGCCCTGGCGTGCGTAGTGCATCTGGGTGACGGTCCGGCCGGGGAGCGCGCGGCGGGGCCGACGTCGTTCACCCTGCCACTCCTGGCTCGCGGCACCCCGGCGCAGTGCGCTGCGCCCGTCGTCGGCCAGTGCCCGGTCGCGGCCGTCGTACTCCTCGGTGTCGCCGCGCGCCACGACCCAGGGCTCGCGGGCCGGCGCGAGGCCGCGGACCGGGTCGGAACCGGGGCCCTGCGTGCGGTAGACGCGCACCGGCTCGTTGGGGGTGCCGTCGGGCGACGGCGCCAGGGTGATCTCCGTGACCGGCACCCGGAGACCTGTGTCGTCCTGCGGTGTGCTGTACCCGCCGTCGTGCTCGTGGTCGCGCTCGTGCTGGTACGCGAGCGTGCGGGACTGGGACTTCTCCATCATGAGACTCCTGCTTCCTACGCCGGTGTTAACCGGACAGGTTCAACGGTCCCGGGCCGTACAGCCCGATCTCAGCCCCTGCGTGAGGCACCCGTGGGATCGCCGCCGAGGTTAGCACTGTCTGGCACTTTCCTTCTGCCCCGCCCCCGACCGTGATAAGCAAGGCCCGAAGGCTCGCTCACCCCAGCAGGGAGCCCGGGACATGGAGGCTGGAATGCCGGTACGGAACAACCTGCGAACGAGGTCGTTCGCGTTGGCCGCCACGGGGGCGCTCGTGGTCCAAGCAGGGATCGTGGCGGGTGCGGTGTCGGCGACGGGAGCTCCCGAGGTGAGCCCTGCGGCGTCGGACAACCAGATCACCCTGACCTCCTGGGAGGGGCGCAGGGAGCTGCTCCAGGGCGAACGTGACGAGCTGCGGTTCGACGTCCACGGCGGGCTCTTCCTGGCCCGCGGCGGCGACCTCGTGGACTACACGGACCCGTACGGCGACGGCACACCCGTCACGTACGAGACCGGCACGTGGACCTCGCCCGTCGTCGAGGTCGGGTACCCGATCAAGCAGGCCGTTCCCTCCTGGAACACGGACACCCCCACGGGCACCTGGGTCGAGACGGAGTTCCGCGGCCGCAAGGCCGACGGGACCTGGACGAAGTGGTTCGTGATGGGCCGCTGGGCGTCGGGCGACGAGTTCGCACCCGCCGACGGGAGCGTCGGGGACATCCACCGCACCTCCTTGAACGGCCAGGGCGACACCGACGCCGCTCTGTTCACCGACACGTTCGTCTCGAGGGCGGGCTTCGAGCCGGACGCGTTCCAGACCCGGGTCAGGCTGTACCGGCCCGAGGGCGCCCGGACCTCGCCGCGCCTGGCGTCGGTGAGCACCATGACCAGCGAGAACCTGCCCGACGAGCACTACACGGGCACCAGCGACTTCACGCTCGGGCGGGAGGTGTCGCTCGACGTGCCGCAGTACAGCCAGAACATCCACCGCGGTGAGTACCCCGAGTTCGGGGGCGGCGGCCAGGTGTGGTGCTCGCCGACGTCGTCCACGATGGTCATCTACTCCTACGGCCGTGAGGTGCCGGCCAGGGAGCTGGAGGGCATCGTGGCGCCCAACGGTGACCCGCAGGTCGACTACGCCGCGATGCACACCTGGGACTACGCGTACGAGGGTGCGGGCAACTGGCCGTTCAACGCCGCCTACGCCAACAGGTTCGGGCTGAAGTCGTTCGTGACCCGGCTGCGCTCCCTGGCGGAGGCCGAGAAGTTCATCGAGGCGGGTATCCCGCTCACCATGTCGCTCAACTTCGACGAGGAGGAGATGCCCGAGGCCGGTTACAGCACCCCGGGGCACCTCGTCGTGCTGATCGGGTTCACCGCGGACGGTGACCCGATCATCAACGACCCGAACAAGGCGAGCAACGACGAGGTGCGGGTCGTGTACACGCGGGAGAACTTCGAGCGCGTGTGGCAGACGTCGACCGACGGCGTCACGTACGTCTACCACCCGAAGAACGTGAAGCTGCCGGCCAACATGCCGGGCGTCACGCAGAACTGGTAACTGGCGGCCACCGGTCGCGACAGGGAAGGACAGTACGCACGCGGGGTGTGTTGCGCTCGGTAGACCTTGTCTACTCTGCGCAACACACCCCGCGTGTGTACTGTCGCCCCGGCCGCCCTACCGGCCCGCGACCTCCCGCGGTTCCGCGGTATACGTCGCCGACGTGTAGCCCATCGCCGAAAGCCTCACCTGGACCGTCAGCTCGGCGCCCCGGTCGAGGCCTGTCACCAGGTAACGGGGACCGACCGCCCAGCGCACCGGCTCGCCGTCGCGCAGCCATCGGTACTCCACGTCCACCTCGCCCGGGAGGTACGTGCCGGCGTTCGCGCGCAGGACCTTCCCCGGCTTGGCCCGGCCCTCGATGCTCGGCCCGGTCACGTCCGCCACCACGGGATCGTGGATCTCGACGTCGGCCGCGTTGACGAAGACGTGCCGGTGCGCCAGCCAGAGCTGGTAGTACACGTCGTCGCCGCGCACCACCGTGCGGTCGCCCGGCCCCGTGCCGTCGAACGTGGCGGCCCGGTAGTAGTCCGAGGCCACGTGGTCGTCGGCCACCGCGTACGTCTGGCCCACCCCGACCGTGTACTCGATCGGCGTGACCGGCTGCACCGGGACGCCCGGGTAGTCCTCGTAGGCCGCCGCCTCCGGGTAGGCCCGGCCGAAGACCGGCGCCGGGGCGTCGCCCGCGACCGTGACCGTCTTCGCCGTCGCAGGCACCACCACCGGGCGCTCGGCAGGGTTGTGCAGCCAGGCCAGCGAACCGGCCCACCACACGCCCAGCCAGTCGCCCGCTACCTGGTCGACGACGAGCTTGTGCCCCGACTGCACGCGCGCGCTCACGTCGCTCGCGTACGTGGTCCCGTTCGAGCCATCCGGCTTCCAGCCCGGGTCCTTCGCCAGCGGAGCGTCGGCCGACGGCGACTGGTGCAGGTACCGGAAGTTCGTCCCGGCGCCCGCCACGCACGCACCCGAGCCCGGCGACGCCTCCTCGCAGCCCGTCACGGTGTTCGGGTTGTCGGCGTATCCGGTACGCACCTCGACCACGTCACCGGGCGCGACGTTCGTCGTCGCCTCCAGGTCGCCGCCGATCGGGGCACCGAGCAGCTCGAAGTAGTGGTCCCAGTCCCAGTAGGGGCCCGGGTCCCAGTGCACGTTCTTGGTGGACCCGGGCAGGGTGCCCGGCACCTGGTCGTGCCCGATGACGTGCGCCCGGTCGAGCGGGATGTCGTGCTCCGCCGCCAGGTGCCGGACCAGGTCCGCCGACGCCTGGTACATCGCCTCCGTGTACCAGGCACCCGTGCCTGCCCAGCCCTCGTGCTCCAGGCCTATCGAGTGCATGTTCAAGAACCAGTTGCCCGCGTGCCAGCCGACGTCGGCCGGGTCGAGGTGGTTCGCGACGTGCCCGTCCGAGGAGCGCAGCGTGTAGTTCCACGCCAGGTAGGTCGGGTCCTGCACCAGGTTGACCGTGGGCTGGTAGGCGGTCTCCGTGTCGTGGATCAGTATGTAGTCGAGCGACGGGCCGCCCGCCCCGGTGCGGTCTGCCTGGTCGTGGTTGCCGTAGTTCCCGGTGTTGTCGGGCAGGTCGGGGGATGCCTTCTCGTAGGGCGCGGGCAGCCACTCGCAGCCGAGCTCTTCGGGGCAGTCGGTCTCCGGGTCGCTCGTGCTGGATGTCCGCGGCACGACGACGTCCCGGTTACCCGTGAGGATCACCGCGCCGTCGGCGGGTGTGGTCGTGCCCGCACCCTCCCTGAGGATTGTGTACACCCGTGTAGCGAAACCCTCGACGTCGCTCATCCGAGACACCGCGTTCTCCCACTCCCCCAGGCTGTCCGACGTCGTCCCGGCCGGCTCGGCCTCGACGACATCGTCGCGCATCGCCTGGACCTGGTACGACGCCAGCAGGGCCGCACCGCCGCACACGTTGGCCTGCGACTCGGTCTTCAGGATCTCCTCGCTGAGGCCGGTGAGCCTCGCCGCCCGGACGATCTCGGGGGTGCCCTCGCGCACCGGGCCCTCCTTGTCATTGACGTCCGACAGAGGAAGGCCGTCGCCGTGCGCGTGACCGGGCGCGTGGTCACCCGCGAGGTTGAACACGCCGTAGCCGCCGTCGGCGCTGGCCTGGCCGGGATGCTGGTCCCAGCGCGACTCCATGTAGGACACGGCCTTGAGCAGGTCCTGCGGTACTCCGGTGGCCTCGGCCGCCGCCGAGAACGCCTCGTCGAGCGAGCCGGCGGCAAGGACGGCGGCGCACGCGACCACCCCGCCGTCTGACGCAGCGGTCGGGGCTGCGTCGGCCGCCGAGAGCGGTATGAGTGGAAGAAGCAGCCCGGCCGCTGCGGCCAGGGCTGTGGTGCGCCGTCGTGACATCACGCGGAGTTCCTCTCGTCGCCGTACATGGGGACGAGAGAATCACACCCGATCCGGGGGCGCATGAGAAGACCTGCGGGTTAAAACCCGAGACCGGGACGCCGGAGCGTCAGAGGCGGACGAGCACCTGGGTGCGGCCCAGGACCTTTGCCCCGTCGACGGTGACGGCAAGGTCGACGCGGACGGTGCCGGCCTCGGTGTCGATCACGCCGACGGTGCCCGTGACGTCGATCGACGCGCTGCCCGGGTTGGGCACCTCGACGGGCTTGGTGAACCGTGTCTGGTAGTCGACGACGGCCCCCGGGTCGCCCGCCCAGTCCGAGACCAGGCCGACGACGGTGCCCATGGTGAGCATGCCGTGCGCGATCACGCCGGGCAGGCCTGCGTCCACTGCGAACTTGTCGTTCCAGTGGATCGGGTTCAGGTCGCCGCTCGCACCTGCGTAGCGGACGAGCGCCGCGCGGTCGAACGTGACCGTGCGCGTGCCGATCACATCGCCCACTGCGAGGTCGGCGATGTCGGGGCGGCTCATGCGTCAGCACCTCGGATCGCCAGCGTGGACGTGACGGTGGCGACGGGCTCGCCGAGGCTGTCGGCCTCGGGGGACGGCACCTCGATGTGCTCCGGGATCGCGTAGATCTCGCAGCGGGTGGTCACCATGCTGATGGCCCCGCGGGAGACGACCCGGTCCACGTGCAGCACCGTCGTCAGCTCGTCGCCTGCGACGATCGGGCGGTGGTGCGTGAAGCGCTCGTCGGCGTGCACCACGCGGGAGAAGTCGATGTCGGCCTCGGGATCGCTGATGTACTGCGACTCCGCGCGCTGCGCGACGACGACGGCGAACGTCGGCGGGGCGACGAGGTCCGGATAGCCAGAACCCCGCGCCGCCACGAGATCGTGGTGCGCGGGGTGCGTGGCACCGACGGCACTGGCGAACTCACGGATCTTCTCGCGGCCTACGGAGTAGGGAGCGTTGGCCGGGTAGACCCGGCCTTCGAAGTCAGCGTTCGCCACGTCGGTGTGAGCTTGCTACCGAGACTCAGCGCGTCTCGCGGTGCGAGGTGTGCTTGCCACAGCGCGGGCAGAACTTCGCCAGCTCCAGGCGGTCAGGGTCGTTACGACGGTTCTTCTTCGTGATGTAGTTCCGCTCCTTGCAGTCCACGCATGCGAGCGTGATCTTCGGGCGGACATCCGCACTCTTGCTTGCCATGGCTCTCACCTCCGCGCCTCGAGAGGGAGGCGCCATGTGTCTTCTCGTCGTCCGGCATAGGGACGCCGAACGGATGTACTTGCTTGGTAGCGAGGGCGGGGCTCGAACCCGCGACCTCACGATTATGAGTCGTGCGCTCTGACCAGCTGAGCTACCCCGCCGCGCGTGACTGAACGCGAGGCCGTCCGCCGTTGTTCCCCCCTCAGTATCACTGCTGAGAGAAACGGACGACCCCGCGTCGATCACAGAGCCCCGAAAGGGAATCGAACCCTTGACCTTCTCCTTACCATGGAGACGCTCTGCCGACTGAGCTATCGGGGCGGCGAGGAAGACTCTACATGCCCTCCGGCCTGGCGTGAAATCGAATCGGGTGTGAGTTGTGCCGCGTCGCCCAGGAGCCCTGGTGGCGCACGCCCTGGGCCGCCTTGAGCGGCCGCACCGACATCGGTCCGTTGCTGTGCGGACCCCGGTGAGATCGGTCGTTTGCGCTGAGATCGGTCGTTCGAACGACCGATCTCAGTGCGACCGACCGAAGTCACGGACGAGGCGGAGCAAGGGACCGAAGTCGGCCGGGAACGAGAACAGGGCGCCATCCCTGAGGATGACGCCCTGCTCGTCGCGGTGGCGGATGAGGGATTCGAACCCCCGTAGGCTGTGCCAGCTGATTTACAGTCAGCCCCCTTTGGCCGCTCGGGTAATCCGCCGCGAACGGGTCCAACCATAGCCCCCAACCGGCCGCCGGGAGAAATCGAAAAGAGGCCTCGGCCTGGTGACGCGCCCCACAGGGCGCACCGTGATCCGGTCCGGTGCCCGGGACCTATCGTGACGGCGTGACACAACAACAAGATCGCTGGGGTCTGCCCCTCGGCGTCGGGGCCTACCTGGCCTGGGGCGGCATGCCGCTGTTCTTCCCGCTGCTGCAGCCCGCGGGTGCCCTGGAGATCGTGGCGCACCGCATCGTGTGGAGCCTGCTCTTCTGCCTGATCGCACTCGTCGTGCTGCGCCAGCTGGGTGACTTCCGCACCGCCCTGCGTTCGCCGCGCATCCTGGGCACGTTCGCCGTCGCGGCGGCGCTGATCGTCGTGAACTGGGGCGTGTACGTGTACGCCGTGCTCAGCGACCGCGTGCTCGACGCCGCCCTGGGCTACTTCATCAACCCGATCGTCACCGTGCTGCTCGGTGTTCTGGTGCTCCGGGAACGGCTGCGGCCCGCGCAGTGGATCGCGATCGGCTTCGGCGCCGCCTCGGTGGTCGTGCTGTCCACCGGGCTGGGCGGACTGCCCTGGATCTCGCTGTGCCTCGCGCTGTCGTTCGGCCTGTACGGGCTCGCGAAGAACCGGGTCGGGCGCACCGTCCAGGCGCTGCCCGGCCTGGCCGTCGAGACGGCGGTCGCGACGCCGTTCGCGCTCGCCTACCTCCTCTGGCTCGGCAGCTCCGGGACGTTCACCGGGCACGGCGCCGGCCACTCGCTGCTGCTCATGTCGACGGGCGTGATCACCGCCCTGCCCCTGCTCATGTTCAGTGCCGCGGCGCGACGCCTGCCGCTGTCCGTGGTCGGGATGCTGCAGTACCTGGCACCCGCCCTCCAGTTCCTCGTGGGGCTGCTCGTGTTCGGCGAGCACATGCCCGCCGCACGCTGGGCCGGGTTCGTCCTCGTGTGGGTGGCGCTGGCGCTGCTCACCGTGGACGGGATCCGGCAGGCTCGGCGGACGCCGCGGCCAGGGCTGGGCTGATCCGGCCGGCCGTTGGCCGGGCTTGGCGGGTCTCGACAAGCTCGACCAACGGCGCGGCTCGACCGGCTGGCGGGCGGTGGGGCTTGGGCCCCGCTGCTCAGTAGCCGGTGCCGGCTACCTGGCGCGTCGTCACGTTGAGGCGGTTGTAGAGGTTGGTCACCCCGACGTAGAGCACCAGCGCGGCGAGCCCCTGCTCGTCGTAGTGCTCCGACGCACGCGCCCAGACGGCGTCGGGCACCGGGTCCGGG
This sequence comes from Promicromonospora alba, assembly GCF_042654905.1. Classification (NCBI taxonomy): domain Bacteria; kingdom Bacillati; phylum Actinomycetota; class Actinomycetes; order Micrococcales; family Promicromonosporaceae; genus Promicromonospora; species Promicromonospora alba. The sequence goes on from NZ_JBHSFI010000004.1 coordinate 226,005, forward strand.
CTGTCGGCGAGGCGCGTCACGGCCTCGGCGAGCTCGAGCGCCGCGCACTCGGCGTCGGACAGGTAGGGCGACTCGCGCCAGGCGGAGACCGAGGCGAGGCGATCCTCCGACTCGCCGGCCTTGCGGGCCTGCCGCATCCCGTAGTCGATGCACCAGCCGCAGCCGTTGATCTGGCTGGCGCGGAGGTGCACCAGCTCGAGCGTCGTGGCCGGGACGCCCTGCCCGTGGACGAGCTGCCCCAGCGCGGCCAGGTGCTTCACCGCGCCCGGCACGAGTATTGCCGGGCTCGTCATCCGGGAGGTCAGCGTCCGCAGGTGCGGGGTCGTGGACGCCTCGGGGGCGAAGTCGTGCGTGGTGGTCTCGGTGGTCATCGTGGCCCTCTCGTCATGGCCGGGTGCCGGCCGGTCACATCGGCGCCCTGCGCGCCGTCACACTCCTGACGACCCCGAGAACGAGGATGTGACGGATGAACCCCGACGAGCTGGCCACCGCCTTCGAACAGCACCGCCCCCGCCTGCGTGCCGTCGCGTACCGGATGCTCGGCAACCCCGACGACGCCGACGACGCGCTGCAGGAGGCCTGGCTGCGGCTGAACCGCACCGGCGACGCCGAGATCGACAACCTCGCCGCCTGGCTGACCACCGTCACCGGCCGGATCTGCCTCGACATGCTCCGCTCCCGGTCGACCCGTCGCGAGGCGCCGCTGCCGTCGGGCCTGCCCGACGACGTCGGGCCCGACCTTCCTCACGACGACGCCCCGGACCCCGCGCAGGAGGCCGAGCTGGCCGACGTCGTCGGACTGGCCATGCAGATCGTGCTGCAGAGCCTCGACCCGGCCGAACGCCTGGCGTTCGTGCTGCACGACCTGTTCGCCGTCCCCTACGAGCAGATCGCGCCGGTGCTGGGCCGCTCGGTCGCCGCGTCACGCCAGCTCGCGAGCCGCGGACGGCGGCGGGTGCAGTCCGGTGCGGCGGCTCAGGACGCCGCCGGGGCCGGGACCGGCTCCCGGACCGCCGCCGAGACCCGGACCGACCGGCAGGTGGTCGAGGCGTTCCTCACGGCGTCCCGCACGGGTGACCTCGCGGGCCTGCTGGCCGTGCTCGCGCCGGACGTGGTCCTGCGCGCCGACCAGTCCGCCGTCGAGACGGCGGCGGCATCCGCCGACAAGGGCGCTCCCCTCCTGGCGCGCGAGGTGCGCGGGGCCGCGGCAGTCGCGGAGTCGTTCCGGGGACGGGCGGGAGGCGCCGTGCCCGCACTCATCGGCGGGTCCGTCGGGTTCACGTGGGCGCCGGGCGGCACGCCGCGCGCCGTGTTCGCGGTGGTCGTGCACGACGGGCGCATCGCCTCCGTCGACCTCGTGGGCGACCCGGCCGCCATCGCCGTGCTGGGTGTGGAGCTGCTGGGCTGACCGCCCGCGGCTGCAGCTGTGGCTGTGCCGGGGGCCGTGTCGTGGCGGTGTGGGTGGCGGGTGGCAGGGTGTGCGCATGGACGCTCCTCGCACAGTGGTGGCCGGGCCGGCGGCGTGGAACACGCTGGTCCGGCTCGATCAGCTACCCGACCCCAGGCCGCACACCGTGTTCGCGCGTGGCGCGGTGCGGACGCTGGGCGGTACGAGCGCGGGCAAGGTCCTGCACCTCGCGGATCTCGGGGTCGCGAGCACGCTCGCCACCGACGTCGGGACCGATCCGGAGGGCGACCTGATCCTCGCGGCGCTCGAGCGTGCGCGGGGTGCCGAGATCCTCGGCCGCCGGGTCGCCGGACCCTCGGAGCAGCACCTGAACCTGATGACCGACGCCGGCGAGCGCCTCTCGATCTACCTCGCCACGCCCGCGGCCTCACCCGGGCCCGACGCCGCGGCCGTGGCTCGGGTGACCGCCGCCGAGCACGTGGTGCTGGACCTGAGCGCCGTCGGACTGAGCCTGCTTCCCGCCGCCGTGGCGAGCGGGGCGACGCTCTGGACCGACCTGCACGACTACGACGGTGCGGCCGAGTTCCACCGGCCGTTCGCCGACGCGTGCTCGTACGTCTTCCTCAACGACGACGGCACGGAGGACCACCGGGCCCTCATGACGTCGCTGCTGGAGCGGGGGGCGAGCACCGTGGTGTGCACCCTGGGCGCACGGGGCGCCGTCGCGCGTACCGCCGAGGGCTGGTTCGAGTGCCCCGCTGAGCCCGTCGACGTCGTCGACACGAACGGCGCGGGCGACGCGTTCTTCGCCGGGTTCTTCGCCGCTCGTCTCACCGGCGCGGGCACCGCGGAATGCCTCCGGGCCGGCGCGCGCCAGGCCACCCGTGCCCTGGGCAGCCGCCACCTGAGCCCGCTCCGGGATGAGGCCACCTGAGATGCCGGACCCGCCCGCGTGACGTCAGGACCGCGAGCCGGCTCGTGCCCACCGGGCTTCCAGCGACCGTCGACCCCGGGTCGGTGGTCTCCTGGAGCCTGGTGAACATGAGTCAGTTCGCGGCCCAGCCGAACAGCGAGGTCAGCTCACCGCGCGGAAGGTCGCGTCCGCGCGGCCGTTCGCGTCGGTGATCGTGTCGAGCCGGAGCACGTAGCCGTAGTGCCTGAGGTACCGGTCAGGGAAGTTGTACGACTGGTACGACGTCCAGGAGGACGAGGCCAAGCCGGGCACCGCACGGAAGCTGGCGTCGGACCTGAAGGTCGACGTCCCGTCGTAGCGGGCCAGGGTGAGGTCGAGGTCCCAGTGCCGCAGGTAGTGGTCGGGGTGGTTCACGGACTGGAACGAGACGGTCCCGCTGCCGGCCAGGCCCGGGACGATCCGCCACTGGCCGTCCTGGGCGGGTGAAACGGCGGGGTCGATGCGCACGTCGTAGTTGGCGTGGCGCAGGTACCGGTCCTGGAAGTTGTAGGACTGGACGCGGCTGACCGCCGTGCTCGCCCAGCGGCCGAGGACCCGGTTCCGCTCGGCGGTGGTGACCTGCAGGATCGATCCGTGCCGCTTCCGCGTGCCGCCCAGGTTGTACGAGCTCACCGTCTGGAAGTTCTGCGTGCTGCCGAGGTTGGTCGAACGGATCGGCATGTAGCCGCGGCCGGTGGCGTACTGGTCGAGCCACAGCGCCCAGGACGTCCCGTTGTTGAACGGCATCCACATGGGGCCCTCGACGACGTTCCCGCCGCCCGTGCCGTTGGAGATGCCCATGTGGGACAGGTTCCCGATAGTGGTCCACGTGCCGAGGATCGAGTTGCTGCCCTCGATGGTGATGTGGCCGTCGGCGGAGGCGCGGTAGTACCGGTAGCCGCCGACGCTCGTCGGCGACTCCACGATCTGGGTGTCGATGATGCCCTGCGTGCTGCTGGGCCGGTCGATGTAGAGCTGCGCGGTGGTGAAGGTCCGGAAGTCCCGGGTGCGCGAGTAGTAGATGCGGTGCTTGGTGACGCCGTCGCGGGGCGCGTTCGTCGCCCAGTAGACGACGTAGTCGCCGGTGGCGGGGTCGTAGATCGCCTCGGGCGCCCACGCATTGCCCGCACTAGGAATCCCGCCCGCCACGTTGACGAGCCGGGGCTCCGACCAGTCCACCAGGTTGGTGGACTCCCAGACGACGAGCGACGTGCTGCCGCGGTTGGCGGCGTCCGACCAGGACGTCCCGCTCGCGATGCGCAGGTCGGTCGCGATGATCCAGTACCGGTCACCCTGCGGTGAGCGGACGATCGCGGGGTCCCGGACGCCGCGGGTACCGACCGTCGAGACCACCACGGGCGCGCCGTTGTTCAGGTCGGACCAGTTCAGGCCGTCGGTGCTGTGGGCGAGGTAGATCTGCTCCCCGCTGGTGGACTCGCCGGTGAAGTGCGCCATCAGGTACCCGGTGAACGGGTCGAGGGCGACCGCACGCTGTGCCGTCGCGACGACCCACGTGCAGGTCAGCAGGGCCAGGACGGCGAGCATCGCGACGGTAGCGGTCATGCTGCGCCGCAGCGCGACGGCGGGACTCGCTTGCGCGTTTCTTCGGGTGCTTCTCATGGCTCTCTCCTTTGAGGACCTGCGGACGACGGGCGACAGCGCCCGGCATCGTGGACGAACGCCTGATGTTAGCGCTCACAACTGGCTCGCGGAAGGCGCTTCCCGAGACTTCCTGAAGAGGAATACGCAACCATCGGTTGCGCATCCTGGTCCGGCGACCTAGAGTCACATGCAACCAAAGGTTGCACTACTGACACTGGAGGAACCGAGATGGTCGACATCCTGCACAGGGTCGGCGCGCTGGCGCCGCTGGAGAAGGTCTACGAGGCCATCGCGACGCCCCACGGCGTCGCGAGCTGGTGGACGAAGGACACGACGGGCGAAGGAACGGTCGGCAGCACGCTGACGACGACCTTCAACGACGCCACCGGGAAGCGGCTCGGCGCCTTCGAGCTCGAGATCACGGAGCTCGACCCGGCGGGGTCGGTGGACTGGCTGGTCACCGCCGGGCCCGACGAGTGGATCGGCACGCACATCCACTTCGACCTCAAGGAGGAGGACGGGTTCACGATCGTGCTGTTCGGCCACACCGGCTGGAAGGAGCCGGTCGAGTTCATGAACCACTGCAGCACCAAGTGGGCCACGTTCCTCATGAGCCTCAAGCAGTTCGTCGAGACCGGCACGGGTGACCCGTCGCCGCACGACGTGCAGATCAGCAACTGGCACTGACGCATGGTCTCCTTGCACCCGGACACGACGAAAGGCTGGTCGACGATGGAGTACGGCACGATCGAGCGAGAGATCTACATCGAGGCCTCCCCCGAGGTCGTCTTCGACGTGGTGAGCAACCCGAAGCACGTGCGGGAATGGTGGTCCGACGAGGCAGAGTTCGGCCCCGAGCCAGGGAAGCCGGGCTGGGTCGGCTTCGGGGACCTCACCCAGGACGGTCACAAGGCCCAGCTCACGGTCGCCGACGCGGTGCCGTACACGCACTTCTCGTTCCGCTGGACCCACGAGGAGGGGGAGGTGGCCGCCCGGGGAAACTCGAACCTGGTCGTCTTCGAGCTGGTGCCCTCGGGCGGCGGCACCCTCCTGAAGTTCACGGAGAGCGGCTTCCGCGAGCGCGGCTGGGACGAGGCAAAGGCCGCCGCCCAGCACGCCGACCACAGCAACGGCTGGGACCACTTCCTGTCGAGACTCGGCGCGTACGCCGCGACGGTGGGCGCGGCCAGATGAGCCTGGCGGTGGACGACGACCTCTGGTCGGCGATCGGGGACCCTACCCGTCGGCGGCTGATCGACCTGCTGCTGAGCGACGGCCACGGGACGGCCACGAGCCTGAGCGAGCGGCTGCCCGTGACCCGGCAGGCCGTGGCGAAGCACCTCGGCGTGCTCGACCAGGCCGGTCTGGTGCACGGCACCACGGCCGGCCGGGAGAAGCTGTACCGGGTCGACCAGGACCAGCTCGCCCGCGCCGTCGGGCAGCTCGTGGAGGTCGGCACGGCCTGGGACGGCCGCCTCGGCCGCATCCGCCGGATCGCCGAGCGCATCCAGCGCGAGGCCGGCACGGCCGCCGACACCGGGGCCGGTGTGGAGCCCTGAGCCGCACTCACCGACGCGGCCGGAGAGCTCCGTCCAGTGTGGACGCCAGCTCTTCGGCCACGCCGTCGGCGTCATGGTGCCCGACGACGGCGTCCGCGCTCGCCAGCACGTCGGGGTGAGCGTTCGCGACGGCGATGCCGCGGCCCGCCCAGGTGAGCATCGGCAGGTCGTTGGGCATGTCGCCGAACGCCCAGACGTCGGAGGCGTCGACGCCGAGCCGTGCGCACCAGCGGGCCAGCGCGGCGGCCTTGTCGACGCCGACCGGCATGAGCTCGGCCAGGCCGACGGCGCCCGAGTAGGCGAGCTGCGCGTGCGGTCCGATGGCGCCCCGGACCGCGGCGAAGAACTGCTCCTGCGCGAGCCTTATCTCCTCCGGCGGGTCGAGGATGATCCCGGGCGGCGGGATGAACGCGGGGTCGAGCGCGAGGATCTTCGACACCGGCCCCGGCGTGCCGACGGCGCGGAGCGTGTCCTCGACCGGCACGGACCAGAGTGCGGGGTCGAGCGCCGGCTCGCGGTTCGGGTAGTGCGGGTCGAACGCGACGCCGTCCGGACGCTCGAAGGCGAGGGCCGCGTGCGGCAGTGCGGCGCGGATCCCGGTCACCACGGCGCGCACGGCGTCGTCGTCGAACCCGCAGGTGTCGAGGGTCTCGCCGGAGGCGAGGTCGAGCACGCACGCCCCACCGATGCAGATGACCCGGCCGTGGCCGCCCACGGTGTCGGCGAGGTGCGTGAGCCAGCGCGGCGGGCGGGCGGTCACGAAGACCACCTCGACGCCGGCCGCGTCCAGGTCCGCGAGGACCTGCCGGGTGCGGTCGGAGACCTTGCCGTCGCTGCGCAGCAGCGTGCCGTCGAGATCGGTGGCGACTACGCGGGGCAGGCCTGTCGAGCTGATGTCCGTGCTGACCACCTCCTGGGGGCGACCACAGGTTACCGCTCTTGGCAGACCGGGCTCACGCGCTGAGCTCGGCCACCGACCGGTGGCCTTTGGGGAGCAGCGGGCCGACGAGGATCTTGTCGAGGCCAGGCAGCCTCATGGCGCGGAACCCCCACCGGCGGAGCAGCAGAGTTGTCATCCGCGTCGGCACGAACCATTCGGTGACGCGGTCCCGGGCCGCCTCCTGGACGTCGGTGACGACCGGGCGCCAGCGCCGTTCGTAGTCAGCGAGCCCTTCGGGCACGGATGACGCAGCCCGTAGACGTTCGGCCAGCACGTAGGCGCCCGCTACGCCGAGGGATGCGCCCTGGCCTGCGACCAGCGAGACCGCATGGGCGGCGTCGCCCACGAGCGCCACCCGCCCGTCGGTCCAGCGCGGCGTGACGGTCTGGGCCACCTGGTCGTAGTAGATCTCGTCGGACGGCGGGCACTGCGCGAGGGCCCGGTCAGCCAGGTCACCCATGCCGGCGAACGTACGACGGAGCGCTGCGCGCGGATCGTCGGGCAGCGTCCGGTCGGCGGTGCGGAACACCGTGAAGACGGCCACGCGGCCGCCGTCGAGCCCGTAGAAGCCCAGCTGGCGGTTGAGCGTCTCGGTGAGCACGAACCTGCCACGGACCTGCTCGAACACCGTCGGATCGGTGAACACGAACGCACCGGTCTGCATGCCGAGGTAGCGGAGGTCGTCACGTTCGGCGCCGAAGGTCAGCGAGCGGACGCCGGAGTGGACGCCGTCGGCCCCGATGATCAGGTCCGCGTCCAGGGTCGTGGCGTCGGAGAGCTCGACGGCGCCGTCGGCGATCCGGTCGACAGCGGTGCCGTAGCGCAGGTCGATCGCGCCCGCCGTCGACTCGCGGAGCAGCCGTTCGAGCGCCGGCCGCATGATGCTGACCATGCCGCCGTCGACCGCCTTCGCGAAGAGGGCGTAGTCGACGCTCACCGTGGTGCGGCCGTGGTCGTCGATATAGCTGAACTCCTGGACGGGGCTCGCGAGCTCGCGCAGTCTCGGCTCCAGGCCCATCGCGATGATCGCCTCGAACCCCGGCCCGAAGAAGTCGATCATGTAACCCTGTGCACGCGGCCCGGGCGCGCGGTCGACGACGTGCACGTCCCAGCCGTGGTGGTGCAGACGGTTGGCCAGGGCGAGGCCTGCGATGCCGGCGCCGCTGATCACTGCTCTCATCGTTGCGCTCCGTTCGGTTCGGCGGGTGTCGCGGCTGCCGGGAGTGCCGTCGGTGCCGGGCCGGTCAGGGTGCGCAGCAGGGGCGCGATCCTGGCGCCCGTCAGCTCCGGATCGAGCCCCTTGTGCAGGATGAACCCGTCGAAGACGGCCATGACCAGCCGCGCTGCCGCGTCCGGGGACCGGTGCCCGGCGTCGGCGAAGGATGCGGTGAGCGCGGTCCGGAACCTCGCCACGAGCTCGCCCATGCGCGCGTGCAGCTCGTCGTCCCGGGTGGCGGCGAGGTAGCCCTCGATGAAGAGCAGCGAAGCAGGGTCGGAGCCGTTGTAGCGGTCGAGCTCCGACAGCATCGCGTCGACGCCGTCGGCCGGGTTCGCCGCGTCGCCGAGCAGGGCGGCCGTGCCGTCGAGCATGTCGGCCATCGCCTCCAGCGTGGCCTGACGCAGCAGCGCCTGGAGCGACTCGAAGTGGTAGTGCACGAGCCCGTATCGCACGCCCGCACGCTCGGCCAGCACGCGTGTACTCACGCCGCTCCAGCCCACCTCGGCGATGAGCTCCCGCGCGGCGGTCAGCAGCCGGCCGCGCACCTCACGTCCGCGTTCGGCGTTGGTCTGCCCCGGCATTCGCGCTCCTTGGTCGATCGTCTTGGACGACTGACCAAACATAGCGGTGAAGTGCGCCGATGTACAGATCAGCCGATCAGCAGCGCAGCCACAGACACGAGCGCCGACACGACGAGCAGACAGAGGACCACGCGCTCGTACCGCGCGCTGCCGAAGGCGTGAAACGCCCTCGCCCCCACCAGCTGCCCGAGCAGCGCGGCGCCGACGAGGGGCAGCCAGTGCTCGTACGTCTCCCACGTCCCGGCAAGCGCCAGCGACGCGACACTCAGCGGGAGACGCACGAGCGAGACCGTGACGAGCGTGTCGCGCATCGCGTGCGGCTTCAGGTCCCGGTGGACCAGGTAGTAGACGCTCGGCGGACCGCCGAGCGAGGTCGAGGTGCTCAGCGCACCCGAGAAAAGTCCGGCAGGCACCGCCCAGACGGGCCGGACGACGACGCCCCGCTCCCGCGAGCGCAGGCGCAGGACCACCGCGCCGATCACCACGCAGGCCACGAAGATCTGCAGGCCGGACGCCGGCAACCAGGCAAGCAGCCAGGCGCCGCCCAGCATGCCAGGCACCGACCAGCCGGCCAGGGCCCACACCTCACGGGCGACCGGGCGCGGGACGCTGCGCCGCATCGCGAGGATCGCGACGTCACAGACGGTGCCGGTGATGATGATCGTCGAGACCGCCTCAGCGCCCCCGATGGTCGCGGCGAGCAACGGAGCGCTCAGCAGCGCGAACCCGAATCCCGACAGCGACTGCAGGACCGCGCTCACGAAGATCAGCCCGAAGAGGGCGCCGAGGAGGGTCCCACCGTCCAGGTGCACGGCTCAGGCGGCTCGCAGCCCGACGGCGGGCAGGATCACCCCGTCGATGTTCGAGAGCAGGAACTCTCGGTCGACGGGCGTGCGCAGCATGAGCACCCGGTACGCGACCAGCGCCGGGCCGATCATGCAGAGCTTCTCGACGTCGACGTCCGCCGGGATCTCGCCCCTGTCGATCGCACGCTGGAAGAAGATGCGGTTGACGGCCGCGCGCGGTTCGACCAGCGCCTCGTGCGCGGCGGCGGCCATCTCGGGGTTGCGGGCGATCATCGAGACGATGCCGGCCATGACCTTGAGCTTGCGTTCGCTCTCGCGGATGCTCGGCGGCTTGATCATCGCCACCAGGTCACCGCGGAGCGTCCCGGTGTCGGGCAGGTTGTCGAGGTCGAGGTCCCTGCCCTTCATGCAGGCGACCGCGTCGAGCACCAGCTCGGACTTGGACGACCACCGCCGGTAGAGCGTCGCCTTGCCCGCCTTGGCGCGCGTCGCGACCATGTCGATGGTCATCCCGTCGTAGCCGGTCTCCGCCAGGACATCGAGCGCGACGTCCAGGATCTCGGGGTCGCGGGTGTGGTCCCGCTTGCGCCCGAGCCGGGGCTTCACCTCGGCCTGCTCGATCTGCGCCATCGCAGTCGCCCTCCTTTCTGTCGGACTCGACCTTACCGTTGGGTTAATTATTGAACCAGCCATATCCGGAACTGCTCAGTACCGTATATGGTGGCAGGCATGTCCGATACCTCAACACCCGCGACCGACCGTCGGCGCTGGATCACGCTCGTCGTGGTCGGGCTCGCACAGCTCATGGTCGTGCTCGACGCGACAGTCGTGAACATCGCGCTCCCGTCGGCCCAGGCCGACCTCGGCTTCTCGGACGGTCAGCGCCAGTGGGTCATCACCGCCTACTCGCTCGCCTTCGCCAGCCTGCTCCTGCTCGGCGGGCGCCTCTCCGACCTCATCGGCCGCAAGCGCACCTTCGTCATCGGGCTCATCGGCTTCGCTGTCGCCTCGGCCCTCGGCGGCGCGGCGGGCTCGTTCGAGCTGCTGGTAGCCGCCCGCGCGCTGCAGGGCATGTTCGGCGCGCTGCTCGCGCCCACCGCGCTCGCCGTGCTGACGACCACCTTCACCGTCCCGAAGGAACGCGCCCGCGCCTTCGGCGTCTTCGGCGCGATCGCCGGGGCCGGTGGCGCCGTCGGGCTGCTGCTCGGCGGAGTCCTGACGGAGACGCTCGACTGGCGCTGGAACCTCTACATCAACGTCTTCATCGCCGCGTTCGCCCTCGTCGGCGCGCTCGTCTTCATCCCGCGCGTCACCCGGACCGGACCGCGGCCGAGGCTGGACGTCCCGGGCACGCTGCTCGTGTCGGGCGCGCTCTTCGGCCTCGTCTTCGGCTTCTCGAACGCCGAGACCGGCGGCTGGGACGCTCCCCTGACCTGGGGCATGCTGGCGGGCGCTGCCGTGCTGCTCACCGCGTTCGTCGTCTGGCAGGCGCGGGCGGCCCACCCGCTGCTGCCGCTCTCGATAGTCCTCGACCGGAACCGTGGCGCCGCGTATCTCTCGGTGCTGATCGCGGGTGCGGGGATGTTCGGCATCTTCCTCTTCGTCACCTACTACCTGCAGCTCACGCTCGGGTACTCACCGATCCAGACGGGCCTGTCGTTCCTGCCCATGATCGGGATGCTCGTGCTCGCCGCACAGCTCGGCACCAACCTGTTCGTGCCCCGGTTCGGCCCCAAGCTCATGGTTCCGACCGGCATGACGCTCGGCGCGATCGGCATGTTCTCCCTCACGTTCCTGGACGCCTCGAGCACCTACGCACCGCACGTCCTGGTGCCGCTGATGATCATCGGCTTCGCGATGGGCACGATCATGCCCGCTTCGATGCAGACCGCCACGCTCGGGGTGGACCGGCAGTTCGCCGGCGTCGCGTCCGCGATGGTGAACACGAGCCAGCAGGTGGGTGGCTCGATCGGCACGGCGCTGCTGAACACGCTGGCCGCCACCGCCGCGGCCGACTACCTTGCGGCCCACGCGCCCGTCACCGAGGCGGTCGGCGTGCAGGCGGCGATCACCAGCTACTCGACCGCGTACTGGTGGGGCGCCGGGTTCTTCGCCGTGGGTGCGGTGCTGTCGGCGCTGCTGTTCCGTCGCCGGGGCGACGGCCTGTCGCTAGCCCAGCCGCCGTCGGCCCCGGCCGACCGCGTGCCCGAACCGGTTCCGGTCGGCTGACACCCGTGCGTCGTTGAGTGCTGGATCTTCGCCCCGATCCGGTCCCGTCAGGGGCGAAGATCCAGCACTCAACGAGACGGGGGCAGTTCAGCTTTTTACTCGGCGGTCTAGCGCGATCCAGTTCGTCTCCCAGGTCGTTCCGTCGTCCGCCGAGAACGCCTGCTCGAACCTCGCCTCGTCCTTGCTCACGCGGACGATGAGGAACCGCACCTTGATCGGGCGGCCGTCGAGCTGGTCGTCGCCGTAGAACTCGCCGACGCCGTCACGGAACCCGCCGTAGACGGCCGGAGTGAGCAGGCCGTCGCGGAGGTTGACGAAGGTCAGGCTCCACCGCTGCGCCTGCGGCTCGTACAGCCGCAGGTTGAGCGCTTCGATGCGGCCGTTCGGCCCCGACACGTCCAGCTCGACGACGTTGGCCCGCCGGCCCGCGAGCGCCCGCACCGTACTCGTGCCGGCGAACTCGAGCCATTGGTCCGGGGACTCCGAGAGCGGGTCGGCGAGGACCTTCACGGTGGTGCGCCAGGTGCCGATCTCCCAGTTGAAATCCCGTTGGCCATCGGCGATCGTCGATGACGCGGGAGACGGTGCAGCGGTGCCCGATGCCGCCGTCGCGAGAAGCAGGAGAGCGGAGAGGCCTGCGGTCAGGATCCGTCGGTATGGAATGGTCATGGTCCGACTATCGAGCGGAGCACTGCCGTGAACAAGAAGGCACCTGCGGGTAACCCCTCTCGTCCCAATCCGCTGCCGGGCTGCCCGATGGCGGCGGCTTTCGCCGCCATCGGCGGGAAGTGGAAGCTGACCCTGCTCTACTGGCTCGCCCACGGCGAGACCCATTTCGCCGGCCTCCGCCGCAGGGGCGCGCCCATCACACCCAAGGTGCTTGCCGAGCAGCTGCGCGAGCTCGAGGCCGACGGACTCGTCGAACGTGTGGTGACCGGACCGGTTCCCGCGCCCGTCATCTACCGGCTCACTCCGTACGGTGCCTCCGTCCTGCCCGTCGTCGAAGGAGTGCGGGTCTGGGGCGAGGCCCACCTGCGGCGCACCGAGGGCGAGACGGCACTGGACCCGGCGATGGGCTGCGCCGGCTCGATCGCGTAGGCCCGGAGTTGCATCTTCCGTAGCGGCATGTGGTCCCGTGGACTCATGTCCCGCCCCACCGAGGAAGGCTCCCTGCTCATGTATTCGTCCTTCATCCCGCCGCGCCAGGTCAAGATCGGTGACGCGGCGGCCTTCGTCGGCACCACACCGCGGGCGATCCGGCACTACCACGAGATCGGCCTGCTCCCCGAGCCCGAACGGGGCGGTGACGACCGCCGCCGCTACGGCTACGAGGACATGATCCGGCTGCTGTGGATCCGCAGGATGGCCGACGCCGGGATCGCCCTGGACGACATCCGTGACGCCTTCGCCGACACGGCTTCTGGCGGGGCGGCCGCTGCTGCAGCCGCTTCTGCCGGTGCTGACGGCGACCACGGCATCGCGGGCATCCTCGAACGGCTGGAGAAGACGCTCGCCGCCCAGGAGGCAGAGCTGCGGCGGCAGCGGACCGCCGTGCAACGCATGCGCACCGAGGGCAGCAGGATGGGCCTGCTCTCCGACTTCGTCACCGGCCGCCTCAAGAGCCTGCCCGAGGGTTCCCTGCGCCAGGCGGACCTGGACAACATGCTGGTCATCGAGCGGATCTTCGGCCCGCTCGGAGCGGCCGTCAATGCCACCCGCTACATCGCCCTGGCCACTCATCCGGAGCTGCGCGAGGAGTCCGACCGGGTTGATGCCGCCGAGGAGACACTCGACGACACGGTCGCTGTCGATGATCCCCGCGTGGCGCAGGTGGCTGCCGAGCGGCACGCCTTCGAGAAGGCGCTGGAGGCCGTCATCGAGGAGTCCGGTCTGGCGCAGGAGGACGATGCGCTCTTCGACACCTGGGACGCCTTGCACCCACCTGCCCCTGATGAGGACGAGGCCGGCCCCCGGAGGGAACCGGGATCCATGAGCGCATTCGAGGCCACCGGAAAGATGCCCTACGACTACTCTCCCGCCCGCCTGCGCTGCATCCAGCTGGCCGGGGAGCTGGCGATGGCCTCCGACAAGGCTCCCTAGCCGAAATCGTCGTGGTCGGTCAGGACGTCGTCGATCACGCGCTGCTGTGCGCCGGCGCGTTCGCGGTCGGTGTCGACACTTTGGGCAAGGAGCAGCAGGGCCTTCCACAGCGCCCAGCCTCGGGCGCGTGCCCAGGTGCTCTTGTCCAGGTCGACCGCTTGCCGGAAAGCTTGCCGGCTCTCGCCGGAGAACATCGTCCAGGCGATCACCAGGTCACAAGCCGGGTCCCCGACGCCGCAGGTGCCGAAGTCGATCACAGCCGTCAGCTTTCCGTCTGCGACCAGGAGGTTTCCTGAGGCGATGTCGCCGTGGAACCACACCGGCGCTCCACTGTGCTCGGCGCTCACGGCGGCCTCCCAGACGACGGCCGCCCGAGCGGTGTCGACGCGGTCGGCGAGTGCGGCAAGGCAACGACGAGTCTCTTCCTCGTAGTGGGCCGGCGAGGCTCCCCGGTAGAAGCTGTGCGCTCCAGCGACCGGGCCGTCAGCGGCGTCGCAGCACTGGAGGGCGCGGAGGAACTCTGCCACCGAGATCGCGAACTGCGACATGTCGTCGATACGTTCCGGATCGGCCGTCTGGCCAGGCAGCCAGGCGCGCACCGACCAGGGGAACGGGTAACCATCGCCTGGGATACCCGCGGCCAGGACGGTTGGCACGGTGATCGGCAGCGACGGCGCCAGCCGGGGCAACCAGTAGTTCTCCTTGTCGACGGCAGGGACATAACCGGCCGCGGTGGGCAGGCGCACCGACATGTCGTCGCCCAGACGGTAGGTCCGGTTGTCCCAGCCATCGACCTCGACCGGGGTCACCGCAAGGTTGCTCCACTGCGGGAACTGTCCGGCGATCAGGCGCTTCACGAGAGCGGCGTCGATGCCGGCACGGCCGTCCGCAGGAGTCGAGTGCATGCTGGGATCATCACGTTCCGCCGCCGCTCACGGCAACGGGATATCGACAGCGCTCCGGCAATCATCCGTCGCCATCACGCGGTCAACCCGGGTCAGAGGGTGGTCGTGTATGTCAGCACCGACGAGCCGGACAGAGCATGGGGGAACGGGCTGCCGGACACGGTCCACCCTCTGCTGTCGTACAGGGAGCGGGCAGCGGCGTTTGTCTCGAGCACGTGGAGCACCCCGGATTTCAGACCTGCGGCAGACAGCTCGGTCGTCATGGCATCGAGAAGGGCCCCACCGATGCCTCGGCCCTGGGCGTGCGGGGCGACGGCGAGTAGAGCGACGTATGCGGCGTCCGGCGGATCGTCCGCGTACCCGCTGGTTCGCGGCGCGAGCGTGAGTCCGAAGCCGACGGGTGCTCCGCCGGAATCCCGTGCCATAACCCATGACGGTGCAGCGGACTCCAGCTTGTTCCGGGCACGGGCAAGGACCGTTTCCGGAACGTCGGCCGGCTCGATCCCGTCACGGGCGGCGGTCGCGGTGCGCCAAAGTTCGACGCAGGCGTCGACGTCATCTGGTCTTCCAGCGGCCAGTCGCATGTCGGGCATGCTAGCGGGCGCTCTGAGGCATCCATCAGCCACTGACAGGCCGAACGGGCGGCCACCGGTATCCCGGCAACCGCCCGTCAGCAACGGCAGTCGTCTGTTCGTCGGTCAGGGCTGGTCCCGACAAGCTCGACCAGCGGATGAGCTCGACCTGCGCTGAGACGTCAGCGGTAGTTCGTGAACTGCAGTGCGAAGTCCAGGTCCGAGCCCTTCAGCAGGGCCATGACCTCCTGCAGGTCGTCGCGGGACTTGCTGGTCACGCGCACCTCATCACCTGTGATCTGCGTCTTCACGCCCTTGGGGCCCTCTTCGCGGATGATCTTGGTGACCTTCTTCGCGGACTCCCCCGCCAGTCCCTCCTTGAGGGAGGCCTCGAGGCGGTACTCCTTGCCCGACGGCCGGGGCTCCCGCTCGCCGACGTCGAGCGCCTTGAGCGAGATGCCGCGCTTGATCAGCTTGATCTCGAAGACGTCCAGGGCGGCGAGCACGCGCTCCGACGAGTTGGCGACGATCACTATGTTCTCGCCGCTCCAGGCGATCGAGGCGCCGACGTTCTTGAAGTCGTACCGCTGCGAGATCTCTTTGCCCGCCTGGTTCAGCGCGTTGTCGACCTCCTGGCGGTCGACCTTGCTGACGATGTCGAACGACGAGTCGGCCATGTGGTGCTCCTTCTATGTCATACCCGGGCGCCCCTGCACGGCCCAGTTGGATTCGGCACCACCGTATCCGCAGCCAGGGAGCGCGACGAACGCATTCCGTGGCAGCGGACAGGTGATGTCAGAGCATCCCGGGCGGGGTGCCCCAGTCCGGGCCCGACGTCGGACCGTCGATACCGCCCTGGCCGTAGCCGCCCGACGGGCCGCCGGCCATGGCCTCGAGGCGACGGATCCGGTCCGCCATCGGCGGGTGCGTGGCGAACAGGCGGCCGATCCCCGCGCCCCGGAAGGGGTTGGCGATCATCACGTGGGACACGTTGGTGAGCTCGCGGTCCTGCGGCAGCGGCGCACGCTGGGTGCCCTGCTCCAGCTTGGCCAGCGCGGAGGCCAGCGCCAGCGGGTCGCCCGTGAGGCGGGCGCCGTCCTCGTCGGCGTCGTACTCACGCGTGCGGGAGATCGCCATCTGGATGAGCATCGCGGCGATCGGGGCGAGTATGGCCATCGCCAGTGCCGCGAGCGGGTTGCCACCCTCGCGGCGGTCGCCGCCGCCGAAGAACAGCAGGAACTGCGCCAGAGCCGTGATGAGCCCGGCCAGCGCGGACGCGACCGACGCCGTGAGGATGTCGCGGTTGTAGACGTGCATGAGCTCGTGCCCCAGGACGCCGCGCAGCTCACGCTCGTTCAGCAGCTGGAGGATGCCCTCCGTGCAGCAGACCGCGGCGTTCTGCGGGTTCCGCCCCGTGGCGAACGCGTTGGGCGCCTTGGTGGGTGAGATGTAGAGCCGGGGCATCGGCTGGCGCGCCGCCGTGGACAGCTCGCGCACTATGCGGTGCATCTCCGGCGCCTGCAGCTCCGTGACCGGGTAGGCACGCATCGCGCGGATCGCCAGCTTGTCGGAGTTCCAGTAGCCGTACGCGGTGGTGCCCAGCCCGATGAGCACGAAGATCCACAGCATGCCGCTGGAACCGCGCCCGAAGAGCGCCCAGAGCCCGAGGATCACGGCCCACATGCCACCGAACAGCGCGGCGGTCTTCAGCCCGTTGTAGTGCTTGTGCATCGCACTCCTTTCCTCCCAGCCGAACGCGCCGCACCGGGCGGCGGTTCCCAAGGGCATGATCTCGCACGTTCGGTCCGCGGTGTAGGTCCGCGAAGTAGAGCGCCTGTCCGGGTCTCCCCGGTGTCACCGGGAGAGTCGGACAGGCGCTCTACTTCGCGGACCTACGCTGTCAGGCCTGCGACCTGGCGATCGTCACCATCTCCTCGCGGGGGACGACCTTGACGCGCTCGCGGCCCTCGGCCTCGCCGAGCGACCGCTCGTGCGCGTCCAGGAGCTCCCAGCCCGCCCACTCGACGTACTCGACGCCCTTGCCGGCGAGGAACTCCAGGATGGCGTCCGGTGCGCCCTGGGGCGCGGTCCGGCCGCCGTCCAGGTCGCCGGGCGCCTCGCCGTCGGCCACACCGGTGACGTCCTCGACGAGGTGGCGGATGGTCTCCGACGCGTCGGACTTGGTGTGGCCGATGAGGCCCACCGGCCCGCGCTTGATCCAGCCCGTCGCGTACACGCCGGGGACCTGGTTGCCGTCGATGTCGACGACCCGGCCCTCGCGGTTCGTGATGACACCCTTGACGTCGTCGTACGGGATCTCCGGCAGGGACGAGCCGAAGTAGCCGACGGCGCGGTAGACGGCCTGGACGGGCCAGTCGATGAACTCGCCCGTGCCCTTGACGGTGCCGTCGCCCTGCAGCGCGGTGCGCTCGGTGCGGAACCCGACGACCTTGCCGTTCTCGCCGAGCACCTCGGCGGGAGCGTGCAGGAAGTGCAGGTGCAGCCGGCGCGACGCCGTGTTCTGCGCCGGGTCCTTGAGCGTCCAGTCGACCAGGGTCTTGACGACCTGCTTGGTCTGGTTCGACGAGTTGATCGCGGCCTCGGAGCCCTCGTCGAAGTCGAAGTCCTCCGGGTACACGACGATGTCGACGTCGGGCACGTGGCCGAGCTCACGCAGCTCGAGCGGCGAGAACTTGACCTGGGCCGGGCCACGGCGCGCGAACACGTGCACGTCGGTGACCGGCGAGGACTTCAGGATCTCGTGCACGTTGGCCGGGATCTCGGTCGGCAGCAGGTCGTCCGCGTGCTTCGCGAGGATGCGCGCCACGTCGAGTGCGACGTTGCCGGCGCCGATCACCGCCACCTGCTCCGCCTCCAGCGGCCAGGTGCGCGGCACGTCGGGGTGGCCGTCGTACCAGGACACGAAGTCGGCGGCACCGTAGGAGCCGTCGAGGTCGATACCCGGGATGTTCAGCTCGGCGTCCTTGATGGAGCCGGTCGAGAAGATGACGGCGTCGTAGAACTGGCGCAGGTCCTCGAGCTTCACGTCCACGCCGTAGTCCACGTTGGCGATCAGGCGTACGTCCCCACGGCTCAGCACCTTGTGGAGCGCGACGATGATCTGCTTGATGCGCGGGTGGTCCGGGGCCACGCCGTACCGCACCAGACCGAACGGCGCGGGAAGGCGCTCGAACAGGTCGATGCTCACGTCGAGGTCGGTCTTGGACAGGATGTCGCTCGCGTAGATGCCGGCAGGGCCGGCGCCGACGACGGCGACACGCAGGGGTCGGGTGGTGCTCACGAAAGGGGCGCCTTCCGGTCGAGGTCAGGAGAGGAAGCGAAGGCCGCTCACGATTCTACCGATTGAGTAAGGCGCACCTCACCCCCGCCCAGGGGGTGGACGTGGTGTTCCTGTGAGGATCGCCGTTACGGGGCCTAGCGGTCATGCTCGCGCTCGCGCGCGACCTTTGCCGCACGGCGACGGAGATTGGACCTCTCTGCTGCTTCGTAGAGCCAGTCGTAGCCCGCCATACCCAGAGCGATCAGGGCCAGGATGGCGGCGATCACCGTCACCGGGATGAGGTCGAGCGCCCGGGCGACCACGGTCACGACGACGAGTCCCAGCCCGACCCAGAGGCTCCACTTCCCGAGACCGCTCATACCCGCACCATCGGACACGTCAGCTCGGCCTTTCCAGCGGGGTTCATATCTGCTCGCACACTCCTCGAGAACCACGGTCAGCCGACCCTACATCGGCAGTACGGCCGGACAGCGCGACGGACCGTCCTGTGCCGCTCCACTCCTTGCCCCGACGCCGAAGGGCGGCGCAGGTGCGTGAGCCGCACCCGCGCCGCCCCTGGACGGGAGAGGACCGGTCAGGACGTGGTGCCCTGCCAGTTGCCGGTGACGTCGAGGCTCTGGTCGACCTGCGCCACGAAGTCGGTGGTCATGACCTCGGGTCCTCCCGAGAGCTGGATCAGGGACGGGACCCCGTTCCCGTCGCTGATCGCCCAGACGACCGCCGTGTACTCGATACCGGAGGACTCGTACGTGTACGAGGTGTTGGCGCGGTCCTCGCCCGAGCGGAGCGTGTTGACCGGCGCGAAGTTCTCGTTGGTCGAGCCGGTGCCCTTGACCTGGCCGATGAACCAGTCGACGGCTTCCGTCGCGCTCATCGCCTGACCGCCGGGCATGAACCCGATACGGCCCGACACCCCGCCGCTGCTGTTGGAGAGCTGGTGCACGTAGGACCAGCCGTCGGCGTCGCCGATGACCTCCCAGTCGGCCGGGACCTGCGCGGTCAGGTGCTCCGCGGTGATCGTCTGCATCTCGGCGCCCGTGTCCGCCGGGGCCGACTCCTCCGGAGCGGACTCCGAGGACTCGCCCCCGATCGGCTCGAGCTCGCCGGCCGAGAACGAGCAGGCGGCGAGGGCCGGCGCGATGATCAGGGCCGTGACGGCGGCCAGGATGGAACGGCGGGAACGCATGAAATCACTCATCTCCTTGGTGGTGACGCCTCGTCGGGCGCCACGAGGGTGTATCGCGCGCGGCGACGACCGCGCGCGACCGCGCTACTTCTCGAAAAGCCGTGCTCCGGACCAGTCGCGGGGTGGACGCCAGCCGTTGTTCCGCAGGACGGTGAACACCGGCACCTTGGCGTCGCCCGGCTTGATCATGACGACACCCTCCCACGAGGTACGCGGCCCGTCGGGCCCCGTCACCGTGACCTGGCCGTCGGCGCCCTCGACGAAGGTGGCCGAGGTGCCGCCCGAGGTCTTGCCCTTGGTCCAGGTCCAGTTGCCGTACGCCGTGGCGCCCAGGGGCCCGGCCGCCGCGCGCACGGACGCCTTGCCCGAGTGCTCGACGAACCTGTACTGCGCCTTCGCCGGGTCCAGGTCGACCTCCATGCGCCACGCGAAGGCCTGCGACCCGCGGACGAACAGCGTCTGCCAGCGCATCTCCTCGTGCTTCCACTGCACCGTCACCCGCACGCCGTCCGGGCCGCGCGTCGCGTCGATCTGGTACGGCAGCGCGTCGCTGTTCATCCCGACGAGCTGCGCGACCACGTCTTCCACCGGCGCGGGGGCCTCGGCGGCCCGCACGGGGCCGTCGGGAACCTGCGCACGCTCACGGTCGGCGAGCGCGCGCTGTCCGCGCAGCACCGTCGCGAGGCCACGGGCCATCACCGCGAGGAAGGTGATGACGAGCAGGACGATGCCCAGCACGGTCTGGCCGTTGAGGAACGCGAGAACCGCGCCACCGACCAGGACGATGCCGACGACGAAGACGATCCGCCGGCTGATGACCATCGCGTTCTGGCCGCCGTCGCTCATCACTTCACCAGCTCGACGCTGTCCTGGATGGCCCGGACGGTCGTCCAGATCTCCTTGGCCTGCGCTCCCGCGCAGGTACCGGTGACCTCGACGACGTCACGCACCCCGTCGTGCTCCACGATCGCCAGGCGGAGCGCCTGGGCCATGGTGCCCGTCTTCTCGCTCGTCCAGGCGCCCTCGACACGGATGGCAGGCAGGCCGGAGACGGTCGTCTTGACGCGCCCGACCTCCTTGTAGTCCGGTGTCGCCTCGAACTTCGCGAGCGCGTCCTGGATCACCTCGTCGAAGGTCTGCGTCGGAGGCATGCGCTGGATCACGACCAGCACGTTCGGCCGGAACTCCCCCTCGGGGCGGTTCTGGATGATCGCCATCTGCGCCTCGGGCACGGACAGCGGGACCCATCCCTCCGGGCAGTCCATGGTGACTTCAGGGAAACCAGGAAAGGTCTCGCTCGGGTAGGTGACTGTGCTCATGCCGCTATCCAATCAGTTTCTGCAGGTGGTCACTAGAAGCCGAAGAAGTCTCCGACGCCTTCGAGGGCATCACCCGCGCCGTCAAGGATGGCACCACCGGCGTCAGCTATCGCGTCGACGGTGTCAGCAGGCGAGACGTCGAAGGAGACCGAGAAGCCGGCGCCGATACCCAGCGCCGCTCCGAGCTCCAGGTCGACACCCACGTTGTCCCAGCCGACGTCGACGTCCGCGTTCGCCTTGACGCCGATCCCCGCGTAGACCTCGCCTTCCGCACCGGCCGTCACGCCGGCCACCGTCACCGATCCGTTGGCCGAGGCCTCCGCACCGGCGAAGGCTTCGCCACCGACGCTCGCACCGAGGCCCTCGGGGCCTACCGTCACGCCGCCGTTGACCTCTGCGCGGGCACCGACGAACGCCTCGGCGCCACCTTCGGCACCGATGTGCTCGCCGTAGCCGACCTGTCCGCTCGCGCTCGCACCGGCACCCGCCGAGACGCCTGCGGAGCCCTCGGCGGTCAGCCCGTTCTCGCCGATGCCTACCGACCCGCTCGCTTCCGCCCCGGCACCGGCGTGCGCCTCTGCCTCACCGGAACCGTGCACGCCGTCCTCGGAGCCGAACTCGCCCTCGACACCTGCCTCGGCGCCGACGAAGCCTTCCACCGAGCCCTCGGCGAGGTTGACGCTGACGTTGGGGTCGCCCTTGCCGTTGGCCGCGTCGATCGGGTTACCGTCGGCGTCTACCCCCGTGTCGACCATGTTGCCGTTCTCGTCGCGGGTCTGGTGCGACTCGTGCGTGTACTCGTTGGTGTTCCGCTCGAACTCGCCCTCAGGACCGTTCCCGGAGAACGTGGGGCCGCCGTTGCCCTCACCACCGGACTCGGAACCGCCGCCGCCTCCGCCGCCGCCGTTCCCCGCACCGGCGCCGGCGCCAGCGCCGACACCCACACCGCCCGTCCCGCTGTAGTCGTCCGAAGTCGACTGCTGGGCATCCGCGTTGGCACGCACCTTCACCGCGACCTCGGTCAGCGCGGCGGCAGTGTCCTTGAGCTTGGTCAGGTGGGTACCTGACCACTCCTCACGAAAGCCGTCCGCGTCAGGGCCGCTCCAGCCGGCCTGCTGCGGAAGCGCAGCCTCGACGGCTGTGACGACGGTGTCGAGCGTCTCGCCACCCTCGTCGAACTTGTCGGCAAGGAGACGCAGCGCTTCGATATCAGCGCCATACATGCTCCCGCTCACATGATCCTCCTCATGTTCCGCCACCGACAGGTTCGGATGGCCGTATCAGTCCGTGCTGATCTGATCGAGGGATGCGGGGCCGGTCATGGCCCCGCATCCCTCGGTGATGGCCTCCGGTCCGGAAGCCCGTCCTACAGAGCTGGATAGCTCGAGCTCGATCAGTACGAGCTCGAGGTGTCCTGCTGCATGTTGGCGTTGTTGTCGGCCGTGGTGCCGTACTGCTCGAGCGCCGCGGCGATCTCGGTCAGCTTGGCAGAGTGGGTACCCGACCACTCCTCCTGGAACTGCGTGGCGTCGGGGCCGTTCCAGTCCGTCTGGTCCATCTGCGAGGTGATGGTCGTGATCACCGTGCGCACCTGCTCCGCCTGAGTGCGGAGCGTGTTGGCCAGGCTCCGGACTGCCTCGACGTCAAGACCGAAGACGTTGCCACCCTGTGCGACCATTTCGTGCTCCTTAGTTCGTGGCTGCCCCTGTGAACAGCCGCTGTTTCTGCGACGTCACGAACTATTTCACGGCTCGTGATGCAGCGACATGGGGAGGACTCCCCATGCACAACCCGTCACCCTGGCAGGGCGACGTGGATCTTTGAGGCCCGTCCTGCGGTGAGGAGGAAGCCACGGCCGGGCGGGAAGTCCTTGCGACGGATCCGTCCCAGCGAGGTGTTCATCAGGGTCTCGCCGTCGCTGTCCCCGGGGGTGAGGATCAGGCCGTTGCGGCCGGACTTGAACGGCCCGGCCAGCATGAACGCCTTGCTCCAGGTCGACGACTCCGACTCACCGACGACGAGCTGCTCCTTGCGGGTGGCGAGCTTGACGAACGCCTCGAGCGGCTTCTCCGCGGGCGTGCCCGTGAGCTCGGTGTAGTTCTCGATCATCACGGTGAGCTGCCCTGGGGCCAGCCGATCGCTCTCGAGCACGGTGGTGAGCTCCTTGAGCCTCTCCACGATGTCCTCTGGCGTGGAGTCCGAGGACTCCCAGACGTCCAGCGCCGACACGCTCGACCGCCGCGACGACAGGTACACCAGCCGCGTGCCGCCGGTGCGGCGCAGCGCGGTACCCAGCGTCACGAACGCGGTGGTGCGGCCCGCTCCCGGCGGACCTGCCAGCATGAACGGTCCACGCATCGGCAGACCCACCGGTGCGATGTCGAGGTCCCGCAGGCCGATGGTGGCCAGGTCCCCCGTGCGCTGCGGCAGCTGATCGAGCGTGAACGTGTCCGGCAGACGCTCGACACCTGGCGCCTGGGGCACACCGCCCACCGTGCGCATCGTCTGCTCCAGCCGCGCCAGCTCGCGCGACTGCACCGCCGCGTTGGAGTCCCCGCCGAGCACGGCGATCTGGGCCTCCTGGCCGTACATGATCGCCCGCCCCGGCGCCGAGGCCGGGCCGAGGACGTCCTTCGGCACGTTCAGCATGACGTAGTCGTCCTCCCTGGCCATCCGGTGCACGATCCGCTTCTGCACGGTGGAGGCGAGGGAGGGCGGTACGGACACGGCACGGTCGCCGGTCATCACGAGGTGGATCCCGACTGGGCGCCCGTCGGTCGCGAGCTGTGTGAAGGCTCCGAAGATCGAGAAACCACGTCCCGTCATCGTCTCGTAGGAGTCGCGGAACGCGCCGATACCGTCCACGAGCAGGATGATGCGCGGCTCGTCGGGCTTGTTCGCCAGACGGCGGTACTCGTCGATGGTCGCCGCCCGCACGGCCGCGTACCGGTCCGACCGCTGGTCCAGCGTCTCGCGCAGCCTGCGCAGCAGGCGGGTCACGCGCTCCTCGTCGTCGCCGGAGATCACCGCGCCGACGTGCGGCAGGTTCTCGAGCATCGACAGGCCGCCGGAGCCGCAGTCGATGCCGTAGACCTGGACCGGGCCACCGCGGTGCGTCAGACCCGCCGACACCGCGATCGTGCGCAGCGTCGTGCTCTTACCGGTGCCACCCGTGCCGTAGATGGCGAGGTTGCCGTCGGTGTCGGGCTCGTAGTGCACGGTCGGCTGAGCCTGCTGCGGCGGGTTGTCGAGCACACCCAGCACGAGCTGGCTGTCCGTGCGGCGGTTGGGCAGCAGCGCCAGGTCGTAGGTGGCCGCCAGCTCCTCCAGCCACGGCTTGCGCGGCGCGGGCACCCCGGCCTCGGCCGCCGCACGGCGGATGGTCGTGACCATCCGCGCGATGTCGTTCGGGCCCGGGTCCTGGTTCTCGACCACCTCGGGGGCGGGCAGCTCCCAGCGCCGGCCCGTGCCGAAGTCCATCTCCTCGAGGTCGAGCGACGACCGCTCCGGCTCGTCCTTGGTCCATCCTCCGGCGTAGCCGGTCTGGAACGTGGTGAGCCGGCCCGGGCCCGTCTTCGCGGCACCGCGCCCGGGGATCGACGGCGAGAAGTGCGCCGCCATGTCGTCCCCGAGGACGTCCTTGGAGTCGTTCTCGTCGGCCATGCGCAGGGCGATGCGCAGGTTCGTGTTCGCGCGCAGGTTGTCCTTGATCACGCCGGCGGGGCGCTGCGTCGCGAGGATCAGGTGCAGGCCGAGGGACCGGCCACGCTGGGCGACGTCGACCACACCGTCCACGAACTCGGGGACCTCACCCACCAGCGCCGCGAACTCGTCGACGACGATGATCAGGCTCGGCGGCGCCTCGGGGTCGCCCGTGCGCTCCAGCGACGCGAGGTCCTTGGCCTTCTTCCGGTTGAGCAGGTGCTCGCGGTAGTGCAGCTCGGCCCGGAGCGAGGACAGCGCGCGCCGCACGAGGTGCGGCGACAGGTCGGTCACCAGGCCCACCGTGTGCGGCAGGTTGACGCAGTCGGCGAACGCAGCGCCGCCCTTGTAGTCCACGAACAGGAAGGTGACGCGGTCGGGGCTGTGCGCAGCGGCCATGCCGAGCACCCAGGACTGCAGGAACTCCGACTTTCCGGCACCGGTGGTTCCACCCACCAGCGCGTGCGGACCCTGCGTGCGCAGGTCCAGGTGGAACGGCTCCACGCCGTCGTGCCCGATGAGCGCGCGCAGGTTGGTCGGGGTCTTGCGCCGTACCGGCGGCGACCCGTCGCGCGGGGTGAGCGAGAGGTTCTCCTTCCAGCGCTCCACCACGCTGTTCGGCTCCTTGCCGACCTCGGTGCCTGCCAGAGCCAGGTAGGAGACGGCGCGCGGCAGGTCGGACTCGTCGCTGGTGGGGGCGCTGACGTCGACCACGGGGGCCAGGATGCGGGCCACCTCGCGCGCGGTGGCGAGGTCGACGGCGTCGCACCGCACGGGGTAGGAAAGCTGTCCGTAGTGCACCTCACCCGTCATCGCGTCGTTCGCCGCGGACTCGGGGTTGAGCAGCACGAAGGTGCGGCATGCCGCGGGAAGCTGCTCGACGGTGGGCGCGATCCACACCACGTAGACGCCGGCCGACGGTCCGTGCTCGGCGAGGCGGACGAGCCGGGCGCGCTCGACGGGGGCGTCGTCCTCCACGAGGACCACCACCGACGGCAGCACGGGCTTGGGCGGGGCCTCCTTGCGGTCCTTCGCCGCGTCCCGTTCGCCCTCCAGGGGCGGGTGGGCGTCGAGGCTGACGCCGCGTCCCTCGACCAGCTCCTCGAGCCGGGTCAGCAGGGAGATGCCGGAGCCGGGGTCGTCGGCCAGGTGGTCCGAGGCCCCGAGCGGGCTGTGCGGCGAACCCGTGTGGGGCAGCCACTCGAGCCATTCCCAGTCCGCGCGGGAACGGGCGGAGGTCAGCGCGGTGACCACGACATCGGCGGGCGAGTGGAACGCGGCGAGCTGCAGCAGGACGGACCGCCCGACGGGCTCCACCACCCCGCTCGGCCCGGCGATGCCGACGTTGCCCCCGTACCGGAACCCGGCGCCCATCGGGACGTCGTGGATGACGGCGCACCGCTCCTGGAGCTCCAGCACCCGCTGCCAGTGCTCCGGCACCGCGTCGTTCTCACGCGGCTCGTCGAACTCGGTGCGGGCCGGGGCGGAACCGAGGCCGAACCGCACGGTGAGGAAGCCGCGGTGCTCCGGGCGGTGCGTCCACATGAGCCCGCCCAGGCGGCGGACGGCGTCGATCCCCTCCGCGAGCGAGGGTGCCTCGGCGAGCCGGACCGCCCGTTCGACGGCATGCGTGCGGTCGATGCGCTCGGCCGTGGCCTCGACAGCCTTGTCGAACAGCGCGGACGCCTTCTCGAACTCCTTCTTCGCGTTGACCTTCCGGTCGAAGTACATGCCGACCATCATGATCGGGCTCATGACCATGAACATGAGCGAGATCGGGTTGCGGGTGATCGAGAACATGGCGGCGCCGAGCATCATCGGCGCCAGCATCATGAGCCACGGCAGGCGCTGCGGCATCGGCGGCTTCGGCGGCTTGGGCGCCTTGATCTTGATCTCGCCGAAGCGGGTGACCACGCGCGGGGACCGGTTGAACTCGACCACGGGGCTGGTCGGCGCGATGCTCGTGGAGCGGTGCAGGGCCACCACGGACAGGGTGGTCTCACCGAGGGTCACGGTGTCCGACGACGTCAGCACGGCACGCGTCATCCGCTTGCCGCCCATGACGAGGCCGTTCGCGGAGGCGAGGTCGTGCACCTCGATCGACTCGCCCACGATGATGCGGGCGTGCCGTTTGGAGACCTGTCCGTCCGAGAGCCGGATGTCCATACCCCGGTCGCGACCGATGTAGGACGTGCCGACCGGTAGCGGGAACTCGCGTCCCGCGTCCGGGCCTTCCATGACGCGTAGCTGCGCCACCGCCGTACCGCGGTCCTGCCCGGGGTTCACGAACTGCTCGGAGACCCGGACTATCGACACCACGGAACCCGAGCGCAGGCCGGCCTGGACCAGGTCGTTCGTGGGGGTCAGGACACGGCCGCCGGTGAAGCTGCTCGAGCCGTCCCCGACGATCTGCAGGGTGAGGTTCTCGGGTGCGGCAGCACCGCCCCGGGTGGGGTCGCCGGAAAAGAGGGCCTCGGCCACGTCCCGCACGGTGGCGGTGGCGTCGGCGGTGACCGCGACGTTTACTGCGGACTCGTCGGGTCTGTTCAACGTCAGCTTGATGCGCACGTCAGGCGTCGTCCTTCAGGTCAAGGAGTGGTAGGTCTGCGGGGGTGACAAGTCGGGAGGCGACCGCGTACTCCACGAGCCGCGCGCGGCGGTTCGTGGCGAGCAGCCCGGGGCCGCCACGCAGCCCCTTCACGCCGATCCGGTCGAGCTTCTCGCAGACGTTGTCGAGCTTGCGGTTGAAGCGTGTGGTGGCCCAGCCCAGGCGACGGGCCGCGTCCGCACTGGACGGGATCTCGCTCAGGCCAGTGCCCTCGCGCCGCAGCATGGGCTCTGCGAGCACCACGATCAGCTGCTTCTGGCTGGTGGTGAAGCTGATGGCGCCGATGGTCGTGGCGCCGCTCTCGGGGTCCTCCGAGCGGACCTCGTGATACGGGGCGTCCGTGAGCTGGGCCGTCACCTCATAGGTGGTCGGACCGGCCGTGAAGACGATGGAGGTGGTGGGGAAGACCAGCGGCAGACGGTGTCCGGGTGGCAGCCAGGACTGCACACCGCCGCCCGAGTCGCACACGGTCGCCGAGATCAGCGACCCGACGTTGGAGAGCCACCAGATCTTGTCCTCGTGCGTCACCCGTAGGAAGCGCCGGTGGAGATAAGGGTTGTCGTCGATCGCGAGCTCACCCTCGCGGCCGATGTCGAAGCCGTTCTCCGCCTGCGCAGGATCGAACCACTCGCCGCAGAACTCCAGCATGAGCTCGCCCACGTCTCCCCCTCTCCTCCTCGTTGATCGGCCGGCCGGTCAGTCGGCCGGCCGGCCGGAACTCGTTCAGCCTGCTGGGACGCAGGCCTGCTCGGCCTTCGGCGATTCCTTTCCAGCACGGTCGACGAACACCTCGACACATGTCTGTTCGCCCTCGGCACGGGGAATCGTCACCGAGGTGTCCGTCCCGACGGACACGGGCGGGCTCTTCTCCGTGATCGACAGCACGCGGTACCCGAACTTGTCGCCCTCGACGAAGTCCTCCGGCGCCTTCCAGGTGAAGACGGCCTCGTCACCCGCGGCCTTGCCCGCCAGGTCCTGGACCGGGGGCACGTAGCCGAGCAGGGCGTCTGGCGGCGGGTCGACGCCGGCCTCGACGGTCGCCGTCCCGTCCGGGTCGGGCTCGTCGGAGCTGCCGTTCAGGACCAGCCAGCCGACGACGACCGCCGCGACCAGGACCACCGCGCCGACGGCCAGCCAGATCATGCCTGCTCGCGACGGCGGATCCTCCGGCTCGACCTCCGGCTCCTGGGTCGCCTGCGCCTCGGGCAGCCGCGTGCGGTGGACCGTCTCCTCCACGGGCGGGGCTTCCCACCCGGGAGCGGCCACAGGCACGTCGAAGCCGGCAGGGACCGTCGTCCGCCGGCTCTCGGTGCCGCCCTGCTGCGGACCCCACCCGGAGGTCTCGCGCGCGGGCGGCGCGAAGGTGCCCGATGCTGTGCGCACGCCTCCGACCGACGGCGGCGCAGCTTCGGGCCGCTGTCCGGGGTCGATGGCCGTGACGTTCTTCAGCCGCGTACCGTCGTCGTCCTCTTCCTCCTCCGCGACCGCGCCGGTCTCGTCCAGGAGGTCAATCGGCGTCATGTCGCGTGCCAGACCCACCTGGACCTGCTGCAGCGCCCGCGCGAACGCCAGCACCGACGGGTACCGCGAGGAGGCCTGCTTCGCCATGGCGATGCGCAGCACCTGCTCCAGCGACGGCGGCACGTCGTTGCGCCCGATCGGGGGCAACGGTGCCTGCTCGACGCGCGCCACCAGGTCCGCCGACGTGTTGGACCCGCCAGGCACCTCGAACGGCGTGCGACCGGCCAGCAGCGTGTAGCAGGTGGCGGCCAGGGCCCACACGTCCGTCGTCTTCCCGGCGACCGGCGGGTCGCCGAACGACTCCGGCGGCGACCACGGGATCGACATGCCCTCGGCGGCCGAGGCCTCTTCCAGAGTGGAGGAGATGCCGAAGTCCGTCAGCACCGGGTGCCCGAACTGCGTCACCAGGATGTTGGCCGGCTTCAGGTCACGGTGCAGGATCCCGAGCCGGTGCGCGGTCTCGACCGCACCGGCGATCTGGATAGTGGTGCGCAGCGCCTCGGCCAGCGAGAAGCGCTCCGTGCGGTAGCGCGCGCCCAGGTTGGGGCGCGAGCAGTACTCCATGGCCAGGTAGGGGCGGCCGTCGTCCGCGACGCTCGCCTCGTACATGGTCACGATCGAGGGGTGGTTGCCCAGGATCGCCATCAGGTCGGCCTCGGAGTCGAACGCCACCCGCTGGGCGTCGCTCGCGTGCTCCTTGAGGAGCACCTTGACGGCGACCAGGCGCTTCGGGCGCTGCTGCTCGTACAGGAACACGTCCGAGAAGCCACCGGAACCGATCAGCTTCTTGTACTCGAACCCCGCGATGTGGGGCGGCGCCGACGGGGCGCGCTTGCTACTCACTTGTCTCCCTCTGGATGTGGCAACGATGTGGCGCGGTCACCGGCCGTGCTGCGTGCGGGCCGTGCTGCGTGCGGAACGGTCACCAGATGCCCTCGAAGGTCAAGGTGGCGCCGTCGCCGAGGTCCACGACGTCCCCCTCGACCACGATCACCTTCTCGTTCGGGTGCAACCGCCGGGGCGCCTGCCCCGCGCGCAGCAGGGTCGTCCCGTTCGTCGTCGCGAGGTCCGCGACCAGCACGTGCCACTCCTCGAGCGTGATCTCGACGTGCGACCGCGAGATGTCCTGGTCGGGGCTGGCCACCGTGACCAGACGCGGTGTGCGGTCCGCCGACGCGTTGTTGGTACGCGGACGGCGCCCCACGATCACCGGGCGGTCCAGCTCGACCACCTGCGGACGTCCGGGTGTCTGCTGCACGCCGCCCGTCACGATCATCTGCCCGAGCGCCGGACGGGACACCAGCTCCGCGTCACCGACCAGGTCCGCGCCACAGGTACGGCAGCGGTCGGCGGTGGGCGGGTTGGGGTGCCCCTGCGGGCACGGCCGCCCCAGGATCTGCGGGGCGCCCGGCAGGACCGCGGCGGAAAACTTCGGGACCGGGCTCGCCTCCTTGCGGAGCGCGGCGATGTCGACGGACATCATGGTCTCGCCGTCGTGGTCGGTCAGGTCGCCGGGAGCGGGTTCCATCACCGAGGCGGCCCGCTGTGCGGCACCGGGAGTGACGCCCGCAGGCGGCTCCGGCGCGAGCACCGGCGGCGTCCAGCTCCCGGGCACGCCCGAGATCAGCCCGTCGCCCGGGTCGGCCGGTTCCGGTGCCACCGGCTCGGGTTCGGCGGGTGCGGGCGGCGGTGGCGGCACAGGTGCCGGAGCGTGCTCCTCCTCGGCCTCCTCCTCGTCCTCCCCCTGTCGCACCGCCGCGTCCTCGACCCGGCGCATCACCGTGTCACCGAAGAGGTGGCCGTAGTCGTCGTCACCACCGAACTGCGTGGACTCGTCGATCTCACCGTGGGAATCGGCCGGCGCGCTGGGGCCGGGGACCACGCCGAGCCCGAGGATCGGGACCGGCTCCGACGCCGGTGCCGGCGCGGGCGGCGTCTCGACAGGTTCGGCCGCCGGGATCGGGGACGACGGGGCCGATGGGGCCGATCCGGCGTCGATCATCGGCACATCCAGCGCCCCCGGCACGATGGTCTCGCTCGATACCCGCCGATCGGGCAGGACCGACGAGATGCCGGCGAGGGTCGGGAAGTCCGGGAACGCATCGGTCTCCGGCATCTCCTTCGCGGGGATGAGCAGCGCGTCGGGGGTTGCCGGGGCATCCACCAGCGTGCGGCGCAGGGCGCTCGCGCGCACCACTGCCGCCTGCACCGGGTACTCCCAGTCCGCCGGCGACTCGTCGGTGGTGATCGCGAACGACATCGGGGCGTCCACCACCCGCTCCGACCAGGTGACGACCCCTGCCCCCGTCACCTCGACGGGTGCGCCACCACCCTGAGCGGTCACGACCACCTTCACGCCGGTCCCGCGCACGGCGACGTGCGCCGCCGTCGCCGGGTCGCCGCCCGAGAGGGAGACCACGGCGAACGGAGGCGTCTCCGCCAGCCCGCCCGCAGCGAGCACGCCGAGGGTCGCGGCGACGCCGCCGTCGGCCTGGTCGAGGGCGGTCCAGAGCGCGTCGACGACGTCGGCGGACGCCGGCCCGGGCAGCACGACCACCGTGCCGTTGCGGACCACGGCTCGCGCGGAACCCTCGCTGTAGTGCACCGTCATGTCAGACCCCCTGGCTTCTTGCTTCGTGCTCTTCCCGCGGCAGGGTGTCCTCGTCGGGCTCTGTCCCCGGCCGAGGTGCTGTCGAGGACCCCAAGGTCTCGTGGTCCACGCCCGTCACGTCGATCACGACCACCGTGATGTTGTCCCGGCCCCCTGCCTGGATCGCGGCGTCCACCAGGAACGCCGCTGCACGCTCCGGGTCGGGCTGCTCCAGCAGGATCGTAGTGATCTGGGCGTCCGTCAGCTCACCCGTGAGCCCGTCCGAGCAGACCAGCACACGGTCGTGCAGCGCCACCGGGATGTACCGGAAGTCCGCTCGCACCCCCTCCTGCGCACCGAGCGCCCGGGTGATCACGTTCCGCCGTGGGTGGCGACGTGCCTCGTCCATGGTGATCGTGCCCGCGTCGATGAGCTCCTGCACCTCGGAGTGGTCGACGCTGACCTGCGCGAGCACACCACCGGACAGCATGTACGTCCGGGAGTCGCCGACGTTCACGAACAGCCAGTACGGCACGTCCTCGCGCTCGTCGACCAGGACGCCGGTGAGCGTGGTTCCCGGGGCGTTGCCCGAGTCGGTCTCGATCGCGCGGATCCGCTTCTGCGCCAGCTCGAGGTAGGCCTCGACGAGCGCGGGCTCCACCTGCTCCACGTCGGCGAGCGCGCTGAGGGCGGCCAGCGCCTCGGCGCTCGCCACCTCCCCCGCCTCGTGGCCGCCCATGCCGTCGGCGACGAAGAACACCCGGCCCGTGGCCAGGTACCCGTCCTCGTTCAGGGTCCGGCGACGTCCCTGGTGCGAGGCAGCGCCCCAGACCGTCGTGAGCCCCTGATCGTGCTGCGTCATGCCTTCGGCTCGTCAGGGTGCACGACGATCCGGCGGTCACCCACGTGGATGGTCGAACCCATCGGAACGCGCACGCGCGCGCCGGGCTCCGCGACCTGCGGCGAGCGTCCGGGGGCCGACACGACGGTGCCGTTCGTGGAGCCGCGGTCGGTCAGCCAGAGCCCCGCGGGGTCGACACCCAGCTCGGCGTGGTTCTTGGAGACCGAGCGCGTCGGGTCCTCGACCCGCACGAGGATCGTGGGCGAACCGTCGGCTGCCTGCGGGTTGCGGCCCACCAGCGCGGGTCCGTCGATCACGTGCCGCGCGCCGGACTCGAGCTCCAGGACCACCGTCACGACCGCCGCGGGCACCAGGCTCGGCGCCTGCATCCGCGTTGCCTCCCACGACTCGTCCGCCTGGGCGGGCGGCCGGGCCACGCCGTCCCCCGGGAAGCTGACGGGGCGGGTGGGGCGGGACTCCGGGTGCTGCTGGGGCGGGAGCTCGTGCCGGACCGGAGGCGCGGCGGGCTGCTGCACGGGCGGTGCGGCAGGCTCCGGCTGAGCGGCCGGCCAGGTCTTGGACGGCCAGGCGGACTCCGGCGCCTGCGGCTGGACCTGCTGGACGGGCTGGGACTGGACCGGGTACGGCTGCTGGACCGGCTGCGGCTGCTGGGCCTGGACCGGCTGCGGCTGCTGCGGCTGCTGAACCGGCTGTGCGGCCGGGGGCCCGCTGGGCGCGCTCCCGGGTATGCCGGTGATGACGCCGCCGGCCGCCGGTGCGGCAGGCGTCTGCGGGAACGACCACGGGTCGGGGGCCGCGACGGGCGGCGTGCCCGGGTGCTGCGGTGCCGCCGGCGCCTGCGAAGGCATCTGCCGGGAGGCCTGCTGCACCGGGGCCGACGGCGTGGCCGTCCGCAGCGCGGGCCGTCCCGGCGCGCGGGGGCCGGGCCCGACCGGGGCGAGCCCTGTGGTCACCGCGATCTTCGGCGCACGAAGATCGAGCACGGCGGACCGGGCTACCTTGTCGTGCCAGCCCTGGACCTTGTCACCCTTGTCCCACAGGGGGGTCAGGTGCACGATGATCGTGCCTGCCGCCGGGATCAGCGAGACGGCGCCGAACATGAGCACCCGGATCAGCTCGCGGCCGAACCCGAGCGGCCCGCGGTCGTCGGCGGAGACCGTCCGCAGGCCCAGCGCGGAGTTGCCGACCGTACGGCCGGTTCGCGACTCCCAGATCCACATGGACAGCATGAACGCGAAGGACACCGCGCCGGCGATCAGGTAGAGCCGGATGAACTGCCCGGCGATCTCGGCCGCCTGCTCCTGGGACACCACCACCAGGGCGTCGGGGGTCTCGATGAACAGCAGACCGATGCCGACGACGATCCCGGCGAGTGCACCGGCGATCGCGCCGTCGATCAGCCAGGCCAGGAATCGCTTGCCGACACGCGCGTAGGGCGCCTCGAGCTGCTGCGGTGCGACGCTCGAGCTCGGGATCTGCGTGGCCGTGTACACCTCGACCTCCGTGGTGATCGGCGGCCGGCTCTCCACGAGCGGCACCCCTCCCGAACCGCCGCTCTGCCAGGCCTGCGCGGCCGCGGCGGCCTGCTGCACCTGCCCGCGGGGAGTCTGCTGCGGCTCCACCACGGGCAGGCCGGTGCGGGGGAACGCACGCCCGCACGCGGCACAGAAGGGCGCACCCTCCTGCTGAGTTACCCCGCACCCGGCACAGACCACGGCCGTCATCATTTCTCCTTCGTCGTGCCGGTCGCCCGGGCCACCGCCTGGGCCCGGCGTCGTTCGGCGACACGTACCCAGATGGAGCGTAGCGACAGGGCCGCCCGCACCCGCTGTCGTGTGCTCACGGTGGAGCGTAGCCCGCCGACGAGCTCATCGACCCCTGCCCAGAACGCGTCGACCTCGGCAGGCGTGGGCTCGTGGATCCCGAACACCGTCTCGTCCGCGCGGTGCGCGAGCATGAGGGTGGACGGAACGGCGTGCGCCCCGGCGATCACGCCGGCGCTCTCCCTCCTGGTCGCCCCGCGCGGCACGGAGGTCCCGAGGTCGGTGACGACGTCGACCACCTCGTACCAGCCACCACTGATCCGGTCGGCGGGCTGCTCGGCGTTGCGCCGCGCGGTCCGACGCCGGGCCTTGTAGGCGAGGATCGCCACGATCGGGCCGGCGATCACCAGGAGCGGGATACCGACGGCAAGCAGGATCATGCCGAGCAGGCCCCAGTCGAAGCCCTCGTTCTCGGCCTCTTCCTTGTCATCGTCCTCGACGCTTCCGGCCTTCGCGTGCTCCGGCTCCTCCGGCGGCTCCGGGTCCTGGAGCACCGGGGGCTTGGGCTCCTCCTTGCTCTCGGGCTGAGGCTGCATCTGCGGCTTCTCCTCAGGGACCGCGTCGATCGGCACCCAGCCGTACTCCTCGAACGGCACCTCGATCCAGGCGTGCACGTCGCTGCCGAGCACGGACCAGGGCTTGCCCTCCTCGTACTCGCTCTGCTTGTCCGGGTAGAAGCCCATGACCACGCGGGCCGGGATGCCTGCCTGCCGCGCCATGAGGGCGAGCGCCACGGCGAACTGCTCGTCGTCGCCCACCATCTCCTCTTCCGCGAGGAGCGTGTTGAGGCGCTCCGCGGAGTGCCCCGGGCGGGAGAGCGGCTCGCCCTCGAGCCCGCTGGACAGGAACCCGTCCGCCTGCAGCCCGTCACGGATCCGGAACAGCTTGGTGGCCGCGTCGGTCTCCTCGCCCGTGAACTGGACGGTCTTCGTCGGCAGCTCCTGCGGCATCCCTCTCGAGTCGGTGGGCGGCAGCTCCGGGTCGAGGTCGACCTTGCTCTTCTTCAGCGTCTCCTCGCTCGGCTCCTCGGTCACCAGGGTGTTCAAGGTGTACGAGTCGCCCGGCCGGATACCCGCGGTGGTGATCGCCGTGTGGGTCTTGTCGTTGTAGTAGGAGCCCTCCATCTGGGCCTCCGCGTTGGCGCCCTTCCAGCTCACGCCGGTGAGGTCGCCGACCTCGGGAACCCAGACGCCGCGGTACCCGGTGACGGTGATGTCTATCGACATCGGCTTGCCCGTAGCGGTGGTGGCGATCTCGTCGCCCACGCGCGTGTAGACGCCGGTCACGCCGCCGTCGCCGGACGCGTCGTAGACGACGCCGTCGTACTGGTCGAGCGTGGCGATCGTGATGCGGCCGTTCTTGGGAAGCTCGCTGATCGTGAACATCTCCTCGTCGCGAACCTCCTTCTTGTAGTGCCGGAAGCCGACGAGGGGGCTCGTGTACTCGTGGATGTCGAACGGCGGGCGCACCTCCTCACGGAGCACCGTGCGGTCCGGGTCCGACAGGAGCGGCGCGGTGAAGCCGGCGGCGAGGGCCGCGACGGCCAGGATCGTGGCGCCCGTACGGACCCGGTACCAGCGCAGCCTGCGCGTGGCCTCCTCGCTGGACGCCGTGGTGATCGAGTGCGTGCCGACCCGTGCCTCCATGACGCGCACCGCGCCCCAGAGGAGAGCCACGATGGTGATCACGAGGCCCTGCACCACCGGCAGCGCGACGTCGACCGTGCCCAGCAGGATCACGCCGACCAGGCCGACGATCACCGGGACCACCGCCCACACCGCATGCTTCGCCCGCCAGGCGATGGTGCCGGCGATCAGCGCGACGAGCAGCATGAGCAGGAAGGGGATGACACCGAGGTCGGGGAACGACTGGATGGGCGGCGCGGTGGTGATGAACCGCTTCCAGCCCTCCACGGAGCCGAGCATCAGCTCGCGCAGGGAGTCCAGGGACGGGACCACACCGGCGATGGCGGTGTGCGGCACCGCGAAGGCGGCGCCGAACAGGAAGTAGCCGACCACTGCGATGGCGGTCACCACCACGGCGGGGAAGCGGCGCCAGGCGCCCACCCAGGCCACCACGAGCCCGACGAAGGCTCCGCCGATGGCGGGCAGCAGGTAACCGAGCGAGCCCCAGACAGGCCCGAACCCGACGATGACGGCACCGAACATCAGGCTCAGTGCCGCGAGGTCGACCAGGGCGAACACGGTCAGCGCGCGTGGGCGCTCCGCCTCCTTGCGGCGCGTGGTGCCGCGGCCCGTGCCCGTCCGGAATCCGCTACCGGTGTTGTACGGCGATCGGCCCCGGTCAGCGCCTGCGCCGACCGGGGCGTTCCCGCGAGTGTTCTCGTTGCTCATCCGTCGCTCATCTTCTTCAGCGCAAGGGGTAGGTCGGCGAGGCGGCCCAGCGTGAGCACGCCCATCTCGGCGATGGAGTGCCGTCCGAGGGACGCGCCAGGTACGCACTGGATGGCCATGACCTGGACCCCGGCGGGGACGCGTGCCGAGGCCGCGCGCAGCTCGGTGGGCGTCACCATGCTGCCGACGATGAACGCGATCACCGAGAAGTCGGTGGCGGCCATCCCGGCAGAACGGGCAAGGTCCACCAGCTTCGTCTTGCGGGACTCGAGCTCGATGCGGGACAGGTCGTCCATGAGCCGGGTGCGGTGGTCTCCGTGCAGCGTCGCCTCGTTGACGAGCACCGTCACGCCGCGGTCCTCCTTGATGGCCTGCAGGCCCAGCGAGCCGCAGACGCTCACGGCGAGCTCGAACTCGTCCTCGTGCGCGTAGTCCTCGGCGCGCGTGGACAGCAGCACCGCGAGGTGCGAACGCCGGGTCTCCTCGAAGACCCGGACCATGAGCTGGCCGGTGCGCGCCGTCGTCTTCCAGTGGATGTGCCGCCGGTCGTCGCCGGCCACGTAGTCGCGCAGGGCGTGGAAGTTCACGTCCGAGCTCGTGATGTCGTTGGTGACCCGGCCCTCGAGGTCCTTGAGGAAGCCCGTCGAGGAGCCCGTGAGGTTCTTGACGCGGGGGTGCACGAAGACCTCCTGCTCGTCCGTCCACGTCATCTCGCGGCGCAGCAGGCCGAGCGGGTCGGCCCGCACCGACTTGACCGGACCCACCGTGATCACGCTGCGGCGCCGGGTCGGGATGGTGAAGATCTCCTCGTGCGTGCCGCCACCCTTGAGGCGCGGCACGGGGAACGCGGCTGTGCCGGTACCCACGGGGAGCTCCATCACCGAGGGCAGCAGCGGACGGCTGGACGCGTTCTTCACGTCGAGGCGTCCGACGGCGCGGTCACCGACAGTCACCCGGGCCTGTGCGAGGTCGAGCACCACGTCGTACTTGAACCGGCCGAGCACGAACACGATCGCGCAGACCAGCGTCACGCTGAGCAGCACCGCGGCGACCACCAGCTCGAGCCAGGCGAGCGTGAGGCCCGCGATCCAGGCGCCGATCGTCACGAGGGTCACCGCTATCCCGAACGTGCTGAACGTACGGCGGACGGGCGCGACCACTCGCCCCACCGCCGCCGCCCGGGAACGGGCGGCGGCGGCGAGAGTCACCCAGCCACGCCGGCCACGCTGGACCTGGGCGCGGCCGACGGCGAGCAGGCCGCGCGGAGTCTCCTGCCGCTTCCCGTACGCGGGGCCTGGTGAGATGCCGGTCGCGCTCATGCCGAGGCCCGCTCCTGCGGTGCCGCGACGTCGGCCATGATCCGGGAGAGCACGGCTTCGGGGCGTGCGCCCGCGAACTCGGCCTCCGGGTCGAGCACGAAGCGGTGGCCCCAGACCGGCTGGGCCAGCTCCTTGATGTCGTCGGGCAGCACGTAGTTGCGACCGTGCGCGGCGGCCCACACCTTGGCGCAGCGCACCAGGGCCAGCGCACCACGGACGGAGACGCCGACGCGCACCTCGTGCGCGTTGCGCGTCTCCTCGGCGAGGCGGGACACGTACTCGAGCACCGCGGTGTCGGTGTGCACGTTCGCGGCCAGGTCGGCCATCTCCGTGACGGCCTTGGTGGTGATGATGGGCTGCAGCGCGGAGCTGCGGTCCTTCAGCGCGGCACCCGACAGGATCTCCACCGTGGAGGCGTGGTCCGGGTAGCCCACCGAGGTCTTCATGAGGAAGCGGTCGAGCTGGGCCTCGGGCAGGCGGTAGGTACCGGCCTGCTCGATCGGGTTCTGGGTGGCGAGCACCATGAACGGGCGGCCGGTTCCGTGTGCGACGCCGTCGACGGTGACCCGGCCCTCCTCCATGACCTCCAGGAGCGCGGACTGGGTCTTCGGCGAGGCACGGTTGATCTCGTCCGCCAGGACGATCGACGCGAAGATCGGACCCGGGTGGAAGTCGAACTTGTGGGTGTTCTGGTCGTAGATCGTCACACCGGTGACGTCCGACGGCAGGAGGTCCGGCGTGAACTGGATCCGGTTGTGCGTGCCCTGCACCG
The DNA here is from genome assembly GCF_042654905.1 of Promicromonospora alba. NCBI lineage: Bacteria > Bacillati > Actinomycetota > Actinomycetes > Micrococcales > Promicromonosporaceae > Promicromonospora > Promicromonospora alba. The sequence continues at coordinate 264,235 of NZ_JBHSFI010000004.1, forward strand.
ACGCCGCGATCGAGCGGGCGAGCATGGTCTTGCCGGTACCGGGGGCGTCCTCCAGCAGGAGGTGGCCCTCGGCGAGCATGCAGGTCAGTGCCAGACGCACCACCGGTGCCTTGCCCAGGACCGCCTGGCCTACGTTGCCGACGAGCCGCTCGAAGGTCTGGGCGAACCAGGCCGCCTGCTCGGGGGTCATCGTGGTCATCTCATGTTCCCTACTGCTCGTTGCTGCTCGTCCGCTGGGTGAATTCGCTGGGTGAAATTTAGTCGATCATCGCGTGACCGGCCGCCGCCTGCGCGGTGGCCGGTCACGGTGGGGTGGCCACCGACGGTGGGGCGGCCGAATGCTATCCGTTCCACCAGTTCGTGACGCCGTACTCCGTGCCGTCGATCAGCACGCGGACGGGTACCCCAGGATGGCCGAAGAAGCATCGGAGCTGCACCCCGCCGTTGCCGTCCCCGAAGTTGTACGAATTGACATCACTGCTGCCCCAGGACCGACCGTGCGTGACGATGTCGTGCCAGCCGCTGACCTCGGGTGTGTCTCCCGCCCAGCAGGCCACGTCGTGACTACCCGGCGTGAAGTCCGTGAAGTTGATGTAGTAGTACGCGCAGGACGAGTGGCTGCACTGGCTGTTGTCGATACGGCTGCCGTGGGTGACCGTCGCCGTGGGGTTGGGCCTCGCATCCGACGTGCCGGAAGCGCACACGTTGTCGCTCTTCTGGCCCGTGCTGTCGGTCACCTGGATGCACGCCGTCAGGGTCTGGCTGTAGCCGGTGTTCACCGTCTGGGGGCCTGTCTTCGCCGAGCTCGTGACATCCCGGGTGACGCTCACCGTCGTGGGGCGGCCGTTCTCCGCCCTGCCGTCCCAGTTGAAGGTGACCTGCTGGTTGCCGCCCTGGGCGCTGATCGTCGGATTCGGCACCGGGCCGTACGGCGTCTCCGCGTTCGACTCGCCCGACCACGGCGAGCACGTGCCGTCGTTGCAGGCCCGCACGCGGAACGTGTAGGACGTTCCGTTGGTCAGCCCCGGGTAGTTGTACGACGTCGTCTTGCCGACGTTCTGCCCGGGCCCACCGTTGGCCGAGACCTCGTACCGATGCCCAGGCCCGCGGAAGTTGGCGTCCGAGATGGCGCTCCAGCTCACGGTGACCTGCTTGTCAGCAGGATTGCTCGCCCGCACGTTGGACGGGATCGACGGCTCGCCGTACGGCACCACGCTGTTCGACTGCTCGCTGATACCCGATCTGCCCGCCTTGTTCTCTGCCTGCACGGTGAACGTGTAGGACGACTCCGGGTTCAGGTCCGAGACGTTGATGGGCGACTCCGTCGTGGTGATCGTCCTTGCCTTCGAACCGTTCTGGTACACGGCGACGTAGTACTTCCTGATCGCGTCGCCGTTGTTGGCCGGAGCGGGCCAGCTGACGTCGATCCGTCCACCGCCCAGGTCGTCCGTGCGGATCGCCTCGGGCTTCCCCGGCGTATCGGGCTTCCCCGCCGGGATCTCCGCCGCGGACGGCTCGCTCCAGTCCGACGGGTCCGGAGCGTCGTTCTTGGCCTGCACCCGCACCGTGTACGCGACGCCGTTCTCCAGGTTCTCCCACACGACCTGGTTGCCCGTCTGGCAGGTCTTCTGGGTCACGCTGTCGGTCGGGGCCGGGCTGATCTCCAGGTTCACGCACTTGATCGCCGACCGGTCCGTGTACCTCTGGTTCTGCCACGCGACCGTGAGCTTCTTGTCGCCGAACTTGAGCGTCGGCGGGCTCGGCTGGTCAGGCTTCTCGTCAGGACGCGCCTCCTGGGATGCCGGAGACGGCTCCGACTCGCCCACCTCGTTGGTCGCCGTGACCGTGAACTTGTACTTCACGTTGTTCTTCAGCCCGTCGAACGTGCAGGTGGTCGTGGCGCACTCGTGCTCCTGACCACCGTCGGTCCGCAGCGTGTAGCTCGTGATGTCGGCGCCGTTGTTGTTGGGCTGCTCCCAGCTCAGCACCACGGTCTCGGAACGCACTTCCTCCACGCGCGGCGCCCGAGGTGCCTCCGGCTTGCCCAGTACCGTCAGCTTCGCGATGCCGTCGACCTCGCGATCCGGGTCCTCCGTCGCGTCCTGCACCGTGTAGCGCACGACCATCGCACCGGTGAAGTCCTCCCCTGGCGTCACCACCAGCTGGTTGCCGCTGTACGACGCCGTACCGGATCCGGTCTCGACCGTCGCGGAGCCCACCAGGGTGAGGTCCTTGCCCGGGAACGGGTTCGTGTCGTTGGCAAGCACCGGGATCGTCGTCGCCTCGCCCTGGTGAGCGTCGATCACCACGTCGTCAGTGGTCTGGACGAGATCGCGTGTCGAGCCGACCACCTTCACGGTCAGCTCTCCGCTCACCCGCGGGTTCTTGCCGTCGGACACCGTCATGGGCAGCTTCTGGAAGGTGCCCTTCGAGACCGACGGGTCGACCATGGCCGACACCGCGGTGCCCGATACCGTCGGGGTGATGCCGTTGTTGCCCTTGACCTGGAAGTCCAGCGGGTCCTTGTCAGGGTCCTTGACGTAGCGGGAGAGGTCTACCGAGCTCTCCTCGCCCTCCGCCACCTCGAGCACCGGCGTGCCGGTGATCTTCGGCGGCATGTTGGTCGACGGGGTGACGTCGATGAGCAGGGTGAGGACAGCGGAGAGCCCTTCGGAGTCCTCGGCGTCGACGCCGTCGGTCACCTCGAAGCTGACCGACGCCGCACCGGCGTAGTCGTCGGCCGACGTGTAGATGATCGTGTCCGTGTCGGGGGCCTGCGCCTTGCCCTCGATCCCCTTGACCGACTCCCCTTCGGTGATGCGTACCTTGCGGTCCTCCCGCACCACCACGTAGTCCTCGAGCTCGATCGTGAGCGGCTCACCGCTGGTGGCCTTGAGCGGCTCCAGACCCGGCTTGAGGTGAGGGCGTGCCTGATCGCCCGGGACGCGCACGAACGCCTTGGCCTTGAGACCGTCCATGTCGGTGACCGTGTAGGTGATCACCTGGGTGCTCGCGGTGAGCTGCACCTCGAGCAAACCCTTCTCGGTCACGCGCACGCCCTCCAGAGGCGGGTCGACCGCTACCTTGAGCTCAGCGGCCACGCCGTCCGGGTCGACGTCGTTGGCCAGCACGTCGACGGTCACGTTCGCGTCCCCTTCCACGTCGTCCGAGGTCACCACGTCGTCATACGCGACAGGGCGCAGCAGCGGCGCATCGCTGTTCACGTTCACCGTGATGGCCCCGCCCGCAGGAGCCTTGAAGCTGTCCTGGATGCCGTAGTAGAAGGAGTGGGAACCCTCCTTGCTCGGCGCGGTGACGATCACGTCGTCCTCCACGGCCTTGGGCTTCAGGTCACCTGTGCCCTCGAAGCCCTTGGTCACCAGGCCGATCTCGTCGCCGTCCGGGTCGGTGTCGTTCTCGAGCGCGCGGATCGCGACCGTACGGTCCGGCCGCACAGTGGTCTCGTCGTCCGCGGCCTGCGGCGGCTGGTTGGTGGCGGGCTTCGGCACGATGCCCACGCGCACCAGGCCCCTGCCTACCGCGCCCCGCGTGTCCGTGACCTCGTAGGTGAAGGTGTCCAGACCAGTGCTCTCGGCGCCCGCCGTGTAGTCGATGAACCCGTCGACGATCCGCGCCGTGCCCTTGCTCGCTGCGGCAGAGATGGAGCTCAGCGTGACGTAGTCGCCGTCCGGGTCGCTGCCGTCCAGCTTCAGCGGGATACGGGTGGTACCGCCGCTCAGCACGCGTGCCGTGATGTCGGGCAGCTGCGGGGAGGCGTTCTGCGGCTTGTCCAGCACGGTGATGCTGACCTGCGCGGAGTCCTTCTGGCCGTTCACGTCCGACACCTCGTAGACGGCGTGGTACGTGCCCGCCTCCGTGCCGGCCTTGAACCGCACGGCGTCCTCCGAGACGAACGCCTCACCGGCCGATGCCGGGGGCGTCTCCTTCAGCTCGTCGGTGAGCTTCAGCTCCAGGCCGTCAGGGTGTGCGTCGTTCTTCAGCACCGGGATGGTGACCACGTCGCCCACGCGGACGATTGCGTCGTCGGGCCCTGCCTCCGGTGGCCGGAGCTGCTCGGGCGCCGGGATCGACACGACGCGCACCTGACCGGTGGTGGTGCCCGTCCCGTTCGCGACGGTGTACTTGAACGTCACCGGCGTGTTGAGTCGCTTGATCTCCGAGATCTTCAGGATCTGGTGGTTCAGCACCGCGACCTTCACCGGGGCGTTGTCCGGGACGTCCACGCCCTGCACGACGAGCACACCGCCCGCGGGGTCGGTGTCGTTGGCGAGCACGTCGACCAGCGCCGTGCCGCCGGTCGGCAGCAGAACCTGGTCCGTGACCGCTACCGGTCGGCGGTCGTCGTCCGGCGGGTTCTCGACGTCGACCCGGACCAGTCCCATCATCGGCTCTGGGCCGTCGGTGATCTGGTAGGTCACGTCGTAGGAGCCGGGCTTGTCGCTCACGAAGCGGAACACACCCGCGGCGTAGTTGGGCGTGATCGTCGCGCCCTTGGTCTCGGCGACGCTCGTCAGGCGCAGCTTGTCGCCGTTCGGGTCGTGGTCGTTCTTGAGCGGCTCCACCGTCACGGGCTCTCCGACGAGCACCTTCACGTGGTCCTGCACCGGAACCGGCGGCACGTTGCTCGCGACGACCTGGATCAGCAGCTTCCCCTGGAACGGCAGGTTCCCCGAGTCCGACACCGTGATGTCCACGATCTTGCGGCCCGTCGTGCTGCCACCGTCGCGGAACTCGATGGTGCCGTCCGGGCGGGATCGCACCTCGTCCAGGGGGTCGGCGGTCGCGGCGCTGGACAGGAACAGGTCGTCGCCGTCCGGGTCCTTGAAGTACGGCAGCACCTTGATGCTCGCCGTGCCGTCCTGACCCACCGTGAGCACGGGCTCACCCATCTGCTCCGGCGGGTTGTTCTCCTCCAGCGGCACCACCCGGACGTCCACCGAGGCCTCTGCCTTGCCCTTGCGCCCGTCGTCCACCTCGTACTTGAAGCTCGTGGTCCCTGACGCGTCCGCCGGCACGTCGGCCTGCAGTGCCGCGCCGTCGAGCACGCGGTCGACGGTGACGTCGCCCTCGGTCTCACCCTTGACGGACACCGTCATCACGTCGCCGTCCGGGTCCGAGTCGTTGCCCAGCACGTTGAGCACCGTGGTGCGTCCGGGCCGCACGCCGAACGAGTCGTCCTTGGCCTTGGGCGGCCGGTTCGCCTGGTTCCGGTCGGCGACGAAGTTGTCGACGAGCTGTGGCGTGGCCTCCTCGGACTCCGTCTTCTTGCCCTCGCCGTCCTCGGGCATGACGATGTCCCAGTCGTTGACCTTCTCGAACAGGTCAGCGGCCATCCACAGGGAGCCGCCCGCGATGTCGTTCAGCACGATGACGTCGCGGTTCACGCGGTAGACCAGGCTCGTGCCGGCGGCCACGCCCTCGAGCACCTGGTCGACGTCGTTGTCGGTGTCGGCGCAGTCACGGATGACCTGACCGGAGTCCCAGGCACCGTACGTGCACCCTTCGAGCTGCACGGGCGCCGACGGCGCACCCTGCGCCGCGCGCGTGGTCGCGTCCCCGCCGCCGAGAGGCTGCGTGACGAGGCCGTTCGGGGTGGCCAGCACCACGTTGTCGGTCTTCGCGGAGGGCTGCTGGAGCTTGCCCTCGGCGCCGTTCTCGACCTTGACCGTCTCACCGCCCGGCAGGACGAGGTTTCCGGTCGACTGGTCGAGCACGACCGGCTCGTCGCCGACGGCGGAGACCTCCACCTTGGCGTCGCGCCCCACGGGGAGGCTGGACTCCTCGCTCTCCTCGGGCACGCCCTGCACGCCGGTGGGGACGGTGTAGAGCTTGGCGTCGGCCGGCACCGCGAGGAACACGGTGCCTTCCTTGCCCACCGCGAGCGTGCCGCCCTTGCCCACCTTGAGCGTCGGCTTGAGCTTCTTCTCGTCGAATCCGACAGCACCCTCGAACGGCAGGACCCAGAGCCGGCCCTCTTCCTCGTCGTACACCGCAGTCGTGGCGCCGCCCGAGGCGACCTGCGCGCCGGCCGGCAGATCCATCGAGCCGTCCAGGATGAGCTGGGCCGGGTTGACGGGGCTGGCTGACGAGTCGCTCGAGCTGTCCAGAAGCACGCGCTGCGCGTCCTGCTCCACGTCGTAGCTCGTCGCGTTGGCCAGCAGGACGCCGTCCAGCGCCTTCGCGTCGTAGTTGAAGCGGCCGAGCTGGCCGGACGACGTCTGGGTCACCCAGACGCCGGAGTCGTTGAGCTGGACGTCGGCCGTTGCCTCGCCGTCGTAGAGGAGTGCGAAGCCGAGGAGCCCTCCGGCGAAGAGGGTCACCACGCCGACCGACGCGGCTGACCTGCGGTTTTCGTACACGCGTGAGGCAAAGCTCATGCGTCCTCCTCTTTCATCACTCCAGCGAAGTCTTGTCCGCCCGGATATCACACAGGCACAACGCAAGCACCCTACCGGGATGGTGGGTGAATCGTCGTTGATTTTCGGTGGGCAGGACTACCCATACGGCCCGCCCAGATTGTACGAGTCTGTCTGCTACATGTCAGGACTATTGCGCTCTGCACGAAGAGTGACCACGCAGTTGCTGCCGGACCGGGCGCGATCCTGGCAGCAACTGCATGGTCACTTTCGGGCTGGAGCGAAACTCCTTGTCAGACCGCGCGGTCCGCCAGCACCTGAGCGAACTGCTCCAGGGACTCCTTGACCGGGCCCTCCGGCAGCGGCGCCAGCTCGGCCGAGGCAGCACGCGCCCACTGGACCGCGAGGTCCCGCGTCTGCCCCAGGACGGCGTGCGCGCGCAGGCGTTCCAGCGCGGCGGTCAGCGCAGCGTCGGACGACAGGTCGCCGTCGAGCGTGGCGAGCAGGTCCCGGTCATCGGAGGTGGCGGCGCCCGACGCGACGTGCTGGCGCAGCAGCAGCACGGGCATGGTCGGCACGTGCTCGCGCAGGTCGGTCCCCGGTGTCTTGCCGGAGGTCTCGCCGGACGAGGCGACGTCGAGCACGTCGTCGGCGAGCTGGAAGGCGACGCCCACCTTCTCGCCGTACGCGCCCACTGCCTCGATCTGCTCCTTCGGCGCTCCGGCGATCATCGCGCCGAGGCGGGCCGACGCCGACAGCAGCGACGCCGTCTTGTCCGACAGCACCTGGAGGTAGTGGGCCACCTGGTCCTCGCCGTCGTCGGGGCCCATCGTCTCGTGCAGCTGGCCCAGACACATCCGCTCGAACGTCCTGGACTGCAGGATCACTGCCTCGGGGCCCAGCTCCGCGACGCGCGCGGACGCCCGTGCGAACAGCATGTCGCCGACGAGGATCGCCACCGAGTTGCCCCACACCATGTGGGCCGACGGCGCCCCGCGCCGCATCGGCGCGGAGTCCATGACGTCGTCGTGGTACAGCGAGGCGACCTGCGTCAGCTCGACCACGACCGCCGCGTCGACGATGCCGGGCGCGGCACCGTCGCCCAGCTCACCCGTCAGCAGGGTGAGCAGGGGACGGAACCGCTTGCCGCCCGCGTCGATGAGGTGCCGCGAGGCGCCGTCGGCCAGCTTGTCCGCGCTGGCGACGGCCTCCAGGAGCGCGTCGTCGACCCCCGTCAGCCGCTCCGCGAGGCGGGATGCCAGCTCCGGGTCGGAGATCGGCAGGCCGAGCGCGGTCGGATCGGGCAGGTTCGACGGAGCGGCCGGAGAAGCCGACACGGGAGTACCCGTCGTCGTCTGGGGCGGCAGCGGTGCGGAGGTCACGGCACGAACTTACTTGCCTGTTCCACCAGAGAGAGAACCGGGGACGGGAAAACGCCGAGAATCACTGTCGCGATCGCGCACACGGCGATGGCCACGGCGGCCGGTCCACGGGACCGGACCACCGTCACCACGACGCGCTGCGCGGTCGTGACCTGGACCTTGGTCAGGGTGGCCGTCACGGTTCCGCCGGCCACCGCGCTACCGCTGGTCGAGACCTCGGCCTCGCCGGGCTCGGCTCCTGGCGCGGTCTCGACGAGCGCGACCTGCGACTCCGCCGGCTCGTCCTCCGCCCGCTGGAACACCATGACCACCAGGAGCCGCAGGTAGAACGCGACGGCGACCACGGACGCGAGCACACCGAGGACCGCGAGCCACCACAGGCCGCCGGTCGTCGCCCCGGTGAACGCGCCGAACTTGGCGATGAACCCGGCGGTGAGCGGGATGCCCGCCATCGACAGCAGGAACAGCGCGAAGGCAGCGGTGAGCCACGGGGCCTTGCGGCCCAGCCCTGCCCACTGCGAGATCTCCGTCGCCTCGCCGAGCACGACGCCGTCGTCGTCCACAGGACCGTTGTCCTCGCCGGAACTCGGCGTGATCCGGCGCTCCCGCACCAGCGTGACCACGCCGAACGCGCCGATCGTGGCGATGCCGTACGCGAGCAGGTAGAAGAGCGTGGACGACTGCACCTGCGTGTTGAAGCCCGCGATGCCGACCAGCAGGAAGCCCGCGTGGGCGATCGACGAGTAGGCCAGCAGGCGCTTGACGTCGGTCTGGACGGACCCGATGACCGTGCCGACGGCCATCGTCAGGATGGCGACCACGACGATGACGATCTGCAGCTGCCGCATGATCTGCGGGTCCACCGCCTGCACGCCGATCGAGATCCGGTACAGCACCTCTACGAGGGCGGCCACGGCCGCCACCTTGGTGCACGCGGCCATGAAGCCGGTGATCGGCGTCGGAGCCCCGGTGTAGACGTCGGGCGTCCACGCGTGGAAGGGCACGGCGCCGACCTTGAACAACAGGCCGACCACGACGAGCAGGACGCCGGCGACGAGCAGCACGCTCATGCCTTCGAGCGGCAGGCCGCCCTGCTGCACGGCCTGGGCGATCTCCAGCAGGCGCACCGTGCCGGCGAACCCGTAGATCAGCGCGACGCCGAAGATGAACAGCGCCGAGGCGAACGCGCCAAGCAGGAAGTACTTGGCGGCGGCCTCCTGCGACAGGAGCCGACGCCGGCGCGCCGTCGCGCACAGGACGTACAGCGGGAGCGACAGCACCTCCAGCGCGATGAACATGACGATGAGGTCGTCGGTGGAGGCGAAGAGCATCATGCCGCCCGTCGCGAACAGCAGCAGCGGGTAGATCTCCGTCTGCTCAAGGCCGGACCGGCGGGCCAGGTCCTCGTACGAGGTGCCGGGCACCGCCGAGGCCGCGGGCGCGAACGCGTCCTGCCCCGTGGCCGTACGGTCAGCCACGACGAGCACGCCGAGGAAGGCCAGCACGGCGATGATGCCCTGCGCGCCGAGTGCGAAGGGCGTGAGGGTCAGGCTGCCCCCGACCACCTGCACGGGCTGCGCCACGATCTGCGGCCAGAGGATCGCGACGAACACGAACCCGCCGGCCAGCGCGGCGAGGGTCAGCACTATCTGGGTCACACGGCGGGCCTTGGCAGGCACGAACGCCTCGATGAGCACGCCGACCACGCCCGCACCCAGCACCACGAGGAGCGGTGCGAGGGCGAGCCAGTCGATCTCGGGTGCCACGAACTCGGACTCGATCACTGGTCGCTCCCCATCTGCGTGGCGGCATCCGCCGGTTCGTCGACCGTCGTGAGGGCCACCGACTGCTCAGCCGGCGCGTTCACGTAGGTCAGGGCCAGGCCCGGTACGAGGCCGAGCACCAGCAGCCCGACGACGAGCGGTGCCGCGACGATGCGCTCACGCGTCCCGAGGTCGGGCAGGGCTTCGAGCCCTGCTGCCGGTGTTCCCGTGAAGATCTTCTGATAGGTCAGCAGCACGTAGACCGCAGCGAGGACCACGCCGGGGATCGCCGCGATCGCCCAGGCCGCCGAGCCGGCGGGCGAGCCGCCGAACGCGCCGATCAGCACCATGATCTCGCTGACGAACGTCGCCAGGCCGGGCAGCGACAGCGTCGCGAGCCCTGCCACCAGGAACGTCCCGGCGAGCACCGGGGTGACCGACCGCAGGCCGCCGTAGGCCGCGATCTTCTGCGACTTCTCCGGGTGCCGGGACACGAGGAACCCGGCAACCAGGAACAGCGCGCCGGTGGCCAGGCCGTGGTTGAGCATCATGAAGCTCGACCCGGCGGTGCCCAGCGGCGTGAAGGTGAAGATGCCCAGGATGATGAACCCGAAGTGGCTCACGGAGGTCCAGCCGACCAGCCGCAGCAGGTCGGTCTGCATGATCGCCATGATCGCGCCGTAGAGCACGGAGATCACGGCGAGCGCGATCACGAACGGCGCGGCCCAGCGAGACGCCTCCGGAAACAGCGGCAGGCACAGCGTCAGCATCCCGAAGGTGCCGACCTTGTCCAGGACGCAGATCAGGAGGGTGGACGTGCCGGCGGTGGCGTTCCCCGCGACGTCGGGCAGCCAGCTGTGCACGGGCACCATCGGCGCCTTGATCGCGAACGCGATGAAGAACCCGATGAAGATGAGGCGCTCGGCCACGGGGTCCATCTCGAGGCCGGTCAGGTTGGCCGTGAGGAAGGCGTCGGAGGCACGCAGCCCCGTCTCGGGGTCCGGCGGGACCTGGAAGTACAGCGCGATCACCGCGGCGAGCATGATGAGCCCGCCGCCCAGGCTGAACATCAGGAACTTGACGGCCGCCTTGCGCCGGCCCTCGCCCTGCCCGAACCCGCCGATGAGGAAGTAGGCGGGGATCAGCATCGCCTCGAACAGCACGTAGAACAGGAACACGTCACGAGCGCAGAACACCGCGACCATGAACGCCTCGAGCAGCAGCACGAGGCCGACGAACCTGCGCAGGCGCACCTCGTCCCGCCCCTGCTCCTTCCAGGCGGCGAGCAGCACCAGCGGCACGAGCACCACCGCCAGCGCGACGAGCAGCAGGCCGACACCGTCGACGGCCACGGCGTACGAGACGCCGATCTGCGGGATCCACGCGTAGGTCGCACCGAGCTGGTGCTCGGCGGCGGCGCCCGGGTCGAAGGCGATGAACGTGCCGACGAGCAGGGCCACCTCGACCAGCGAGAACACGAGCGCGATCGGCCGGGCGAGGCCCACCCCCGCGCTCGCCGGGCCCGTGCGGGAGCGGCCGAGCGCGCTGAGACCCACCAGGGCCGCGCCGACCAGCGGCCACGCGATGAGCGCGGTCAGCCAGGGAAACATCTCTCCTCCGATCACTGGGCACCACCGAGGCCGGACACGAGCCAGGCGACGGCGGCGATCACGAGGACGCCACCCGCCATGCCCGCCGCGTACGAACGTACGTAGCCGCTCTGCGCCTTCCGGAACACCTCGCCGAACCACGACACGGTCTGGGGCAGGAGGCCCCAGCCGCGGTCGACGACGTCACGGTCGCCCACCTGGACCAGGCGGGCCACCCCGTGCGCCGGCTTCAGCACCAGCGTCTCGTTGGCGGTGTCCTGGTACAGGTCCCTGCGGGCCGCCCGGGTCAGGAAGGAGCCGCGCGGCGCCTCCTCCGGGACGAGGGAGACCGCGTACATCCGGAACGCCAGCAGCGCCCCGAGCACCACTACCGTCAAGGTGGCTCCGATGATCACGGGCACCGGGAGCACCGGCTCGTGGTGCTCGGCGTGCCCGACCACCGGCTCCAGCCAGGTGACGAACGTGCCGCCGATGCCGAGCACCAGGCCCAGCGCGGCCGAGCCGACACCGAGGAACACCAGGGGCCACCACATCAGCGGCGAGCCCTCGTGGGGGTGCTGGTTCTCGGTCCAGCGCGGACGGCGTCCGCCGAACGTCATGAAGAACAGGCGGGTCATGTAGAACGCGGTGATCGCGGCGCCGAGCACCGCGACGGTGCCGAACACCCAGGCCCGCCACGGCTGGCCCTCGACGGGCATGAAGGCCGCCTCGATGATCCCGTCCTTCGACCAGAAGCCGGAGAACGGCGGGATACCGAGGATCGCGAGCCAGCCGAGCCCCATGGTGATCCACGTGATCGGCATGAACCGCGACAGCCCGCCGAAGCGCCGCATGTCGGTCTGGTCCCCCATCGCGTGCATCACGGAGCCGGCACCGAGGAACAGCCCGGCCTTGAAGAAGCCGTGCGTCAGCAGGTGGAAGATCGCGAACGCGTACCCGGCCGGGCCGAGACCCGCTGCGAGCATCATGTAGCCGATCTGCGACATCGTGGAGGCGGCCAGCGCCTTCTTGATGTCGTCCTTCGCGGTACCCACCACCGCACCGAACAGCAGGGTCACCGCACCGACGAGCACCACGACGAGCTGCGCCGTCGGGGCGGCCTCGAGGATGGGGCCGGAACGCACCATGAGGTACACGCCGGCGGTGACCATCGTGGCGGCGTGGATGAGGGCGGACACCGGCGTCGGGCCAGCCATCGCGTCACCCAGCCAGGCCTGCAGCGGGAACTGCGCCGACTTGCCGCACGCGGCGAGCAGGAGGCACAGGCCGATGGCGGTGGCGACAGCCGGGGAGATCAGCGCTGTGGCCGAGCCGGCGCCGTCCCCGGCGACGGCGGGCAGCACGTCCGCGAAGCTGACGCTGCCCACGGTCGAGAACATCAGCGCCATGGCGGCGATGAGCCCCATGTCGCCGATGCGGTTCATGACGAACGCCTTCTTGGCCGCCACCGCGTTCTCCCGGGCGGACGGCCGCCCCGTGTCCCAGAACCCGATGAGCAGGTAGGACGCGAGGCCCACACCCTCCCAGCCCACGAAGAGCAGGAGGTAGGAGTCGGCGAGGACCAGCGTCAGCATGGCCGCGACGAACAGGTTCAGGTAGCCGAAGAACCGGCGCCGGTGCGGGTCGTGGTCCATGTACGCCACGGAGTACACGTGGATGAGCGTGCCCACGAAGGTCACGAGCATCACGAAGGTCATGGACAGCGGGTCCAGCCGGATGCCGAGGTCCACGTCCAGGCCGCCCGCGGACAACCACGTCCACAGGTGGTGGTCGACGGAGCGTTCCTCGGGCACCGTGCCGATCATGCGGAACATCAGGATGAAGCCCACGGCGGCGGAGGCGGCCGAGGCCAGCACCCCGAGCCAGTGGCCCCAGCGGTCGGTGGCCTTGCCACCCAGCAGCAGGATCGCTGCGCCGATCAGCGGAAAGCCGACCAGCCAGGGGGCGAGCCCGATCACGTCGTTCACGTCTCTACCCTTCAGCCCTTGAGCAGGTTGACGTCGTCGACCGAGGCCGAGCGGCGGGTGCGGAATATCGTCACGATGATGGCGAGGCCGACGACGACCTCGGCGGCGGCCACGACCATGACGAAGAAGGCGAGCACCTGGCCCGTCACGTCGCCGTGGATCCTGGCGAACGTGACGAAGGCGAGGTTCGTCGCGTTGAGCATGAGCTCGACGCCCATGAACACGACTATCGCGTTGCGGCGCAGCAGCACGGTCGTCGCCCCGATGGCGAAGAGCACGGCGGCCAGGACCACGTAGTTGGTGATGTCCATCAGGCCTCGACCTCCGGTGTGTGCGGCGCCGGCCGCTCCTGCCCACGGATCCGCAGCACGCGCGACACCGACTGCGGCACCTGCTCGCCGTCCGGGCCGAGCGCCGGCGTGTCCATGGCGTTCGACCGGGCGTAGACGCCGGGCGGCGGCAGCGGGGTGAGGACCACGCCGTCGGGCAGCGCCTTGATCCGGGACTCGGCGACCGAGGCCTGGGTCTGCTTCGGCGTGAGCCGGCGCCGGTGCGTCAGCACCAGCGCGCCGACCGCCGCGGTCACGAGCAGGACGCCCACCGCCTCCATGGCCAGCACGTAGTCGCCGAACAGGACGCGCGCCAGCGCCTGCGGGTTGGCGACCCCACCCGGGTCGCCCCCGTTCAGGCCGACGGCGGGCGGGAACGCGGCGTTCGCCACGACACCGCCGAGGATCGCCGCGAGGCCGATACCGATGAGCAGACCGATCCAGCGCTGGCCCCTGATCGTCTCGGTGAGCGAGTCGGACGCGTCGACGCCGACGAGCATCAGCACGAACAGGAACAGCATCATCACGGCGCCCGTGTACACCACCACCTGGACGACGCCGAGGAACGGCGCCTCCTGCGCGATGTACAGGATCGCCATGCTGACCATGACGAACACGAGGCACATCGCCGCGTGCACCGCGCGCTTCACGAACAGCAGGCCGAGGGCGGCGAGGACCATGAGGGGCGCGATCGCCCAGAAGAGGACCGTCTCGCCGCCCGAGATCTCGAGGCCGGTGGGGGTCACGCGGTCACCCCGTTCCGCACGGAACCGACGGCCGCCGCACCGGCGGACTTCTCGGCCGCACCTGGGCCCTCGTCCGGACGCAGCTCGTGCTGCCTCGGCGTGGGGGCGGGGGCCTTGCCCGAGACAACTGCCTCTGCCGCGTCCAGCGTCGGGTCGTCCGGCCGCTGTTCGCGGACCCAGTCGACCTGCGCCGCCGTCGGGCCCAGGACGTCACCGCTGTAGTAGTTCGTGTCCGTGGTGCCCTCGACCATCGGGTGCGGCGCGGCCAGCATGCCCTCGGAGAGCGGGGCCAGGAGGTCCTGCTTCTCGAAGATCATGCCGGCGCGCGTCTTGCCGGCCAGCTCGAAGTCGTTCGTCATCGTCAGCGCGCGCGTGGGGCAGGCCTCGATGCACAGCCCGCAGAAGATACAGCGCAGGTAGTTGATCTGGTAGACGGCGCCGTACCGCTCGCCGGGGCTCATGTGGGCCCCGTGGGAGTCGTCCGCGTTGACGTCCAGGCCCGCGTTCTGCGGCAGGGCCGCGTTGGACGCGCCCTCCACGTAGATCGCGTCCGCCGGGCACGCCCACGCGCACAGCTCGCAGCCGATGCACTTCTCCAGCCCGTCGGCGTACCGGTTGAGCTGGTGCCGGCCGTGGAACCGGCGCTGCGGGGCCACCTTCTCGCGCGGGTACTGCTCAGTGACCGTGGGCTTGAACATCGACGACAGCGTCACGCCGAAGCCCGCGACCGGGGCGAACATCTCCCCGATGGGCCCCGGCTGGGGTCGCAGGGGTTGATACTCCTGGTGCTCACTCACCGTGGACCTCCTTTCCGAACCGCTTGGACGGGGGCAGCTTCTCGCCGGGCAGCGGCGGCACCGGGAACCCGCCGGCGAAGGCGTCGACGGTCTCCTTCTCGGCGCCCTTGCCTGCACCCGGTGGCGCTTCCTTCTTCTCGGGCCAGAACCACATGACCGCTATGAAGACGATGGCGGCCCCGATGATCCATGGGATGAAGCCCTGGTAGGTGACGCCCTGGATGCGCTGCAGCCACTGCACGACGGCGAGCACGACCACCCAGCCGAGCGCGACCGGGATGAGGACCTTCCAGCCGAAGACCATGAACTGGTCGTAGCGCAGGCGCAGCAGCGTGCCGCGCACCCACACGAAGACGAACATGACCGCCCACAGCTTCACGAGGAACCAGAGGATGGGCAGCCAGCCCTCGTTCAGGGCGCCGCCCAGGAACTCGTCGGGCACCGGGGCACGCCAGCCGCCCAGGAAGAGCGTGACGCAGACCGCCGAGACGTTGAGCATGTTGATGTACTCCGCCAGGAAGAACCAGGCGAACTTCATCGACGAGTACTCGGTCATGTAGCCGGACACGAGCTCGCCCTCGGCCTCGGGGAGGTCGAACGGCAGGCGGTTGGTCTCACCGATCATCGAGATCACGTAGATCACGAAGGCCGGCGCGAGCGGGATGAACCACCAGATCTGCGTCTGGCTGGACACGATCTGCGACGTCGACATCGACCCCGCCATGATGAACACGCTCACCAGGGACAGGCCCATCGCGAGCTCGTAGCTGATCACCTGCGCCGTCGAGCGCACCGAGCCGAGCAGCGGGTAGGTGGAGCCGGAGGCCCAGCCGCCCAGCACGATGCCGTAGACGCCGAGCGACGCGGCGGCCAGCACGTACAGCACCGCGACGGGGAAGTCGGTGAGCTGCGCCGGGGTGGTCCAGTCGGTCCAGAAGAACGACACGCTCGGCCCGAACGGGATGACGGCGAACACCAGCAGCGAGCAGAACACCGAGATCATCGGCGCCAGCAGGTACACGAACCGGTCGGCCCGGGTGACCGTCATGTCCTCCTTGAGGAGGAGCTTCATGGCGTCCGCGAGCGACTGGAGCAGGCCGAACGGCCCGTGCCAGTTGGGTCCGGGACGCACCTGCATGCGCGCGACGACCTTGCGCTCGAACCAGATGGCGAAGAGCACGCTGGTCAGCAGGAACACCACGATCAGCACGGCCTTCACGATGGAGGCCCAGATGGTCTCCTGCGAGAAGTCGGCGCTCACGCCGGGCGCCGCGGCGGCGAGAATCGAGGCGTTCATCGGCTCCCCTTTTCCGAGTTGTCAGACGCGTGAGTCACCGGGGTGACCTGTGCGTCTGACATGTGGGTGGTGACGGTGACGAGGTCGCCGGCCGACGCGCCGAGCGTGTCGTGCACACGGCAGGCCGCGCTGTTGAGCGGCAGCCACACGACGCCGTCGACCATCCCGTCGGTGACCACGGCGGGCACCTCGACGGCGCCGCGCTTCGTGCTGACGGCGACCCGGTCGCCGTCGGCCACGCCGAAGCCCGCAGCGGTGGCGGCGGACATGCGGGCGACTGCCTGCTTGGCCGTGCCGGCGAGGAACTGCTCGCCGTCCTGGCCGCGACCCGCGTCGAGCTGGAGCCGCCAGGTGGCGAGCACCGCCTGTCCGAAGCCGACGGCGGGCGGTGCGGCCGGTGCGCCGCCCTGGACCGTCAGGCGGTCGCCGGTCCAGGCGCTGTGCTGCGTCATGGCTATGGAGAGGTGGGCCTCGGCGGGCGTGGCCGCCTGCAGGTCCACACCCAGGTGCTGGGCCAGCACGTGCAGCACGCGGTGGTCGGGCAGGGCGCTCGACTCGAGCGCGGCGCCGAAGGACCGCACGCGGCCCTCCCAGTTCCAGTACGAGCCCGCACGCTCCACGGGGGGCGCGACCGGGAGTACGACGTCGGCCCGCTCGGTCACCTCCGAGGCGCGTACCTCGAGGCTCACGACGAACCCGCCGCGCGCTGTCGCCGCGTCGAGCGCGGCGCGTGCGGCGGCCGGGTCGGGCAGGTCGGCGAGCTCGACGCCGCCGACGATCGCGCCGCCCAGGGTGCCGTCGGCCAGCGCCGCGAGGATGCCCGCGGTGTCGCGACCCGGGGTCTCCGGGATCTCGGCGCCCCAAGCCTCGGCGACCTGGGCACGTGCGGCGGCGTCCGCCACCGGGCGACCGCCCGGCAGCAGGTCGGGCAGCAGGCCGGCCTCGACGCCACCGCGCTCACCCGCACGGCGCGGGATCCACGCGAGCCGCGCGCCCGTCGCCTCGGCGAGGCCCACGACAGCCGCGTACGCGCCGCGCGAGCCCGCGAGGCGTTCGCCCACGAGGATCACGGCACCCGGCTGGGCAAGAGCACTGGTGTCGATGTCGGACGTCGGTGCGTCCGCCGGGGACAGGCCGCCGCCCAGGGTGGTGGTCAGGCTGGTCAGCCACTCGGCCTCGGTGCCGGGTGCGGCGGGCAGGAGCGTGCCGTTCAGGCGGGTCAGACCGCGCGTGGCGTAGGGGGCGATCGAGAAGATCTTCGTCCTGGACCTCCCCATTGCGCCCTTGCGCAGCCGCAGGAACGTGATGCCCGCCTCCTCCTCGGCCTCCAGGCCGACGAGCAGTACCGCGGGCGCCTGCTCCAGGTCGCCGAACGTGACGCCCACGCCCGACCCGGCGACGACGTGCGCCAGGAACGCGGCCTCCTCGGCGGAGTGCACGCGCGCACGCTGGTCGACGTCGTTGGTGCCGAGCGCCGTCCGTGCGAAGCGGGACCAGGCGAAGGCGTCCTCGACGGTGAGCCGGCCGCCCGGCAGCACGCCGACGCCGCCGCTCTGCCTGGCCCTGGCCAGCCCTGCGGCCGCGACCTCGAGGGCCTCCACCCAGGACGCGGGCCGGAGCTTGCCGTCCTCGCGGACGAGCGGCGTGGTGATGCGGTCCGCCGCGGACTGCCAGGTGAACGCGAAGCGGTCCTTGTCGGTGATCCACTCCTCGTTGACCACCGGGTCCTCGCCCGACAGCCGGCGCAGCACCTGGCCGCGGCGGTGGTCGATGCGGATCGCGGAGCCGCAGGAGTCGTGCTCGGCGATGCTCTCGGTGCTGACCAGGTCGAACGGGCGCGACCGGAAGCGGTAGCCCGCCCCGGTGAGCGCGCCCACCGGGCAGATCTGCACGGTGTTGCCGGAGTAGTAGGAGGAGAACGGCCGCCCGGAGGTGTCCGTGGTGGCCTCCCCGACCGGGCGGTCCACGGGGCCGGTGCTGGACTCGGCGCCGGCGAACCCGAGCACGTCCTCGTCGAACCGGCCGATCTGCTGGTGCGCGCCGCGGTCCTGCAGCGCGATGAACGCGTCGCCCGCGATCTCCTCGCTGAACCGGGTGCAGCGCTGGCACAGCACGCAGCGTTCCCGGTCGAGCAGGATCTGCGTGGACAGGGCGATCGGCTTGGGGAAGGTGCGCTTGACGTCGACGAACCGCGTGTCGGTGCGGCCGTTCGACATCGCCTGGTTCTGCAGGGGGCACTCGCCACCCTTGTCGCAGACCGGGCAGTCCAGCGGGTGGTTCATGAGCAGGAGCTCCATGACCCCCTGCTGCGCCTTGTCTGCGACGGCGGAGGTGTGCTGCGTCTTGACGACCATGCCGGGCGCGACCGTCATGGTGCACGAGGCCTGCGGCTTCGGCATGGGCCGCACGTTGCCCTCGCGGTCCGGCATGGCGACCTCGACGAGGCACTGCCGGCAGGCGCCCGCGGGCGCCAGGAGCGGGTGGTCGCAGAACCGCGGGATCTGGATCCCGGCCTGCTCGGCGGCCCGGATGATCAGCGTGCCCTTCGGGACGCTGACCTCCGTGCCGTCGATGGTGAAGGTGACCAGCTCGACCGGTACGGCCTCGGTCTTCGGGTTGTTCGTGGTGACGGTCATCGGTGACCTCCGGCGCCGGCGCCCGCGAGGGTCGCCGGTGTCCGTGTCTTGGGGGTGTAGGGGAAGAGTGCCGACTTGCTCGGGTCGAACGGGCAGCCGTGGCCGTCGATGTGCGCCTGGTACTCCTCGCGGAACAGCTTGATGCTGGAGGTGATCGGCGAGACGGCGCCGTCGCCCAGCGCGCAGAACGCCTTGCCCAGGATGTTGTCGCACAGGTCGAGCAGCAGCTCGAGGTCGCCGTCCTGGCCCTCGCCCGCCTCGATGCGGTGCAGCACCTGCTTGAGCCAGTACGTGCCCTCGCGGCACGGCGTGCACTTGCCGCACGACTCGTGCGCGTAGAAGTCGGTCCACCGGCTCGTCGCCCGGACCACGCACACCGTCTCGTCGAAGATCTGCAGCGCGCGCGTGCCGAGCATCGACCCCGCGGCGCCCACCGACTCGTAGTCGAGCGGGACATCGAGGTGGTCGGCGGTGAAGATCGGCGTCGACGACCCGCCGGGGGTCCAGAACTTCAGCTCGTGCCCCTCGCGGACCCCGCCCGCCAGGTCGAGCAGCTCGCGCAGCGTGATGCCGAGCGGCGCCTCGTACTGGCCGGGCCTGGTGACGTGACCCGACAGGGAGAACAGGCCGTGCCCCTGGGACTTCTCCGTGCCCATCGAGGAGAACCAGTCGGCGCCCTTCGCGATGATGGCAGGAACGGAGGCAATGGACTCCACGTTGTTCACGACCGTTGGCCGCGCGTACAGGCCGGCGACGGCGGGGAACGGCGGCTTGAGCCGCGGCTGGCCGCGCAGGCCCTCGAGCGAGTCGAGCAGCGCCGTCTCCTCGCCGCAGATGTAGGCGCCGGCGCCCGCGTGCACCGTGACGTCGAGGTCGAAGCCGGAACCCTGGATGTTCTTGCCCAGGTAGCCCGCCTTGTACGCCTCCTCGACGGCGTTCAGCAGCCGCCGGTAGACGTGCAGCACCTCGCCGCGCACATAGATGAACGCGTGGTCGCAACCGATCGCGTAGCTGGTGATCGCCACGCCCTCGATCAGGTGCTGCGGGCTGGCGAGCATGAGCGGGATGTCCTTGCAGGTGCCCGGCTCGGACTCGTCGGCGTTGACGACCAGGTACCGCGGACCGCCGTCGGGCGGAGGCAGGAAGCCCCACTTCATACCGGTGGGGAAGCCCGCACCGCCGCGGCCGCGCAGGCCGGAGTCCTTGACCGCCTGCACCAGGTCGGCGGGTGCGGTCTTCAGGGCCTTCTTGAGGCCCGCGTAGCCGCCCGCACGCTCATAGGTGGCCAGGCGCCAGGACCGGTCCTTGTCCCACGTGTCGGTGAGTACCGGTGTCAGCGTCGCGATGGAAGTCACTTCGCGTCCTCCCCTGGCTTCTTGTCCTTGCCGACTTCTGTGTCGGACGACGTAGCGGCCGGCCGCTCGGCGGACGAGCCGGGCTTGCCGACCGGTCCGGTCTCGACAGGCTCGGCCACCGGTTCGCTGGTCGAGGCGTCGGGCGCCCTCCAGTCGTTCTCACGGGCGATCCGCAGCCCCGCGAGGGTCGGCGCGCCCGCGCCGGCACCCTCGTCGGCGCGGCCGTCGTTGAACCCCGCCAGGACCCGGCTCATCTGCTTGAACGAGCACACCGACGCGGCACCGCGCGTGGGCACGACGTCCTCGCCGAGGCGCAGCTTGTCCGCGAGCGCCGTCGCCGACCCGGGCGTCTGGTTGTCGAAGAACTCCCAGTTGACCATCACGACGGGCGCGTAGTCGCAGGCGGCGTTGCACTCGACGCGTTCGAGCGTGATCGCGCCGTCGTCGGTGGTCTCGTCGTGGCCGACGCCGAGGTGCTCGCTCAGCTCGTCGAAGATCGCGTCGCCGCCCATCACCGCGCACAGCGTGTTGGTGCACACGCCGACGGTGTAGGTGCCGTTGGGGTGGCGCTTGTACTGGGTGTAGAAGGTCGCGACGGCGGAGACCTCGGCGGCCGTGATGCCGAGCATCTCGGCACAGAACAGGATGCCGTCCCGGCTCACGTAGCCGTCGATCGACTGCACGAGGTGCAGCATCGGCAGCAGGCCCGAACGGGGGTCCGGATAGCGCGCCATGATCGCCGCGGCGTCGGTGGTCAGCGTGGCCAGGGTCTCGGCGTCGTAGCGGGTCCTGGTCTCGACTGGCTCTGCGGTCATCGGTCCACACCTCCCAGCACGGGGTCCAGGGAGGCGACGGCGACGACGACGTCGGCCACCTGGCCGCCCTCGCACATCACGGACACGCCCTGGAGGTTGTTGAACGAGGGGTCGCGGAAGTGCGCGCGGTAGGGCCGGGTGCCGCCGTCGGACACGACGTGCACGCCGAGCTCCCCGCGCGGGTGCTCCACGGTCTGCCAGGCCTGGCCGACGGGGACGCGGAAGCCCTCTGTGACCAGCTTGAAGTGGTGGATCAGGGCCTCCATGGAGGTGCCCATGATCTTCTTGATGTGCTCCAGCGAGTTGCCCTGGCCGTCGCCGCCGACCGCGAGCTGGGCGGGCCAGGCGATCTTCTTGTCGGCGACCATCACCGGCTCGCCCTCCGTGCGGTCGAGCCGCTCCATGGTCTGCTCGACGATCTTGAGCGACTGGTAGCACTCCTCGATGCGGAGCACCACGCGGTCGTAGCAGTCGGCACCCTTCGCCGTCGGGACGTCGAAGTCGTACGTCTCGTAGCCGCAGTACGGGTTGTCCTTGCGGACGTCGTACGGCAGCCCGGTGGAGCGCAGCACGGGGCCCGTGATCGCGAGCGCCATGCACCCGGAGAGGTTCAGGACGCCGACGTCGGTCAGGCGCGCCTTGAAGATCGGGTTGGCGAGCATGAGGTCGGTCAGCTGCTTGAGGTAGCCGCGCACCTTCACCAGCGCAGCGCGGGCCTGGGTGGTGAACCCCTCCGGCGTGTCCACCGCGACCCCGCCGGGACGGATGTACGCGTGGTTCATGCGCAGGCCGGTCACTGCCTCGAACAGGCGCAGGATCTCCTCGCGAGCGGTGAACGCCACGGTCATCACGGTGGTGGCGCCCATCTCGTTGCCGCCGGTGCCGAGGCAGACCAGGTGGGACGAGATCCGGTTGAGCTCCATCATGAGGACCCGGATCACCGAGGCGCGCTCGGGCACGTCGTCGGTGATGCCGAGGAGCTTCTCGACGGCGAGGCAGTAGGCGGCCTCCTGGAACAGGGGCGCCACGTAGTCCATGCGGGTGCAGAACGTGGTGCCCTGCGTCCACGTCCGGTACTCCATGTTCTTCTCGATGCCCGTGTGCAGGTAGCCGATGCCCGCGCGGGCCTCGGTGACGGTCTCGCCGTCGATCTCCAGCATCAGGCGCAGCACACCGTGCGTCGACGGGTGCTGGGGACCCATGTTGACGACGATCCGCTCCTCGCCGATCGCCTCGCGCGCGATGTCGTCCCAGTCGCCGTCGCCATAGGCCTCGAAGGCGCGCACCGTGGATGACGTGTCATCGTTGCCCGCCGGCCGGGTGGCGTGCGGAGCAGCAGTGGGAGCGCTCATGAGTAGCTCCTCCTCGTGTCCGGCGGGGGCACGGTGGCCCCCTTGTACTCGACGGGGATGCCGCCGAGCGGGTAGTCCTTGCGCTGCGGGTGGCCCACCCAGTCGTCCGGCATCTCGATGCGGGTCAGGGCGGGGTGGCCGTCGAAGACGATCCCGAAGAAGTCGAACGTCTCGCGCTCGTGCCAGTCGTTAGAGGGGTACACGGACGTGGTCGACGGGATGTGCGGGTCGTCGTCCGGCGCCGCGACCTCGAGCCGCAGGCGGCGCGAGTGCGTGATCGAGGCCAGGTGGTAGACCGCGTGCAGCTCCCGGCCGGTGTCGTGCGGGTAGTGCACGCCGCTGACGCCGAGCGACAGCTCGAACCGCAGGTCCTGGTCGTCGCGCAGCGCCTGGCAGACGGCGACCAGGTGCTCGCGGGCGACATCGATGGTCAGCTCCGCCTGCTGGGCGTCGGCGCTCGCGGCGCCGTGCAGGTCCACGACGACCTTCTCGATGGCCTGGTCGAAGGTGGGTCCGCCGGTTCTCGCGGCGTCGTCCAGCACCTCGGCCAGGACGTCCACCACCCGGTCGAACCAGCTCCCGTACGGGCGGGCCGACGCCGCCGGCATCGCGATCGGCGTGATCAGACCGCCGTAGCCGGACGTGTCACCCGAGCCGCCCGCGCCGAACATGCCGCGCTTCACCTCGACGACCTCGAGCGTCGTGGCGTCCTCCGGTGCCTGGAGCGCCGAATGCTGGTCGCCGCCGGGCGTGACGTCGCTCATCGCAGCAGGCCCTTCATCTCGAAGGTCGGCGTGGCCTCCATGGCGGCCGCCTCGGCGGCCCGCGCGGCCTCGATGCGGTTCACGCCCAGCGGCTCCTTCTGGATGTGGTCGTGCAGCCCGAGGATCGCGTTGATCAGCATCTCCGGCCGCGGCGGACAGCCGGGCAGGTAGATGTCGACGGGGACCACGTGGTCGACGCCCTGCACGATCGCGTAGTTGTTGAACATCCCGCCCGACGACGCGCACACGCCCATGGAGAGCACCCACTTGGGCTCGCTCATCTGGTCGTACACCTGGCGCACGACCGGAGCCATCTTCTGGCTCACCCGGCCCGCCACGATCATCAGGTCCGCCTGCCGCGGCGACGCACGGAACACCTCCATGCCGAACCGCGAGAGGTCGTAGCGCGACGCGCCCGCCGCCATCATCTCGATGGCGCAGCAGGCCAGGCCGAACGTGACCGGCCACAGCGAAGCCTTGCGCAGGTACCCGGCGAGATCCTCGATCGTCGTCAGCAGGAAACCTGACGGCGCTTCCTCGACACCCATGTCTCCTCCTTGCTGCCGGGACCCGCCCGGCGTCGCTGCACGACGCCGTCAGGCGCCATGCATGAAGTCGTCTGCTGCCTCAGACCCAGTCGAAACCGCCACGGCGCCACTCGTAGACGAACGGCACGGTGATCAACGCCAGGAACGCCAGCATCGCCACCAGCCCGAACGTCGCGAGCGTCGTGAAGTCCACGGCCCACGGGTAGAGGAAGACGACCTCGATGTCGAAGACGATGAATGTCATCGCCACCAGGTAGTACTTGATCGGCAGCCGCCCGCCGCCCACGGCGTGCGGCGTCGGCTCGATGCCGCACTCGTACGAGTCGAGCTTGGCGCGGTTGTAACGCTTGGGACCGATGATCGCGCTCGCGGCGACACCACCGAGCGCCAGGACGGCGCCGATCGCCATGAGGATCAGGATCGGTACGTAGGGGTTCATGCTGTGCCCTTCGTGGACGACGTGCCCTTCGGATGCGTGATGCGCTGCGTGCGACCGCTCATGAGCTCGGGACCACCCTGGTCAGACCCGCGATGACGCGGTCCACCCAGTCGCCGCCCTGCGGTTCGTAGCAGTCGGACAGGAGCTTGAGCGTGAACTGCATGACCACCTTGCGAGGCAGCCCGTACCGGACGCAGAGCCGCATGATCTCCGGGTGCTCGATGAGCCGCACGAACCAGCGGCCCAGCGTGTAGTAGCCGCCGAGGTCGTCGCGCATGCGGTCCGCGTACGTGCCGAGCGTGGCCTCGCGGGCAGCGTCGGTGCTCTTGTGGCGCGCCTGGCTGATCGCCTCCGCGGCGACCCGGCCCGCCTGCAGCCCGTAGGCGATGCCCTCGCCGTTGAACGGGCTCACCATGCCGGCGGAGTCGCCGGCCAGGAGCACACCGTCGGCGTACAGGGGGCCGCGGTTGTAGCCCATGGGCAGCGCCGCCCCGCGGATCGGGCCGCGCTCCGGCTCGTGCACCAGGTCCCAGCCCTCCGGCGCGCTCTTCTCCAGCCAGGTCTCCATCAGGCGCCGGTAGTCGATACCCGCCTTGGACTGGCGCGCGGGCGTGGAGTGCACGCTGCCCAGGCCGACGTTCACCGTGCCGTCGCCGAGCGGGAAGATCCAGCCGTAGCCGGGGAGCAGGTCGCTCTTGCCCGGCTCGCCGTCCCACAGCTCCAGGTGGGACTCCATGAACGGGTCGTCGTGGCGCGGGGTGCGGTAGTAGGCGCGGACGGCGGTCCCCATGGGCCGGTCGTCGCGGCGCTCACGCCCGATCGCGAGTGAGAAGCGCGAGCTGACGCCGTCGGCCGCCACGACGACGGGGGCGCGCAGCTCATTGACGGGGCCTTCGGCGCGGCCGCGGGCGTCGAGCGGCTGGACGGTCACGCCGACAACGCGGCCGCCGTCGTCGTCCCGGAGCGGGCCGGTGACCTTGGTGCGCTGCAGGAGCTTGGCGCCGCTCGCTTGGGCGTGCTGGGCCAGGGTGTGGTCCAGGGTCATCCGGGACTTGGCCATGCCGTATCCCGGGTAGGTCGTGAGGGTGGGCCAGTCGAGCTCGTAGGAGCGGCCGCCGCCGTGGACGCGCAGGCCGCGGTTGCGGATCCAGCCGTCCTCCTCGCGGGTGGGAACGCCCATGCGGACCAGCTCGGCCACGGCACGCGGCGTCAGGCCGTCGCCGCAGATCTTGTCCCGCGGAAACTCGCCCTTTTCCAGGAGCAGGACATCAAGACCCGCGGCTGCGCACCAGTGCGCCGTGGACGAGCCGGCCGGACCGGCGCCCACCACGATGACGTCCGCGTCGTCGCGTCTTGCAGTTCGCACGTTCACCCCCGTTGGGAACCCGCAGCTGGTCGTTGCTGACCTCGCCGTGCGGGGTTCTACCGGGCTTCATGACAAGCCCTTGTGAACCCTGTCACAACACCGACACCCTAGCCACACTTAGGGGGGATTGTGTAGGAAGGTTCCCCTTACTTGGCACACCCCTCGTCGCCGAAGTAGAGCGCCTGTCCGGACACCCGCTCTACTTCGCTGACGTTCGATCGGCGAGGTAGAGCGGGTGTCCGACAGGCGCTCTACTTCGGCGGTCCGGCGGGGGTGGTCAGGAAGGGCGGACCGCACGGTGGAGGGCCACTATTCCGCCGCTGACGTTGCGGTAGGCGGCGTGCTCCCAGCCTGCCTCGAGCAGCAGGTGGGCCAGCTCGACCTGGGTGTGCCAGGTGCGGATGGACTCGGCGAGGTAGTCGTAGGAGCCCTTCTCGCGGGTCACGACATTCGCCACCACGGGCAGCGCGCGCATCAGGTACTCCTGGTACACCTTGCGGAACGGGCCCCACGTGGGCGTGGAGAACTCGCAGATCACCACGCGGCCACCGGGCCGCACGACGCGCAGCATCTCGCGCAGCGCCACGTCCGTGTCCGCCACGTTCCGCAGGCCGAAGCTGATGGTCACCGCGTCGAAGGACGCGTCGGCGAACGGCAGCCGCATCGCGTCCCCTGCGACGAACGGCAGGTCCGGCCGGCGCGCCTTGCCGACCTGCAGCATGCCTATCGAGAAGTCGGACGGGACCACGAACGCGCCGTCGGCGGCGAAGGGTTCGCTGCTGGTCCCGGTACCCGCGGCGAGGTCCAGCACCCGCTCGCCGGGCATCGCGGCGACCGCGTCGACCGTGAGGCGGCGCCAGCGCCGGTCCTGGCCCAAGGAGATCAGGTCGTTCGTCAGGTCGTAGCGGGCGGCGATCCCGTCGAACATCGACGCGACCTCGGCCGGCTTCTTTTCCAGGCTTGCGCGGGACATGCCGCCATCGTTTCACGACCCCGGACGGCGCCGCGGCATCCCAGCCCTGCCGTCCCGCCGCACCGCCCCGTGTGACGTCCCCCACGGGATGTGGGGTCGATCCGTCCGCCGACCTATCCTGAGGAAGATGATCGTCTCGCCTGCCGGACGCACCCCCGGTGCACCCACCGGCCTCTCCGTGTCCGGCACCTGGGTCACCGATGCGCCGCCCCCGTCCGACCTGCCGCGGGGCGCGCCCGACGGTCCCCAGCTCGTGGTCCGCACCGTCGCGGTCGACGACCTGCCCGATACACCGACCGCGCTCGTCGACCGGCTCCCCGACACCAACGCGCTCGCCTGGGTGCGACACGGCGACGGGCTCGTGGGCTGGGGCGAGGCACTGCGGTTCGAGACGTTCGGCCCCGGCCGCTTCGCCGACGCCGACGATGCCTGGCGCCAGGTGCTCGACCGCGCCGTCGTGCACGACGACGTGCGCCTGCCCGGCAGCGGGCTGGTCGCGTTCGGCAGCTTCGCCTTCGACGACGTCACCCCGGGCGACGAGTCCGAGGACCCCGCACGCGCGAGCGGCGTGCTGATCGTGCCGCGCGTCGTCGTCGGCCGGAAGGGTGGCCGGGCCTGGACGACCACGATCTCCCTCGTGGGCGACCGTTCCGCCCCCGTGGGCGAGGAGCTGCTGTCCGCCTACCCGCACCAGCCCGTGACCGACCCGGGCAAGGTGGTGCTGGCCGACGGTGCAGTGGCCGCGGCGGACTGGCCGGCGGTGGTCGCCGAGGGTGTGGCCCGGATCCAGACCGGCGAGCTGGAGAAGGTGGTGCTCGCGCGCGACGTCGTCGCCACGGCCGAGCACCCGGTCGACACGCGCCACCTGCTCGGCCGGCTCGCGTCCGCGTACGACGCCTGCTGGGCGTTCAGCGTGGACGGCATGGTCGGCGCGACGCCGGAGCTCCTGGTCCGCAGCGAGAAGGGCCTGGTGGCGTCCCGCGTGCTGGCCGGCACCATCAGCCGCGAGCACGGACCCGGCTCGCCGGCGGTCCCCGCCGACGCCGACCTGCTGCACGCCGCCAAGCTCGCCCGCTCGTCGAAGGACCTGGAGGAGCACGAGTTCGCGGTGCGTTCCGTGGCAGCGGCGCTGGAACCGTTCTGCTCGTCGATGAACGTGCCCGAGGCGCCGTTCGTGCTGCACCTGCCGAACGTCATGCACCTGGCGACCGACGTGACGGGCGTCCTGACCGACCAGAGCCCGGCGTCGGGAGTGCGGCCGTCGTCGCTCTCGCTGGCGGCCGCACTGCACCCGAGCGCCGCCGTCTGCGGTACGCCGACCACCGCGGCGCGGAGCCTCATCCGGGAGATCGAGGGCCTGGACCGGGCCCGGTACGCCGGGCCTGTCGGCTGGGTGGGCGCCGACGGCGACGGCGAGTGGGGCATCGCCCTGCGCTCGGCCGAGATCTCCCCGACCGACCGCCATCACATCCGCCTCTTCGCGGGCTGCGGCATAGTGGCGGCGTCTGACCCCCAGGCAGAGCTGGCGGAATCGGAAGCAAAGCTGGAACCCATGCGCTACGCCCTGGGCGCCATCTCTTGATCCGTTGAGTGCTGGATATTTGTCCTCTCGAAACGGTACGAGAGGACAAATATCCAGCACTCAACGATCAGGGGGTGCCCGCTGTTGGGCCGCTTCCGATCGGGTCGGACTCGTCGCCCCAGACCTGCTCGCGGAAGTTGTCCCACACCTGGACGTTCGACGTCGCGCCCAGGAAACCCATCCGCGCGTCCGTGGCGGTCAGCAGGATCTCGATGAGCGAGGCGCCCTCGAGCACCTTGGTCGCCACCTCCAGGAGGTCCTGCCCGTCCGGCAGGTTCGCGTGGATCGACGACACGTACATGTGCGCGTCGCCTTCGAGCGAGACGAAGTTCGCCCGGGTGTCCGTGCCCGCCGTCGTGCCGTGGTTGTAGGCGTACGACTTGAGCCAGAAGCCGTCGACGACGACCTTGTCGGCCGAGATCTTGATGGCGTCCCGCCGCTCGCCGGCGCCCTTGACCGGCACGTTCGCCAGGCCGATGCCGTTGATGCCGGTGAGCGGGATGGTCAGGTCCCGGCTCTCCAGGTCGGCGGGGAGGGAGAAGACCGAACCATCCTCCTTGGCCCCGCACTGGCCCGGCAGGTCGACGTTCAGGTCGTACTTGCCGCCGAAGCTCACCTTGACGCAGGTGCCGAGCTCCGTCTGCAGCGCCTCCTCGATGGTCTGCTGCGGGTCGATCTCGCCGCAGGGATCGGACGGCGCGCTGTCCCCCGCCTCGGGTGGCACGGAGCCGTCCTGCGTCGGCTCCTCGCACTCGGGCTCGTCGTCGCCCTTGCCGGCGCCGCCGTCGGCCGGGTCGCCCGACCCGGTGTCGCCGTCGGCCGGATCGGTCCCGCCGCCCGTGACGTCGTCCACCACGTCGCCGACCGGGTCGTCGGTCGCGCCGTCGCCCGGGTCCGAAGTGCCCGGGTCGGAACCGCTCGGCGACGGGGTGGGCGTGGCCGACGGGTCCGCCGCGCCCTCGTCGCAGGCACCGAAGACCACGCACCAGAACGAGTCGTCCTGCTTGGTCTCGGCGTCGGACGTCGACGCGGGCATGCTCATGCCGCCGATCGCCAGCGCGCCCGCGACCGCTACCGCGGCGGACTTCTGGGACAGCGCGCGCAGCGCTGTGCTGAGCGAGTCCGCGCGCGGGATCGCCTCCGTGTCCGGGGCCGGCTCGGCAGCCGGTGCGTCGCCCTCCGCCTTTGCGACGTCCGCCTTCGTGACGTCCGCCTTCGTGACGTCCGCCTTCGTGTCCCCGGTCTTCGAGGCGGTCGCGTCGTCCGTGTCCGGCGCCGGGGCGGGTGCGCCCTCCGCCGCGTCGTCTGCGGCACGCGGCTCGGCGGGGTCTGCCGCGCCGTCGGCCTCGGTGTCCGCCTCGGCGTCCGCCTCCGGAGGCGCCCAGGACACGACGACGATGCCGCCGACCACCCCGAGCAGGAAGCCGGCGACCCAGCCGCCGAGGTTCACTCCGGCGATCGAGTAGACGGAGATCGCCAGTGCGATCACGCCGTAGAAGATCCGGTGCACGGGCTGGGCGATCGACAGGATCCCCAGCAGGATCAGTGCGATCGGGAGGATCGTCGCCTGGGACCCCTCCACCCCGAACTGCAGCACGACGTTCATCCCGAGCTGGTCCAGCTTGATCGGGCCGGACAGAAGCATCTCGAGACCAGCGAGCGCTACCAGCACACCCCCGACGAACGGCCGCTGCTTGCGCCAGGGACGGAAGTCCCGGCGCCAGCCAGCAAGCTTCGTGCGAAGTCCGGGGCGGCCGGCCTCGGCCTGGCCGTCACCCGGACTCAGAAGCACTCGGTGCCGTCCGTGATCTTGAGGCTGAGGTCCGTCAGCTGGAAGACGGCGGCCTGCGTGCTCCACGACACCTGCTGGAGACCGTTGATGTCGATCGAGTCGGAGTCCATGGCGAAGTCGCCGGCGTCACCCTTCTTGGTCGTGTTGACGGTGGAGGCGTCGACGCCGATACGGATGTTCTTGAAGACCGCGGTACCCGACAGGTCGTTCATGCCGATCTGCAGATCGGTCGCGAGCGCGGGCTTGTCCTTGGCGGTGCCCGCCGAGATGAGGAGGCCGACCTTGCCGAGCGGAGTGTCCTGCACTACCGACTGGCACAGGTTGTAGAGCTTCGCGTCCTTGATGTTCGCGATGGCGGCGGGGTGCTTCGTGCCGTCGGAGGCGGTCGCCACACCCGCGTACTGCGAGAAGCCGGTGCCCACGAGCTGGTCGGCGCCGATCTTGAACTGGCTGCCGGAGATCGCGAACGAGACGGGCACTGCGCCCTGGGCAACCCCACCGAGCAGAAAGCTGGCGGCGATCGCGACCGGGATGACTGCCAGAGCCACGCGCCCCTTGCGCGACCCCGTGAGCTTGCTGAGCTTCATTGGTGTTCCCCTCGATGCCAATGTGAGAACGACTACGCCGTCGTCCCGTCGCGACGTTAGCGCGATTACTGAGTTAGCGTCAATTGTCTGCTGAGAGCGCCGCAAAGCATGCCGGATATGCTCGAACCATGGCAACAGCCCGTCGCACCCGACTTCGTCCGGAGGAACGCCGCAACCAGCTCGTGGCACTGGGAGTGGCCACTCTCGCGGACCGACCGCTGGCCGACGTGACCGTCGAGGAGATCGCCGCCGAAGCCGGTGTCTCGACGGGTCTCGTCTACTACTACTTCGGTTCCAAGAACGGCCTGCACCACGAGATCGTGCGCCGCGCGCGCGACTCGATGCTGCACGCCTCCGAGCCTCTTGCGGAGCTTCCGCCGGCCGAGCGCCTGGTCAGCACGCTGACCCGGCTCGTCGCCTACGTACGGGAGCACGGCCCGACCTTCTACTCGCTGGTCCGTGGTGCGGCCAGCGGGGACGAGGAGGTGCGCGCCGTCATCGAGGACGCGCGGCGGGAGCAGACGGAACGCGCCCTCGCCGTCCTCCTGGAGCTGGGCGTGCCCGAGTCGGAGCTCCTGCGCATCGCGGTCCGCTCCTGGGTGGCCCTCGCCGAGCAGGCGCTGGTCGACGGCGGCATCAACTCCGACCTCGGTGACGAGGAGCTCGTCGGTTACCTCGAGCGCAGCCTCGGCGGCGTCGTCGCCGCCGTCGTGCCGGGCGCCTCGGAGGCGCTGTTCGGGGTCCCGTCGGCGCGCTGACGACGCCGGCGCCCCGGCCGGGGTTCCGCCCAGGGCCTCTCGTCAGAGCGCCTTGACCATGAGCATGCAGGGGTTGTCGGCCCAGAGGTCGGGGAACTCCTCGACCGGGTGGAAGCCGCAGGCGGTGTAGAAGGCGCGGGTCCGGTCGAAGTCCGGGTCGGACGCCGACGGTCCGAACGTCTTCACGCTCAGCAGGCGCACGCCTTGGGCCCTGAGGTCGTCCTCCACCCGCCGCATCAGGGTGCGCCCGATTCCGGCGCGGTGGTGCTTGCGCCGGACGGCGAGCAGGTGCACCTCCGCCGACGTCGGGTAGCGCTGGTCGACGAGCAGTACGCCGAGCACGTCCTCGGACGGGATCTTGCCGCCGTCGGCCTCGATCGCAGGCGCCGGAGACTCAGGCGCGGCGACCGCCACATAGTTGGGGAACTTGGCCGCCGCCTCGACGTACTCGTGCGTGAACCGGTCGATGCCGAACCATTCCGGCAGCTCCCCGAGGATGTCGTGCGCGGCATCCGATCGGCCGAGGGTCCTGACCACGGTAAACGTCCCAGACACGCGGCCTAATTTAGACCGGACGAGCCGAGTTCACCCGCTGAACGCGAATATGCGAAATAGAACTCTGGCGAGGATCTCGACACGCTCGACCACCGGTGGTCGAGCGTGTCGAGATCCTCGCCAGAGTTCTATTTCGACGGGGCCCATCTCGGCGAAAGGGTCAGCCCTGGTTGCCGAACCACTCCTGCATCCAGTCGGGGATGTTGTTCGGTGCGCTCTGGTCCGAACCGGAGCCCGAGCCGGGGTCCGGTGCCTGCTGATCCTGCTGGCCCTGGTTCTGCTGGCCCTGGTCCTGGGTCGCCGACTCCTCCTTGACCGCGAGCGTCACGGTGACCTCCTGGGTGTTGCCGTCACGAACCACGGTCAGCACCGACTCGTCCCCGGCCTCCTTCTCCCGGACGAACGCCGTGAGGGACGCCGAACCGTTCACCGGGGCACCGTCGATGGCGACGATCACGTCGCCCTGCTGGATACCCGCCTTGCCGGCCGGCGAGTCGGGCGTGACCTCGACGACGCCCGCGCCGCGCCGGGTGACGTCGTCGGCGGTGGCAGTCGCGTCCTGGAGCGAGACACCGAGGAAGGCGTGCTCGGCGGTGCCGTCGGCCTTGAGCTGGTCGCCGATCTGCGTCGCCTGGTTCGACGGGATCGCGAACCCCAGGCCGATCGAGCCGGAGCTACCCGACGACATCCCGCTCGACAGCGTGGCGATCGAGGACGTGATGCCGATGACCTCGCCCGACGCGTTGAACAGCGGCCCGCCCGAGTTACCGGGGTTCACCGCGGCGTCGATCTGGATGGCGTTGGTGACCACCTGGTCCGACCCGTCCTCTGCGCTGGCCGTGACCGGGCGGTCCAGTGCGGACACGATGCCCGTCGTGGCGGTGTTCGCCAGGCCCAGCGGGTTGCCGAGCGCCATCACGGGCTCCCCCACCACGACGTCCGACGAGTCCGCGAACTTGGCGGGCTTGAGGTCCGACGGCGGGTCGTTCAGCTGCACGACGGCGAGGTCGGTGGTCGGGTCGGTCCCGACGATGTCGGCCTCGTACACGCGGCCGTCGCTGAGCGTGACCTGCACGGTCTCCGCCCCCGCGACCACGTGGTTGTTGGTCAGGACGCGACCCTCGGAGTCCAGCACGACGCCGGAGCCCTCCGCGCCACCGCCCTGGCTCTCGACCTGGATCGCCACCACCGACTCCTGCACCGCTGAGGTGACGGCCGTCCAGTCCGGGTTCTCGACGGTCGAGCTCTTGACGGGCACGTTCTGGCTGGTCGTCTGCCCCACGTCGGCCAGGGAGGCGGCGCCGCCCGAGTCGTTGGTGAGCGTCATGACGCCCGCGGTACCCAGGCTGGCCAGCAGGGCGGCGGCCGCTGCTGCGCTGACCACGGGAACCCAGGCGCGGTTCTTCGTCGTCGTCTCGCCCGACGCCGTCACCGTCGCCGGGACCGCGTACGGGTTGACGTACCCGGACGCCGGGCCGGTGGCGGACGTCGAGCTCTGCGCGGGCGCTGGGTGCTGGACGGGCCCGCCCACAGGGACGGACGCAGGCGCCGAGGACGGCGCGGCGCTCGACGGCTGCGCCGGGTTCGACGGCTGTGCGGGGTGCGAGGGCTGCGCGGCGTTCGAGGACTGCTCAGTCGCCGCGTTCTGGGCCGGTGCGGGCACAGGTGCCGGTGCGGGCGCAGGCGCCGGCACGGCGGCCGGCAGCTGCTGAGTCGGCGGCGTCGCGGGCGGCAGCTGCTCTGTGGGCTGCGGCACGTGCGGCTGCTGTTCCGGCTGCGGAGTGGTGCTGTTCTCGTCGGTCATCGTGACCCTCCTTGAAGTCAGAACCAGTTGACACCCCGATCCTTGCTTCAACCTTGGACGAGTCTGTGAGTTGGCTGCGAGTCCTCACTCCTGGACGGCGTCCACTATGCGGCGCGCCAGGTCGGTGGACTCCGCCTGGCGGTCCGCACGCGGCACCCGCACCTCGATCACCTGGATCCCGTGACTGGGTGCCTGCAGCGCGTGGCGCAGGGTCGGCACGTCCTTCACCAGCTGGTGATCCACGCCGTAGCCCGCGCACAGCTGCGCCAGGTTCGATCCGTGCGGCGTCCCGAAGACCCGCTCGAACGTGGCGTTCGCCGCGTTGCTGGTCGCCGCGAGCGCGCCGTGCTCCAGCGTCGCGAAGATCGACCCGCCGTCGTCGTTCACCACCACTATCTCGAGGTCCACCGGGGTCTCGTCCGGTCCGCGGAGCAAACCGCCGACGTCGTGCAGGAACGTGAGGTCGCCCAGGAGGGCGCGGGTCCGCAGACCACGGCGGGCGGCGGCGAGCGCGACGCCGACCGCCGTCGACACCGTGCCGTCGATACCCGCGAGCCCGCGGTTCGCGAGGACCGCCGGGCCGGGGCCGTCGAGGCCGAGTACGAGCTCGAGGTCCCGGACCGGGTTGGACGAGCCGACCACCAGCAGGTCGTCCGGCCCGAGCACCGCGGCCACCGCACGGGCCACCGAGAGCGCGGTCGGTCCGCCGAGAACCGCCTCGTCGCAGGTCACGTCGTCGAGCACCCTGGAGGCCTGCGCCCCGGCGGCGCGCCAGCGCTCCAGGAAGGCGGACGGCGGCGGGGTGGACGTCTCGAACCAGGCGGGCGACACGCCCGGCAGCACCACCGCGGCGTTGCGGGCGGCGTCGGGCCACGGGCCTGCGCCCGGCGCGACGACGGAGACCGTCACGTCGGGGCGGCCGAGGAGCCGCTGCACCGGCCGCGAGAGCGTCGGCCGGCCGAGGACCACCACCTGCTCGATGCTCCCGGCGAGGTCCTCGGAGCCGAGCAGCGCCCGGTAGGCCGCGATGGAGTTGGGCCCGCCCGTCGCGCCCGACGACGGCTCCGCGAACAGCGGCCAGCCCTGCACCTCCGCGAGCTGCCGGGCATCGGTGCCCGCGCCGTCACCCGCCACGACGACCGTGTGCGCCGGGTTGCCGGGCAGCGCGGGCGACGCGACGTGCTGCAACATGGCGGGCACGACGAGCGGCGGGTCGGGCTTGGCGTGGCCCTGCTGCGCGGTGTCCGCGGGCAGCCCGGGCAGCGGGGCCGACGGCGTCAGCGGGTCCCGGAACGCCAGGTTGAGGTGCACGGGCCCGGGATGTCCCGACCGGAAACCGAGGGCTGCGCTGACCGCGCGCCCCGTGACGCTCCGCAGGTCGCGGAGCTCCTCCGCACTCGCGACGCCTGGCTCGGCACCCGGCTCCCCTGCCGTCCCCTGGCTCGGCGCCGGCACGTCCACGGCGAACCGCACCGCCGAGCCGAAGATGCCTACCTGGTCGGTCGTCTGCGACGCCCCGGTACCGCGCAGCTCGTGCGGCCGGTCGGCGGTGAGCAGGATCAGCGGCAGCCCGGTGTGGCTCGCCTCCAGCACCGCCGGGTGCAGGTTCGCGACGGCGGTCCCCGACGTCGTGACGACGGCGACGGGGGCACCCTCCGCACCCTTCGACAGACCGAGCGCGAGGAATCCCGCCGCCCGCTCGTCGATCCGGACGTGCAGCGTGACGCGGCCGGCGTCGGCGGCCTCCGCGACCGCGTAGGCGAGGGGCGCGCTGCGCGAGCCGGGCGCGAGCACGACGTCGGCCACACCCCGGCTGACCAGGTCGGCAACCAGTGCGCGGGCGGCGGTGACGGCGGGCGGGATCGTCATGCGTCCTCCAGGATCCGGGTCAGTCGGTGGTACCGCGCGAGCCAGCGCTCGGCGGTCGGGTGGTCGGCCGCCGCGGCCGCGAGCGCCCGCGGCGAGGGTTCGGGGCGGCGGACGGGGAGTGCGCCGTCGACCGGCAGCAGCGGCTCTGTGACGACGTCGTGCACCAGGAGCTGGGACGTCGCGAGCCCGCAGGCGTAGGGCAGCTCGGGAAGGGCGGCGGCGAGGGCGACCCCGGCGGCGAGCCCTACCGAGCTCTCCAGCGCCGACGAGACGACGACCGGCAGCCCGACCTGTTCGGCGAGCTCGAGGCAGGCGCGGACGCCGCCCAAGGGCTGGACCTTGAGGACGACTATGTCGGCGGCCTCCTCGCGCACCACCCGCATGGGATCGGACGCGCGGCGGATGGACTCGTCGGCCGCGACGGGCACGTCCTGCTTGCGGCGGACGAGGGCGAGCTCGTCCACTTCCGCGCAGGGCTGTTCCACGTACTCCAGCCCGACGGCCGCGCGGTCGATCTCGGCCAGGTGGGCGAGGGCCTCGTCGGGGGTCCAGGCGGCGTTGGCGTCGATCCGGATGGCGCCGTCGGGCCCGAGGGCTTCTCGGACCGCCGCTACCCGTTCGACCTCGGCGGACACGGGTTCGAGCGTCCCGTCGGTCCCGCGCTGGGCGACCTTGACCTTGGCGGTGCGGCATCCGCCGGACGCCAGGACGATCTCCCGGGCGCGCTCCGGCCCGACGGCGGGGACCGTCACGTTCACCGGCACGCTCTGCCTGACGGGTTCGGGCCAGCCGGTGAAGGCCGCCTCGTGCGCGGCGCGCAGCCAGGTCGCGGACTCGGCGTCGTCGTAGTCCCAGAACGGCGACAGCTCGCCCCAGCCGGCAGGCCCGCGCAGCAAGACGCCGTCGCGCACGTCGATCCCGCGAAAGCGGGTCCGGAGGGGCGTGGACCAGACGACGGGCTCACCGATCAGCAGCACAGGCCCAGGCTAACGACCTGCACGACTACTTGGTCTCGTTCGGATGGTGCGTGTGGACGTCGAGGATGTACACAACACCCGCTGCCGGCTCATCCTTCGTCACGTAGAACCAGATCCGCGCCCCGCCAGGCAGCTCGTACTGCCACCTGTCGTGGACCTGTCCGGCACGCTCGACAGTCGCCAGCTCGAACTTGAGCTGATGGCAGGTTGGCGATGATGCATGCGGGGTCCGCGTGAGAAAGTCCCACGCGTCGGCCAGCGCGTTTCGTTTCGTCGCTGCGACATCAGTCCAGCCCTTCTGGGCTTGTTTGCTCGCGAAGACGATCGTGTACTCGTTCTTCTTGATGGGGCGAGGTACTGCGGCCTCTCGCACCATCACGGCCGCTCAACGGCGATCGGCTCGTCCAGCCAGTCGTACTCCCGGTCAGGCCCATGGCCCGACGCGTACGCCTCGGCCGTCGACTGCCACGCGCCGACCTCGACCTCGAGCGGCTCGAAGACCGACACCGACGCACAGGCCCGGGCCACTTGGGCTAGCTCGTGCGCGCACTGAGCACGTCCGGCCAGCGGAAGAAAGCTCATCCACGGGAAGAATCGCCCCAGCCGCTCCGCAAAGCCCTCAGGGCCTTCGCCTACGGCGGCCGCGATCACCTGGGAAGC
Organism: Promicromonospora alba; assembly: GCF_042654905.1. Classification (NCBI taxonomy): domain Bacteria; kingdom Bacillati; phylum Actinomycetota; class Actinomycetes; order Micrococcales; family Promicromonosporaceae; genus Promicromonospora; species Promicromonospora alba. The sequence continues at coordinate 301,335 of NZ_JBHSFI010000004.1, forward strand.
GAGTGCGAGCCCAGCCCGATTCTGCTCGTAGACGCTCTGCCGCTGCAGCACCAGAGGTTCACCGTCACGACGCGTGATCATGACAGGGCCCCGGTCAGCCGCAGCCGCGACCTTCTTCGAATCGCGTGAGAGATCGGAGAACCGCACCGTCTGAGAAATCGGCCGAACGTCCATCGTTCCATAGTTCAGAACACGTTCTGAACTGTCAAGCACAAGCACCATCGTTCCTCCTGCAGCTGGTTGTCGGGATGAGCGCCCGACAACCAACGTACGTCGAGCCGCCGACACCGCTGGAGAGTTATCCACAGGGGCGCACGGAAATGGCATGTTGCCCGGCTCCGCGGTCGTCGATACTCCAGATGTGGCCCCCATGAACGATGACAGTGCTCGACGCGGCCCGACGCCCCGACCCTCCCTGACCGGTCTGGTCGGACGCGGTCTCGGTGGGGTTCCGCCGACGGCCCTGGTCCTGCTCGGCATCGTCAGCGTCCAGCTCGGCTCCGCGCTGGCCAAGCAGCTGTTCAGCGAGGTGGGCAGCTTCGGGACCGTCGCGCTGCGGCTGTTCTTCGCCGCAGCGATCCTGATGCTCCTGTGGCGGCCTTCCCTGCGCATGAGCCGTCAGGCGTGGACCGTGGTGGTCGCTTACGGCCTGACCCTCGGCCTGATGAACCTGTGCTTCTACCTGGCACTGGACCGGCTCCCCCTGGGGATCGCGGTCACCGTCGAGTTCCTCGGGCCGCTGACGGTGGCCCTCATCGGGTCGAGGCGATGGCTGGACGCGCTCTGGGCGGCGCTCGCGGCAGCCGGCGTCGTCCTGCTCATGGGCGGAGGCGGCGAGGTAGACCTCATCGGTCTGCTGTTCGCCCTCGCCGCGGGGGCGTGCTGGGGCCTGTACATCGTGGTCAGCGCGGCTCTGGGCCGCCACACCACGGAGGGCAACGGCCTGGCCCTGGGCATGATCGTCGCAGTGCTTGTGGCGGTCCCCATCGGCGTGGTCGACAGCGGAGCGGCGCTGGTTCAGCCGTGGGTCCTGGTCGCGGGGCTCGGTCTGGCGCTGTTGTCGTCGGTGGTCCCGTACTCGCTGGACCTGGAGGCGCTGCGCACGATGCCGCCGCGCGTCTTCGGCATCCTGATGAGCCTCGAACCAGCCATGGCGGCCCTCATCGGCCTCGTCGTGCTCCAGGAGCTGCTGCACTGGTCGCAATGGATCGCGGTGCTTTGTGTGGTCGTCGCCTCGGTGGGCGCCACGCGCGGCTCGCGCCCCGAGATCCGGCCGGAGGACCTCGCAGCGAACCAGGACCTGGACCGCCGGACCTGAGTACCTGGATCGCTACGCGGTCCCGTCCACAGGCGCGTCGTCGCGGTGGGCGCCGTAGTACTCGGACTGGCGGCCCATGAGCTCGCGCATCGAGACGTCCCTGTCGACCCCGTACACGGTGCCGGGGAAGTCGAGCTCGCGCTGGATCGCCCAGATCTCCTCGTGCTTCTCCGGCGGCAGGATCGTTGCGGGGTCGCCCACCGCGATCCAGCCGATCGGCACCACCGCGCCCGGGGCCACCGCCGTGTTGACCTGCACCACGCCGTGGATGCGCACCTCGGCGCCCGCACCGATGACACTGCCCGGGAACAGCGCGGCGCCGGTCGCGATGAACGCCTCGTCCTCGACGGTGCTGCCGTTGACGTGGGCGTGCGGGCCGATCATCACTGCGGACCCGATCCGGGCGGGGTGGCTGTGCCGGCCACGGACCAGCGCGTTCTCCATCACCACGGTGTCCGCACCGATGATCACGGCACCGTCCTCGGCGGTGAGCACCGCGCCGTGCAGGATCCGCGCGCCGGCGGCGATGCGGACGTCGCCGACGAGCGTCGCCGACGGGGCGACGTACGCCGACGGGTCGATGGAGGGTTCGAGGCCGCGATGGCGGATGAGCATGTGAGGGTCCTCTCGTCGCCGCCACGATAGAGGCTGCCGCGCCCTCCCTGGCCCCGAACTAGGCTTTGCCGCGTGACCACGAGCACCGAACTCCCCCAGCAGGTCTCCGAGACGTTCGACCCGCAGCGCTGGCGCGCGGTGTCGGGCTTCGAGGACCTGACCGACCTCACGTACCACCGCGGCGTCGACCGCACCGGCCCCGAGCCGCGCGACCTGCCCGTGGTCCGTATCGCGTTCGACCGCCCCGAGGTCCGCAACGCGTTCCGCCCGCACAGCGTGGACGAGCTGTACCGGGTCATGGACCACGCGCGCATGTCGTCCGACGTCGGCACGGTGCTCCTGACCGGCAACGGCCCCTCCCCCAAGGACGGCGGCTGGGCGTTCTGCAGCGGCGGCGACCAGCGCATCCGCGGCCGCGACGGCTACCGCTACGCCGAGGGCGAGAACGCCGACTCGATCGACCCGGCCAAGGCCGGTCGCCTGCACATCCTCGAGGTGCAGCGCCTCATGCGGACCATGCCCAAGGTCGTCATCGCGGTGGTTGACGGCTGGGCCGCCGGCGGCGGGCACTCGCTGCACGTCGTCGCAGACCTCACCGTCGCGTGCCGCGAGCACGGCAAGTTCAAGCAGACCGACGCCGACGTCGGCTCGTTCGACGCCGGGTACGGCTCCGCCTACTTCGCCCGCCAGATCGGGCAGAAGCGTGCCCGCGAGGTCTTCTTCCTCGCTCGCGAGTACTCCGCCGACGACGCCGAACGCTGGGGCTCCGTCAACGAGGTCGCCGAGCACGAGGACCTGGAAGGGCTGGCGCTCGAGTACGCGAAGATCATCGCCACCAAGTCGCCGCAGGCCATCCGGATGCTGAAGTTTGCCTTCAACGCCGCCGACGACGGCATCGCCGGCCAGCAGGTCTTCGCCGGCGAGGCGACGCGGCTGGCGTACATGACCGACGAGGCGGTCGAGGGCAAGGAGGCGTTCCTGGAGCGCCGCGAGCCGGACTGGTCGGCGTTCCCGTACTACTACTGACGGCGCGCCACGTCGAGGGTGCACCGGGCTCAGTCGTCGCCGTCCGGGGCGCGCCCGTCCGGGGCGACCAGGACCGGCGTCGCCTCTACCCGGAACTCCTCGGCACCCAGCGCCCGCGCCAGCTCGTCGGACCCGGTGAGCACGACAACACCCGGGTAGCCCGCCAGGATGCGCTCCAGCCGGGCACGCCCCTCCTCGTCCAGGTCGCGGTCGAGGTCGGCGACCAGGAGCAGCGGCGGCTCGCCGTAGATCGCGCGGGCGAGGGCGAGCCGCGCCCGCTCGTCGGTGGTCAGCGGTTCCCCGCCGGAGCGCAGCACGGTGCGCAGCCCGTCGGGGAACGGGTCGACGGAGAGGCCGACGCCCTCGAGGGCGGCAAGGGCCGTCTCCTCGTCCAGGTCAGGACGCCGGTAGCGCAGCGCACGCCGCAGCGATCCGCGCTCGAACACCGTGTCCCGCGTGGCGAGCCCGACGAGCGCGCGACCACGCGCCGGAGCGACGGCCCGCAGGTTCTCGCCGCCCACCCAGATCTCGTCGGCGACGCCGGACGGGGTCGCGTCGAGCCCGACGACCCGGCGCATCAGGCGCAGCGGCGCCCCCGGGTCGTCGCCGGTCAGCCGGATCCGGGCACCGGCGTTCGCCCGCAAGGGCGCGTGGGTGAGCCCCGGGATCGCGACGTGCACCAGGCCGGGTGCGTCCGCGCCGTCCGGCATGAGGGCCGACGACGCGGCCTCGCGGGCCTGCTCGTACTCGGCGCGCCGGCGTGCGGCGTCGGCGAGCGCCGGACCCAGGACGGCGCAGGCGGCCAGGTAGGTCTGGCGGTACTCGACGATCCGGCCGATGTCGATGATCGGCGTCGACGCGATGCCCGCTATCGCCATGGCGGCCATCGTGACGGCGGGGTCGATGCCGCGGATGACGCCGACGGCCGCGACGGCCAGCGTGGCCAGCATCGCCGCCACGGTGCCGCCGGCCCGGATCAGGCCGACGATCGCGGACCGGTCGACCGCACGGTCGACGACGACGTCCGAGGCGGAGTCGATGTGGCCGAGCTCGCGGCCTGCGCCGCGGGCCGCGATGATCCCCTGCGCGGCGCCTACCGTGTCGGCGATCCGCGTGGCCATGCGCCCGCGGGCCCGCCGCAGGCTGCGCGACCGCTGGTACGCCGTCCGCGCCCAGGGCGCCATCACCGCGGCGAGCACGCCGAGCGGGAACAGGAACCCGAGGCCGAGGAACGGGTCGATGATCGTGAGGCCCACGACGGAGCCGAGGATCAGCGGGATCCCTGCGGCGAGCGGTCCGACGCCCTGTGACACCCAGTTGCGCACGCTGGAGAGATCGTTGGTGGTCCGGGCGACGGTGATGCCGATGTGCGTGCGGCTGCCCGGGGTGAGCTCGGCCTGGACCAGGTCACGGCGTACGTCCCGCACGTAGTCCTGGCCGAGCCGTTCGGCGACTATCCGCTCCTCCACGCGCAGCCCGCCGAACGCCACGGCGGCCGCGACGATGCTGACGATCACCACCGCCATCGGCCACGGGCTGCCCGCGCGGAGCTGCGTGAGGGTCCAGGCGCTGACCGCGCCGAGCGCGGCCTGGCCGAGGCCCAGGGCGACCAGGCCGATCACCCAGCCGCGCCGGCCCCCGGTGTAGATCTTGGGGAGCAGGCCCGGCTCGGGCTCAGGCGACGGCATGTCCGACTCCCGCAGGAGCCAGCCCCGCGGCGGCGAGCGCCTCGGACGGCAGGCACAGGTCGTAGGTCGGCACAACGCCGACGTCGAGCGCGGCACGCGCCTCCGCGGTGGCGAGCGGCGAGGCGGTGAGCACCCCGGACACCACCGACGGCTCGCAGCCCAGCGCCCGGAGCGCCGCGATCCCGCCGCTCGCGCCGAGCGCGTCCCCGGCGGCGAACACCACGCGGTCGACCACGGAACGGAAGGCGCCGTCGGTGAGGAGCCGGCTCGTGTCGCCCTGGAAGATGCCGTCGGCGATCTCGATCAGGACGACGTCGGGGGTGCCGTGCGCCGCCGGGGACGCCAGCACGTCCGTCATGGTCGCGAACACGTCCCGGACCTCCTCGAAGGACAGGCCGAACGTGCTGGGGAGACCGAAGTCGGTGAAGTCGACCACGCGGTCCGCGCCCGCGTCGGTGTAGTGGTGCGCGTCGTTGCCCGCGCCCGTGCCGGTCGCCTTGCCCGCGTGGACGGTGAGTCCGGCCGCGGTGAGACCGCGGGCGAGGCAGGCCATCGTCGTGGACTTGCCGGAGTTCATCGACGTACCGACCACCGCGACGACGGGAACGCGCGCCGCAGAGCCGCCGGCGAGCGCCGCCGCACGCACCGCCTGCGGCGCGAACCTCGCCAGGTTGACCACCCGGTTCGCACGGGAGAGCAGCCCGATCGGCTCGATCACCGTTGCGTCGTCGATCGCCGCGTGCTGGTCGACGACGCGCGAGGCGAGCCCGCCGGCGGCCGCGAGATGACACTCGCCGAGGTCCTCGGGGATGACGGCGAGGAACTGGTCGGCGGCGTAGCGCGACCCGTAGGCCACGACGATCTCGTCACCCTCGAACAGGATCTGGCGGCGTGACACCGGCGACTCGAGCCGCTTGTGCTGGCCGATGGTCACCACCCGGGCCAGGACGACATCGCCTGCCCGTGGCGCCCGCGCCGGGTCGGTGATCAGGTCGAAGGCACCGGGGTCCTGCTCGATGGCCGCCGCGACGAACCGCGTGGAGTAGGCCTTCTTGGCCCGCACCAGACGGCGCACGAGCGGGTCGGGCGTCCGCGCGCCGGCGATGTCCGCCCGTAGCGGGGCGACGACGGGGTGCGGGGCGTAGCCGCGCAGGTCAGGGGACGTGTCGAGGATGCTCATGACGGCCACGCTTTCTGGTCGAGGGACGCTGAGGTGCAACACCGTCACTCAACTCGGCCGGTATGAGCCCGCCATGAGACCCGGATGAAAGGTCTCTCATCGGGCGCCCGCCGCATCGTCGCCCGGCACCCTCGGCGCACGCTTACGCTCGTGAGGTGGCCCCGACCGACCCTCTGCCCGACGCTGTGAGCGACCGCTTGCCCGACGCTCTGCCCGACCCTGTGAGCAGCGTCGTCCGTGCCGTCCGGGACGCCCTCGACGGCGGTCCGGCGTACGCGCCGCAGCCCCGCCTGTCCGACGTCGCTCCGCCGCCCGGCACCGCGCTCGTGCTGCGGACCTCCGGTTCCACGGGAAACCCGCGCGAGGTCGCGCTGAGCGCCGCCGCCCTGCGCGCCTCGGCGGACGCCACGCACGAACGGCTCGGCGGTCCCGGAAGCTGGCTGCTCGTGCTCCCGCCCACCCACGTCGCCGGGGTCCAGGTCATCACCCGGTCCCTCATGGCGGGCGGCGCGCCGTACCCGGACACGCTCGACCGCTTCACCGCTGCCGGGTTCGCGGCGGTCGCCGCCGACTTCGCCGACCGCCTGGCGCGCGGCCGGCGCGCGTACGTCTCGCTGGTCCCCACCCAGCTGCACCGCCTGGTCACCGCGGCCGACGACGGCGACCGCGCAGGACTCGACGCCCTCGCCCGGTTCGACGCGGTGCTCGTCGGCGGTGCGGCCGCGCCGGCGCCCCTGCTGGCGAGCGCGCGGGCCGCCGGCGTCCGCGTCGTCACCACCTACGGCATGTCCGAGACGAGCGGCGGCTGCGTGTACGACGGCGTCCCGCTCGCCGGCGTGCGGGTCCGCCTGGCCGACGCCGACGCCGACACCGACGCCACCGCCGGGCCGGGGTCCGGCCTCGCGCCCGGGTCCGCCCCGGGGACCGGCGTCGTCGAGCTGTCCGGCCCGATGCTCGCCGAGGGCTACGTCGGTGATCCCGCCGCCACCGCCGCTGTCTTCCGTACCGACCCGGACGGCACCCGCTGGTTCCGCACCTCCGACCTGGGCCGCCTGGACGACGGTCGGCTCACGATCCTCGGCCGGGCGGACGACGTCATCCTCACCGGCGGCGTCAACGTCGCCCCGGCGGCCGTCGAGGACGCCATCGCCGAACACCTCGCGGGGCTCGGCACCCCCGGGGAGGCCTGCGTCGTCGGCGTGCCCGACGCCGAGTGGGGCCAGGCGGTCGTCGCCGTCGTCGCGACCGGGACGGCCGGCCGGGTGTCCGCCGCCCAGGGATCGCCGGACGGCCAGAGCCCGGACCCGGTCCCGGCCCCGGTCCTGACCGACGGCGGCGGCGAGCTGCTCGCCGGGCTGCGCTCCGCCGTCGGGCAGCGGCTCGGTGCCCCCGCCGCGCCGCGCCGCGTGTACGTCACGGATGCCCTGCCCACCCGCGGCCCCGGCAAGACGGACCGCCGGGCGGTACGGGACGCCGTCGTGCGGGCCGAGCGGGAGGCTGCCCGGGAACCCGTGCGACCATGACTTCGTTCCTCCGCCAGGGCCTCGAACAGGCCCGGACCTGGTCCGTCGAACCTGCTGGGCGCGAACCTTGCTGTCCACAGATGCTGGTCACACCTCACGAACGAAGGACACGCTGATGGCGACTGCCGCCGAGTGGATCTCCGGGGCCCGGCCCCGCACGCTGCCGGCGGCAGCTGCACCGGTGCTGGTGGGTACCGGCGCGGCCGCGCAGGTGGACGCCTCCGCGTGGCTGCCCGCACTCCTCGCGCTGGGGGTCGCCCTGGCCCTGCAGGTCGGCGTCAACTACGCCAACGACTACTCCGACGGGGTCCGCGGGACCGACCTCGACCGGGTGGGGCCGATGCGGCTCACTGCCTCCGGCGCCGCGGCGCCCGGCAGCGTGAAGCGCGCCGCCTTCGCCTCGTTCGGCGTCGCCGGCCTGCTCGGCCTCGCGCTGTGCGCGGTCTCGGGCCACTGGTGGCTGCTCGCGGTCGGCGCGGTGTGCGTGGCCGCGGCCTGGTACTACACGGGCGGCAAGAAGCCGTACGGGTACCGGGGACTCGGCGAGATCGCCGTGTTCGTGTTCTTCGGCCTGGTCGCGGTGCTCGGCACCACGTACACGCAGGCCGACCGCATCACGTGGCCGGCGGTGCTCGGCGCCGTCGGGGTGGGCCTCATCGCGTGCGCGCTGCTCATGGTCAACAACCTGCGCGACATCCCGACCGACGTGCTCGCCGGCAAGCGGACCCTGGCCGTGCGGCTCGGCGACCACAAGGCCCGCCGGGCGTACGTGGCGATGCTGGCGGTTCCGCTGCTGCTCGGCCTGGTGTGCGCGTTCTGGGCACCGTGGTCGCTCGTCGTGCTGCTGCTGTTCGGGCCGGCGATCCTGCTGACCATCCCGGTGCTCGCCGGGGCCCGCGGCAAGCTGCTGATCCCGGTGCTGGCCGGTACGGGCCTGTACGAGCTGGGCTACGGCGTGCTGCTCTGGTTCGGCCTGTCGATCTGACCCGCGGAGGGTCGGACGGCGGAGCCGGGCCGGCGGGTCAGTCGGCCTGGAGCCTCTTGTCGACCTCGGCGTCCTCGTGGGCCGCGTCGGCGTCGCCCTTCGGGAAGACCGCGCGCTCGGCGGCGCGGCGGTCCGTCCGTGCGGCGATCCACCGCGTCGCGGCGTCCCGGGGCTTCGTCAGCGTCAGGTACGACAGCGCCAGCGCCACCACTACCGCCACCGTCGGGAGCAGCCAGCCCCGCAGGCCGACCAGGTAGAGCAGGCCGAGGGTCGCGCCGAACAGCGCGAGGCGGAGCAACGTGTAGGTCAGGAGGGGCACCCTCCCATCGTAAGCCGGGCCCCGGTCACACCCGGCCACGAGTTCACCCGTTCGGCCAGGCGCCTCCAGCACCCGCCCCGCTAGGCTCCAGCCCATGCCCAAGCTCGTCTTCTTCCTCTTGTATCTCGCGCTCGTCGTCTACGCGCTGGTCGACGTGATCCAGGCGGAGGAAGAGGACCTCGGCGGCATCCAGAAGGGTTTCTGGATCGTCGCCATCGTGTTCCTTCCGCTGGCGGGTTCCATCGCCTGGCTGGTGGTGAGCAACATCGCCCGAAGCCGACGGAGGAGCTCCGGCCAGCAGGTCACCGGGTTCCCGGCCGGCCAGCCGGCGCCCGCCCGGTACGAGCGCCGGACGCGCTCCTGGGAGCAGGACGCCGCGCCCCTCGCGCCCGAGGACGACCCCGAGTTCATCTGGCTGATGGAACAGGCCAAGCGCAAGCGCGAGCGTGAGGCCCGCGAGGGAGCCGGTCGCACCGAGGACGCCACGCCCTCGGACCTGCCCACGGACGCGGACGGGGACGGGCGGCAACGCGGCGAAGGTCACGTCGAGGGCTGACCCATCCCCACCGTCCCGCCGTAGGCTGGGGGTATGCGAAACATCCTCCTGATCCTGGTCATCGTCGGCCTCATGGCGTATGCCCTGGCCGACGTCTGGGGCTCTGACGAGGACGAACGCGGCGGGCTGCCTCGGTGGCTCTGGGTGCTCCTGATCGTGCTCCTGCCCCTGCTGGGCGCGATCTCGTGGATAGTCGTGCGCGTCGCGGCCCGCCGGTCGGGCAAGGGCCCGTCGGCGCCCGGCAGCGGTCCGAGCGGTGGCGGCAGCCGTCCGACGCCGTCCCCGCGGTCACCCCGCCCCGGCCCGCGCCGTCCCGCCGGTCCCGTCGCCCCTGACGATGACCCCGAGTTCCTCTGGCGCCTCGAGCAGGAGAAGCGCAAGCGGGAGCGGGAGGCGCGCGGCACCCGGGACGCCAAGGACGACGACGCCGAGAACGGCTCGGCCCACACCGACTGACCCGACCGCCGTCCTGACGCCGAAGTAGAGCGGGCGTCCGGACACACGCTCTATCTCGCGACCAGTCGATGGCCGAGATAGAGCGTGTGTCCGGACGCCCGCTCTACTTCGCGGAGCTACAGGCCCGAGTACGAGTGCTTCCCGTTGAAGATCAGGTTCACGCCGGTGAAGTTGAACAGCACGCAGGCGTAGCCCGCGACGACGAACCAGGCCGCGCGGGTGCCGGACCAGCCACGCGTCGTGCGCGCGTGCAGGTAGGCCGCGTAGACGACCCACACGATGAAGCTCCAGACCTCCTTGGGGTCCCAGCCCCAGTAGCGGCCCCAGGCGTCCTCGGCCCAGATGGCGCCGCCGATGAGCGTGAAGGTCCAGAGCACGAACGCCACCGAGTTGAGCCGGAACGAGAGCGACTCCAGGGCCGACGGCGCCGGCGTGTGGTCCAGCCAGCCCCAGTGGCGGCTGCCGAGCAGCACCGAGCCGTTGTCCCGGCCGTCCCGCAGGAGCTGCAGCGCCGACGTCACGAAGGCGACGGTGAAGATGCCCGTCGCACAGATGGCGACGCCGACGTGGATCACCAGCCAGTACTTCTGCAGCGCGGGCTGCACGCCCATCGCCGCGACGAAGAACTGCTGCTGCGCCAGCACGAGGAACAGCACGCCGAGCCCGGTCACGAAGGCGCCGAGGAAGCGCACGTCGCGCCGGACGTTGACCCCGACGAACACCGCGACGGCCACGAACGTGCCGACCAGCGTGAACTCGTACATGTTGGCCCACGGCGTGCGGCCCGCGGCGATCCCGCGCAGGACGATCGCGGCAAGCAGCATCGCCGCCGCGAGCCAGGTCACCGACATGCCGACCTGGGCCAGCCTGCGGTTCACCGGACCGGGGGCGTCGGCGGTGGTGTCCGGGCCGTAGGGCGAGACCACCTCGGAACCGGCGTCGGCGACCGCGACGGCCACCTTCTCCCGGCTCCTGGCCGCGTCCCGCGCGTCGACCTTGGCACCCGACAGGCGCGACAGGTCCACGGCGAACGCGACGAGCGCGACGGCGAGGGCCGTCGCCGCGCCCCAGACGAGCAGCACACTGAGGTTTGCCAGCTCCATGTTCAGTCCTTTTCCGATCCGGTCTCGACACGCGGTTCCTGAGCCTGTCGAGGTGCGTCCAGCGAGGTCTCGGCGGGCGATGCCTCGGCGGGCTCAGCCAACCCGGGCACCGCGGCCAGCGCGCGGTCGACCTCGGCCTGCAGGCCTGCGTCGTCCCCGCGGGCAAGCCCCGCGACCTCGACCACGGTAGCCCCATCCTGGGCGACGTACGCCCGCGCCCAGACCCGCCGTCGCGGCGTGAAGAGCGAGACGGTGAGCCCGCCGAGCGCGAGCAGGGCGAACACGAGCACGAAGGTGAGCGACGGGTCGTGCCGAAGGTCGAGTGCCACGTAGCGCGGTAGCTCGTCGCCGAGGGTCAGGGTGCCGAGCCCGTCCGGCAGGTCGACGGTCTCGCCGGGCCGGGCCAGCACCTTGACCCGCTCGCCGTTCTCGTCGACGGCTGGCGTGAGCGACGCCGTGTCGAGCTCGTACACGTTCTGCGGGGAGCCGTCGTCGAGCCCCAGGTCGCCCGTGTACACCTCGAGCACCAGCAGCGGGTCGACGGGCTGCGGGAACGCCGAGCGGGCGGACCCGTCCGGCTCGACCTCGGCGGTCGGCAGGAAGTAGCCCACCAGCCCGATCTGGTCGAGCCCGGGGGCGACGTCCGGCACCTTCACCACGCCGCGGGACGTGTACATCGTGTCCTGCGGGATGAACGTCACGCGGCCCGCGAAGGCGATCTCGCCCTCGGCGTCGTGCACCGTGATGTCGGGCGCGAACCCGTTGCCCTGCAGGTAGATCTTGGCCCCGTCGACGACCAGCGGGTGGTTGACCTTCACGATCTCCGGCCGCTGCTCGCCCGAGGGCTCGGTCACCGTGACGTGCGCCGTGAAGTCGCGCGCCTGCGCGAACGCGACGGTGTCGCTCGCGAACTCCGACACGAACCGGTCGAGCGTCATGGAGAACGGCACCAGCGACTCCGGCCGGAACCAGGCGCCCTTCTCGAAGGTGTCGTAGTCGACGACGGCGTTCGCGAACCCGCGGCCCTCGGTGACGATGGCCTGGCCGCGGTAGTGCAGCAGCTGGCCCGTCGCCACCGACACGAGCAGACCGACCAGGGCCAGGTGGAACACCAGGTTCCCGGTCTCGCGCAGGTAGCCGCGCTCGGCGCTCACGGTGGCCGACGCCGGTCGGGCGGCACCGCGCGAGGGCTCCTCACCACGGTCCACGCGGAACATGGGCAGCCAGGAGATCGTGCCGCGCAGGCGGGCGGCGACGGCGTCGGCGGCCTCCTCGGGCGAGGCGGTGGTGGTCCCTGAGGCCTTGGCCGGGAACCGGTTGAACCGGGACGGCACGCGCGGCGGGCGGCCGCGCAGGGCTCGGTAGTGCGCCATCGACCGCGGCAGGATGCAGCCCACCAGCGAGACGAACAGCAGGATGTAGATCGCGGAGAACCAGACCGACGAGTAGACGTCGAAGAACCCGGCCTTGTCGAGCCACTCCCCCGCCGTCGGATGGTCGGCGAGGTACTCGATGACGCCCGCCGCGTCCTGGTTGCGCTGCGGGAGCACCGACCCCGGCACCGCCGCGACGGCGAGCAGCATGAGCAGCATGAGCGCCACGCGCATCGACGTCAGCTGGCGCCACATCCAGCGCAGCGTGCCCACCAGGCCCAGCACCGGCGCGTTGGGCCGACTGGGCTTCTGCTCGCCGGACGTCGGCTCGCCCTGTGTGAACTCGTCCGCGATCCCCTCGGGGACGTAGGTGCCGTCCCCACCCGAGCGCCTGGCCATCAGATCACCGTCTCGAATCCGCCGATCCAGAGCTGCATGGCGCCGGTGAGGCGCGTCCACAGCCCCGTGACCAGCAGCAGCCCGACCAGCACCAGCAGCCCCCCGCCGAGGCGCAGCGCCGCGAGGCGGTGCCGGCGCAGGAAGTCCATCATGCGCTCGGAGCTCCCCAGCCCGAGGGCGACCAGCAGGAACGGCACGCCCAGGCCTATGCAGTAGGCGACGCCGAGCAGCGCACCGCGGCCGGCGGACGCCTCGTCGATCGCGAGCGCCTGCACGGCGCCGAGGGTCGGGCCGATGCAGGGCGTCCAGCCCAGGCCGAACACGATGCCGAGCAGCGGCGCACCCCAGAGGCCGGCGCGCGGTGTCACGTGGAACCGCGCCTCGCGCTGCAGGAACGGGACCGCGCCGAGGAAGCCGAGGCCGAGCAGGATGACCACCGCGCCGAGCACGCGGGTGATGACGTCGTCCCAGCGCACGAGGTAGCTGCCGAGGCCGCCGAACGCGGCGCCGAACGAGACGAAGACGACGGTGAAGCCGAGCACGAACAGCGCCACGCCGCCGACGACGCGGGCGCGGGCGGGCTTGACGCGCGTCGCCACGGCTCCGCCGGTTCCGCCGGCCTCGGCGGTCGCGTTCATCGAGGCGGCGGCCATGCCGCTCACGTAGCCGAGGTACCCGGGCACGAGCGGCAGCACGCACGGCGACGCGAACGACACGAGGCCCGCCAGCATCGCCACGGGTACCGCCAGCAGCAGCGACCCGCTGAACGCGGTGACCGCGAGCCCGTCGCCGACCGCGGTCGTCACGGCACCGAGAGGAAGCATCAGGCTGCCTCCGCCAGGACCTCGTCGATGAGGGCCTCGAGCGTCGAGCCCTCCACCTGGCCGATGACCCGCGCGGCCACGTAGCCCTCCTGGTCCAGGATCACGGTGGACGGCACGGCCTGCAGCGGCACGACGCCGGACAGGCCCGCGATCACGACACCGCTGCGGTCCTCGATGCTGGGGTAGGGCACCTCGAAGGTGCGCTGGAACGCCTGGGCGGCGCCGGCGTCGTCCTCCGTGTTGATGCCGAGGAACTGCACGCCCTCCTTCGAGGAGGCGAGCTCCACGAGGTCGGGGGCCTCGGCGCGGCACGGGGCGCAGGAGGCGTACCAGGTGTTCACGACCACGACGTCACCCGCCCAGTCGGCCGTGTCGACGTCGTTGTCCTCGAAGTCGATGCCCTCGATGGCTACCGGCCCCTTGCGCTCCCCGACGTCGTACGTCTGCACCGACCCGTCCCCGGAGACATACCCCTGCCCGACGACGTCACCGGCGCCGGACTCCTCGGGCGTGCACCCTGCGAGGGCGGCCACCAGGCCGATGACGATGCCGACTGCCACTATCCACTGCACGACCCTGAAGGTCTTACCCCGCATCACGCTCCGGCGACCTTGCTCGCGCCGTCGTAGAGCTCCGCGGCGGGCTCCGTGTAGTGGAGGCCCACGAACCGGTCGTCCTCGAAGTGCAGGGACGTCAGCGAGGCCAGGTTGCACTGGCGGCGGCGCGGGTCGTGCCAGAGCTGGCCGTTCTCGAACGACCGGCGCGTGAGCCAGACCGGGAGCTGGTGGCTGACCAGCACGATCTCGTGTCCCTCCGCGGCCAGGCGCGCGTCCTCGACGGCGCTGCGCATGCGCTCGACCTGCTGCGTGTAGGGCTCGCCCCAGGACGGGCGAAACGGGTTCCACATGTACGGCCAGTTGCGCGGGCTCTTGAGCGCGCCCCCGCGGTCGCCGACGGGCAGGCCCTCGAACCTGTTGCCTGCCTCGATGATGCGGTCGTCGGTGGCGAGCTCCAGCCCGAAGCCCTGCGCCACGGGGGCGGCCGTCTCCTGCGCGCGTTGCAGCGGGGAGGCCACCACCCGGATCACGTCGTGACCGGTGCTGGTGAGGTGGTCGGCGACGATCTTCGCCATCGCCTGGCCACGGTCGGAGAGGCGGTAGCCGGGCAGCCGCCCGTACAGGACACCGTCGGGGTTGTACACCTCGCCGTGACGCAGCAGGTGAACCGTCGTGGAAACCATGGCGCCCAGTCTCGCACCCGACCCTGGGTGCCGGTGACCTCGGGAGTGTGGATTACGTCATCCTGCGCCCGACCTGGTGACCAGCCGGGTCAGTCGCAGTGCGCCGTCAGGCCCTCCTCGGTGCCGCCAGAGAGCTTCGAGGACTCGGCCACCTTGGCCATGATGCGGCCCAGCGTCGCGAGCTCCTCGGGCTCCAGCGCGTCGACCATGATGCGGCGCACCGCGGAGACGTGGCCGGGTGCCGCCGCCTCCAGGGCCGCGCGGCCGGCGTCGGTCATCGTGCAGTTCACACCGCGCCGGTCGCCCTCGGCGGCGCGGCGCTCGACCAGCCCGCGCGACTCCATACGGGCGACCGTGTGCGTGAGCCGGCTGCGCGAGAGCACGAGGCCGTCGGCGAGCGTCGACATCCGCATGGTCAGCTCCGGTGCCTCCGAGAGCTGCACCAGCAGGCTGTACTCGCCGAGGGAGAGATCGAGGGTGCGGTCGTGGACCGCACCGAGCGCCTCGACGAATCGTGCGGTGCCTTCGAGGTAGTGCCGCCAGGAGCCTTGCTGCTCCTCGGTCAACCACAGGTCCTGCTGCTCGACCGTCTGCACCGCCATCTCGCCACCGCCTTCGTGCTGACTCGGACACCCTGCTCGGACACCCTGGGAATACGTTACGGGACCCGCTATGTTGGACCTCATCGCGGGTAGTTGATCTCTAAACTATCCACCCAAATCGCCGCATCAACAAGGAGTCCTCACTCATGGCCACCCCGCTCCCCGCCGGACTCACCACCGGCACGTACGACATCGACGCGTCCCACACCTCTGCGGCCTTCTCGGTCCGCCACGCGGGCATCGCAAAGGTGCGCGGCACCATCGCCGTCTCCTCGGGCACCATCACGGTCGGCGAGGACCTCGAGTCGTCGAGCGTCACCGCCGAGCTGGACGCACAGTCGGTCAACACGGGCGACGCCGGTCGCGACGGCCACCTGAAGAGCGCCGACTTCTGGCACGCCGACGAGAACCCCGCCTGGACCTTCTCGTCCACCGCCATCCGCCCCGAGGGCGACGCCTACATCATCTCGGGCGACCTGACCATCAACGGTGTCACCAAGGGCGTCGAGCTGGAGACCGAGTTCACCGGCACCGCCAAGGACCCGTTCGGCAACAACCGCGCCGGCTTCGAGGCCGCCCTCGAGATCAACCGCAAGGAGTTCGGCCTGACCTGGAACGCCTCGCTGGAGACCGGCGGCTTCCTGGTGGGCGACAAGGTGAAGATCACCCTGGACGTCAGCGCGATCGCCAAGGGCTGATCCCGCTCGGACATCTCGCTCAGACATAGCCCGTGCCGGCGACGGCACGGGCTATGTCTTTGATGTCGGCGGGCCGCACCCGGCAGCATCCGCCCACTATCCGCGCACCGTCAGCGACCCACTGCCGCGCTTGCTGACCTGGCTGCGCGGACTGCTCCGGCGACCCCGCCCAGCTGCGTCGCCCGGCGTCCCAGCTCTCGCCGCTGTTCGGGTAGGCGATCCCCGGCTTCCCGGTCACGGCGCCTGCCGTGACGACCGCCGCTGACACGTCCGACGGCGCACAGCAGTTGACCCCCACCGCCACCACCTCCGGCACGTCCCGGGCGATGGCGAACGCCTCGGGCAGCGGCTGCCCGGCGCGGGTGCGGTCGCCGTCGATGCTGTACGTCAGCCACACGGGAATGCCCATCCCGGAGACCACAGTCATCAGCGCTTCCGCCTCGTCGAGGTCCGGGATCGTCTCGAGCGCCAGCACGTCGGGTCCGGCGTCGGCCAGCACTTCCAGCCGACGGCGGTGCCAGGCCGCCAGCTCGGCCACGCTCAGCCCGTACCGGCCTCGGTACTCCGACCCGTCGGCCAGCGTCGCACCGTAGGGGCCCACCGACGCGGCGACCCAGCGTTCCTGCCCGTCGTCGGCCAGCTCGTCACGGGCGTCCCGGCCCAGCTCGACGCTGCGCCGGAGCAGCCGGACGGCGTCGCCCCGATCGATCCCGCGCGCCTCGAAGCCGTCGAACGAGGCCTGGTAGCTCGCCGTCGTCGCGATCACGGCGCCCGCGCGGAAGAACGACAGGTGGGCGGCCTTGATCTCGTCGGGGGCGTCCGTCAGCAGCCGCGCCGACCACAGGTCGTCCGACAGGTCGTGCCCGCGCGCTTCGAGCTCGGTCGCCAGGCCGCCGTCCGTGACCAGGACCGTGCCGTTCTGTTCGAGGAATCCCACAGAGCGACCCTAAGGGTGCACTATCAGCCACGTCGCGACCGCCGGCCGCACGCCCGCGTTCCGGATCCGGTGCGGCACCGAGCACGGGTAGCTGATGGAGTCGCCGGCCGCCAGCACCACCTCGTCGTCGGCCAGCTCGACGGTGAGCTCGCCCGCCACGACGTTGCCGATCTCGTAGCCCTCGTGCTTGAACAGCTCGATGTCACCGAGGGTGGCCGTGGCACCGGGCGGGTAGATCGACTCGAAGAAGTCGAGGCCGCGGGTCGGGTTGGGCGAGAGCCGGCGGAACGTGACTCCGCCGTCGAGGGTCACCGGAGAAGCCTCCCAGCCGCGGGTGACCGCGATCCCCGCCTGGTCGAGCCCCGTCGTCCCGCCGCGCGGAGCGGCGACGGCGCCCGGCGGCTCGAACACGTCGGACAGCGAGACCCCCAGCGCGTCGGTGATCGCGAGCAGGCGCACCACCGAGGGGCGCATGACGTCCCGTTCGATCTGCGACACGGCGCTGGCCGAAATCCCGAGCGTCGCGGCGAGGCTGCGTGCGGACACACCACGCGCCACGCGCAGGCCGCGGAGCCGGGCACCGAGGGACGGTTCGGAGGACACCGCCGCATCGTACGAGTGCTCCGGGCCTCGTGCGGCCCTCGCCCGCCCGACACACCGTGCGACACGCACCGGTTCACGTACCCGACACGCCCCGAAACATGCGTGAAGCGGTAACTGAACATGAGCCTTACGACGTGGTTACCCCGGGGAAACCAGCCGCCTGTCGTTAACCCATAACTTCATATCGACCCAGCGACCACGCTTCGGAAGGCAGTGCTCATGACCGAGAACACGGAGGTGGCGGCCTCCTCGGCGACCGCACCCCAGAACCCGCCCGGCGCCGTCTCCGGCGGCGAGCACGACCTGGTGGAGGCCGCCGGGCACCCGGTCGGGTCCGGCAACGTCAAGCCCTCCTACGACCCCCGCCTCGCCAACGAGGACCTCGCGCCCCTGCGGGAGCAGAAGTGGTCGTCGTACAACATCTTCGCCTTCTGGATGTCCGACGTGCACAGCGTCGGCGGCTACGTGACGGCCGGCAGCCTCTTCGCGCTCGGCATCGCGAGCTGGCAGGTGCTGCTGGCGCTGCTGGTCGGCATCGTCATCGTGCAGGTGTTCACCAACCTGGTCGCGAAGCCGAGCCAGAACACCGGGGTGCCCTACCCGGTGATCAACCGCGCGGTCTTCGGCGTCAAGGGCGCGAACATCCCGGCCATCATCCGCGGCCTCATCGCGGTCGCCTGGTACGGCGTGCAGACGTTCCTCGCCGCGCAGGCGCTGAACATCGTGTTCCTCAAGTTCATCCCCGCCAGCGCCGCGCTCCTCGAGCCGACGTTCCTCGGGCTGAACGCCCTTGGCTGGATCTCGTACGCCGTGCTCTGGTTCGCGCAGGCCGCCCTGTTCTGGAACGGCATGGAGACCATCCGGCGGTTCATCGACTGGGCCGGTCCCGCCGTCTACGTCGTGATGATCGTGCTGGCGGTCTACCTCGTCTCGGAGGCGGGCTGGTCCAACATCAGCCTGGACCTCTCCGAGGGCGAGCCGCTGACCGGGTGGGCCTCGGTAGGGGTCTTCTGCACGGCGGTCGCGATCGTCGTGTCCTACTTCTCCGGGCCGATGCTGAACTTCGGCGACTTCGCGCGGTACGGGCGCTCGTTCAAGGCCGTGAAGCGCGGCAACCTGCTGGGCCTGCCGGTCAACTTCCTGTTCTTCTCGCTCCTGACGGTCATCACGGCGTCGGCGACGGTGCCGGTGTTCGGCGAGCTCATCACCGACCCCATCCACACCGTCGAGCGCATCGACACCCCGTTCGCGATCCTGCTCGGCGGCCTCACCTTCGTGACCGCGACCGTGGGCATCAACATCGTCGCCAACTTCATCTCCCCCGCGTTCGACTTCTCCAACGTGGCCCCGCAGAAGATCAGCTGGCGCATGGGCGGCATGATCGCCGCGGTCGGGTCCGTGGTCCTGCTGCCCTGGAACTGGTACAACGACGCCGACGCGATCCACTACACGCTCGGCGTGCTCGGCGCCCTGATCGGCCCGCTGTTCGGCATCCTCATCGCCGGCTACTACTTCGCGGCGAAGCAGCGGGTGCTCGTCGACGACATGTTCACCATGTCGCCCGAGGGCGCCTACTGGTACACGAACGGCTACAACCGCAACGGCGTGCTCGCGATCTTCCTGGCCGGCGTGCCGACCGTCCTCCTGGGCGTGCTGCCCAAGCTGATCGCCGACCTCGGGTACTTCGACATCTCCTGGATCGGCAACTACACGTGGTTCATCGGGTGCGGGCTCGGCTTCGTGGCGTTCTGGTGGCTGGAGCGGCTCAGCCCTCAGATCCCGTCGTTCGACGGCGACACCGAGGGTGTGGCCGACGGCGCAGCGGGCACCAAGGCCTGACGGTGCGGATCCACCTCATCAACCCCAACACCTCCCGGGCGATGACCGACAAGATCGCGGTCACCGCCCGGGAGGTCGCCGGGCCGGACGTCGACGTCGTCGCCACCTGCCCGGAACCCGGCGCCGGCCCCGCCGCCGTCGAGAGCCACACTGACGAGGCGTGGGCCGCGCTCGTGGTGGCGCAGCAGGTCGCGGCCGCGGAGGCGGCCGGCGTCGGCCCTGCGGACGGCGGAGAGCCGGACGGCGTCGGCCCGGCCGACGGCTACGTCGTCGCCTGCTTCGGCGACCCCGGCCTGGACGCCGCCCGCGAGCTGACGGACGGCCCGGTGGTCGGGATCGCCGAGGCCGCGATGCACGTCGCGACCCTGTCGGGCCGCACGTTCGCCGTGGTCACCACGCTGTCCCGCACGCTGGGCCGCGCGCGCGACCTGGTGCGGCGCTACGGCTTCGAGGACACGTGCGTGGCCATGTACGCGGCGGACGTCCCGGTCCTCGAGCTGGAGGACGCCGGCTCTGCCGCCCGGGAGAAGATCGCCGAGCTCTGCGAGCGCGCGGTCCGCGACGACGGCGCGGACACCGTCGTGCTCGGCTGCGCGGGCATGACCGACCTCTGTGCGGACCTCACGAAGCGCACAGGGGTCCCGGTGATCGACGGCGTGGCGGCCGCCGTCGGCCTGGTGTCGGGAATGGTGCGCATGGGCGTAGGAACGAGCAAGCGCGACGAGTACGCGCCCCCGCCCCGGCTACCGGCGCAGGTACTGCGGCCCTGACTTGCGGTACCTGGTACGACCAGTCAGGGCCGCAAGTCAGAGCGCCGCGGCTCGCGTCGCCGCGTGGAACGCCAGGATCTGCAGCTCGCCGCCGACGTCGACCGAGCGCACCACCACGTCGTCCGGCACCTGGAGCGCGACCGGCGCGAAGCTGAGGATCTCGCGCACGCCCGTGGCCACGACGGCGTCGGCCACGTCCTGGGCCACGTGACCCGGCAGCGCGAGCACGACCATGCTGACCCGCTCGCGCTCGATGATCTGCGCGACGGAGCGCACGTGCTCCACGGTCACGCCGGCCACCCGCGTGCCCACGACGTCGGGCGACGCGTCGAGCAGCGCCACCACCTGGAAGCCGCGCGTCGTGTAGCCCGAGTAGTTCGCGAGGGCGTGCCCGAGGTTTCCGATGCCGACGATCGCCAGCCGGTGCTCGGTCTCGAGCCCCAGGGCGACGGTGATGTAGGAGGCGAGCGACTCGACGTCGTACCCGACGCCGCGCGTGCCGAACGAACCCAGGTAGGACAGGTCCTTGCGCAGCTGCGCCGAGCTCACGCCCGAACGCTCGGCGAGCTCCGTCGACGAGGTGAGGGCCACCCCCTCGGCCGCGAGGTCCCGCAGGGCGCGCAGGTAGTACGGCAACCTCCCTACGGTTGCTGCCGGAACTGTCCCGTCACTGAGTTCGACCACGTGCTGCTCCCCTCCCCGCGACCACTGTGTCGCGGGCGTACGCACACACTGCCGGGACGATCATGCCAGGAGGCGGGCCAGGCGCGCACCGTCCACGCGCCAGAAACCTTGCTGGACCCCGTCCACCTCGACCACGGGGACGTACTCCCCGTACTTCTCCCGCAGTGCGGGCGCGCTGTCGATGTCGACCTCGCGCCATTGGGCTCCTGCGTCCTCGCACACCCGCACCACCACGGCGCGTGCGTCTTCGCACAGATGGCACGCCTCGCGTGTGTACAGGACTACCCGGGCATCGGCAGGACTTGTCACGACCTGAGGTTACGTCACGCGCGGGACCGAACCGTCCGTACCCGGCAGCCGTGCGTCCGCCCAGCGGACGCCCCAGGCCAGGACCAGGAAGACCACGGCGACGAGGGTGGCGTTGGTGAGCGCAGCGCCGTAGCCGAGCACGGTGACGTCGAGGAAGGGGTACGGGTACCAGCCCGTGGCGGCTCCCCGGACGAAGGTGTAGACGAGCCACGCGATCGGGTAGACGACCGACCACCAGACGGTCCGCACGCTCACGCGCGGCCGAGGACCTACCCACAGCCAGACGACGACGGCGAGGAGCGGCGCCAGCACGTGCAGCATCGTGTTCGCCACGGCGCCCGACGGCGTCAGCGTCACCAGGCCGCGCAGCACCGTGTTGTAGACGATCCCGGTGACGGCGATGCACAGCAGCGCGTCGAGCCGCAGCACCCGGAACACCGGCCCGTCCCGGCGCGGGTCCAGCGCGAGTGCCAGCGAGACGCCGCCGATCAGCAGGTTCGACTCGATGGTGAAGTAGCTGAAGAGCCGGACGAAACGCTCGGCGTGCGTGGGCGCGACACCCGGGCCGTCGACGATCGCGGTGACGAGCTCGATCGTGAAGCCGCCGAGGGCGAGCACGGCCACCAGCAGGTGGAGGACGCGCGCGAGGATGGCCCGGTCCGGCCCGCTGATCTCTTGGCTCACGCCCCGGTTCTATCACCGGCCGCCCCTGCCTGCCCGGTGTGACCTGCACTACGTGGCGCGCGGATAGAGTGGCCTCCATGCCGTCGACGCACCCCTCGTCCGCCACCGCGGCGTTCTTCGACGTCGACAACACGATCATCCGCGGTGCGAGCGCTTTTCACCTGGCCAAGTCCGCGTACCAGCGCAAGTTCTTCGGCACGCGGGACATCCTCAGGTTCGCCATGATCCAGGCGCGCTACCTGGTGTGGGGCGAGAACAAGGAAGAGATCGACAAGGTGCGCAACCGCGCCCTGTCGCTGATCGCGGGCCGCAGCGTCGCGGAGATCGCCACCCTCGGCGAAGAGGTGTGGGACGCCGTCCTGTCGCTGCGGATCTATCCGGGCACGCGCCGCCTGCTCGACGAGCACATCGCGGCGGGCCACCAGGTCTGGCTCATCACCGCCACGCCCGTGGAGATCGCACAGCTCATCGCGCGCCGGCTGGGCGCGACGGGTGCGCTCGGCACCATCGCGGAGCACAAGGACGGGTTCTACACGGGCCGGCTCAACGGCGACCTGATGCACGGCCAGGCCAAGGCGGCGGCCATCGTCGAGCTCGCGGACATCAACGAGATCGACCTCGACGAGAGCTACGCGTACGGGGACTCGCTGAACGACCTGCCGATGATGCGCGCCGTGGGCCACCCCTGCCCGATCAACCCCGACCTGCGGCTGCGCCGGCACGCGCAGGAGGTGGGCTGGCCCATCCGGGAGTTCCGCGGACGGTCCCAGCGCGCCGCGGGGCGCAGCGTGCGTACGGCCTCATGGGCCGGCGCCGCGTGGGTGCTGGGCCTGGTGCTGCGGGCGGCCCGCCGTCGGCTGCGCGGGCAGTAGCGGCGCACCGCTGACACGAAGAAGGCCCGGCCCCTAGGGGGCCGGGCCTGCTCGTCACGCGCCCGAGGGCGCGAGCGTCACTTCTTGTTGCGGCGCTGGTGGCGCGTCTTACGAAGCAGCTTGCGGTGCTTCTTCTTCGCCATACGCTTGCGGCGCTTCTTGATGACGGAGCCCATAGGTCCTCGCAATGTTCGATCGGTCGGCGGCAGCCCGACGACGGGCCGCTCAGCGAAATGGTCCACGGTTGGTCCGGGACAGTGACGCCAGGGAGTGACGATGGCCGACCAACACGAAAGGGAGTCCGCTCCCTAGGCTACCTGGTCTGACGCGCGCCCCGTAATCGGGGGCGGTGTGAGGTGCGCCGAACCCCTCCCGAAGCCCTCCCGGACCCGTCCCGAAGCCGGAATCAAGGCCTCGCGGCGAACCGTTCGAGGAGGTCCGCGTGACCGGAGCACACCAGCAGGTCGTTGGCGGAGATCCGCGTCTCCGGCGTCGCATAGACGAAGTCGACGCCCGGTGACTTCACGCCGATCACCGTGATCCCGTACCGCTTGCGGATGTTGGACTGCGCGAGCGTGAAGCCCTGCGCCTCCTTGGGCGGGCGCATCTTGACGATGGTGAAGCCGTCCTCGACCTCGATGTAGTCGAGCAGCTTGCCGCTCACGAGGTGGGCGACGCGCGAACCGGCGTCGGCCTCGGGGAAGACGACGTGGTGGGCGCCGATGCGGGTCAGAATACGGCCGTGCTCCGCGGAGATCGCCTTGGCCCAGATCTGGGGCGTGCCAAGGTCCACCAGGTTGCCCGTGATCAGCACGGACGCCTCGAGCGACGAGCCGACGCCGACCACCGCCACACCGAAGTCCTTGGCGCCGAGCTGTTCCAGCGCCTCCGGGTTGGACGCGTCGGCCTCCACCAGCGGCAGCCGCCCGGACCACTGGGCCACCAGGACCGGGTCCTGCTCGACGGCGAGCACGTCCTGGCCGAGCCGGTCCAGGGTCGCGCCGATCGCCGACCCGAACCGCCCCAGTCCGATCACCAGCACACCCGCGTCCCGCTCGGGCTTCTTCTCCGGCACGGTATTCCTCTCTAGCCGCTTGTCAGACGTACAGGTCACCCTAGTGACCTGTGCGCCTGACACTCTCGTCGGTTACTCGGTGTTGTCTGTCGGGTGCGGCCTGCGTTCCGTTCCGGGCGAGTGCCTCGTTTCTCGGCCCTCACCCTGCACTGCACTCCGGCCTCACCCGATGATCGGGCGTTCCTCGGGGAAGCGTACGATGCGCCGCCGGTCGCGGAGCGCAAGCACCGCGACCACCGTGACCGCGCCGGTGCGCCCCACGAACATGAGGAGCGCCAGCACGTATTTTCCGGCGTCTGGCAGGTCGAATGTGATGCCCGTGGACAGGCCGACGGTCGCGAACGCCGAGAGCACCTCGAACAGCACCTGCGACAGCGGCAGGTCCGTGACCTCCAGCAGCGCGATGCACGAGACGAGCACGATGCTCGCCCCGGTGAACACCACCGCGATGGACAGCCGCAGGACGTCGCGCGGGATGCGGCGGCCGAACGCCTCGATGTCGCGGTCACCGCGCGCCTCGGCGACGATCGCCAGCAGCATGACGGCGAGCGTGGTCACCTTGATACCGCCAGCGGTCGACGCCGACCCACCACCCACGAACATCAGTGCGTCCTGGATCAGCCAGCTCGACTCCGTCATGGCACCGACGTCGACCGTGCTGAACCCGCCCGAGCGCGGCATGATCCCGGCGAAGAGGGCGGCCAGCAGCTTCTCCCCGAGGGTCAGGGGCCCGAACGTGTCCGGGTTGGCCCACTCCAGCACCAGCAGCAGCAGCGCGCCGACAGCGAGCAGCGCGCCGCTCGTCACGAGCGTGAGCTTGCTGTGCAGGGAGAGCCGCTTGGTCCAGTTGTGCCAGCGCTGGCCCGGACGGGGCAGCGCGCGCTGGATGTTGAGGATCACGGGAAAGCCGAGCGCACCGATGAACACCCCGAGAGCGATCGGCAGCACGAGCGCCCAGTCGCCGACGTGCGGCATCAGGCCCTCGGTCGTGGGCACGAAGCCCGCGTTGTTGAACGCGGAGATCCCGTAGAAGAGCGCGTGCCAGGCCGCGGTGCCGACGTTCTCCTCGATGACGACCAGCCGGGGGAAGATCAGCAGGGCGATCGACAGCTCGAGTGTGGTGGCGGTGACGATGATGACCCGGATCAGCGAGCCGACGTCGCCCAGCCGGCTCGTCTTGGTCTCCGACGCGGTGAGCAGCTTTTGGGTCAGCCCGATCTTGCGCGACACGATCATGCCGAGCAGGGAGGCGACGGTCATGATGCCGAAGCCGCCGACCTTGATGCCCGCGAGGATGACGATCTGCCCGTACAGGGACCAGTAGGTCGCCGTGTCCTGCACGACGAGCCCCGTCACGCACACGGCGGAGACCGCGGTGAACAGGGCGTCGACCAGGCGAGCGCCCTCGCCGTCGGCGGTCGCGAACGGCACCGTCAGGAGCGCCGCGAACAGCACGACCACACAGGCGAAGACGGTGACCGCCAGCCGTGCCGGCGCCCGGAAGGCGAGCTCGTCGACGAGCTCCCGCAGCCCGAACAGCCGGTTCCGCAGGCTCCCCGCCATCCGCTCCGCTCCCTCCACCACGTCTTGTCGATCGACGCCCTACTCTGCCACGCCGCAGTAGCCGTTCTGAGCAGAAACCCTCCGCCGGCCGCAGGTCCGTTACCGTGAGCGGGTGCACCTCGCCCGGCTGGTCTGGAGTCCGCGACTGCTCGAGTACGACTTCGGACCCGGGCATCCCATGTCGCCCACCCGCCTCGACCTCACGATGCGGCTCATCGAGGCGCTCGGCCTGCTGGACCGGCCCACGCTCGAGCTGGCGGACGCCGAACCGGCGTCCGACGCGGTGATCGAGACGGTGCACGACGCCGACTACGTGGCCGCCGTCCGGCACGCGGGGACGACGCTGGAGCCGAACGTGGCGCGCGGCCTGGGCACCGACGACGACCCGCTGTTCACCGGGATGCACGAGGCCGCCGCACGCCAGCTGGGCGGGTCCGTCGACCTCGCCGACGCGCTCTGGTCCGGCGAGATCGCACACGGCGTGAACATCGCCGGCGGCATGCACCACGCGATGCCCGGCGCGGCCTCGGGCTTCTGCGTCTACAACGACGCCGCGGCCGCCATCCGCCGGCTGCTGGACCGGGGCGCGGAACGGGTCGCCTACCTCGACTTCGACGCCCACCACGGCGACGGGGTGGAGGCGATCTTCTGGGACGACCCCCGCGTGCTCACCGTCTCGGTCCACGAGGACGGCCGCACCCTGTTCCCGGGGACCGGTGCCTCCGCCGACGTCGGGCAGGGTTCCGCCGAGGGCAGCGTCGTCAACATCCCGGTCCCCGCCCGCACTACCGGCCCGGCCTGGCTGCGGGCGATCGACGCCGTCGTGCCCGCCCTGGTCCGGGAGCACCGGCCGCAGGTGATCGTGTCCCAGCACGGCTGCGACGCCCACGGGCGGGACCCCCTCTCCAACCTGAACGTCTCGGTGGACGCGCAGTGGACCGCGCAGCAGTGGACGCACGCGCTGGCGCACGAGCACGCAGAGGGCCGCTGGCTGGCCCTCGGCGGTGGCGGCTACGCGGTGTCCGACGTCGTCCCGCTCGCCTGGGCGGCCCTCGTCGCCGAGGCCGCGCACGCACCCCTGGAACGCGGTGCCGAGCTGCCAGCCACGTGGCGCGCGGCGGTCGAGGCCATGGGCTTCGAGGCCGCTCGCGCGCTGGGCTCCGCCGAGGTGCCGTTCCGCCGCTGGAGCGACGGCTACGACCCGGCCGACGCCGTGGACCGTGCTGTCCAGGCCACCCGCCGCGCGGTGTTCCCCCTCCACGGCCTGGACCCGCTCCTGGACTGAGGGGAGCCGCCCCGGCCGGGCTGGTCGGCAGTTCGTCAGATGGTCGGCAGCTCGGAATGCCGATCACCTGACGTATTGCCGACCGCGCGGCGGAGTACATGCTCCGTTCACCCCTGTTACATCCGGGTCCGGGAGCCTCGGGCCATGCGACGTCGCTTCGCCGCCCTGCCGGCCGCTCTGCTGCTCCTGTCCCTGCTCGCACCGGCCACGGCCGTAGCGGGCGACGGCGGTGGGCACCGCCCCACCGCCACCGTCACGACCTCGGTGGAGACGCCGCCGCTGTACGACGACGAGGCCGGCGGCAGCGCGTCGGGCGACGACCCCGCCATCTGGGTCCACCCGAAGAACTCGAACCGGTCGCTCGTCGTCACGACGGCCAAGGAAGGCGGCCTTCGCGTCTACTCCGTCGCGGCGACCGAGCTGCAGTCGCTGGCGGCCGCGCCGGCCCCGCGCGCGGACGGCGTACCCGGCCGGTACAACAACGTGGACATCGCCTACGGCCTGGACGTGGCCGGCCGGAAGACCGATGTCGCCGTCGTCTCGGACCGGTACAACGACCAGATCCGCTTCTTCGCGATCGACCCTGCCGGGGCCAAGGCCGCGCGGCCGCTCACCGAGGTGACCGCGCCCGAGCTGGAGTTCCTGTTCAGCCTGGACCGCGAGACGGTCGCCGAGGACCAGACGGCATACGGCCTGACCGTCTACCAGCGCCACGGCCGGACGTTCGCGGTGGTGACGCAGGAGGGCAGCACCGACATCGCCACAGCGCGGATCACCACCGGCCCGGACGGCGTCGGCTACACCGACGTCGAGCACCTGGCGATGCCCGGCGAGTTCCCGCTGCCCGACGGCACCACCTGGGTGCCGTGCGAGGAGCCGGGCGTGGAACCGCAGCTGGAGGGGCTGGCGGTCGACCGCCGCACCGGCACGCTGTACGCGACACAGGAGGACGTCGGCCTGTGGCGGGTCCCGCTCCCCCTCGGCTCGGGCGAGCCGCGGCTGGTGGACCGGGTGAAGGACTTCGGCGTCCACGACGCCTACGACCCTGAGACCGAGGAGTGCGCCCCGGTGGACCTCGAGGCGCCGTCGTACGGGGGCAAGAACCTGACGGCCGACGCCGAGGGCGTAGACATCTGGTACGGCCCCGGCCGCAAGGGCTACGTCATCGTGTCCAGCCAGGGTGACGACACCTACGGCGTCTACGACCTGCGCGGCCACAACCGGGCGCTCGGCACCTTCCGGGTGGCGGGCGACGGCGTGGACGATGTCAACGGGTCGGACGGCCTCGCCGTCTCGAACGCGCCGGTGGGCGAGTACCGGTCCGGGCTGCTGGTCACCCACGACGAGCCGGAGACGGGCCCCGACGTCGACCCGGAGCGCGACGCGACAGGCTTCTCGTACGTCCACTGGGGTGACGTGGCCAAGGCGCTCCGCCTCCGCTGACGCCCACTGCCGGAGTGATCGGTAGAACGTCAGGAGGTCGGCAGCCCGAGCTGCCGACCTCCTGACGTTCTACCGATCGCCGCGCTCAGGCCGTCCGACGGCGGAGAGTGAGCACACCCAGCACCACCGCGCCCACGATGAACAGGACGATCACGCCGACGGCGCCGCGGATGTCAGCCCACTCGTCACCCGCCGCGAGCGACGTCATCGCCTCTATCGCATAGGTGAGCGGGAACACGCGGGACAGCCACTCCAGCACCTGCGGCATCTGGTCGCGCGGCATGAGCAGGCCGCAGGTGATGAGTTGCGGAAAGATGATCGCGGGCATCATCTGGACCGCCTGGAACTCGCTGCGTGCGAGCGCCGACGCGGCCAGGCCAAGGGTGCAGCCGAGGATCGCGTCGAGCAGCGCGACCACGACGACGAGCCAGAGCGGGCCCGCCACGTCCATCCCCACGAGGAGCGCGAACCCGACCACCACGAACGCCTGGACCAGCGCCAGCGCCGCGAAGGCCAGGCCGTAGCCGGCCACGAAGTCGCCCTTGCGGATGGGGGTCGTCATCAGCCGCTCCAGCGTGCCCGACTGCCGTTCACGCAGGGTCGCCACGCTCGTGACCAGGAACATCACGATAAGCGGGAACAGGCCGACCAGCATCGGGCCGAACCTGTCGAGCACCTGGGGCTGGTCGTCGAACATCCAGGCGATCAGGCCGATCAGCAGGCAGGGCAGCAGCATGATCAGGGCCACCGTGCGGTGGTCGCCGCGCAGCTGGGACAGCACGCGGCTCGCGGTGGCGAAGGTCAGGTTCATCGCGCCGTCTCCTCGGTGGTCTTGCCGACGTCGGCGGCCGACTCACCGGCGGCGTCGATCAGGGCGAGGAACGCGCGTTCGGCGTCGGGTGCCCCGGTGGTGGCCAGCAGCTCGTCGGGAGTGGTGTCGGCGACGAGGGCACCGGACCGCATGAGGAGCAGTCGGTCGCACTGCACCGCCTCGTCCATCACGTGGCTGGACACCAGGAGCGTGCACCCCGCGGCCGCGAGCCTCCGGAACACGGCCCACAGGTCGCGGCGGAGGACCGGGTCGAGGCCCACCGTCGGCTCGTCCAGCACGAGCAGCTCGGGCCCGCCGACCAGCGCAGCGGCCAGGGAGACCCGGGTGCGCTCGCCGCCCGAGAGCGTGCCCACCCGCTGCTTCTCGTGCCCACCGAGATCGACCGTGGCCACGGCGGCCGCCACCGCCTCGGCGGGCGAGGGGACGTCGGCGAGAGCAGCGAAGTACCTCAGGTTCTGCGCGACGGTGAGGTCGGTGTAGACGCTGGCGTCCTGCGTCATGTAGCCGACCCGGCGCCGCAGCGCCGGGGTGCCCGCCGCGCTGCCGAGCACCTCCACGGTGCCGGTCACGTGGTCCTGCACGCCCACGACGGAGCGCATGAGCGTCGTCTTGCCGGAGCCGGACGGCCCCAGCAGCCCGACGACGGATCCGGCCGGCACCGCGACGTCCAGCCCGTCGATGATCGGCCGGCCACCGCGAACCACCCGCAGGTCACTGATGACCACCGCGTTTTTCCTCATGTGAGGAATTGTGCTCCCGCGTCCAGCTACCGCGCAAGGTCTCCCGTGAGGTAGCGCTGGATGGTGGGGCCGGCGAGCGCCGCGATCTCGGCGGGCGTCATCGAGGCGATGGGCTCCACGGGGACGAGGAACCGCGTCATCATGAGCCCAGCCATCTGGGAGGCGACGAGGGCGGTGCGCAGTGGCGCGTCCGGCGCGTCGAGCGTGCGCATCACCGGGCCGAGGATCGCCGCGCCGATGAACTGGGGCAGCAGTCCGCGCAGCCCGGGGTCGGCCATGACGGCGGGCACGGCCATGCGGACCATGGTGCCGCCGTCGAAGTCCCAGGCGCTCAGGACGGTCTCGACGAGCCGTTCCCCCAGCGACTCCAGCGGGCCGTCCACGACCCGCTCCATCAGCTTGTCCGGCTCGATCTCCGTGACGCCGAGGGTGGCCGTCAGCAGCCGTGCCTTGTCGGCGAACCAGTGCCGCACGGTGCCCGGGTCGACACCGGCCCGCCGGGCGACCGACCGCAGCGACGCCGCCTCGTACCCGCGCTCCAGGAACTCCGCCCGGGCGGCGGTCAGGATGTCGGCGCGCGCGTCCTGCCCGGCGGGACGCCGTCCGCGGCGCGAGGTAGGAGCGAGATCGGCCATCCCGCCATTCTCGCCCAGGCACGACGACGCGAGGGTCTCGACAGGCTCGACCACCGGTGGTCGAGCCTGTCGAGACCCTCGCGGTTCTCTGGCTAGCAGTCAGCCGTCAGCGGGCGGCTGCAGCCCGCCGCTTGTTCCAGACATCGAACGCGACGGCCAGGAGCAGGACGATGCCCTTGACGACCTGCTGCACCGACTGGTCGACACCCATGAGCTGCATGCCGTTCGACATGACGGCCATGATCAGGCCGCCGACCATCGCACCGGTCACCGTGCCGATACCGCCGGTCACGGCGGCACCACCGATGAAGCACGCCGCGATCGCGTCGAGCTCGAACATGTTGCCCGCCGCGGGCTGCGCGGCGCTCGACCGCGCGGAGTACACGATGCCCGCGATCGAGGCGAGGAAGCCCATGTTCACGAACATCCAGAAGTTCACGCGCTTCACCCGGACGCCGGAGAGCTGCGCCGCGGCGAGGTTGCCACCGATGGCGTAGACGTGACGGCCGAACACGCTGTGCTTGGTGACCAGCGTGTAGACCATGACCAGCACGGCCAGGATGATCAGCACCGCGGGCAGGCCGCGGTACGTGGCGAGGTTGTACGCGAACCACATGACCACGGCTGCGACGACCACGAGCTTCAGCACGAAGAACACCGGCGCCTCGACCGTCTGCTTGTACGCGATGCGCGCGCGGCGCTGGCGCCACGAGTTGTACGCGAAGCCCAGCACGCCGATGGCGAAGATGACGAGCGTGAAGGTGTCGTAGCCGTAACCGCCGAGCAGGCCGTTGAGGAAGCCTGAGGCGATGGCCGAGTACTCCGCCGGGAACGGCGAGAGCGAGACGTTGTTGAGCACCTCGAGCGTGAGGCCACGGAACAGGAGCATGCCTGCCAACGTCACGATGAACGCTGGGATGCCTACGTACGCCACCCAGAACCCTTGCCAGGCCCCGACCAGCAGTCCCGTGCCGATGGCGGCGAGCACGCCCACCCACCACGGCTGACCGCCACGGATGACGATCACGGCGGCCACGGCTCCGGTCAGTGCGACCACCGAGCCCACCGACAGGTCGATGTGCCCGCCGATGATGATGATCACCATGCCGATGGCGAGGATGAGGATGTACGAGAACTGCAGCACGAGGCTGGTCAGGTTCCGCGAGCTGAGCAGCAGGCCGTCGGTCAGCACCGAGAACAGCACGATGATCAGCACGAACGCGATGTAGATGCCACTGGTGCGGATATTCCGGGTGAACAGCTCCCGGAGGTTCGCGATGCCGGTCATGCCTTCGTCTCCTGTGTGTGCTCCTGGGTCATGAGAGCCATGAGTCCTTCCTGGGTGGCTGAGGCCACGTCGACCTCGCCAGTGATGCGGCCGAAGGCCAGGGTGTAGATGCGGTCACAGATTCCGAGGAGCTCGGGGAGCTCCGAGGAGATGACCAGCACAGCCTTCCCCTCCGCGACCAGCTTGTTGATGATGGTGTAGATCTCGTACTTGGCGCCGACGTCGATGCCGCGCGTGGGCTCGTCGAGGATCAGCACCTCAGGAGCGGTGTACAGCCACTTGGACAGCACCACCTTCTGCTGGTTGCCGCCCGAGAGCTTGCCCACCTCCACCAGCACGTTGGGGGTGCGGATGTTCATGGACTCGCGGTACTCCTCCGCGACCTTGAGCTCCTCGTTCTCGTCCACGAAGCCGTTCTTCGACAGCTTGCCGAGGCCCGCCGCCGAGATGTTGCGCCGGATGTCCTCGATGAGGTTGAGGCCGTACTGCTTGCGGTCCTCCGACACGTAGGCGATACCGGCCTTGATCGCGTCCGGCACGGTGCGGGCGTCGATCTTCTTGCCGTGCACGTACGCCGTGCCGGAGATGTCCCGGCCGTAGGAGTGGCCGAACAGCGACATCACGAGCTCCGTACGCCCGGCGCCCATGAGGCCGGCGATACCGACCACCTCGCCGGCCCGCACATTCAGGTTCGCACCCTTGACGATGACGCGCCCGGGCTGGGTCGGGTGGTACACCGTCCAGTCCTCCACGCGCAGCACCTCCTCGCCCGGGTGCGACTCGCGGTCGGGATACCGGTTCTCGAGGTCGCGCCCCACCATGCCGCGGATGATGCGGTTCTGGATCGCCTCGGACGAGCCGCCCGCCTCTGCCATGTCGAAGGTCTCGATCGACTGGCCGTCGCGGATGATCGTGGTGCGGTCGGCGATCTCGGCGATCTCCGCGAGCTTGTGGGAGATCATGATCGACGTGATGCCCTGGCTCTTGAACTGCCGCAGCAGCTCGAGCAGGTGCTCGGAGTCGTTGTCGTTCAGCGCCGCCGTCGGCTCGTCGAGGATGAGCAGGCTCACGTCCTTGGAGATGGCCTTGGCGATCTCCACGAGCTGCTGCTTGCCGACACCGAGCGCGGAGATCGGAACCGTGGGCGACTCGCTCAGCCCCACCCGCTCCAGCAGCACGGCCGCCTCGGAGTTGGTCCTGTTCCAGTCGATGGCGCCACCGGCGCGACGTCGCTCGTTGCCGAGAAAGATGTTCTCGGCGATCGACAGGTACGGGACGAGCGCGAGCTCCTGGTGGATGATCACGACACCGCGGGCCTCGGAGTCGTTGATGTTGCCGAACTGGGCGTTCTCGCCGTCGAGCACGATGTCGCCGTCGTAGGTGCCGAACGGGTACACCCCCGACAGCACCTTCATCAGGGTGGACTTGCCCGCCCCGTTCTCGCCGCAGATGGCGTGGATCTCGCCTCGGCGGACAGTGAGGTTGACGTCCTGGAGCGCTTTGACCCCAGGAAATGTCTTGGTGATGCCGCGCATCTCGAGGATGTCGGTCGGCGCCGAATCG
Source organism: Promicromonospora alba (assembly GCF_042654905.1). Lineage (NCBI taxonomy): Bacteria > Bacillati > Actinomycetota > Actinomycetes > Micrococcales > Promicromonosporaceae > Promicromonospora > Promicromonospora alba. The sequence continues at coordinate 334,362 of NZ_JBHSFI010000004.1, forward strand.
GCCATGCCAGTCCTTGTCGCGTACTTGTCGCCAATAGTGATGTTGCGTGGGTGCCCGACGCCGGTGGTCGAGCTTGCCGGGACCTGGGTCCCGGCAAGCTCGACCACCGGATGACCGCAAGAAGTCAGCGGTGTCGGACCGGTACTGCCAGGAGGTCAGTCCTACTCGTCGACCTGGCCGGACGCGACCTCTTCCTCGGTGAGGTAGCCGGACTCGACCAGCTCGGCCTCGAGGTTGTCCTTGGTGACGATCACCGTGGGGAGCAGGAACGACGGCACGACCTTCACGCCGTTGTCGTACGTCTCGGTGTCGTTGGCCTCGGGCTCGTTGCCCTCGAGGAACGCCGTCGCCGCGGTGACGGCCTGCTCGGCGAGGAGACGCGTGTCCTTGAAGATCGTCGAGTACTGGTCGCCGTCCACGATCAGCTTGGCGGAGGCCGCCTCGGCGTCCTGGCCGGTGATGATCGGCATCTCCAGGTCACCCTTGCCGTAGCCCGAGTTCTTCAGGGCGGTGATGATGCCGCGCGACAGCACGTCGGCCGGGGCCAGCACGCCGTCGACCTTCACGTCACCCTTGGTGTACGTGGAGGTCAGCAGGTTCTCCATACGCTCCTGCGCGCCCTCCTGCTCCCAGCGCTGGATGGCGACGGTGCCGAAGTCAGTCTGCTCCGAGGGCACGACGAGCGTCTTGTCGTCGATGTACGGCTGGAGCACCGACATGGCACCCTCGAAGAAGAACCCTGCGTTGTTGTCGTCGGGCGAACCGGCGAAGAGCTCGACGTTGAACGGGCCCTCAGGGGCGTCGGCGGCGGGCTCGCCGTCCTCGCCCAGGATGCCGAGCCCGGTCAGCAGCGAGGTGCCCTGCTGCACGCCGACCGTGTAGTTGTCGAACGTGACATAGAAGTCGACGTTCTCCGAGTCGCGGATGAGGCGGTCGTACGAGATCACCGGGATGTCCGCGGCAGCGGCGGCCTCGAGCTGGCTGCCCAGCGCGGTGCCGTCGATCGAGGCGATGATGAGTGCCTCGGCGCCCTTGTTGATCATCGCGTCGATCTGCTGCTGCTGGGTCGGGATGTCGTCGCCCGCGAACTGCAGGTCGACGTCGTACCCGGCCGCCTTGAGACCCTCCTCGACAGCACCGCCGTCTGCGATCCAGCGCTCGTACGTCTGGGTGGGCATCGCCACGCCGACGAGGCCGCCCTCTTCGCCGTCTCCGGCACCGCCACCGCCACCTGCGCCGGCACCGCCGCCGCCGCATGCAGCGAGCGAAACAGCCATCGTGCCCGTCGCCAGCGCAGCCAGACCGCGCTTGGCCCACAGCTTCCTTGCCATGACATCTCCTCTTCGAGTTTGCCCGGGCAACGTCTCTGCAACCCGGCCGACTTCACATTGTGAACGCAACAGATTGTGAACGCTCACACGTCCGTTGGTCAAAACCAGGTCGGCTGAACTTAGCCACAACCGACCGGTGACCGTGCCCACCGTAGCCGTGGTCGAGGGCTGGTAAGGGGAACTTACTGGATGGTTACGGCATCGATACAGTCAACTCTTGAATCCGGGAAGTGTCGTCCTGGGTAGTCCGCTCAGCGCACGCGCCCAGCAACAACCCGCCCGGCCAGTACGTCTGCAAGACGAAGTCGTTCCACGTGGCGACGGTGGTGAGCAGCAGCACAGTGCCGATCGCCGGTCGCCGCGCCCGGCAAGATCACCCGGAAGAAGGGCCAGATCTCACCCGCTGTCAGGAGATCGGCTGCTCCAGATGGGGGCTGCCCGACGCCTCGCCGACCACCTGCACGAGTTCCGTACCCCCCGGCTGGACGCCCACCACGCGGCTGTCCTGGCCCGGCACGACGTCGCCCGTCGACTCCCGTCCGATGAGCCGCGAGTCCGGCACCACCTTCCGGAACGGCGCCGGATCGCCGGTCGCGCCGATGCGTTCCAGCAGCAGCTCGACGGCGGTGCGCGCGATCTGGGCCCGGCCCGGATCCACCGAGGACAGGGCGGGAACCGCGTACTTCGCGTCGTCGACGTCGTCGAACCCGATGAGCGCCACCTCGCCCGGCACGTCGATCCCGTGCGCGTGCAGGGCGTGCAGGGCGCCGAGGGCGAGCGCGTCGTTGAGCGCGAAGACCGCGTCGATCTCGACGCCCTCGTCGAGCATGCGGCGCATCGCCTCCGCGCCGGTGGAGCGGTGCCAGAGCCCCGCCTCCCCGATCAGCGCCGGGTCGTGCGGCAGGCCGGCCTCCGCCAGCCCTTCGAGGTAGCCGGCGGTGCGCAGCGCCGCGGACCCGACCTGCTCCCCCTCGTGCCCCCCGATCAACGCGATCCGGCGGCGGCCGAGCGACGCCAGGTGCAGGGTCGCCGCCTTGGCCGCCTCGACGTTGTTCATCGTCACGTGGTCGGCGGGTGCGCCGAAGACGCGCTCGCCCAGGATCACCAGCGGGAAGTCGACGGTGAACAGGCCGATGTCGTCGGGCCCGAGCGCGAGGGGCGAGAAGATCAGGCCGTCCGTGAGGTGCCTGCGCCGACCCGAGAGCACGTCGGTCTCCCGCTCGCGGCTGGCGCTCGTCTGCTCGATGAGCACGGTCCACCCAGCGTCGTCGGCGGCGGAGATGACGGAGTCGGCAAGCTCCGCGAAGTACGGGAGCGAGAGCTCGGGAACCGCCAGCGTGATCAGCCCCGTGCGGCGCGTGCGGAGGTTCCGGGCGGACATGTTGACCCGGTAGCCCAGGTCCTCGATGGCGGCCTGGACCCGCTCCCTGGTCGCGGCGCGGATGTACGGGTAGCCGTTCACCACGTTCGACACCGTCTTGATCGACACGCCTGCGCGCTGCGCCACGTCGTGCATCGTCACAGCCACGCTGCCAGCCTCCACTCGGCGAGTTTTCCCACAGGGTAGAGGACGGCCGTCGTTCACGCGTCGCCGATCGGATAGTGTGCAACGTTGTAGAACGACCGACCGATCCAGCGAGGAACAATGACGACCTCCCGCACCCGCGTGCTCCTGCACCCCGACTTCACCGTCGGTACCGTCGACCGCCGCCTGTTCGGCTCCTTCGTGGAGCACCTCGGGCGTGCGGTCTACACGGGCATCCACGAACCGGGCCACCCGACGTCCGACAGCCACGGCTTCCGCCGCGACGTCGCCGACCTGACGCGCGAGCTCGGCGTCACCACCGTCCGGTACCCGGGCGGCAACTTCGTCTCGAACTACCGGTGGGAGGACGCCGTCGGGCCCGTCGAGCAGCGCAAGCCGTTCCTCGATCTCGCGTGGCGCACGGTGGAGCCCAACGTCGTGGGCACCGACGAGTTCCTGCAGTGGGCCGAGCGCGAGGGCATCGAGCCCATGATGGCCGTCAACCTCGGCACCCGCGGCGTCGAGGAGGCAGTCGCCCTCCTCGAGTACTGCAACGGCGAGGCGGGCACCCGCTGGGCCGACCTGCGTATCGCGAACGGCCGCGAGGAGCCCTACGGCGTCAAGCTCTGGTGCCTGGGCAACGAGATGGACGGCCCCTGGCAGATCGGGCACAAGGACGCGCACGAGTACGGCAAGCTGGCCCGCAACGCCGGCGCCGCGATGAAGCTCGTGGACCCGTCCATCGAGCTCGTCGCATGCGGTTCGTCGTCCATGGGGATGCCCACGTTCGGCGAGTGGGAGCGCACGGTCCTGGAGTACACGTACGACCTCGTGGACCACATCTCGATGCACGCCTACTACGAGGAGATCGACGGCGACCGCGCGTCGTTCCTCGGGTCGGGCACCGCGATGGACCGGTTCATCGAGCGGGTGGTGGCCTCCGCGGACGCCGTCGGCGCCCAGCGCCGCTCCGACAAGCGCATCACCATCTCGTTCGACGAGTGGAACGTCTGGTACCTGACCACGCGCTTCCCCGGCGAGGCGAACCTGCCGATCCAGAAGGACGCACCCCGCATCATCGAGGACGTCTACTCCGGGCTCGACGCCGTGGTCGTGGGCGACCTCCTGGTCACGCTGCTGAACCACGCCGACCGGGTGCCGGTCGCGTGCCTCGCGCAGCTCGTCAACGTGATCGCGCCGATCATGACCGAACCGGGCGGCGAGGCCTGGCGGCAGCCGACCTTCCACCCCTTTGCGACGACGGCGCGCCTGGCGCAGGGCGAGGCGCTCGACCTGCGCGTGTCCACGTCCACCATCGCCACCAAGGCCCATGGCGAGGTGCCCGCGGTCACGGCGGCGGCCACCCTGGCCGACGGCGCGGTCGCGCTGTTCCTGACCAACCGCTCCGCCGAGCCGGTGGAGGTGGAGCTGGCCCACCTGGGCGCGGCGCTGGAGGTCGCCGAGGGCTGGGCCATGACGGCCGACCACGAGGCCGCCGTCGCCGGGCCGGAGCATGCGGAGAAGGTGGCCACGGAGCACTGGGGCGAGTTCGACGTCGCCGGCCGCATCGCCACGGGCGACAGGGCGACGACGAAGGTGACCCTGGCCCCCGAGTCGTGGACGGCGCTGTCGGGCACCCTCAAGGCCCTCTGAACGAAGCGGGATCCGCGAAGTAGAGCGCCTGTCCGGCTCTCCCTGATGGCATCAGGGAGAGCCGGACAGGCGCTCTACTTCGCGGATCCCGCTTTACTGGTCGGTACCGAGGTCGAATCCGCCGTCTGCCTCTGCAGCCCGCCAGAAGTCGCGCAGCATCTCCTCCGGCGTGTGCAGGTTGTGCCGACTCGCCACCGGTTCCTCGTCGCCCGAGATGGCCTTGACCTCGTCGTGGATGCGCTCCATCGAGGTGTCCAGCGACCAGGCGACGTCCGCCGCGAGCTTGAGCGAGTCGGTGAGGTGCCGGGGCACGTCGCCGTCGTACTTGTAGTAGATCTTGTGCTCCAGGCTCGCCCAGAAGTCCATGGCGATCGTGCGCAGCTGGATCTCGACGATCACGTCCTCTACCCGGTCGGACAGGTACACCGGGATCTGCACGATGAGGTGCAGCGACTTGTACCCGGTCGCCTTCGGGTGCTTGATGTAGTCGCGCTCCTCCAGCAGCGTCAGGTCCGCCTGCTTGAGCAGCATGTCGCGCACCAGGTAGATGTCGTTGACGAAGCTGCAGGTGATGCGGACGCCGGCGATGTCGAACATCTGCGCCCGGACGCCGTCCGGCGTCAGCGGGATGCCCTTGCGGCGGCACTTGGCGACTATCGACTCGAACGACTTGAGCCGCGAACCCACGTGTTCGACGGGGTTGTAGTTCTGCATGTGCCGGAACTCGTCGCGCAGGATCGAGACCTTGGTCATCACCTCGTCGATCCCGAACTTGTAGGTCAGCACCAGGCGGCGCAGCTCTGCGACCAGCTTCCGGAGCTCGGCTGGATCAGGTGTCGGGTGTTCCCGGAGGTCCTCGGGCAGCGTGCTCACGGAGACCACCGTACGGGTTGAGGGTGGCGCTGTGGGGCTCAAGCAGAGGTCCGCGAAGTAGAGCGCCTGTCCGAGTTCTCCCGGCTGTCACCCGGGAGACTCGGACAGGCGCTCTACTTCGCGGACCTACCCACGGTCAGCTGCCGTTGTCCTCCGCGAGCCGGAGGAACGTGATCGAGTGCGGCGCGAAGTCGTAGCTGAACTCCGTGTCACCGCCCGACCGGGACACGTCGAGCGTCGCCCTGCCCCCCACCGGCACTATCCGTTCGGGCCGCGTCTTGGTGTTCATGGCCGACGGCGCCCCGCTCATCTCGATCACCTCGGCGTCACCGTCCACCGCGTAACCGTCGACGTTCACCGCCGTACGTGCGACCGAGTCGTACGGGTTGACGACCTTGAGCACCAGCTCGCCCGTCTCGGCGTCCCGCGTGACCACCTGGTACAGCGACTCGGTGGTCGGCTCGGTGTACGTCATCTGCAGCGCGCCGTCGAGGTAGAGCTTGATGGTCCGCCCGGAGACCACGACCTTCACGTGGTAGTCCCGGCCGGTCTCCATCGAGTGGCCCTCCACTGCCGCGACCTCGCCCGCGCCGCCGCCGTCGGCCCGCTGGAGCGCCTGGCGGGAGTTGTTCCAGCCGCCCAGGTTCCACCAGTAGAAGTCGTCGCGGCCGCCCGCGGCGAACCCGACGAGGAACGCCTCGCTCCCACCCAGCTTCCGGGCGTCGAGCTCCAGCGTGTAGTTGTCCCAGTCCTTCGTGTACGCGTCGGTGATGATCGAGCGGGCGTCGGTGACGTTGCCCGCCGACTGCACGTACTCACCTCCGGTCACGCCCCACGTGCCGGCCTGCGGCTCCCACTGCGCGGCGTCGTCGAACGAGTCGGTGAAGAGCACCTCGCCGGACTCGTTGTCGGTGACCTTCACGTCGTCGTAGGCGGCCTCGGTGTTCCAGGTCGACAGGAAGACGCCGCCCGAGATGTCCGCGGGGGTCTCCTCCGGGCCGTCGTGCGAGGACGGGACCACCTGGTCTCCGGTGTTCGTCATGAACATCTGCTGCGTGTAGTACGACGTCGAGCCCCACGACTCGTCGTTGTCGAACCACATCAGGTCCGGGGACCACTGGACGTGGTCCTCGTTGGCGAACATCGGCGCGTAGGAGGCCAGCTCCACCAGGTCGGCGTTGCGCTCGATCCCGGTCATGTACGCGGCCTCGGACAGCGAGTTGGACCAGGCGTTGCCGCGCGAGGCGTACTCGCCGAGGAACACGTGCGGGCCCTCGCGGTCGTACGAGTCGTACCGCTCGGTGTTCGACAGGAACCACGACGGGTCGTTGTAGTAGTGCTCGTCGACCATCGCGACGCCCTGCTCGCGGTTGAAGTCCCAGAGCTCGTCGAACCGGGCACCGGTGTCGTCCGGGCCGGAGTTCGAGATCACGGTGACCTCGGGGTGCGCGGCCTCGACGGCGTCGCGGAACCGCGGGAAGTTCGCCTGGAACGTGTCGGTGTTCTCCTCGTTGCCCAGGCCGATGTACTTCATCCCGAACGGGTCGGGGTGGCCCAGCGCGGCGCGCTTGGCGCCCCACTCGGTGTCCACGGACCCGTTGGCGAACTCGATGAGGTCGACGGTGTCCTGCACCCAGCGGTCGAGGCGGACGTCGTCGGTCATCTCGGGGATGTTGCTCCCGCACCCGTTGGCGCCCACGGAGAGCACGGGCAGCGGCGACGCCCCCAGGTCCTCGGCGAACTCGAAGTACTCGAGGTAGCCCAGGCCGTAGGTCTGGTTGTAGCCCCAGAAGTTCCAGTTGGTCGGGCGCTCCTCGACCGGCCCGATGGTCTCCTTCCACTGGTACGTCCGACGGCGGTCCGCGCCGTCCGACTCCAGGTACGTGTCGAACGTGCCGACGTTGGTGACGCAGCCGCCGGGGAACCGCAGGAAGGACGGCTCCAGGTCGGCGACCTTCTGCGCGAGGTCCGCGCGCAGCGTCGAGCGCCCGTTGACCGGGCCGTCCCACGTGTCGCGCGGGAACAGGGAGATCATGTCCAGGCGCATCGTGCTCCGTCGGCCGACCGTCACCACGAGCCGGGCGTCGTCGACCGTACGGTTCGCGGTCAGCCTGGCGGTGCGCTTCTTCCACTTGTTGGAGTTGTCCACACCCACCACGACGGACGCGTACGTCGTGGCACCGTCGGGCGACTCCAGGCTCACCCGCAGCTGCTGGGCCCGGCCGGTGCGCGCGAACACCGAGAAGTCGTACTTCTTGCCCTTCTTGATCGCGAAGCCCTCGTTGTAGCCCGCGTTACGCACGCCGACGCCGGGGCCGTCCGCTGTGACGGTCAGGTACGCGCGGTTGGCGTCGTTGAGCCACTGACCCCGCTCGGACTCCACCTGGACGGTGCCCGGGTACTCACGCTGCTGCACGGCGTCCCAGCCGGTCATACCGGTGAAGTCCCGGTTGTCGGTGGCCGCGAACTCGAAGGACCGGTTCCGGACCAGCTCGGCGTACAGGCCGCCGTCGGCCGCGTAGTTGATGTCCTCGTAGAAGACGCCGTACAGGTCGTCGCTCATCTCCGTGCCCGCTGCCGCGGCGTCGACGTCGAGCGTGTGCTCCTGCACCGGGGCCTCGGCCGGCGGGTACGCAGCCACGAGACGCGCCCGCTCCTCGGCCGTGATCGGCAGGACGGTCCCGTGCCGGGGGCTGGCGGGCAGGATCGCGTCGAGGTTGGCGGTCCACTCGCCGCTGCTCAGGTCGTCGGTCTCGAAGAGCATGTAACCCTGGCCGCCGTGGTAGCTCGGCTGGTCCTGCAGGAGGTACCAGCGGTCGTCGGTGAGCGACGGGAACAGCGTGGGCCCCTCGCCGCCGGTGAACGTGCCGCCCCACGGGTTCGGCTGACCGAACCCGACGCGCTCCTTGATGAGGTCCCAGCCGTCACCCTCGGTCACGCCCTGCGTGCGCCGCAGGTCGGTGGACGACTCCTGCCGCATCCCCATGTACGACTCGTCCTTGGTGAGGCGGTAGTAGACGCCGTCCTCCTCCTGGACCGTCGAGTCGATCATGCCGAGGCCGTCGCCCTGCGGCTCGTCGATCCACGGCTTGGGCTCCGAGAACGTCTCGAAGTCCGTGGTGGTCGCGTAGAGCATGCGCTGGTACGACGTGCGGATGTCGCGCTCGGCCGGCGGGACGTCGGCCGGGTAGAGCGCGGAGGCCCAGTAGACGACGAACTCGCCCGCCGCCTCGTCCCAGTACGCCTCGGGCGCCCACAGGTTGCCCGCGTTCTCGGGCGCGAGCTCGATCTCCCGCTGCTCGCCCCAGTTCACCAGGTCCGTGGACTCCCAGACCATGATCTTGCGGCTGCCGGTCTCCTGGGCGTCGCCGAAGTTGCCGCCGCCGTAGATCTGCAGGTCGGTCGCGAGCAGGTAGTACGTGCCGTCGCCGCCGCGGATCAGGAACGGGTCGCGCAGGCCCTTGGTGCCGAGCGTGGAGCTGAGCACCGGCTTGCCGCCGTTGAGCGTGGTCCACTCCATCGGGTCCGGCCCGTCCGAGACGGCGAACGAGATGGTCTCGCCGTCGGCGGTGGACTCGCCGGTGAAGTAGGGGAAGAAGTAGGCGGCGTACTCGCCGTCAGCCGCCGTGGCCGCCGGGGCGGCGTCCTGCGCGGCGACGGAAGGCGCCACCGCTCCCGCGAGGCTCACCGCGAGTGCGGCGCCGATGGCGAGCGCACCTCGTCTATATCGTTGTAGATCCATGTCGTATCGATCCCTTCGTCACGTCGGTGTGGAGTGGGTCGGTGGTACTGCGGCCCTGACTCGGCGTACCGGGTACGCCGAGTCAGGGCCGGGGTTCTGTTGCGTGCGGTTACGTGCGGCGGAGCGTCAGGATCCGCTGGAGGGCCACGAAGATCAGCAGCAGCACGCCGATCACGATCTTGGTCCACCAGGAGCTGAGGGTGCCCTCGAACGTGATGATGGTCTGGATCAGACCGAGAACCAGCACGCCCAGCACGGAGCCGAGCACGAAGCCGGTGCCACCCGTCAGCAGCGTTCCGCCGATGACCACCGCGGCGATGGCGTCGAGCTCCATCGCGACACCGGTCAGCGAGTAGCCCGACCGGGAATACATCGCGAACAGCAGACCGCCGAGCCCCGCGCACGTGCCGCTCACCACGTAGGCGAGCACCTTGGTGCGGGCCACGGGCAGGCCCATGAGCAGTGCGGACTGCTCGCCGCCGCCGATCGCGTACACCGTGCGGCCGAACCGCGTGAAGTGCAGCACGAGGAAACCGAGGCCCACGACGACGAGCGCGATGAGCACGCCGGACGACATCCGCCAGCCGCCGAAGATCTGGACCCAGCTCGCGAGCTCGCCGAACGACGCGTTGTTGATGGCGATGGACTCCGGCGCGATGAGGAAGCACAGGCCGCGGGCGAAGAACATGCCCGCGAGCGTCGCCACGAACGGCTGCACCTGGAAGTAGTGCACCATCACGCCGTGCGCCAGGCCGATCACGGTCCCGGCGCCGACGGCGAGGGGGATCACCACCGCGGGCGGCAGACCCGCCTGCAGCAGCGCCGCGGTGACCACCGTGGACAGGGCCAGCACCGAACCGACCGACAGGTCGATCCCGCCGGTCAGGATCACGAAGGTCATGCCCACCGCGAGCACGATGAGGTGCGCGTTGTTGATGAACAGGTTGGACACCACGGCGGGCGTCAGGAAGTTCTCGTACCGGGTGCCGCCCACGATCAGCATGAGCGCCAGCACGACGAACGTGCCCACCACCGGGAGGTAGCGCCGGTCCAGCCGGGTCGGGATCTTCAGCGAGCGCGAGGCGCGCACGGGGGCCGACGTAGCCATCAGGCCTTCACCTCCGTCGAGTCAGGGCGCGCAGCGGGCTGCGGCTCGGGCGGCGTCGTCGCGACCGGACGACGGGTGGCGGCCGTCAGCCGCTCCCGCATCCGGGGCGACTGGAGCAGGGTCACCGCGATGACGACGAGCGCCATGAACAGGGGCGTGACCAGCGGCGAGATGCCGAGGACGGTCACCGTCCGCTCAAGGGTGGCGATGACGAGCGCGCCCACGAGCGTGCCCGACAGGTTGAACTTGCCGCCCGAGAGCGCCGTTCCGCCGATCACCACCGCCAGGATGGCGTCGAGCTCGATGAACACGCCGGCGTTGTTCGCGTCGGCGGCCATCGTGTCGGCGCTGATGAGCAGGCCCGCCAGGCCGGCGAACAGGCCCGACGCCGTGTACACGGTCCAGGTCAGCGTCTTGGAGCGGACGCCGGAGAGGCGGCTGGCGGCCGGGTTGATGCCGGTCGCCTCCAGGAGCATGCCGAGCGCGGTCCGCCGCACCACGAACGCGACCACCGCGAACACGCCGAACGCGATGATCGCCGCGACGGGCAGCCCGAGCCAGAACCCCGACCCGAGCACCTTGAACGGCGCGCTGTTGATCGTGGTGATCATGCCGCCCGTGATGAGCATCGCGACGCCGCGGCCCGCGGTCATCAGGATGAGCGTCGCGATGATCGGCTGGATGCCGAGCACCGAGACCAGGAACCCGTTCCACACGCCGAGCACCAGGCAGAGCGCGAGGGCCAGGCCGATGGCGGTGAGCACCGTCACCGGCGACTCGGGGTTCGGCGACGACGCGATGTGCGACAGCGCGACCGCACCCGAGACCGCGACCACGGCGCCGACCGAGAGGTCGATGCCGCGCGTGGCGATGACCAGGGTCATGCCGAGGGCGACGAGCAGGAGCGGTGCGGTGGTCCGCAGGATGTCGATCGGGGCACCGAACAGGTGCCCGTCCCGGATGCTGATCGCCAGGAAGCTCGGCCGGGCGATGGTGTTGGCCACCAGCAGGGCGACCAGAGCCGCGACCGGCCAGAAGAGGTAGTGGCGCAGGATGTTCGTCACTTCGCGCCACCTCCGGCGATGAGGTCGACCACCTGGTCCATAGTGGCTCCTCCTCCATCGATCTCCGCCACCTTGCGACGGTCCCGCATCACGGCGATGCGGTGGGATATACGCAGCACTTCTTCGAGCTCCGCCGAGATGAAGACGACGGACATGCCCTCGGCCGCCAGGTCGGCGACGAGCTTCTGGATCTCTGCCTTGGCACCGACGTCGATGCCGCGGGTGGGCTCGTCCAGGACGAGCAGCTGCGGCGCCGTGGCGAGCCACCGGGCGAGCAGCACCTTCTGCTGGTTGCCGCCCGACAGGTTGCGCAGCAGCGCCTCGGGGTTGGCCGGCCGGATACCCAGCTGCTTGATGTACGACGCGACCAGGTCGTCGACCTGCTTGCGGGGCAGCGGCCGGATCCAGCCGCGCCGCGCCTGCAGGGCGAGCACGATGTTCTCCCGCACGGTGAGGCCGTCGACGACGCCCTCGCCCTTGCGGTCCTCCGAGGTGTAGGCGATGCCGTGGCTCATGGCCGCGCGCGGCGTGCGCAGGCGGGCCGGCGCTCCGGCCACGCGGGTCTCGCCGACGTCGGCCCGGTCGGCGCCCGTGAGCAGGCGCGCCAGCTCCGTACGGCCCGAGCCGAGCAGACCGGCGAGGCCGACCACCTCGCCCTCGTAGAGCTCGAGGTCGAAGGGCTGTACCGAACCCTTGCGGCCGAGGCCGACCACCTGGAGCAGCGGGGTGGCGTCGGCAGGTCGCTCGGTGTGCTCGAGCACCTCCTCCGCGGCCTCCAGGACCTCCATGGAACGGCCGATCATGTGCTGGACCAGCTCGGCGGCCGGCAGGTCGGCGGTGACGTACTCCCCCACCAGGCCGCCGTTGCGCAGCACCGTCATCCGGTCGGATACCTCGTAGATCTGGTCGAGGAAGTGGCTCACGAACAGGATGGCGACGCCTTCGTCACGCAGCGTGCGCATGACGGTGAAGAGGTGCGCCACCTCGTCGGTGTCCAGGCTGGAGGTGGGCTCGTCGAGGATGAGCACCTTGCAGTCGCCCACCGTGGCGCGGCAGATCGCGACGAGCTGCTGCACCGCCAGCGAGTGCGACCCGAGCGACGACGCCGGGTCGATGTTCAGACCCATCCGCTCCAGGTGCGACGCGGCCTGACGGCGCATCGCCGACCAGTGCAGGCCGCCCAGGAGCCGCGGCTCGGCGCCCAGCATGATGTTCTCCGCGACCGTGAGGTTCTCGCAGAGGTTCACCTCCTGGTACACGGTGCTCACGCCGTGCGCCCGCGCGTCGGCGGGGCCGGTGAACCGGCGTTCGACACCGTCGACCACTATCGTCCCCGCCGTCGGCGAGTGGATACCGGTGAGGGCCTTGATCAGGGTGGACTTGCCGGCGCCGTTCTCGCCCATGAGGGCATGGATCTCGCCGGGCCGCAGGCGGAAATCGACCCCGTCGAGGGCCTTCACCGGGGGGAACTCGACGCTGATGCCGGTCATCTCGACGACGGCTGCTGCTGTCTGCTGGGTCATCCTCGACCTTCTTGTCTGGCGTGTTGCGGCGCTTGAGGGGTACGTCGCCCCGTCGCCGAAGTAGAGCGCCTGTCCGGACGCGCGCTCTACCTCGGCGTGGCTCGATCGCCGAAGTAGAGCGTGTGTCCGGACAGGCGCTCTACTTCGGCGACACGGGCGTCAGTACTCGCGCGTGGGGAGCGCTTCCTTGGCCGCGGCCTGGTCGAACGCCTCGTCCTGGACGACGATGCGCTTCTCGACCTCTTCGCCGGCGATGACCTTCTTGGCGATGTCCGCCAGGTCCGGCCCGAGCAGCGGGTTGCACTCGACGATGTAGTTGATCTTGCCGTCGGCGAGCGCCTGCATGCCGTCCTTGACGGCGTCGATGGTGACGATCTTGATGTCCTCACCGGGCACCATGCCGGCCGCCTCGATGGCCTCGATCGCGCCGAGCCCCATGTCGTCGTTGTGCGCGAACACGAGGTCGATGTCGTCGTGCTTGTTGAGGAAGCCCTCCATCACGGTCTTGCCCTCGGCCCGCGTGAAGTTACCGGTCTGGCTGTCGATGATCTCGACGTCGGTACCCTCGATGGCGGACTCGAAGCCCTCCTTGCGGTCGATCGCCGGGGCGGCGCCCGTCGTGCCCTGCAGCTCGACGGCCTTGTAGCCCTCGCCGTCGTACTGCTCGGCGACCCACTCGCCGGCCATCTCACCCTCCTTGACGAAGTCGGAGCCGATGAACGACTCGTAGAGGGTCTCGTCGCTCGAGTCGACGGCGCGGTCCGTCAGGATCACGGGGATCCCGGCGGCCTTGGCCTCCTGGAGCACCGGGTCCCAGCCCGTCTCGACCACCGGGGAGAACGCGATGACGTCCACGCCCTGGGTGATGTAGGAGCGGATCGCCTGGATCTGGTTCTCCTGCTTCTGCTGCGCGTCGGAGAACTTCAGCTCGAAGCCGTTCTCCTCGGTGAGCGTGTCCTGGATGGACTTGGTGTTCGCGGCCCGCCATCCGGACTCGGCGCCCACCTGCGAGAAGCCGAGGGTGATGACGCCGTCGTCGGCGCCGCCACCCGTGGTCTCGCCTCCGCCTGCGGGCTCGCCACCGGCGTCAGATGCGCAGGCGCTCAGCGCGAACAGCGAAGCTACGGACACCGCGGCCAGAACGGTGCGGGTCAGGATCGTGCGTGCCATGTCTCCTCCTTGAGATCCTGCACGGCTTCGTGCGAGGACTTGCGGCTATTTGCCCGCCTCGAATGTTAGCGCTCACATGGGCCGGATTCATAGTGCTCGACGTCACGTTCCAGTAACGAGTCTGCAGTGTTTCGCCCAGTGACGGAACCGCCGGATCCAGGCATTCGGATCATTCCCGGACCAGGCGCAGCATCGACCAGGAGACCGGGGGCAGCTCCGCACGCACCCGGTCGTCCGCGACCTTCGCCGAGGTGTTGGGCTGGGGCAGCACGCTGGTGTCGTCGTCCGCCGTCGCGGACCAGGTGTGGTCGGGGTTGGACAGCGTGACGGCCTCGGCGACGCGCATACCCGGGAAGCCGCGCAGGTCGAGGTCGAGAGCCACGCCCTCGGTCAGCGACCTGTTCACGGCGAACACCACCACGTCACCGGACTCGGCGTCGTGCGTCGCGACGGCGTCGAGCACCGCCACCTCGCCGAACCTGGCGGTCTCGTGCACCGGCGAGTCGATCGCGAGGCGCAGCACCTCGCCGGCGGCGTGCCGGGCGGTGAGGGCGAAGGGGTGGAAGATCGTCTGCTTCCAGATGCGCCCGCCGGGCTCGGTCATGATCGGCGCGATGACGTTGACGAGCTGGGCCATTGACGCCGAGTGCACGCGGTCGGTGTTCCGCAGCAGGGAGATGAGCATGTTGCCCACCACCACGGCGTCGGCCACGTTGTAGCGGTCCTCGAGCAGCACCGGCGCCACCGGCCAGTCGTCGCCCGACGGCGGCCGCGACTCGGCGCGCTTCTGGTACCAGACGTTCCACTCGTCGAACGAGATGTGCACCCGCTTGGTCTGCTTGCGGGCGGCGCGGACGGCGTCGGCGGTGGCCGCCACGGACTCCACGAAGTGGTCCATGTCCACCACGGAGGCGAGGAACGACGCCAGGTCGCCGTCCTCCTCCCAGTAGTAGGCATGGGCCGAGACGTAGTCGACGTGCTCGTACGCCTCGGTGAGGACCACGCGCTCCCACTCGCCGAACGTCGGCATCTGCGACCCCGACGAGCCACAGACCACGAGCTCGAGGCCGGGGTCGATCATCCGCATGGCGCGGGCGGTCTCGGCGGCCAGGCGCCCGTACTCCTGCGGCGTCTTGCTGCCGATCTGCCACGGGCCGTCCATCTCGTTGCCCAGGCACCACATCTTGATCCGGTACGGGTCCTCGGCACCGTTCGCCCGGCGCTGGTCGGCCCAGAAGGAGCCGCCGGGCACGTTGCAGTACTCCAGCAGGTCGAGCGCCTCCTGCACCCCGCGGGTGCCCAGGTTGACGGCCATCATGGGCTCGACGCCCGTCCTGGCCGCCCACCGCATGAACTCGTCCACGCCGACGAGGTTCGGCTCGGTCGAGTGCCAGGCCAGGTCCAGCCGGGGCGTGCGCTGCTCGACCGGCCCCACCGCGTCCTCCCACCGGTAGCCGGAGACGAAGTTCCCGCCCGGGTAGCGGACCGTCGAGACGCCGAGCTCCCGCGTGAGCTCGATGACGTCCCCGCGGAAGCCGTCGGCGTCGGCGGTGGGGTGGCCGGGGTCGTGGATGCCCGTGTACACGCAGCGCCCGAGATGCTCGACGAACGAGCCGAAGGTGCGACGACGCACGGGGCCGACCACGAATGCGGGATCGAGCGAGACGGTGGCGGAGTACATGGAGGTCCTCTCGTGACGGCAGCGGTGCCGGGTATACATCGTTGTAGACGGGATGCTAGCGTGTGCCGCATCGATTCTCCATCGATGTAACTTCAAGGTCGAAGAGACAACCGGCACGCTCCGCGACACGCTGTGCCCGCCACTTCCGGCGGCACGGCCCGCAGCCAGCGCCCCGGCTCACGAGAGGAACCGTGATGAAGAAGTCACGCCTGACCACCGGCATCGTCGCCGGACTGGTCCTGGCCTCCACCGCCGCCTGCGGCGCTGGTTCGGGAACTGACGACGACGGCAAGCTCACCTTCATGTTCCGCGGCGGCGAGGACGAGAAGGCCGCCTACCAGGAGGCCATCGACAGGTTCTCCGAGGAGACCGGCGTCGAGGTGGAGGTCATCGTCACCGACGCCGACCAGTACGCCACCAAGCTCCAGGCGGCGATCTCGGGCAACAACGTGCCCGACGTCTTCTACATCGAGCAGGCGAACCTGCAGTCCTACGTCACCTCGGGGGTGCTGCTCGACATCACCGACCACGTCGAGGCGTCCGGCGTCGACCTGGACAACCTGTGGGACTACGGCGTCGACTCCTACCGCTACGACGGCAAGCTCCAGGGCACGCCCGACGGCGCGCTCTACGGCCTGCCGAAGGACGTCGGCCCGTTCGCCATGGGCTACAACAAGACGATGCTCGAGGCCGAGGGCATCGAGCTGCCGAGCACGGACGAGCCCTACACCTGGGACGAGTGGCTCGACGTGCTGAAGAAGGTCACCAAGGACACCGACGGTGACAAGAAGGTCGACCAGTGGGGCACCGGCCTCAACGTCCAGTGGAACATGCAGGGCTTCGCCTGGAGCAACGGCGCCGACTGGACCAACGAGGACCGCACGGAAGTCACCGTGGACACCCCCGAGATGGCCGAGGCGCTGCAGTACATCGCCGACCTGACCACGGTGGACGAGGTGACCCCCAACGCCGAGCAGGCGGCCACGCTGGACACCTACCAGCGCTGGATGGAGGGCCAGATCGCGTTCTTCCCCGTGGGCCCCTGGGACGTGAGCACGTACAACGAGCTCGACTTCGACTACGACCTCATCCCCTTCCCCGCCGGGTCGACGGGAGAGCCCGCCACGTGGATCGGCTCGCTCGGCATCGGCGTCTCGGCCACGACCGCCATGCCGGAGGAGGCCGTCGAGCTGGTGACCTACCTGTCCGCCGACGAGACCGCGCAGCAGACGCTCGTCGACGCCGGCATCCAGGTGCCGAACCTCAAGGACATGGCGGCCGAGTGGGCCGCCGAGGAGGACACCAGCCCGGCCAACCGCCAGGAGTTCCTCGACATCGTCGAGGACTACGGCCGCCCGATGCCCGCCGCGATGACCTACGGCGCCGCCTGGTACGACGAGATGTGGACCAACATCCAGCCGGTCCTGGACGGTGAGCAGACCGCCGAGGAGTACCTCGCCGAGGTGGAGCCGCGCATGCAGACCCTGCTCGACGAGGCCAACGACCAGGCCGAGCAGGCCGCGGCCGCGAGCGCCGGCAACTAGCCCTCGCCCTGGGGTCGTGACCCGGTGGTCGAGCTTGTCGAGACCCCCGCAGGTCTCGACAAGCTCGACCACCGGTTGACGACCCCGCGGCCACTGCAGAGAGGAACCTCATGGCTGGCTCGGCCTCGCGCCTGCACCGGTCCGAGAACCGCTGGGCGCTCGCCTTCGTCGCGGCCCCGGTGATCGGCTACCTGCTGTTCACGCTCTACCCCGTGTGCTTCGCGGTGTACGCGTCGCTGACGAACTGGAACGGCCTCGGGGTCATGCGGTTCGTCGGGCTCGACAACTACGTCCGGCTCTTCAGCGACGCGAACTTCCTCGAGTCGATCTACAACACGTTCTTCTACATGATCGGCATCCCGATCGGCCTTGCCGTGTCGCTGGCTCTGGCCGTCGCGATGAACCGCAAGATCGTGGGTCTGACGGCGTTCCGCACCATCTACTACGTGCCGGTCATCTCGTCGCTGGCGGCGATCGCCATCCTGTGGCAGTGGGCGTACAACGGTGACTTCGGCCTGGTCAACCAGGCCCTGGCCCTCGTCGGCATCGACGGCCCCAACTGGCTCGCGAGCACGTTCTGGGCCAAGCCGGCGATCATCCTGATGGCGATCTGGAAGGGCCTGGGGTTCTCGATGATCCTGTACCTGGCCGCCATCCAGTCGGTGCCGCGCTCGCTCTACGAGGCCGCGCAGCTCGACGGCGCCAACGGCTGGCAGCGGTTCCGCAGCATCACGCTGCCCATGGTCCGGCCGGTGACGTTCTTCCTCGTCGTGACCAACGTGATCGGCGGCGCGCAGCTCTTCACCGAGGTCAACATCATGACGCCGACGGGCGGACCGGAGTACAGCACCGCCTCCGCCGTCTGGCACATCTGGCGGCAGGCGTTCAAGTACCAGCAGATGGGCTACGCGACGGCGATGGCGATAGTCCTCGGCCTGCTCATCCTCGTCGTCACCCTGATCCAGTTCCGCCTGAACCGGCGCAACAGCTTCGACATCGACTGAGCCGGAGGAATCATGAGCACCACGACGGCCACGAGCCGCGACACCCTCGGCTTCACGCCTCCCGTCCGCAAGACCCGCGGCCACGCGCCGATGAGCCGGACCACGAGCACCCGGATCGGCGACTGGCTCGTCTTCGTCCTGCTCTCGGTCGGAGCGGTGGTGATGATCGCCCCGCTGGTCTGGATGGTCTCGACGTCCCTGAAGACCAAGAACGAGGTCTTCGCCCTGCCGCCCGTGTGGATCCCCGAGGTGCCCCAGTGGGAGACCTACGTCCGGATGTGGCAGGACTCCAGCATCCTGACCGGGTTCCAGAACAGCTTCATCGTGGCGGCGTCCGTCACGGTGCTGGGCATGATCACCTGCTCGATGGCGGCGTTCGCCATCGCGAAGATGCGCCTGCCGTTCCGCAACCTCATCTTCATCGGCATGCTGACCGGGATCATGATCCCGTACCCGACCCTGATGATCCCGCAGTTCGTGATGTTCTCGCGGATCGGCTGGGTCGACACGCTCCTGCCGCTGATCGTCCCGGCGATCTTCGGGAACATCCTCGTGATCTTCTTCCTGCGGCAGTACCTGGAGAACGTGCCGAACTCGATCATCGAGGCGGCGAAGATCGACGGCGCGAACTTCTGGCAGATCTTCTGGCGGCTGATCTTCCCGATCATCCGGCCGGCGGTGGCAGCCCAGTTCATCCTCTGGTTCATGATGGTCTGGAACGACTACCTGGCGCCGATCCTGTACCTGAACACGCCGGAGCGGCAGACGCTCCAGGTGGTCATCGCCAACATGAACGTGCAGTACGCGACCCAGCGGGACTACCCGCTGATCATGGCCGCCTCGTTCGTGGCGCTGCTGCCGATCCTCGCGATCTTCCTGATCTTCCAGCGGCAGATCATCGAGTCGGTCGCCCTCACCGGCACCAAGGGCTGACGTGACCACCTCCACCTGGGGCGGCCGGCACGTCCACGACCCCACGGTCGTCCGGGACGACGACGGCACGTACTGGATGTTCTCCACGGACGCCCGGTCGGACGGTCCCGTCCGGGCCGGCGTCCAGGTGCGCACCTCGCGCGACCTGGTGCGCTGGGACTTGCACGGCTGGGCGCTCGACGGCGTTCCCGGACCGGCCGCCGACTGGTCCCGCGCCGGGGGCCTGTGGGCGCCCGAGGTCGTCCGCTCGGGCGAGCCGGGCCCCGCCGAGTGGCGCATGTACTACTCGGCGTCGACGTTCGGGTCGCGCCGGTCGGCGATCGGGCTCGCGACCGCGCCGCACCCGTCCGGTCCGTGGACCGACCGCGGGATGGTCGTCGCGAGCGACCACGTGGCCACCCGGGCCGGGTTCAGGCACCCCAACGCGATCGACGCGAACCTCGTCGTCGAGCGTCCGGGCATCGGTCAGCCGGGCATCGGTCAGCCGGGCATCGGTCAGCCGGGCATCAAGCAGAGCGGCGGCCGCCAGTGGCTGGTCTACGGCTCGTTCTTCGGCGGCATCTACGCGCTGCCCGTCGACCCCGCCACCGGCTTCGTCGTCGACGCACCCGCGCCCGGTGCGCTGCGCAGTGCGCCGGGAACGCTGCTGGCCCGCCGCCCCCGGCTCGCCGACGGCGCCGTCGAGGGCGCGTTCGTCCTCCCCCGGCCGGACGGCGGCTGGGCGCTCCTGGTCTCGTACGACTCGCTGGCCGGGACGTACCACCTGCGGGCCGCCGTCGGCGACGACGTCACCGGACCGTTCCGCGACCGGGGCGGGCGGGCGATGACCGCCGGCGCCGCCGGCACCGCGGTCACGCGCGCTGCAGAGCGAGCGGGCGCGGGCGCCGGCGAGGGCGCGGCGTCCGGCGTCGACCCGTGGCAGGTCGGGGTACCGCTCCTGGCGAGCCACCGGCTGGCCGGCGGCCCGGGGCTCCTGGCGCCGGGGCACGCGTCGGTCCTCACCGAACCCGGGCGTCAGCTCCTGGTCCACCACGTGCGCGACGCCGACGCCCCGACCGAGCACCGCGTCCAGCTACGCCGGCTGGTGTGGACCCACGACGGCTGGCCACTGGTCTCCCCGCAGCCCTGGGCGGGACCGGACCGGGAGAACGACGACACCGCCACCTGGCCGGCCTCCCCCGCGGTGTTCGGCGGCACCTGGGAGGTGCTCGACGTCGGCGCCGCGACCGCCAAGGTGGTCGACGGCCGCACCGGCGCGCTGGACGAGGTGCTGGACGGTGCGCTCACCGGCGTGGGCCGGGCGCGTCCGCTCGGCGCGGGACGGTTCACCTGGGGACACCCTGGCGGCGCGCCGACCTCCGCCCCGCGATGGACGGCCGTCGTCTTCCCCGGCTGGGACGCCGTCCGCGGCCGTGCCACCCTGTGCCTGACAGCGACGGACGACGCCGGTCGGGTAGTGACCGGCACGAGGGTGGACGACAGGTGAGCGAGCTCAGGCCGGACAAGCCGGCGCGCGACACGTCCGCCGTGGACGAGATCGGCTGGACCGGCGGCGTCATGCGGGTGCTCCGGCGGGTCACGCGCCTGGTCGAGGTCAACGTGCTGGTCCTGCTCGGCGCGCTCGCTGGGGGCGTCGTACTGGGGCTGTGGCCCGCGGTCCGGGCGGCCGGCGTGCTGCTGCTCGACGGCGATCCTGCCGAGTCCCCCTGGCGGCCCTTCTGGCGGGAGTGGCTTGCGGGCTGGCGCCGCGCCAACGTGCTAGGCGCTCCGCTGACGATCGGGGGCGCGGCCCTGCTGCTCGACCTCGCCGTGCTCGGGCAGCTGGACGGCCCCGGCCGTGCGGCGCTGCAGCTGGGGCTCATCCTGGTGGGTGCCTGGGGCGCGGTGGTGCTCGCCTACTGGCCCAGGGTGGTGCTGCGTTACGACCGGTCCGCCCTCGACACCTGGCGTTTCCTGCTGCTGAGCCCGGCGCTCGGCCCCGGCACCGCAGTGGGTGCGGTGGTGGTGCTCGGCGTGTGCGGCCTCGTCGCGTACGTGGTCCCCCTGCTCGGGCTGCTCGCCGGGATCGCGGTGCCGCTGTGGCTCACCGGGCTGATGGTCGACGAGCGGCTGAACCGCATGGACGAGATCAGCCGGCCGGACGACGTCAGGCGACCGTCAGCGGGCTGACCGCTATGTCCTCCACCCGACCTGGTCGCACGGCCACCGTCGTCTCGCCGTCGCCCTGTGCGTCGCCTGTCGACTCCCTGCCGACGATCCGCGCGTCAGGCACCGTGCGCCGGAACGGCGCGACACTTCCGGTGATCCGCTCGACCAGCAGGCCGACGGCGGTGCGCGCGATCTCGTCGCGGCCCGGGTCCACCGACGAGATGGTGGGCACCGAGTAGCGGACGTCGTCCACGTCGTCGAACCCGATGAGCGCGATGTCGCCGGGGATGTCGATCCGCCGCTCGTGCAGCGCGTGCAGGGCGCCGAGCGCCATCGCGTCGTTCAGGGCGAACACCGCGTCGATGGTCGTCCCGGAGTCGAGCAGCCGGCCCATCGTCTCGGCGCCGGTCGAGCGGTGCCAGAGACCCGCCTCGCCCACGAGCGCCGGGTCGAACGGGATCCCGGCATCGGCGAGCGCCCGCTCGTAGCCCGCCAGCCGCAGCGCCGCCGAGCCGATGACCTCGCCCGCGTGCGCGCCGACGACGGCGATACGCCGTCGGCCCGATGCGATGAGGTGTGCGGTGGCGGCCCGGGCGCCCTCCACGTTGTTCATGGTCACGTGGTCGGCACGCGCACCGAAGACCCGTTCGCCGAGGACGACGAGCGGGAAGTCGACGTCGAAGTGGTCGAGGTCGTCGGGGCCGAGCGCGAGGGGCGAGAAGATCACGCCGTCGCCGCGGTGGCGGCGGTTCCCCGTGAGCACCTCGAGCTCCCGCTCACGCTCGGCGCCGGTCTGCTCGATGAGCACCGACCAGCCGCGCTCGTCGGCGGCGCGGATCACCGAGTCGGCGAGCTCGGCGAAGTAAGGCAGCGACAGCTCCGGCACGTTGAGCGTGATCATGCCTGTACGCCGGGTGCGCAGGTCGCGGGCCGAGGTGTTCATCCGGTAGCCGAGGTGGTCGATCGCCTCCTCGACGCGCCGGCGGGTCGAGTCGCGGATGTGCGGGTATCCGTTGACCACGTTCGAGACGGTCTTGACGGAGACGCCGGCACGCTGCGCGACGTCCTGCATCCTCACCGGCATCGGTGCGCGGCCTTTCGACGATGGTGCTCGGAGCGAGTGTTCCTCTACACTCTACATCGTTGTAGAAGTGAAGTTGTAGCAGCAGGATCCGACCAAACCGGAGGACAAAGATGTCACTACGCAGACCACTCGCGGCGCTCGGCGCGCTCGCGTTCATGACGGCCATCGCGATAGGCGCTCCGGCGTCCGGTGCGGTGGCCGGAGCACCGGGTGGTGCGCCCGGAGGCAAGCCCGGCGAGATCGCCGTCGTCGGCGACACCTCGCCGATCCACGACCCCGCTCTCACCGTCGACGACGACGGCACCTGGTGGGTGTACTCGACCGGCCTGCTGAACCGCGAGAACGGCGGGACCGTGCAGATGTGGTCGTCGCACGACCGCGGCACCACCTGGGCCTACGAGGGCACCGTCTGGGACGAGATCCCGGCCTGGATCGACGAGCACTTCTCGGACGGCGCCCTGCCGGACAACCTCTGGGCGCCTGAGGTCTACCAGCACGACGGCACGTACTACCTGTACTACTCGGCGTCCCGCTTCGGCACCAACAACTCGGTCACGGCGCTCGCCACGAACACGACCCTCGACCCGGACGACCCCGACTACGAGTGGGTGGACCAGGGACCCGTCATCACCTCCCCGGCCCCGATCGAGGACGGCAAGGAGTTCAACGCGATCGACGCGGGCATCGTCACCGGCACGGACGGCACGCCGTACATGGCGATCGGCTCGCACTGGTACGGCATCTTCCTGGTCGAGATCTCCTGGCCCAGCGGCAAGCCCGTGGCCGGCGCCCTGGAGAACGCCGTCCACCTGGTCGACCGGTTCGCGCCGGGCAACCGGGTCGAGGCCCCGTACATCCAGAAGCGGGGCGGCTGGTACTACCTGTACGTCTCGTTCGACGCCTGCTGCGCCGGGGCAGACAGTACCTACAAGGTGGTCGTCGGGCGCTCCCGCGACGTGACCGGCCCGTACCTCGACAAGGAGGGCCGCGACATGGTCGGCGGCGGGGGCACGGTGCTCCTGGAGTCGAGCGGTCCGAGGGTCGGCCCGGGCGGCCAGTCGGTGCACGACGGCGTCCTCGCCTACCACTACTACGACGGCGCCAACGAGGAGATCCCGTACTTCCCGACGCTCGGCCTGCACCGCCTGGGCTGGAAGGCCGGCTGGCCGGTGGTCGGCTGAACCTCGTTGAGTGCTGGCTATTTGTTGTCCCAGACGGCTCCGGACAACAAATAGCCAGCACTCAACGGTCAGAGGCCCTGGGCCACGCGGTAGTAGACCTGGTTCCAGCGGACCTGGTCGGCGAAGCCGCGACGCGTCGTGTCCTCGTCGATGACGAGCAGCTCGGTGCGCGCGATGTTCGCGAAGACCTCGAACGCCTCGATGCCCGCGGCGGTCGACATGACCGTGTGGTGCGCGCCGCCCGCCGTCAGCCACGACTCGGCCGAGACCTCGAACGACGGCCGCGGCTTCCACATCGCGCGGGCGACCGGCAGGTTCGGCAGGTCGTGCGGCGGGGTGACGACGTCCACCACGTTGGCGGTCAGGCGGAACCGGTCCCGCATGTCCGCGAGCGAGACGACGACGGCGCCCTCGACGGCGTCGGCCGAGAAGACCATCCGGACCGGGTCCTCCTTGCCGCCGATGCCGAGCGGGTGGACCTCGATGCGCGGCGTCGCGGTGGTCAGCGACGGGCAGACCTCGAGCATGTGCGCGCCGAGGATGAGCTCGGAACCGGGGGTGAGGTCGTACGTGTAGTCCTCCATGAGGCTCGCGCCCCCGGGGAGGCCCAGCCCCATCACCTTGGCGGCCCGGACGAGCACCGCCGTCTTCCAGTCACCCTCGGCGCCGAAGCCGTAGCCCTTCTCCATGAGGCGCTGCACCGCGAGCCCGGGGAGCTGGCGCAGCGCGCCCAGGTCCTCGAAGTTGGTGGTGAACGCCTTGGCGCCGGCAGCCTCCAGGAAGCCCTCCAGCGCGATCTCCTGGCGTGCGGCGTAGCGCAGGGAGTCGTGCCGCTCGGCGCCGGCCCGGAGCTCGGGGGCGACGTCGTACTTCTCCTCGTACTCGGCCACGACCTTGTCGATGGCGGCCTCCTCGACGGCGTCCACCGCCGCGACCAGCTCGTTCACGCCGTGCGTGTTCACCGAGACACCGAACCGCAGCTCGGCCTCGGTCTTGTCACCCTCGGTGACGGCGACGTTGCGCATGTTGTCGCCGAAGCGCACCAGCTTGAGCTCGTGCGTCGCCGCCCAGCCGGCCGCGCCGCGCACCCAGGTGCCCACCCGGCGCGTGACGGCCGGGTTGGAGACGTGCCCCACCACCGTGGTGCGCGCGACGCCGAGCCGCGTGGCGATGTACGCGTACTCGCGGTCGCCGTGCGCTGCCTGGTTGAGGTTCATGAAGTCCATGTCGATGTCGTCCCAGGGGAGCTCGACATTGGCCTGCGTGTGCAGGTGCAGCAGCGGCTTGCGCAGCGTGTCCAGGCCGGCGATCCACATCTTCGCGGGGCTGAACGTGTGCATCCACGTGACGACGCCGAGAACGTTGTCGTCGCCGTTCGCGTCCAGCATGGCGCGGCGGATCGCCACCGAGTCCTTCAGGACCGGCTTCCACACCACCTTGACCGGCACGTCCGACGACGCGTCCAGCGCCCGGGCCACCTCCTGCGACTGCTCGGCGACCTGGGCGAGGGTCTCCTCGCCGTAGAGGTCCTGGCTCCCGGTGAGGAACCAGACCTCACGGTCCGCATAGGGCTTGGTGCTCATGCCTGTCCTTCCGTGTTCTTGGTGTCGGCCGCAGTAGTGCCCGACGGCGTCGTCGCGGGCTGGCCGTAAACGTTCTGGTAACGGTCGTAGAGAGAGTCGATGTGCTGCTGCTCCATCGGGACGGGCTCGCCGAGCTGGCGGGAGATGTGCACCGTACGGGCGACCTCCTCGACCATCACGGCGGCCTTCACCGCCGCCTTGGCGTCGCGACCGATCGTGAACGGCCCGTGGTTGCGCATCAGGACGGCGGGGCTGCGGTGGCCGCTGAGCGTCTCGACGATGCCCCGCCCGATCGAGTCGTCGCCGATGATCGCGAACGGGCCGATCGGCACGGGGCCGCCGAACTCGTCGGCCATCATCGTGAGCACGCAGGGCACCTCCTCGCCGCGCGCGGCCCAGGCCGTCGCGTACGTGGAGTGCGTGTGCACGACGCCGCCCACCTCGGCCATGTGCTGGTACACGTAGGCGTGCGCGGCGGTGTCCGACGACGGCGACCGCGTCCCGTCCACGAGGTTGCCGTCGAGGTCGCACACGACCATGCCGGCGGGGGTGAGGTCGTCGTAGGAGACGCCGGAGGGCTTGATGACGAACAGGTCGGCGCTGCCGTCCGGCACGTCGGGGTTCGGCACGCGCTGCGACACGTTGCCCGCGGTCCAGACCACGAGGTCCCAGCGCGGCAGCTCGGCGTGCAGGTCGGAGACGACCACGCGGACGCGCGCCACCTCCTCCTGGACTGCCTGCGAGTAGTCGGTCAGTGCCTTGCTCATCGGTCGCTCTCCTGCGTCGTGTCTCGGGTCCGGAGCGTCTCGACGGCGGCGCGCTCGATCGCGAGGCCCGCGCTGTACCGCTCCAGGTAGGCGGAGAAGCCCGCCACGTCACCGGCGTCCGGCTCGACGACGTCGAGCGCGGCGTCCGCGAACACCTCGGCGCCGAGGTAGGCGCCCAGGCTCTGCTCGGGGGCGGCCGCGCCGTGCGCGGACGCCCGATAGGCGGCGAGCACCGCGATGCCCCAGGCGCCGCCCTCGCCCGCCGTCCGGCCGACGGCCACCGGCGCACCGAGCGCGGCGGCCAGCAGACGCTGGGCCACACCCTCGGTCCGGAACAGGCCGCCGTGCGCGAACATGGAGTCCAGCCCCACCTGCTCCTCGGCCAGCACCCGCATGCCGAGGCTCAGGGTGCCGAACACGCTGTAGACCTGCGTGCGCGCGAAGTTGCCGAGAGTGAGCCGGCTGTCGGGCGTGCGCGTGAACAGCGGGCGGCCGGCCTCGAGGCCCGTGATGGGCTCGCCGGACAGGTAGTTGTAGGCGAGCAGGCCGCCGCCGTCGGCGTCGCCGTCCAGGGCGGACCGGAGCAGCGCGCCGAACACGGCGTCCGGGGCGGCAGGCTGCCCGAGAGCCGTGGCGAACTGGCCGAACAGCTCGGCCCAGGCGCCGAGCTCGCTGGCCCCGTTGTTGCAGTGCACCATCGCGACGAGGTCGCCGGCCGGCGTGGTGACCAGGTCCAGCTCCTCGTGCACGCTCTCCAGCGGCTTCTCCAGGACGACCATCGCGAAGATGCTGGTCCCGGCGCTCACGTTGCCGGTGCGGGGCGCCACGGAGTTGGTGGCGACCATGCCGGTCCCGGCATCGCCCTCGGGCGGGCACAGCGGGATCCCGGGGCGCAGCGTTCCGGTGGGGTCCAGCAGCGCGGCGCCCTCAGCGGTCAGCGCGCCGGCGTCGGCGCCGGCGGGGAGGGCGCGCGGCAGCAGGTCCGTGATGCCCAGGCCCGAACCACGGTCGCCCACCAGCTCGTCGAGCTGGGCCAGCATCCGCTGGTCGTAGTCCTTCGTCGCCGGGTCGATCGGGAACATGCCGGAGGCGTCGCCGACGCCGAGCACCTGCTGCCCGGTCAGGCGCCAGTGCACGTAGCCGGCCAGGGTGGTGAAGTGCCGCACCTGCGCGACGTGCGGCTCGTCGTCGAGGATCGCCTGGTACAGGTGGGCGACCGACCAGCGCAGGGGGATGTTGTAGCCGAAGAGGCCGGTCAGCTCGGTAGCGGCGCGTTCGGTGCTCGTGTTGCGCCAGGTGCGGAACGGCACGAGCAGCTCGTCGGCCTCGTCGAACGCGAGATAGCCGTGCATCATCGCCGAGACGCCCAGCGCGCCGACGGTGGTGAGCCGCACGCCGTACTGCCGCTCGACGTCCGACAACAGCGCTGTCACCGACTCCTGCAGACCCGACCACACGGCGTCCAGCGAGTAGGTCCAGACGCCGTCGACGAGCTGGTTCTCCCAGTCGTGGCTGCCGCTCGCGAGCGGCGCGTTGTCCGGTCCGACGAGGCATGCCTTGATCCTGGTGGAGCCGAGCTCGATGCCGAGAGCGGTGCGCCCCTGCTCTATCGCCTCCCGGAGGCCGGCGAGCCGTTCCACTCCTTCGTCCTGCCGCTCCACCATCGTGGGCCGCTCCGTCCTGCCCGCATCGTCGCGTGGCGTCGTTCGTGTAGCCGTCGGTCGGCCGTCACGGCAATCCGTGGCCTGACCGTCTACGGCGATGTTAGCGCTCACACGATACGTTACGACAGCCGGGTAAGGACAGGTCCGTCTTGAGAACGACGTGGGGCGCCGAACCGTGCCCGGTTCGGCGCCCCACGTCATCTCGGAGCGGGCTTCAGGGCCGGTGTGCCGTCAGCCGCGGGTCCACTGCTGGTTGTTCGCACCGTTGCAGGTGTACGTGATCAGTGCCGCACCGTTCGCGGTCGAACCGCCGTTGACGTCCAGGCACTCGCCGGTCGCGCGGGACCGGATCGTCACATAGCTGCCCGACGCCGCGACCACCGACCACTGCTGGTTCGTCCCCGTGCCGCAGCCCTGCTGGGTCACCGTCGCGGCGTTCTCCTGCACGCACAGCGCGCTGTGCCGGGCCACGAGGTTGTAGTAGCCGCTGCCCGCACTCCGGAACCAGAAGCGCTGGTTGCCGCCGCTGTTGCAGTCGTACTGCTTGATCTCGGCACCTGCGGCGTACGACTGGCTCGTCACGTCGGCGCACTTGCCGGAGTGCCGCGCGGTGAGCGACTCGAACGGCCCGCCCTGCCCGGTGATCGTGCCCGCCGCGGCGTCTATCGAGAGCTCCGGGAAATAGCTGAACGACATGGAGGTCGACGTCGGGAACGTGATCGGCGCCCACACGTACCGGGAGCCGTTGACGTTGGTGCCTATCGAGTTGCCCCAGCGGTCGCCCATGTACAGGTACGACGTGCCGGACGTGCCCTGCACCGGCAGGACGAACGTGGTCTGCGAGCCGTACGCGGTGGCGTCACCGGCGTTCTGCATCGCCGACCAGCCGGACGCGAGGTTGCTGGTCGTCGCGTACTTCTGCTGGTTCGGGTTCCAGCCCGTGGCGCCGGAGGTCAGCATGAAGTAGGTGCTGCCCCGCTTGAACAGTGCGGGCGCCTCGCGGTGACCGCCCGGCCACGGGTTGGCGACCAGGCTGGCCACGTCCGTGTAGTCGCTGGTCAGGCGGTAGATGTGCAGGTCATAGTTCTCGTTCGCGGCCGAGTACATGTAGCCGTCGCCGTTCGTGTCGACGAAGACGCCGATGTCCCTGGACATGTGCCCGAGCGGCCGGAAGCTGCGCTGGTAGGTGTAGTTGCCGTCCACGGTGTCGCTCACGGCGACCGCTGCCCGGGCCTCCGAGTAGTCGGTGCCGTTCTCCTTGTGCATCCACATCACGAACTTGCCCGTGGCCTGGTTGTACATCACCTTGGGCCGCTCGATGTTGGCCATGCCGAGCTCCGGGTGGCTCGCCTCGGTGAGCACGTGGTTGCGGAACTCCCAGTGGACGAGGTCCGTCGACCGGTAGGCGGAGACGTACCGGAACGTGTTGTCCGCGTTCCGGTTCTCGCCGAACCAGTAGTAGTACTGACCGACCTTGACGACACCGCCGCCGTGGGCGTGCAGCGGGTTGCCCGACGTGTCGGTGAACTGGGTCGCGTTGACGACCGTCTCGGGCTGGGCCTGGGCGGAGACCGCGCCTACTGCGGTCGCCAGTACGCAGGCCAGGGCAGCGAGGGCAGCATAAAGACGCCTCACGGGTACCACACTCCTTCATCGCAGTGCAGGGATCGGGGGTAGTGCAGGGCGGTGCGGTGGTGCGGTCTCGCAGAGCGGGGATCCCGTTGCCCGGGATCCCCGCTCGCTCAGAACTTCGGTGTGGCCGACGCCGGTGGCGTCAGCCGTTGACCGTGAATCCCTGCCCGGTGCCGTAGGAGACGTTCTCCTCCTGCCAGGCGGCAAGTCCGTCCAGGAGCGACGACTTGTCGAGCCAGGCCTGGCCGACCGTGTCCGCGAAGATGCTGTTCGCGTACGACTGCCACGGCAGGTACTGCCAGCCCTCGTTGACGTCGGCCGCGCCGGCGCCGAGCACCTCGTTGATCTTCTGTCCGCCGAAGTACTCGGACTCGAAGCCCAGGAACTCCTCGGACTCGAGGTGCTCGACGGTCGCCGGGAAGCCGCCGGTCTCCATGAAGGCCTTGATCGACTCGTCGCTCGAGTTGAGCCACTTCAGGAACCCTGCCGCGAGCAGCTTGTTCTCCGACGCCTCCGGGACGGACTCCGTGCTGCCGCCGTTCTCGGCGTTGGTCGGGGTCCCGTCGTACGTCGGCATCGGCGCCACACGCCACTTGCCCTTGCCGTCGGGCACGCCGTCCTCGAGGATGCCGGGCATCCAGGCGCCGAGCGCGACCGACGCGATGGTGCCGTCGCCCAGCGCCTGGTACCACTCGTCGCTCCAGCCGGGCAGCTGGCAGATCAGCTCGTCGTCGATGAGCGGCTGGTACATCTCGGCGAACCGGGTGGTGCCCTCGTCGGCAAGGTCGATGGTGACGTTCTCGCCGTCGTTCTGGAACGGGGTACCGCCGGCCTGCCAGATCATGCTCGTCGTGAAGCCCGGGTCACCCGAGTCGTTCGCGAGGCACTTGTCCGGGTCGTGCTCCTTGATGGCCCGCGCGACCTCGATGTACTCGTCCCAGGTGGTGGGGACCTCGACGCCGGCCTCGTCGAACACCTCCTGGTTGTAGAAGAACGCCATGGGGCCGGAGTCCTGCGGCAGGCCCCAGATCCCGCCGTTCTGCGACACCGAACCCCAGGTGGATGCCGTGTACAGGCTCTCCAGCTCGCCGAACCCGTACTCGGTGAGGTCGGTGAGCTGGCCCGGAAGCTGGAACTGCGGGATGGACTGGTACTCGATCTGCACCACGTCCGGCACGCCCTTGTCCGCGGCGAGCGTGTTCTGCAGCTTGGTGTTGGCATCGCCGGCGCCCACGGTGTCGACGAGTGTCACGTCGACGTTCGGGTACGCCTTCTCGAACTCCTCGATCTGCTTCTCGGCCTGCGGCGTCCACGTCCAGTAGGTGATGCTGCCGCCCTCCTGGAGCGCGGCCTCGATCTCCTCGGCGCTGGCGCCCTCGCTCCCGCCACCACCGCCGCCTTCCTCCCCGCCCGAGCAGGCGGTGAGAGAAGCGGCCAGCAGGGTGGCCAGGGCGCCGAGCGCGACACGTCGGTTGCGGGTGATGGTCATGGTCTTCCTTCTTCCACGTCGTCGTAGTTCAGGTCTTTCGATGTTTCCGGCACATCGGTCATGCCTTCACGCCGCCCGCGCTCAAGCCCGACTGCCAGTACCGCTGGAGCACCAGGAACACGATCACGATCGGCACGATCGTCAGGAACGAACCCGTGATGACCAGGTTGAACACCGGCTGGGCACCGATGCCCGACGCGTCCGCCAGCCACTGGTACAGGCCGAGCGTCAGGGGGTACAGATCCGGGTCGTTGAGCATGATCAGGGGCAGGAAGTAGTTGTTCCAGGTGGCGACGATCGCGAACAGCGCCACCGTCACGATGCCCGGCGCGAGCAGCCGGAGCGAGATCGTGAAGAAGGTGCGCCACTCGCCCGCGCCGTCCATCCGTGCCGCCTCCAGGATCTCCGTGGGCACCGCCTCCGCGGCGAACACCCACATGAGGTAGAGGCCGAACGGCGAGACCAGCGAGGGCAGGATGATCGCCCACATGGTGTTGGTGAGGCCCCACTGGCTGAACAGCAGGAACGTGGGCACGGCGAGGGCCGTGCCGGGCACCGCGATCGACCCGAGGATCGTCGCGAACACCGCGTTGCGGCCGCGGAACCGGTACTTGGCCAGGCCGTATCCGGCCGCCGTCGCGAGGACCGTGGCGCCACCGGCGCCGACGACCACGTAGATCAGCGTGTTGCCGAACCACTTGAGGAACACGCCGTCGTCGTGGGTCACGACCTGCTGCAGGTTGTCGAACAGCGCGAACGGACCCGAGAACCAGAGGCCGAACGAGCTGAGCAGCTCGGGCTGCGTCTTGGTGATGCTGAAGAGCATCCACGCCAGCGGCAGCACCGAGTAGACGAGCAGCACCCCCAGCAGGACCGTCAGCGTGACCGACTTGCGCGGCCGAAGGTAGGAGTATCCGGCCATCACGCGTCCCTCCGCGTCCCACGAAGCTGCACGATGTACGCGATGATGGCCGTCACGAGGCCCATCACGATCGCGACGGTTGCCGCGTAGCTCACCTGGTTGCCCTCGAAGCTCAGGTTGTACGCGTAGATGTTTGGCGTGTAGTACGACGAGATCAGCGCCGGCTCGATCTGCTTGAGGATGGTCGGCTCGTTGAAGAGCTGGAAGCTACCCAGGATCGAGAAGATCGTCGCGATGACCAGCGCCCCTCGGACGGCGGGCAGCTTGATCGACTGCACGATGCGGAACTGGCCCGCGCCGTCGATTGCGGCGGCCTCGTAGACCTCGGTGGGCACCGTCTTGAGCGCCGCGTACAGGATCAGCATGTTGTAGCCCACGAACTCCCACGTCACGATGTTGCCGATCGCCGTAAGGATCCACTGCTTCGTGTACGGGTCGATGAGGGCGAAGCCCACCAGGTTGTTGAGGCTCCCGGTGAGGCCGAGGCGGTCGTCGTACATGAAGCCCCACATCAGCACCGCGACGACGCCGGGTACCGCGTACGGCAGGAACAGCGCGACCCGGAAGATCTCCTTGCCGTGCAGGCGGCCGCTGTCGATCGCGAGCGCGGCGATCAGCGAGAGCGCCAGCATGATCGGGACCTGGACCAGGAGGAACAGCCCGACTCGGCCGGCGCCGTCCCAGAGCTTGGGGTCGGAGAACGCCGTCACGTAGTTGTCGAGCCCCGCGAAGGTCGTACCGCCCATGAGCTGGTTGCGAAACAGGCTCAGGTACAGGGAGTAGACCAGCGGGGTCACGATCATCAGCGCGAACACGACAAGGAACGGCGCGACGAAGCTCCAGCCTGCCGCGGACACGCGGAGGCTCGGGGAACGACGGCGGCCTAGCAGAGGTTGGCGGCGATCTGGCACCAATGGGCGGCTGCCTGGCACGGGCGGCACCCCTTTCCCCGGACAGCAGCGTCCGGACTCACCTGGACGTCAATGTCCTTGGCACGCGTCGGGCAACAGCGTTGCTCCACGACGGAATGTGAACGTAAACATCCTCGTGCGCGGTGACTCTGCCACTGCGCTGCGGACGTGTCAACGCCTCACTCAGCGGTGGGCCGACGACGTTGCGCAACCGCAACTTTGGGGTCCGACCCAAACGTTTTCGGCCGTTTAGGCGCGTGGAGCCGCTGCGCTCCTGCGCACGACGAGCTCGGGCGCGATCAGCTCTGCCGCGGGCTTGCCGCCGTCCATCGCGGCGAGGAGCAGCGCGACGCTCCGCCGGCCCAGGTCGACGAACGGCTGGCGCACGGTGGTCAGCGGCGGGATGAAGTGGCCGGAGCCGTCGACGTCGTCGAAGCCCACCACCGAGACGTCGTCGGGCACGGAGACGCCGCACTCCCAGAACGCCCGCAGCAGGCCGAGGGCGAGCTGGTCGTTGGCGGCGAAGACCGCCGTCGGGCCGGTCCCTGCCTTGACCCGCTGCGCCAGGTCCAGACCCACCATGTAACCGCGGTCCGCGCTCCAGCCCGCGATCACGGGCTCGGGCACCGGCAGGCCGTGCTCGGTCAGGACGGCCCGCCAGGCCTCCTCGCGCTCGACGGCGTCCAGCCAGTCCGGCGGACCCGCGACGTGCAGGATGCGCGTGTGCCCCAGCTCGATCAGGTGCTCGACGGCGAGCCGGGCCCCGGCGCGCTGGTCCACCGCCAGCGGGATCGTCGGCACGTCCGGATCCAGCTCTCGGGCGGCGATGAGGACCACCGGCACGGGCGCCCGGAACGACTCCACCGCGTCAGCCACGTCGGTGTGCGGCGCGATGACGACGATGCCCTCGACCGCCTGGTCCATGAAGTGCTCCATGGCGTTGTGCATGGTCGCGGCGTCGTACCGGCGCAGCGTCGCGACGCTGACGTACCAGCCCTGCTCGCGTGCGGCCTCCTCGACCGCGATCAGCGTGCTCGACGGGCCGAACAGCGGGGACCCGGTGGTCACCACGCCGACGGTGTCCGAGCGCGCGGTGACCAGGGCCCGCGCCGCGCTGTTGCGGCGGTATCCGAGCTCGGCGATCGCCGCCAGCACCTTCTCCCGCGTCGCCGGGCGCACGCTCCGGTGCCCGTTGAGCACACGGGAAACGGTCTGGTGGGACACGCCGGCCAGGGCTGCGACGTCGGCCATTGCGGGTGGCCGCGTCATCGCGGGTCGAGAGATGGTCACGGGAGGATCATCCACCCAGCTCGCGGGCGCGGTCACGCGCGGCGGTCGCCGCGGTCAGGAACGAGGCGCGCACACCGCCGTCGTCCAGGGCGCGCAGGGCCGCCGCCGTGGTGCCACCCGGCGAGGTGACCTTCTCCCGCAGGAGCACCGGATGTTCACCCGACTCGTCCATCAGGCGGGACGCGCCGAGCAGGGTCTGGACCGCGAGGCGACGGGCGACGTCACGCGTCAGGCCCAGCAGGACGCCGGCCTCGGCGAGGGCGTCGGCGACGTAGAAGACGTACGCGGGGCCGGATCCCGAGATGGCCGAGACGGCGTCGAGGTCCTTCTCCGCAGCACGCACCACGGCGCCCGTGCCGGCGAACAGGTGCTCCACCGCCTGCAGATCGGCCTCCGTCGCGGCGGCGCCGGGCGCGATCGCCGTGATGCCCGCACCGATCGCAGCGGGCGTGTTGGGCACCGTCCGCACGACCGCGGTGCCCGCAGGCAGCCGCTGCTCGTAGAACGCCGCCGGGTGGCCGGCCGCGACCGTGACCACCACGGCGCCGGGCTCGATCCCGCGCGCTATCTCGTCGAGCAGGGCACCGACGTCCTTCGGCTTCACACCCACGAGCACGAGACCCGCACCCCGCACCGCCGCCACGTTGTCACTGGTGGTGGCGACCTGGTAGGTCTCGCGCAGGTGCTGGGCCTTGGCCTCGGTACGCACGGTGGCCACGACGTCGGCCGGCGCCCAGCCCGCCGACAGCGCACCCGCGAGCACCGCCTCACCCATGTTTCCCGCCCCGAGCACTGCAAGTCGCTGGTTCACGAGGCCATTCTCCCCTGCGCGCTCACAGCGGGAACGCCGCGTAGAAGTCCTCCATCATGTCGGCCGGACCGGACGCCCGCATGACTGCCGTCCCGTTCTGCCAGACGACGACGGCCTTACCACCCTTGGCCGGCACGATCGCGTACTGCCCGACCACCTTCTTGCCGACCTTCACGTCGCCCTCGCTCTCGGCTTCGCCGGCCGACCTGGTCCAGGCGGCGGCTGCGGTGGCCGCCTCGTCCTCCGTCGCCCACTGGCCCGCCAGCAGCGCCACCTCGATCGTGTCGCCGTCGGCGTACTCGGCGTTCCAGGCCTCGAGCGCGCCCTCGCCCTTGGGCTCCTTCGCCTCGGTGAGCGCGCCGAGCGCGAGCTGGAGCACTGCGGACGGGAGCGCCTTCTGGAAGGCGGTCTCCTCACCGCTGCGCTCCATCGCCTTGACCGTGGGCGTCGGTACGGCGGCGGTGACCGTCACCGTGGGAACCGGCTGCGGCGTCGCCTCGCCGCGCCAGAATCCCGGCCACACGAAGCCGGCGACGAGCACCAGGAAGAGCGCGATGACGAGGAGCCCCACCACCACCACGAACCGACGCCTGCGGTACACGGCGGGCGACGCCTTCCTCGCGGCCACCGACGCGGTCGCGCCGGTGCGCGGTGAGTTCACGCGCTGGTCGGTCATGTCCTTGCTCCCCCGTGCTCTGTCCACCGGGTGCGTCACGGTGGCTCAGCCGAAACCTTATGTCGGGGCACTGACATTCGGGCGGAGGCACGCCCGGTGTTGGACGACCGTCCGGTCAGGCCCGACGGCTCCCTGCCGCCGTCCGGCACACCCAGAGCAGCACGGCGAACCCGAAGGCCGAGATCGCGCTCACCGCAAGCAGTCCCCCGAGGTAGGCGGTCAGGCCGTCGTCCCACGGAGCCGCCGCCCAGACGCGGCCCTCGGTCGCCGCAGCCGCCAGGACGGAGAGCACCGCAGTCGGCACGGCCACGGTCCCGAGGAGCGTGATCACCAGCAGCGCCGCGCCGTCGCCGTCCCCGGCCGGAGAGACGTCTTCCGGGCCTGCCCACCCGGCCGGTGCGAAGGCGCACACCAGCGCGGTCCACGCCACGACCACGAGCACCGCCGCGACGACGTCGGACGGGCGGTGCCAGCGGTCGGCGATCGTCGCAAGGCTCATGGCGCAGGTCGCGGCGGCACCGGCGAGCGCGGTCGCCGGCCGCCAGCTGCGCGGGACGACCAGCAGGAGCGCCGCCCAGGCCGCCGCCACCACCGTGACGTGGCCGCTCGGCAGGGTGTTGATGTCCCGGTTCCACTCGCCGACGAGTCCCGTGCGGTGGAACACCCCGTCCTTGATCACCTGGGTGGTCAGGTTCGATCCCAGGACCACGACGGCGGCCAGGATCGCGGCCGTCAGTCTCCGGCGCAGCAGGCCGATCCCGCACGCCACCAGGAACCCGGTCACGAGCCATGGCGGCGAGCCGAGGAGCAGCACCGGCTCCACCAGGTGGTTGACGACGTCCTGGAACCGGTCGGCCGTGACGAAGACCCGCTCCTCGACACGCTGTCCGGGCCACGTGGTGACCATCGCCCACCAGACGAGCCAGATGCCCAGCGCGGCCGCGAGGGTCACCGTCAGACCTGCCGGGCGGGCCGGGCGGGCCTGGCGGGCCGTCGGACGGCCCGGGGACGCGGAGTCGTGGGGGCCGGTGCGCGGTCCGTCGTGGCGCGCCAAGCGCCCTTCGGAGGTCGGCATGGTCGAAAAATACCTGAATCCGGACGTCATCACTGTCAGTATCGCCGCCGGCGGTGTCGCCGCCGGAATCGCCCTCGGCGTCCCTGCCGCATCACTGTCAGTGACGGCACGTACGGTGGCGCACGTGACCTCATCGACCTCCAAGCGGGCACGGCCCGCGTACCGCTGCACCGAGTGCGGCTGGACCACCGTCAAGTGGGTCGGCCGCTGCGGGGAGTGCCAGGCGTGGGGCACCGTGAGCGATGACGGACCGGCGCCGTCCGGGCCGCGCACGGCCGCCGTGTCGCCCGCCCGCGAGCCCGCCCGGCCCATCGCGGAGATCGACGTGGAGTCGGCACGCGCCAACCCGACCGGCATCGGGGAGTTCGACCGGGTGCTCGGCGGCGGGCTGGTCCCGGGCGCGGTGATCCTGCTCGCGGGTGAACCGGGTGTGGGCAAGTCGACCCTGCTGCTCGACGTCGCGAGCAACGTGGCCGACGGCGTCCTCGGACCCAACGGGTTCGAGTCGCCCCGCACCGTGCTGTACGTGACGGGTGAGGAGTCCGCCGGCCAGGTCCGGCTGCGGGCCGAGCGAATCGGTGCGCTGTCACCCACGCTGCTGCTCGCCGCGGAGACCGACCTCGGGACGGTGCTCGGCCACCTCGAGGTGAACCAGCCGGACATGCTCATCGTCGACTCGGTGCAGACCATCGCGTCCGGGCAGGTGGACGGCGCGCCGGGAGGCGTGTCGCAGGTGCGGGAGGTCGCCGCCGCGCTGATCGCCGTGGCGAAGGACCGGCAGATGCCCACGATCCTCGTCGGCCACGTGACCAAGGACGGCTCCGTCGCCGGCCCGCGCACGCTCGAGCACCTGGTCGACGTGGTGTGCCAGTTCGAGGGCGACCGGCACTCGCGCCTGCGCATGATCCGCGCCGTGAAGAACCGGTACGGCCCGACCGACGAGGTGGGCTGCTTCGACCTCTCGGAGAACGGGATCGTCGGCCTGCCCGACCCGTCCGGGCTGTTCCTATCACATGCGGGATCAGGGGTCGCCGGATCCTGCATCACGGTCACGCTGGAAGGGCGCCGCCCGCTCGCCGTCGAGGTGCAGGGGCTCGTGGCGCCGAGCCCGCTGAGCAACCCGCGGCGCGCGACGAGCGGCGTCGACTCCAGCCGGCTCGCCATGATCCTCGCCGTGCTCCAGCGTCACGGCGGCCTGCGTCTGGCCGACCAGGACGTCTATGCCTCGACGGTGGGCGGTGCCCGGATCACCGAGCCTGCCTCGGACCTCGCGGCCGCGCTGGCGCTCGTGTCCGCACGCGACGGCCTGCCGCTGCCGGGTGCCACGGTGGCCATCGGAGAGGTCGGCCTGGCGGGCGACCTGCGCCCGGTCGTGGGGCTGGACCGCCGGCTGGGCGAGGCCGCGCGCCTGGGCTTCGCGCACGCCGTCGTGCCGCACGGGACCGGGGTCAAGGTGCCCGAAGGACTCCAGCTGGTCGAGGCCTCGCACATCCGCGATGTCGTGGAGTGGGCCCGGTCGGCGGGCGGGTCCGCGGGCAAGCCGGCGGGCGAGTCGGCGGCCAAGTCACCGAGCGGGTCGGGGGGCAAGCCGACGGGCGGCAGATCACTCCGTGCCGTGGACGATGATTGACCGCTTCGTGAAACGAACTGCTTGTGACCCAGCGCACAGCGTAGGATTTCTTCGTGGCCATGACCTCCTCGCACCCTGACGAGCTGCTCCGGGAGACCTTGGCCGCTGTCGCGCCCGGGACCGAACTCCGCGACGGGCTCGAGCGCATCCTGCGCGGCCGGACCGGCGCGCTCATCGTTCTGGGCCTCGATCCGACGGTCGAACAGATCTGCTCGGGCGGCTTCGCGCTCGACGTCGACTTCTCCGCCACGCGCCTGCGTGAGCTGTCCAAGATGGACGGCGCGGTGGTGCTCGACCGGGCTGCCACCCGCATCCGGAAGGCCGCGGTGCAGCTGCTGCCCGACCCGACCATCGAGACCACGGAGTCCGGCACGCGGCACCGCACCGCCGAACGGGTCGCCAAGCAGACCGGCTTTCCGATCATCTCCGTGAGCCAGTCCATGCGGATCGTCGCCCTCTACGTGGGCGGGCAGCGGCACGTGCTGGAGGACTCGGACACGATCCTCGGCCGCGCCAACCAGGCCCTCGCGACGCTCGAGCGGTACCGCGCCCGTCTCGACGAGGTGTCGGGCACGCTGTCCGCGCTGGAGATCGAGGACCTGGTCACCGTGCGCGACGTCTGCTCGGTCGTGCAGCGCCTCGAGATGGTCGGCCGAATCTCCGACGAGATCGCGGGCTACGTCATCGAGCTCGGCGTGGACGGCCGCCTCCTGGCACTGCAGCTCGACGAGCTGATCGGCGACGTCGGCTCGGACCGCGAGTTCGTGATCCGCGACTACGTGCTGGGCCGCAAGGACCGCACGCTCGCCGACGTGCAGGCCGAGCTCTCCGCGCTCACGTCGCAGCAGCTGCTCGACATGGGTCAGATCGGCCGGATCCTGGACCTGCCCGGCGGCGGGGACGCGCTCGACGCCGCAGTCGCACCACACGGCTACCGGCTCCTGTCCAAGGTGCCGCGCCTGCCGAACACCACGATCGAGCTGCTCGTCGGCCACTTCAGCAGCCTGCAGAAGCTCCTCGCCGCCAGCGTGGACGACCTCATGTCGGTCGACGGTGTCGGCGAGCAGCGCGCCCGGACCATCCGCGAGGGCCTGTCCCGGCTCGCGGAGTCCAGCATCCTCGAACGGTACGTCTGACCGCACCCGTTGGTCGAACTGCACCCGTTGGTCGAGCTCGACCAACGGTGGCGGCGTCAGGGCTTCTTGTCGGCGTCACCGCTCGGGTCGGGCGACGCGCTCGGATCGGGCGACGCGCTCGGGTCGGCCGAGGCCTTCCCGGAGGAGCTGGCGGACGGGCTGCCCGACGGCGACGGCGACCTGCTCGGCTCCGGCACCGTGTACGTGAGCTGGACGACCTCGCTGGCCGCACCCTCGGCGCCCGCGAGCGTGACCTGCGCCGTGTACTGACCGGCGGACAGCTTGGGCTGACCCGGCTCGCAGCCGGGCACCGACCGGGAGTCCGACCAGCTCACATCGGTGACGTCGACGTCACCGGGTCCGAGGAGGAGCAGCCGCTCCTCCTCGCTGGCGCAGTCGGCCGACGACCACGCGCGCTCCGCCGTCGGCTCGCCCACCTCACCCTCGTAGACGGTGACGGCGAGGTTGTGCCGGGAGGCGTCGACCAGGCACTGCACCTCTCCCTCGTTCCTCAGCGAGACCGTGAACCCGACTCGCACGCCGGGTGTGACGGTGGTGCGGTCCGCCGCGAGGCCCATGTCGAGATCCTCGGGTGCGCACGGCTCCGCCGCGGCGTTCGGGTCCACGGGGGCCGGCGGGTTCTCCTTGGCCGAGACGATCGGCGCTTCGGACCGGGGCCACGTGACAGCAGCGCCGACACCACCGACCACCAGGACGGCCAGCACCGCGATCACGCGGCCGAGCCGCGGGCGTCTGGTGGCGGGCGCCCGTTCCCCATGCCCCTGGGTCCGCTCGGCTCGCTCCGGCGCACTGACCACCTGCTGAACCTCTCGCTGAGTCATGTAGAAACGGTCTGACGTGCGGTGACACCCCGCAGCCACAAACTACGGCGTCGTGCACCGGCTCCGTGGCAGCCGCGCCGTCGAGTCGGTCACGTGTCCTACTTCACGGGCTTTGTGTGGTCCCGTGGGAGCGCCGCGCCGGCAGCTCCCGGCTTCGGCAGGGCGCAGCGGTGCGGCAGGATGAGACACCGTGACAGCACGGGAAGCGACACGGCGTACCGAGGTGCGCACCGGCGTCGTGCAGTGGTTCGACGGCGCCGCGCGCGAGCTGCCCTGGCGCGCACCCGACCGGACGCCGTGGGGGGTGCTCGTCAGCGAGGTGATGCTCCAGCAGACCCCCGTCGTGCGCGTGGAACCCGCCTGGCGCGCGTGGCTGGAGCAGTGGCCCACGCCCGCGGACCTGGCGGAGGCGCCGACCGCCGACGTGCTGCGCGCCTGGGGCCGGCTCGGCTACCCGCGCCGCGCGCTGCGGCTGCAGGAGTGCGCCAAGGCGATCGTC
Source organism: Promicromonospora alba (assembly GCF_042654905.1). NCBI lineage: Bacteria > Bacillati > Actinomycetota > Actinomycetes > Micrococcales > Promicromonosporaceae > Promicromonospora > Promicromonospora alba. Next base: position 374,853 of record NZ_JBHSFI010000004.1, read on the forward strand.
GAACGACACGACGGCGTAGTACCGCGGACCGAGGAGGAGCTGCGCGCTCTGCCCGGCGTCGGCGAGTACACGGCCGCCGCGGTCCTGGCGTTCGCCTACGGGAAGCGCTCGGTCGTGGTGGACACGAACGTACGCCGGGTGCTCGCGCGGGCGGTCGGCGGGACCGCCCTGCCCGCACCGTCGTACACGGCGGCCGAACGTGCCCTGGCGACCGCGCTCGCACCGTCCGGCGACACGGAGGCTGCCCGCTGGGCCGCTGCGTCGATGGAGCTGGGTGCGCTGGTCTGCACCGCGAAGGCGCCGAAGTGCGGCGCGTGCCCGGTCGCGGGGCTCTGCGCGTGGCGGCGCGCGGGCTCACCGCCGGACGCGCACGCCGACCGGCGTCGTACCCAGGCCTGGGCGGGTACCGACCGGCAGGCGCGCGGCCGGGTCATGGCCGAGCTCCGGCAGGCGGCCGAGCCCGTGGACCGGGCCCTTCTCGCGAGCCTGTGGCACGACCCGCTGCAGCTCGACCGCGCGATCGCCGGCCTGATCGAGGACGGCCTGGCGGAACAGGACGAGGCCAACCGCCTCCATCTGCCGAAGTAGAGCGTGCGTCCGGACGCACGCTCTACTTCGGCGAAGCGATGTGGGTCTGCATGGGGGGGGTGCGGTCAGAGTTCCAGGAGCATGCGGGAGTTGCCCAGGGTGTTGGGCTTCACGCGGGCCAGGTCGAGGAACTCGGCCACGCCCTCGTCGTACGAGCGCAGCAGCTCGGCGTACACCTCGGGCGTGACGGGCGTGCCGTCGATCTCCCGGAACCCGTGCGCGGCGAAGAAGTCGACCTCGAACGTCAGGCAGAACACGCGGCGCAGGCCCAGCGCTCGTGCCCGCTCGATCAGGGCCTCGAGCAGCGCGTGCCCCACCCGGCGGCCCCGCCAGTCGCGGTGCACGGCCAGCGTGCGCACCTCGGCGAGGTCGTCCCACATCACGTGGAGCGCCCCGCAGCCGACGGCGGCGTCGCCCACGGCACCGGCCGGGTCGGTCGCCACCAGGAACTCCTGGACCGCCTCGTAGTACCCCACCATCTCGTACGGCCGGAGGATGCGCTCCTGGCTGAGCGGCTCGACGAGATCGCGGATGGTGCGCACGTCGGCGGGAAGGGCGGGTCGGATCACGGGCGCGGTCCGCGACTCGGATGTCGTCACGCCGACACACTACGGCCGGAGCCGCGGGCCGCGCCCGGAGCCCCCACCAGGCGGGCATACCAGCCCACGACCTAGGCGGGCAGACCAGACGAATCGAAGGGCGAATCGGAATGTGAGCAAGAGAACCTCCCAACACACCCCACTTCACAGGGCAAAGGTGTTGCCAAGTGACGGAATGCGTGGTGAGTTTGGCGCATGGCATCCACACGGCTGACCGCAGACGCGAGAACACAGGCGCTGGCCGCACTGGAAGCCAGCGTGAGTCCCTCGGCCGAGCTCGACGTCCTGGTGATCGGGGGCGGCGTCACCGGCGCCGGAATCGCGCTGGACGCCGTCACGCGCGGGTTGTCCACCGCCGTGGTCGAGGCACAGGACTGGGCGCAGGGCACCTCCAGCCGCAGCAGCAAGCTGGTCCACGGCGGGCTGCGCTACCTGCAGATGCTCGACTTCGAGCTGGTCCACGAGGCCCTCACCGAGCGCGACCTCCTCCTCCGGGACCTCGCACCGCACCTGGTGCGACCGGTCCCGTTCCTGTATCCGCTGGAGCACCGCGTCTGGGAGCGCGCCTACGTGGGCGCCGGCATCCTGATGTACGACGTGCTCGCGACGCTCACGCCGGGCCGCCGCCCGATGCCGTTCCACCGGCACCTGAGCAAGAACCAGATGGAGGCCAAGTTCCCGGACCTGGCGCACGACGCCGCAGTGGGCGCCGTCCAGTACTGGGACGCCTCGGTCGACGACGCCCGCCTCGTCGCGACCCTGATCCGCACCGCGGCGAGCTACGGCGCGCACGCCGCGAGCCGCACCCAGGTCGTGAGCCTGACGCAGGGCGCGACCGGCGCGGTGAACGGCGCGGTGGTCGTGGACCTGGAGACGGGCAAGGAGATCACCGTCCGGGCCCGGTCGGTCATCAACGCGACAGGCGTGTGGACCGAGGAGACCGAGGCCCTCGCGGGCTCCGAGGGCGGGCTCCGGGTGCTCGCCAGCAAGGGCGTGCACATCGTCGTCCCGCGGGAACGCATCCGCGGCAACGCCGGGCTGATCCTGCAGACGGAGAAGTCCGTGCTGTTCGTCATCCCGTGGAGCCGGTACTGGATCATCGGGACCACCGACACCCCGTGGAGCCTCGACCCGACTCACCCCGTGGCTACGAGCGCCGACATCGACTACGTACTCGACCATGCCAACGCCGTGCTGGCCCACCCCCTGACCAGGGAAGACATCATCGGCACCTATGCGGGCCTGCGCCCGCTGCTCCAGCCGGGCACCAAGGCCGGCACGAGCAGCGCGAAGGTCAGCCGGGAGCACACGGTCGCGTCGCCGACGCCCGGCCTCACCGTGATCGCCGGCGGCAAGCTGACGACCTACCGGATCATGGCCAAGGACGCCGTCGACTTCGCGATCGGGCAGCGCTCCGCCGCGCTCCCCTCGATCACGCACCAGATCCCGCTCACGGGCGCCGTCGGGCTGCGCGCCGTGCAGCGGCAGGCGCGCACGTGGGGCAAGCGGTTCGGCTGGACTCCCCCGCTGCTCGACCACCTGCTGCACCGGTACGGCGCGAATCTCGCCGAGATCGTCGAGCTGTGCGACGCCGACCCCACGCTCGCCGCACCGCTCGAGCACGCCCCGGCCTATCTCCGCGCCGAGGCCCACTACGCCGTCAGCCATGAGGGCGCCCTCCACCTGGAGGACGTGCTGGCGCACCGCACGCGACTCGTCTACGAGATCGTGGACCGGGGCACGGAGGCGGCCGCGGAGGTCGCGTCCGTCGTCGCGCCACTGCTCGGCTGGGACGCATCCGACGAGGAGCGGGAGGTCCGCGCGTGGCAGGCGCGGATCGAGGCAGAACGCCATGCCGAGGAATCACCCGACGACGAGGCTGCCGAACAGGCACGCCTGGCCACCCCTGACGTGGCTGCCATGCAGCCGCTCCGAAACTAAGGATCCCAGGACACCACTACCAGATTGCCGACGGGCTACCGCAGAGGCACCGCCGGGTTCACCCCCGTACGCCGACAGAGCAGTCGGCAGAAAGCGAGTCAGTGATGAACGCATTCACGGACATCATGGTGCCGGAGTTCCTCGGCACGATGATCCTGATCCTGGCCGGTGCCGGCGTCGTGGCGAACGCGATCCTGCCGAAGAACAAGGGGTTCAACGGCGGCTGGCTGATGATCAACTTCGGCTGGGGCCTCGCGGTCTTCGCCGGCGTGTTCGTCGCCTTCAAGTCCGGGGCGCACATCAACCCCGCGGTGACGCTCGGGATCCTGTCCAGCGGGGCCGAGGAGTTCGCCGAGGGAGTCCCCGCCAACTTCGTCAACATGATCTTCTACTGGGTCGCCCAGCTCGTCGGCGCCTTCGTCGGCGCAGTCCTCGCGTACCTGGCGCACAAGAAGCACTTCGACCTGGACGCCGACCCGGCCGTCAAGCTCGGTGTCTTCTCCACAGGCCCGGAGATCCGCTCATACACGTGGAACTTCGTCACCGAGGTGATCGCCACGTTCATGCTGGTCTTCGTGATCCTGTCGTTCGCCAACTGGCCGGGAGACATGGGCCCGCTCGCGGCCGCCCTCCTCGTCGTCGGTATCGGCGCAAGCCTTGGTGGCCCCACCGGGTACGCCATCAACCCGGCGCGTGACTTCGGCCCGCGCATCGCACACTTCGTCCTGCCCATCCCGGGCAAGGGCTCCAGCGACTGGGCCTACTCGTGGGTGCCGGTGGTCGGGCCGCTGGTAGGCGGCGCGCTCGGCGGCCTGGTCGCGGCCGCCGTCGCCTGATACGACGCGGCACACAAGCAGACTGAAACAGACAAGGGAGTCAACACCGATGGCTGACTACGTACTCGCGATCGACCAGGGCACCACGAGCACCAGGGCGATCGTGTTCAACCACGCCGGGACCATCGTGTCCACCGGCCAGCTCGAGCACGACCAGATCTTCCCCAAGGCCGGCTGGGTGGAGCACAAGCCCGACCAGATCTGGGACAACACCCGCCAGGTCGTCGGGCTCGCGCTCACCAAGGCGAACCTCAACCACACCGACCTCGCCGCGGTGGGCATCACCAACCAGCGCGAGACCACCGTGGTCTGGGACAAGACGACCGGCAAGCCGGTGTACAACGCCATCGTGTGGCAGGACACGCGCACGCAGGCCATCGTCGACGAGCTGGCCGGGTCCGAGGGCGCGGACAAGTACAAGTCGATAGTCGGCCTGCCGCTGGCCACCTACTTCTCCGGCCCCAAGGTGAAGTGGATCCTCGACAACGTCGAGGGCGCGCGGGAGGCCGCCGAGCGCGGTGACCTCCTGTTCGGCAACACCGACGCGTGGGTCCTGTGGAACATGACCGGCGGGCCTGACGGCGGCGTGCACGTCACCGACGTCACGAACGCGTCGCGCACGATGCTCATGGACCTCGACACGCTGTCCTGGCGTGAGGACATCGCCGCGGACATGGGCATCCCGCTCTCGATGCTCCCCGAGATCCGCTCCTCCTCCGAGGTGTACGGCAACGGCCGCCCGAGGGGGATGGTGCCCGGCGTGCCGATCTCCGGCATCCTCGGCGACCAGCAGGCGGCCACCTTCGGGCAGGCGTGCTTCGACGTCGGTACCGCCAAGAACACGTACGGCACCGGCAACTTCATGCTGCTCAACACCGGCACCGAGAAGGTCCCGTCCGAGAACGGCCTGCTCACCACCGTCTGCTACAAGATCGGCGACGCGGCTCCGATCTACGCCCTCGAAGGGTCCATCGCCGTCACGGGATCGCTGATCCAGTGGCTCCGCGACAACCTGGGCCTGTTCCACGACGCGCCCGACGTCGAGTGGTACGCCCGCAAGGTCGAGGACAACGGTGGCGCCTACTTCGTGCCCGCGTTCTCCGGCCTGTTCGCGCCGTACTGGCGGCCCGACGCCCGCGGTGCGCTCGTCGGCCTGACCCGGTACGTCAACCGGAACCACATCGCGCGGGCCGCGCTGGAGGCGACGGCGTTCCAGACCCGCGAGGTGATGGACGCCATGAACGCCGACTCCGGCGTGGACCTCACCGAGCTCAAGGTCGACGGCGGCATGGTCGCCAACGAGCTGCTCATGCAGTTCCAGGCGGACCAGCTCGGGGTGCCCGTCATCCGGCCCGTCGTCGCGGAGACGACGGCGCTCGGTGCGGCGTACGCGGCGGGCATCGCGGTCGGCTTCTGGAACGGTGAGGCGGACGTCATCGCTAACTGGGCCGAGGACCGGCGGTGGGAGCCTTCGATGGAGGAGGAAGAGCGAGAGCGTCAGTACCGGAGCTGGAAGAAGGCCGTGACGAAGACGTTCGACTGGGTGGACTCTGACGTTTCTTGAGTTTCGCTCTCCGTGGCTGGGTCCTGTGGCCGGGTCCGCGGAGGGCAAGGAAGGCCTTGTCCGGCAGCGTTCACGCGCCCCAGGGGGCGCTCCACTTCGGGAACGTCTTACTGCCGGACAAGGCCTTCCTTGCCCTCCGCTCGCCTTTCGCGTCGCCTTGGTCGCGGGGTGCGTCCATCAGCCACTTGGTGGGTTGGCGGGGCGGTGGGGATGGCTTGGGTCAGGGGGACAGGAAGCGGCGGGCCGTGTCGACGAGGGTTGCCTTTTCCGCCTGCGCGGTGAAATGCTCCTCGTCGGCTATGCGGCCGAGGAAGCCGTCGGTGAGCAGGTAGAGCCACGAGGTGATGCGGGCCGGGGTGAGGTCGGTCCTGATCTGGCCCGCTTGCTGGGCCTTCTCGACCCAGGGCAGGAGCAGGTCGCGCTGTGTCCGGGCGTCCTCCTCGAGCTTGGCGGCGACGTCCGGCTGCTGCATGACGCCGCCCACCGCGCGGACGAAGCCCGGCATCCGTGGGTCCGCGGCGTCGTCCGCGCCGCGCTCGACGATGTCGAGGAGGACGCCGAGCGGGTCGGTCCGGTCTGCGTAGAGCTCCGCCTGCTCGCGGACCTCCTGGATACCGAGCGTCAGGATCGCGAGCAGCAGGTCCAGCTTGGTCGGGAAGTAGTGGAAGAACGTGCCCGACCCGATGCCCGCCCGTCGGCAGATCTCGGCGGTCGTTGCGCCGTCGTACCCGCGCTCGGCGAAGACCGTCAGGGCGGCGTCGATGATGACGAGCCTGCGCGCCTCGTGGCGGGCCGGGTCAACGGTCCGTGCCACGCGCGCCTTCGTCGGCCGACGCCACCCGGCGCGCCTGGATCCGGTCGTCGCGGACCCGTGCCACCAGTCCGAGCGCGGCCAGGTCGTCGTCTGCCTTGCGGAGGCCGGCAGCGTCCTTGCGGTCCTCGAGCCGACGGCGGAGCGCCTCGTTCTCCGCGGCGGTGAACCCGGGGCGCCCGTCGAGCCAGCGCTCGAACCGCTCCTCGTACGGGTCCGCGTCGTGCCACGGCCAGCGGTGCTGCTCCAGGGCGGCCTGGACCTTGGCCCAGGACAGGGTGTCGGCGTCGAGCCGGGCGCGGAGCCCGCCGTCGGGCCGTAGGAGCACGAGGTACCTCGTGTCGCGGAACGCGGCACCGACGTCGGACCGCTCGATCCACACCTCGCGCTCGTCCTGCCGGTGTTCCAGGTGGTCGTCCGCGACGCTCAGGGCGGGCGCCTCGCCCACCGTCATGAAGGCGACGAACGCGCCGCCGAGCAGGCCGAGCCCGCCCAGGATGCCGAGGGTCCAGGCCAGCGGCATCGACTCGATGAGCTCGACGAGCCTGGGCACCGGCAGCGGCGTCGCCTCGATCAGGCCGGCGAGGCCGCCGGCCAGAGCCGAGGCGAACCAGCCGAGCACGAGGCCGATCACGAGCACGCCCAGGCCGAGCAGGACGGGTAGTGCGGGGTGCTGGCGCACCTCTGTGGTCGTCATGGTCCGATTATTGGAGCACGCACTCCATTAATGCAACGGGTTTTACCCGGGACCGACCAGCTGAGCGATCATCCGGGATGCAGCTCCTTGAACCACTCCGGGAGCCGCTCGGCCACCGTCGCGATGTTCAGCACTGTGTGCTCACCGAAACCCCTGCTCCGCTCGCCGTCGAACGTCCCTGCCAGATAGGCCTCCCGCCCTTCGGAGACCTGTGATCAGAGTTCCCTGTTGAAGGATCGGCCCGCACCGATAGCGTGACCCCGTGCCCATCAGTTACACCCTTCCCGGCGTCCACATCACCGACCACTCCGTCGATGTCCCGCTCGACTGGTCCCAGCCCGACGGCTCGCCGACGATCTCCGTGTTCGCCCGCGAGCTCGTGGATCCCACCCGCCGCACCGAGGACCTGCCCCTCCTCGTGTTCCTGCAGGGTGGACCCGGCGGCAAGGGCCCGCGCCCGACCGGCCCGGACGGCTGGGTGGGCACCGCGCTGAAGCGGTTCCGCGTGGTGCTGCTGGACCAGCGCGGTACCGGACGCTCCAGCGCGGTCCGGGCGGCCTCGCTCGGCGACCTCGGCACCGCCGAGGAGCAGGCGGAGTACCTCAGCCACTTCCGCGCGGACAACATCGTGCACGACGCCGAGCACGTCCGGAAGACGCTGTTCGACGGCCGCCGCTGGACCTCGCTGGGCCAGTCCTACGGCGGGTTCATCACCATGACCTACCTGTCGTTCGCGCCCGAGGGCCTGAACGCGAGCCTGGTCACCGGCGGGCTGCCGGGTCTCACGGCGTCGGCCCGCGAGGTCTACGAACGCACCCAGCCACGCGTGGTCGCCAAGAACGAGCAGTTCCGCGCGCGCTACCCGCATGCGGTGAAGTCCCTCGGCCGCATCGCCGACCGGCTCTCCACCGGCAGCGTGACGGAGCCGGGCGGCGACGTCCTGACCGCCCGCCGGTTCCAGTCGCTCGGCATGGACTTCGGCATGCAGCCCGGGTTCGAGCGGGTGCACTGGATCCTCGACGAGGCGTTCGACTCCCCGCACGGCGGTCCCCTGACCGACACGTTCCTCGCCACGGTCGCGGCGGAGACGTCGTTCGCGACCAACCCGCTGTACGCGGTGCTGCACGAGTCGATCTACGCCCAGTCCCACACCGGCCCGACGGCGTGGGCCGCCCAGTCGGTGCGCGACGCCGACCCGGCCTTCGCCGAGAGCGCCCGGCCGCTGCTGATGACCGGCGAGATGATCTACCCCTGGATGTTCGCCGAGATCAGCGCCCTGCGCCCGTTCGAGGCGGCCGCGCACGCCCTCGCCGAGCGGCAGCACTGGCGCGACCTGTACGACCTGCACCGCCTCGCCGAGAACGAGGTGCCCGTGGAAGCCGCCGTGTACTTCGACGACATGTTCGTGGACTCGGCGCTCTCGCTCGAGACGGCGGCGCACGTGGGGAACGTCGAGCCGTGGGTCACCAACGAGTTCGAGCACGACGGCCTGCGCCTCGGCGACGTCCTGAACCGGCTGCTGGACCGTCTGGACGCCCGGGGCGGGCCGCTACGCTGAGCGGCGGCCGGCTCGCGCCGACACGAGATCCGAACCGAACAAAGGGAATCATGACCAATAGCGCGGCCCCAGAGGGCCTTGAGACCAAGGACGACGCGAACGGTCCGAAAGTCACGACGGCCGGCATGACCACCGTCGCCCTCGCCGTCCTTGTGCTTGGGTCGCTCCTCGAGCGCTTCGCGGGGGTCGACAGCGCCTACATCGTCTCGCGCCTCGTGGCCGCGCCCATCATCCTCGTCGCGCTTGTCATCGGCATCCGGCGACGCACGGGACGTGCGCTGATCTGGCCGTCGATCCTGCTGGCGCTCGTCGCCGCTACGTTCGTCGCCGAGCTGGCGGGCCGGTCAGGCACGTAGGGCCGGCACCGAGGCAACGACGTAGCCGTCTACCTCCAGAACGTCACCGGCGGTCAGCGTCGGCTTGCCCGCCGGGACGCAGAGCGTCACCTGGAAGCCCGCCGTCTGCACCCGTGCGGCGGTGAATCCCTGGCCGGTGCGGCCGACGGTGCGCTGCTCGATCGCAAGCACGATGCCGGTCAGGTGTGCGGTGGCGTCGGTCGACAGCGCGTACGCGCCGGTCGGCTCGAAGCTCAGGTCGGGCACGTCGTCGTCGGCCCGGCCGATCACCTGGACGGAGTTGCCCAGCACGACGATCGACACAGGGCCCTCGACCGGCGACGACGCCGAGCCGAGCAGGGCGAGCTCCTCGAGCTGGCAGGCGATCTCGGTGATCACCTCGTCGTCCCGGTTCACGAGCTCGGCGAGCACGAGCCCGCCATCGACGGCCTGCGGCTCGGAGATGATGGCGCCGGGCGCCGCGTAGAACGTCGGAGTGACCACCCGGACCAGGTCGCCCTCGGTGGTGATGATCAGGCGGGCACCGGACGCGTCGGTCCAGATGTGCACGCCGACCTCGCCGTCCTTGGCGATGGTCTCCGCCTCGGCACGGGCCGATGCCACCAGGTCGCGAAAGTCGCTACGTCGCCAGACGTCCAGTCCGATGCAAGCCAGGTTCGATGCCACGGTTGCCTACGCTAACCCGGCAGCGTGCGAAGGACGCGGCGAAAACTCCGGACTTGTCAGAACCCGGCGGACGTGTCAGACGCACAGGTCACTCGGGTGACCTGTGCGTCTGACACGTGGGGCCACGTCTGACAAGTCATTCCGGCGCGTGCTTGTCCAGGAAGGCGTACACCTCTGCGTCGTCCACCCCGGGGAACGCGCCGCGAGGCAGCGCGGCGAGGATCTGCTGGTGCATCCGCCCGGACGGCCAGGCCTCGCCGGACCAGCGTTCGGTGAGCTCGGGGGCCGGACGCTGGCAGCACGCCGGGTCCGGGCACGTGGAGACCCGCCGCACCTGGGTGGCCCGCCCGCGGAACCACTTGGCGTGCGCGTACGGCACACCGACGGTGATCGAGAAGGCGCCGGACCCGCCGTCCGGCCCCCCGGACGGCGACATCGAGCCGGTCTGGGTGGAGCACCAGAAGGTTCCCGCCGGCGTGTCGGTGTACTGGTAGAACTCGGTGGCCCGGTCGCGCCGCTCGAACGCCTCGCGGGCCGCCCACCGCCGGCAGATGAGCTGCCCCTCGATGGCGCCCGTGACGTCCTGCGGGAAGGGGAGGCCGTCGTTCGCGTAGCCCCGGAACAGCGCGCCGTCGGCGCCGACCCGCAGGAAGTGCAGCGGGATGCCGAGGTGGTGCGTCGCGAGGTTGGTGAGCCGCATCGCGGCGGCCTCGTGCGTGATGCCGAACGCGTCCCGGAAGTCCTCCACCGCCAGGTCGCGGTCCCGCTTGCGCGCCTCCAGGAACGGGACGGCCACGAACTGCGGCGCGAGACACGCGGCCGCGAAGTACGTGATCTCGACCCGCTGGCGCAGGAACTCGCCGTACGAGCGCGGCCGGTCGTGCTCCAGCACCCGATGGGCGAGCGCCTGCAGCGCGAGAGACCGCAGTCCGTGCCCTCCGGGGGTCGACGCCGGGGGCAGGTAGATGCGACCGTTCCGGAGATCCGTGACGGAGCGGGCGGAGCGCGGCAGGTCGTCCACGTGCAGCAGGGTGAAGCCCATCTGCTCCGCCATCCGCGCGACCGTACGGTGCGTCAGTGCGCCGCCCGTGTACCCGGCGGCCTTGACCAGCTGTTCCGCGACCGCCTCGAACTGCGGGTAGTGGTTGTCGCGCGCCTCCCGCTCCAGACGCAGCTCGGTGTTGGCGCGGCGCGCCTCCTCGGGCGTCGCGATGGCGAGCTGCTCACGCCGTGCCAGCTCCTCGTGCAGGCCCACGAGCTGCTCCAGCACGGGCATCGGCAGCTTCTGGCTGGGCTTGACGGCGGGCACGCCGAGGGTGGTGAACAGCGGTCCGCGCTGGGCACGGTCGAGCGCGATCTCGAGGGCCGCGCGGCGCGACGGCGGCTCCGCGCTGAGCAGCTCGCTCATCGGCACGCCGAAGGCTTCCGCGATCGACCGCAGGAGCCCGAGGCGCGGTTCACGCCGCCCGTTCTCCACGAGCGACAACAGGCTGGGCGCCGAGCCGACCTTCTCGCCGAGCGCGTCGAGGGTGAGCCCGTGCGCGGTGCGCAGGTGCCGGATGCGGCGCCCCAGGGTGATCAGGTCGGTCTCACCGCGCGCTGACGTCTCGTTCGAGCCCGGCACGTCATCTCCCATCGTGTGATGGCCGTCACCCGGAGACGTCCGGGACAGACCAACAGGAACCCACTCCTTCACACTACGTGAAGATCGGCGATTCTTGACAGCCCGAGGACTGGAATTCGGTCGGATCAACACACAAGAGTGGAAACAAGCCCGCCACCGTGGCCAGCCGTACGACGATCGGAGCGCACATGTCCGTCCTCGCGAACCCCCGCCGAACCCGGCTCGTCGCCGAGCTCGTCGCCGACATGACGACCGGCCAGGGCTCCAGCACGTCCTCCCAGACACGGCTGCGCGCCGTGCCGCCGGTCGGAGAGCAGGACGTGCGCGCCTGGGTGGCGAGCGTCGCCGAGCTCACCCAGCCGGACGAGATCGTCTGGTGCGACGGCTCCGCCGCGGAGAAGCAGCGCCTCATCGACCAGATGCTGGCAGCGGGCACGCTCCTCGAGCTCAACCAGGAGAAGCGTCCTGGGTCGTACCTCGCCCGCTCCAATCCGGCCGACGTCGCCCGGGTCGAGTCCCGCACGTTCATCTGCTCGCAGGACGAGGAGGACGCCGGCCCCACCAACAACTGGGTGGCTCCTGACGAGATGCGCACCGAGCTGAAGGGCGTGTTCGAGGGCTCGATGAAGGGCCGCACCATGTACGTGGTGCCGTTCTCCATGGGTCCCGTCGGCGGCCCGATCTCGCAGGTTGGCATCGAGATCACCGACTCGCCGTACGTCGTCGTCTCGATGCACGTCATGACTCGCGTGTCCGCCGAGATCCTGGACCTCATCGACGCCGGGCAGCAGTGGGTCCCCGCAGTGCACTCGGTGGGCGCACCCCTGGCCGACGGCGAGGCCGACGTCCCCTGGCCGTGCAGCGACACCAAGTACATAGTCCAGTTCCCGGAGACCCGGGAGATCTGGTCGTACGGCTCCGGCTACGGCGGCAACGCCCTGCTCGGCAAGAAGTGCTTCGCGCTGCGGATCGCCTCCACGATGGCACGCTCCGATGGCTGGCTCGCCGAGCACATGCTGCTCATCCGCATCACGTCGCCCGAGCAGCGCCAGTACCACCTGGCCGCCGCCTTCCCGAGCGCCTGCGGCAAGACGAACCTGGCGATGCTGCAGCCCACCATCCCGGGCTGGAAGGTCGAGACCCTCGGTGACGACATCGTGTGGATGCGCCCCGGCCCCGACGGCACGCTGCGCGCCATCAACCCCGAGGCCGGCTTCTTCGGCGTCGCGCCGGGCACCGGCATCGACACGAACCCGACCGCCGTCGCGACCTTCGACCGCGACACGATCTTCACGAACGTCGCCCTGACCGACGACGGCGACGTCTGGTGGGAGGGCCTGACGGCCGAGGCGCCCGAGCACCTCATCGACTGGCAGGGCAACGACTGGACGCCCGCCTCCGACAAGCCGGCAGCCCACCCGAACTCCCGCTTCACCGTGGCCGCCGCCCAGTGCCCCACCATCGCGGACACCTGGGAGGACCCGGCGGGCGTGCCGGTCGACGCGATCGTCTTCGGCGGCCGCCGCGCCACCAACGTGCCGCTGGTCGCCCAGTCGTTCGGCTGGGAGCACGGCGTGTTCATGGGTGCCACCATCTCGTCGGAGCGCACTGCGGCCGCCGAGGGTGCGCTCGGTGAGCTGCGCCGCGACCCCTTCGCGATGCTCCCGTTCTGCGGCTACAACATGGCCGACCACTGGGCGCACTGGCTCGAGGTGGGTGCGGGCATCGAGGAGTCGAAGCGCCCGCGCATCTTCCAGGTCAACTGGTTCCGCAAGGGCGACGACGGCCGCTTCCTGTGGCCCGGTTTCGGCGAGAACTCGCGCGTCATCGAGTGGATCGTCGGTCAGGTCGAGGCGGGGCGCGGCCTGCGGCCGGACGCCTCGGTGGCCTCCCCCGTAGGTAGCCTGCCCGCCCCGGGCACGCTGAACCTGGACGGCATCGACGTGCCGGACGCCGACATCGCCGCCCTCTTCGACGTCCCGACGGAGCCGTGGCTGGCCGAGGCCGAGCTGACCGAGGAGTTCTTCGCGCAGTTCGGCGACCACACCCCGGCCGCGCTGCGTGCCCAGCTCGACGCCCTGAAGGAGCGTCTGGCCCGCTGACTTCGGGCGGCCGACGGCGCGACGCTCATGGGTGGCTACCCCGTCGCGCCGTCGACCGTCCGAACCAAGTTCCCCGGCCGGGTTATTGAGGCATCCCGGCCGGGGATCTCTTTCTTCCGGGGACCGCCGGACGCGCGCCGCGGTCAGCCGCAGAGCTGGTGCACCGTGGTCACCCGCATCGCGCCGCGCCACTCGATGGTTCCCCGCGCGCCGACGCAGACCCCGTTGGCACCCCCGATCGACGCCGGACCAGTGCGGTAGCGGTAGTCCCCGCCCACGCTGGAGGAGCCGCTCCGGGTCCAGATGTCGACCTCGGTGTACGCCCACCGTCCCCAGCTCGGGCCGGTGTGCGCGGTCTCGGCGCACTTGATGCCGGAGCCACGGTCGTGGAAGACGTTCAACCACGCGACCGTACGGCGGCCCACCTTGATCGGCTTGTGCACGATGCGGCTCCCCGGGCAGGCGGTGGCCATCGACCCGACCTGTCCCGCCGACGACGCCGGGGCCGCCGCCACCGCCGGTGCGGCCGGCGCAGGCGCGGCCGCCGCGGCAGTGGCGGGCAGCGCCAGGGTCAGGGCCGTGACCAGCGCCATGGTCCGTCTGCCCCAGGGCTTCCGCGGTGTGGTGATCATGACTGCCTCCATGGATCGATGTGAACCGGCACGCGTGCCCACCGCACGCGCGCCGAACGTAACGGCGGCAGTCGGGGACCCCTCCCGAGGTCGCCTGCTCAGTACCGCATCCCCATCAGGTCGCGGACCTCGTCGAGGGTGCGGTCCGCTATGGCGTTCGCCCGGGCGTTGCCCCTCGCGAGCACCTCGGCGAGGTGCCGCGGTCCCGCTGAGGCGAGCTCCCGGCGTCGGGCACGGAGCGGGCGCAAGCCCTCCACCACTGCCTCGCTGACGATCTCCTTGAGCCGCCCCGCGCCGGCCGAGCCCACCTCGTCGGCGAGCGCCTCCGGCGTCGTCCCGGTGAAGTGGGCGCCGACCTGGAGCAGGTTCGCGATCTCGGGCCGACGGCCCGGCTCGTAGGTGATCACGCGGTCGGCGTCGGTCCTGGCCCGCTTGAAGTACGCCACGGTCTCGTCCTCCGAGGCGCGCAGCTCCAGCGCGTTCCCGCGCGACTTCGACATCTTGGCCCCGTCGTTGCCCAGGATCGTGAGGGACCGCGCGATGAGTGCGTCGGGCTCGGGGAAGTACGGCCGCGCGGCCGAGTACCGCTGGTTGAACCGGCGAGCCACCATCCGGGTGGTCTCGAGGTGCGGCAGCTGGTCCTCGCCGACCGGCACGAGGTTGCCGTGGCAGAACAGGATGTCGGCGGCCTGGTGCACCGGGTAGGTGAACAGCAGGCCGCTCGTCCCCCGTCGGCCCCGCTCGGCCGCGGCTGCCGCCTCGGCCTTCACCGTGGGGTTGCGCTCCAGCTCGGCGACGGTGACCAGCGACAGGAACGGCAGCAGGAGCTGGTTCAGCGCGGGCACCGCCGAGTGCGTGAAGACGGTGCTGCGCTCGGGGTCGAGCCCCGCGGCGAGGTAGTCGAGCAGCACCTCGCGGATGGTTGCGGGCAGGTCCCCGGTGTCGTCCCGGTCGGTGATGACCTGGTAGTCGGCGACGATCAGGAACACCTCGACGCCCAGGTTCTGCAGGCGCACACGGTTCTCGACGGTCCCGAGCAGGTGGCCGAGGTGCAGCGCGCCCGTGGGGCGGTCCCCGGTCAGGACGCGGTACTCCCCCGGGTTCTGGGCGATCCGGCTCTCCAGGACGGCGCTGCGTTCGCGGGCCGCCGCGGCGGACCGGGTGGTGCTGCGTGGTTCGCGGGGAGTGCCCGACGGCGGGGTGGTCGCCTCGGGCGTGGTGGTGACGGACATGTGGGTCTCCTTCGGTCAAGGAGCTGCCCACGCACGGCGTCGGGCACAGAAAAGTCCCGGGCTGCGGCGAGCAGCTCGGGACTGTGCGGGGTGGGCGCGTCAGGTCACGGCTGCGAGTGCAGCCGCCACCAGTTCAGCCCGTGCGTCATGCGCCCAGGTTATGCGGAGGCCCGGGGCTGAGCAATGCCCACGGGCGGGACGGCGCTCCGCCGTCGGGCAGCGAGAATGGGTACGTGCCGCACTCCGCCGATGCCCCCACGCCGACCCCACTCGCCCACGTCGTGTACTTCGAACCCCGCATCCCCGGGAACACCGGGTCCGCGATCCGGCTCGCGGCGGTCACCGGTGCCCGGCTGCATCTGGTGGAACCGCTGGGCTTCGACCTCTCGGAGGCCAAGCTGAAGCGGGCGGGTCTCGACTACCACGACCTCGCCGTCATGGACGTGCACCCGTCGCTGGACGTGGCGCTCGACGCCCTCCCTGACGCGCGGGTCTTCGCGTTCACCACCCGGGCCACCACCCGGTTCACCGACGTCGAGTACCGGCCGGGCGACGTCCTGCTGTTCGGGCCGGAGCCAACCGGCCTGCCACCCGAGGCGCTCGCACACCCGCGGGTCACCGACGAACTACGCATCCCGATGCTGCCCGGACGCCGGTCGCTCAACCTGACGAACGCGGCGTCGATAGCGGTGTACGAGGTGTGGCGGCAGGCGGGGTTCTCCGAGGGGGCGTGACAGGCGAGCGATCGCAGAAGTGATCTAGTGCCGGACGACGAGCACGCGGCCGGGCGCCAGCTCGTACCTCCCGGGCCGCACGCCGGGGCTCGCGGCACCCGCCTGCGCGACCACCGTGACGGGCGGCTCGGCCACCACCCGGTCCGACGTCGGGAACCATGTGCGGCCCGGGCTCACCAGGATGAGCATGCCGTCGATGTGCCCGGCCGGGCTGAACGTCGCCGAGCCGTCCGGGTAGCGGCCGATGCCGGCGTCGGTGAGCCGGTCGGCGGTGCCTGCGACGTCGGGCACCGCGATGCCCACCTCGCTCACGGAGAGCAGGTCGCCGGGGCCGAACCAGGCAGGCTGGGTGCCGGGCACGTGCGGGCTTGAGGCCTTCGCCCCCGACGCGTGCCCGGCACCCAGGTTCGAGGGCAGATCACGGCGCGCGATGACCTCCAGGACCGACCGGTCCGGACCTGGGAAGTAGAGCGACCGCGCGTTCCAGGCCGACTGGGCCTCGAACTCCGTGCGGTCGCCGTCGCTCAGCAGCCCGGGGCCCGCCGCGAGGAAGGTTCGGGCCGCGTCGAACCGCGCGTCGTCGATGAGGAAGGCGTAGTGCTGGTCGCCCTCGGCGTCGGCGTCCTCCCGGAACCGGACCACCGATCGGCCGACGGTGACCTCCACCGCGCCGATCTCCTTCCGTACCGGCAGTCCGAGGACCGTCTCGTAGTACGCGGCGGTCTCCGCGATCGATCGGGTCACCGTGTCGACGCTCATGATCTGCATGCGACCCAGCCAACAACCTCAACCTTGATCGAGGTCAAGCACCTCTTGCGCGGCCGTGGGAGCGGAGGTCAGGCGAGCAGCCAGGATGCCGATCGGCGCAGCAGCTGCTGGTGCCCCGCCGAGGCGTACGAGCGCGCGTCGTGGCCAAGGGCCGAGTAGACGCTGCGTCCGCCGTGCGCGTCGTTGACCCACAGGATCGACTGCTCGGCGCCGTCGTCGTCCGGGGTGGTGCCGAGGATCCGCGTGGCCGGGGCCACCTGCAGGCGGCAGTAGCGCTCGTCGAAGGCCTCGACGGCGTCGAGGCCTTCCGTGACCGGGTGCCCCTGCGCCAACTCGAACCGCGCCTGGCCGATGGGCGGGTGCATCGACTCGCCCGGCACCCAGCGGCCACCGAGCACCGCTGACCAGTCGGGCGCGTCGTAGAACGTGTTGGCCGCCTGGTGCAGGCCGAGCACCGCTCCCCCGGCCCGCGCCCAGCCCGCCAGCCGGGCGTGGAAGGCGAGCCAGTCGTCGTCGGACCCGTCGAACCCGGGGTCCCGGCGGCCCGAGCCGCTGTTCACGACCAGCAGGTCGACGGAGTCCAGGTCGTCCAGCGCGTCCCGGAAGAGCCCCCGGACCTCGACCTCGCCCAGGTCTCCGATGATGCCGGCGACGACGTGCGACGTCGCCGCGTGGTCATGCCAGGGATCCTCGTAGCGTCCGCGGCCGGCCAGGATGAGGATGCGCTTCGTCGTCACGATGCGATCCTGCCACGACGTCCGTGACCTACGGCACCACCAGGATCTTGCCTCGCGCCGCCCCCGACTCGAGGCGCCGGAACGCCTCGGCGGCGGCGTCGAGCCCGTAGCGCCGGTCGATCCGGGGCAGCACGTCGCCGGCGACGAGGAGCCGGGCCAGCTCGTCCAGGTCGGCCCGCTGGTTGGGACGCCAGAAGAACGTGGACATCCGGGTCCCGGTCAGCCTGCTGACGACCGGACCCAGGAGCGCCTTCTCCGCGAACGAGCTGATCCGCCGCGCGACCAGCACGTACCGACCGCCCGGGGCCAGCGAACGCCGGAGCGCTACCAGGGACCGGGTGTCGGCGATGTCGAGGACGACGTCGAACCGACGGTCACCCCGCACGAAGTCCTCGCGGGTGTAGTCGATCACCTCGTCCGCACCCAGCTCACGGAGGAAGTCGAGCTTGTCACCGTGATCGACGGCGGTCACCACGGCTCCGCGCGCCTTCGCCAGCTGCACGGCGAAGGGCCCCACGCAGCCGCCCGCCCCGTTGACCAGCACCCGCTCACCCGGCCGGATCGGCTCGGTGGCGCGCAGGCTCTGCAGGGCGAGCGTCCCCGAGTGCGGCGCGGTGGCGGCAACGTCGAACGACAGGGCGTCAGGCAGCGGCGACAGGGCCGACGCCGGGACGCGCACCCGGTCGGCCAGTGCGCCGTGCCCGAGGTCGAACAGGTCGGCCCAGACCCGGTCGCCCTGCCGGAGGCCGGTCACGTCCGGTCCCACCTCCTCGACCGTCCCGGCGACGTCGACCCCCACCTGGCGGTTGGTCGGCCGGGTGAGGCCGGTGCCGAGGCGGGCGAGGCGCGGGACGCCGAGCAGGTGATCGAGGTCCGCCATGTTCAGGGAGGCTGCGGCGACCCGGACCACCACCTCGCCGGGACCCGGGACCGGGTCCTCGACCGTGGACACCCGGAGGATGTCCACGGGCCCGTACCCGTCCCGGAGCACAGCCCTCATGTGGTGCCCCCCGAGGCGACAGGCACCCGCCGGAGCACGAGGAAGTCGGTCACGCCGAAGAGGCGGGCGACGCCCCGGTCCCGCTTGGACAGGTAGGGCAGGGCCTCGGCCGGTTCCACGAGCTGCGGCGTCACGCGGTGCGTGCGCCCCTCGACCCGGAGCTCCGCGGCGCCTGCCGCACGGATGTTCCGCAGCCAGTCCACGTCCCGCCCGTACGGGAGGTAGACGAGGAAGTCGTCGTCCATCGGATACACGCCGACCGGTGTCGCGTACGGCGCACCCGACCGTCGGCCGACGTGGCGGATCACCGCGGCGGACGCTCCGGGCTCCCCCGCTGTGCGCAGCTCGATCGAGCGGCCGAACCGCTTGCCGAACCTGCGGATGATGCCGAGCCCACGGCGGTTCTTGGTGCGCATCGACACCACCAGGGCGAGGAACCCAGCGAGTACCACCACCAGCAGCCCTACGACCGCCCAGAGGATCCCGGTCCACATGACGTCCACCTTCTCGAAGAGGCTTACGGTGTAAGCCTTACGACGTAAGGTAGGCCGGTGCGCCGAGCCCGTCAAGGGTTCGGCCGACGTAGGATCGCGAGACCATGACTTCACCCAGGACGACGGGCACGGCACCACGGAGCGCCCTGACGCGCGCCCGCGTGCTCGAGTCGGCGGTCGCCCTGGCCGACCGCGACGGCCTCGGGGCGCTCACCATGCGCAGCCTGGCCCGCGAGCTCGGGATCGAGGCGATGTCGCTCTATCACCACGTCGCCAACAAGGAAGACCTGCTGGACGGCGTCGTCGACATCGTCGCGGCGGAGATCCAGGACGTCGTCGGCCGGCTGGAGCCGCTGGCCGACGACGCGCCGCAGTCCTCGTGGAAGCCGGCGATGCGCCGGCAGATCCTCACGGCCCGGTCGGTGCTGCTCCGCCACCCGTGGGCGTCGACCGTCCTGGAGACCAGGAAGTCCTTCAGCCTGCACGTCGTCCGGTACTACGACTCGCTGATCGGACTCATGCGGCGTGGCGGCTTCTCCTACGACCTGGTCCACCACGCCATGCACGCGCTGGGCAGCCGCGCGCTCGGCTTCTCCCAGGAGCTCTTCGAGCCCGACGGCGCCACAGCGGGCTCGGCGGCCGGCGGCGGCGCCAAGGAGGGCGCCGACGACGCCGCCACCGCGATGCTCATGCAGATGGCCGACCAGGTGCCGCACATGGTCGAGATGCTCGCCGCCGTCAGCCATGCCGACGCGGACCCCACCCTCGGCTGGTGCGACGACCAGACCGAGTTCGAGTTCGGCCTGGGCATCATCCTCGACGGGCTCGACCGGCTGGCCGAGCGCGAGAGGAACTGACCCGGGTCAGCGCAGGGGGTCGAACGGCCGGATCTCGTCCGGCACCTGACCGGTGGTGATCAACGCCGCCAGCGCCCGGCCCGTCGCCGGGCCGAGCACCATGCCCCACATGCCGTGACCGCCGGCCACGTAGACGCCGGGTGCGGCCGTCCGGCCCACGAGCGGCAGCCCGTCCGGTGTCACCGGCCGGGAACCTACCCACTCGTCCTCGCGGGAGTCCAGGTCCACACCCTCGAACAGGCCCCGGACGGAGCTCACTATCGCGTCGACGCGGGCGGGCTGGAGCGGCTCGTCGGGCCCGCGGAACTCCATGGTCCCTGCGATCCGCAGCCGGCCCTGGTAGGGGGTGCAGGCCACGCGCCGGGCCGGGAAGTAGACGGGGTGATCGATCGGTGGGCCCGCCACGGGCACGCTGAACGAGTAGCCCCGTCCGGCCTGCACCTGAGTCCGCACCCCGAACCGCTGCGCCAGCTCCGGGAGCCACGCGCCCGTGGCGAGCACCACGGCGTCGGACGTCATGGTGTCGTGTCCGTGGACCGTCGTCTCGACCCCGCCCGGAACCACGCGGACGCCCTCGACCCGGGCGTCCGAGAGCACCTTCGCGCCGCGTGCGCTGACCGACGTCGCGAGGGCCTGCACATAGGCCCCCGGATCGATGTAGCGCTGACCTTCGAGAGTCCAGGTCGACCGCACCGCCCGGGAGAGGTGCGGCACGCGGACGCCGTCGGGCATCCTCGAGAGGCGGACCTCCTGACCGGCCTTGGCCACGGCGCGCAGCTCGTGCACGAACGGCCGTGACTCCCGCTCACGCTCGAACCCGACCACCCAGCGGCTCGGGTGCGACGTCGCGTGCACGCCGCCGGCCTCGAGCTCGTCGTACGCCTCGAGCGCGAGCCGGTCGATCGGGGTCAGGGCGGCCATGGCACGCTGCCACGCACCGTGCGTCGCGTTCGCCATGAAGCGCGCGAGGAATGCCCACAGGGCGGCGTCGAACCGGAAGGGGACGCTGAGGGCTGCATCGGGGTCCAGCATCGCCTTGGGTCCGTAGGCCCAGAGCGACGGGTCGGCCAGGGGCATCGCCATGCCCGGGGTGAGCCAGCCGGCGTTGCCCCAGGAGGCGCCGGACGCGACGCCGTGCCGGTCGAGGACCGTCACCTCCACGCCACGTTCCTGCAGGTGCCAGGCGGTCGCGAGGCCGACCATGCCGGCTCCGACGACTGTCGCGGTCTTCATCTCGGACACGCTCGTGCTCCTTCTCTCCAGGGCCGTACCTCAGTACCCCTCCCCGTCGAGCGGTGAACTCTCTCATCGTCCCGCCACAGGATCGATTCGGCGCGACAGCACAGTGAAGTGCGGTGGAACGTGTGGTGTGGATTCGCTGCGGCGTCAGGCGAGGGGCTGCGCCAGGGGCTCGATCGCCGCGATCTCGTCCTCGGTGAGGGGGCCCGCCGAGAGCGCCGCCACGTTGTCCTCGAGCTGCGCCACCGACGACGCGCCGATCAGCGCCGAGGTCACGCGCGTGTCACGCAGCACCCAGGCGAGCGCGAGCTGCGCGAGCGTCTGGCCGCGGCCCTCGGCGATCTCGTTGAGCGCCTTGGCCCGGCCCAGGTAGTCCTCGGTGAGGGCGCCGGACGAGAGGAACGGCGAGTCCGAACGGGCCGCACGGGATCCCTCGGGCGCCGCACCCGCGAGGTACTTGTTGGTCAGCAGCCCCTGCTGCAGCGGGGAGAACACGATGGTCCCGACCCCCAGCTCGCCGACGACGTCGAGCAGCGACTCGCTCTGCCTGCCGTCGTACGGGTCCTCGTGGGCGGGGTTCTCGATGTGCCGGTTCAGCATCGAGTAGGACGGCTGGTGGATGAACAGCGGGACACCCAGGTCGCGGAGGACCTGCGCCGCCTCGCGCGTCCGAGCCGGCGAGTAGTTCGAGACGCCGACGTAGAGCGCCTTGCCCTGCTGGACCGCCGCGGCGAGCGCGCCCATGGTCTCCTCGAGCGGCGTCGAGGGGTCCGGCCGGTGGTGGTAGTAGACGTCGACGTAGTCGACACCCATCCGGGCGAGCGACTGGTCGAGGCTGGCCAGCAGGTACTTGCGCGACCCGTGGTCGCCGTACGGGCCGGGCCACATGCCGTAGCCGGCCTTCGTCGAGAGGATCAGCTCGTCGCGGTAGGGCTTCAGGTCGGCGGCGAAGTGCCGCCCGAAGTTCTCCTCGGCCGACCCGTGGGGCGGGCCGTAGTTGTTCGCCAGGTCGAAGTGCGTGATGCCCAGGTCGAGCGCGCGGCGCAGGATGGCGCGCTGGGTCTCGAACGGGCTGGTGTCACCGAAGTTGTGCCAGAGCCCGAGGGACAGCGCGGGCAGGTCCAGGCCGGAGCGGCCGGTCCGGCGGTAGGTCATGGTGTCGTAGCGGTCCTCTGCTGCGAGGTACCGGGGTTCGAGAGGCATGCGGTAATCGTGGCACGGCATGCCCGAACCTCCGCACCTGTCAGAAACCCCCGCATGTGTCAGACGCTCAGGTCACTCGGGTGACCTGAGCGTCTGACACGTGGGCTGAGCCTTGGGTCAGCAGTGGAGGTTGCCGCCCGGGTCCACGCCCAGCGCGCTCGTGAAGCGCAGGTACGTGTCGACGCGGCTCTGCACCTGGGCGGGGTTGCCGCCGTTGCACTCGATGCTGCCGTTGATGCTGCGGATGGTCTCGCCGAAGCCGCGGCTGTTCACGATCGCCGCGTGCGGCGTCATGGTGCCCGGGCCGTTCTGGGTGTTCCAGTACCAGAGGCCCGTCTTCCAGGCGATCGCCGAGTCGGTCTGCACGAGACGCGGGTTGTTCAGCAGGTCGATGCCGAGCGCGTCGCCCGCCGCCTTGTAGTTGAAGTTCCAGCTGAGCTGGATGGGGCCCTTGCCGTAGTACTGGTCGCGGCCGGCCGGGCAGCCGTAGGGCTGGGACAGGTCGCAGTAGTGCGGGTAGTTCGCCGTGTTCTGCTCGACGATGTGCACCAGGCCACCGGTCTCGTGCGAGACGTTGGCGAGGAACGCGGCGGCCTCACGCTTCTGGATGGTCTCGCTGCCGCTGTTGGCGAAGCCCGGGTAGGCGCTGAGCGCGGCGACGAGCCCCGAGTACGTGTAGAACGAGTTCCGGTTCGGGAAGAACTGGTTGAACTGGGCCTGGCTGACCGGGAAGTCCTCGGTGCCGGGCGGGTCGACGGGCGGCTCGCCGCCGTCGCAGGTGCCGGTGCGCTCCCAGACTCCCCACTCACCGGTGGTGCCGGGCGTCTCGCCCTGTGTCCACCACTTGGCCCGCCAAGCGGCGCCGGCGTGCGTGACCTGGTTGCCGCCGACATAGACGGCGCCACTGCTCCAGGCAGCAGCGCTGCAGCTGGCGACAGCGGCCTGGGCTGCCGGCGCGGGGGCCGCGAGTGCTGCTCCTGGCGTCAGGAGCGCGGCGACGAGAGCTGCGATCAGTAGCGGTGCGCGACGAGATCTCACGGGAACCACCTCGCTTCCGGTTCTGGGCCGTCGGGCTTCGACGACCGATTTGTTCAGGAACCTAGCAAGGTCGTGGTCGCGGGAGAGTGAGGGATTTCCACACGAACGACTCGTACGTGGTGGACGGCGAACGATGTCGACACGTTAAGTTTCGGCTCGATTTTTAACACTTCCGCAGAACGTGTTAAGTCATCGCACATGTCGCGAGCCGCGCTCACGCCGAGTCGCGGACCACCAGGACCGGCTCGAAGATCGCCGAACGCACCATCGGCTCGTCGGCGTCGATCTGCTCCAGCAGCATGCGCGCCATCTCCTCCGCCATCTTCTCCACCGGCTGACGCACGGTCGTGAGCCGGGGCCGGGTCTGCACCGCCACGGGGCTGTCGTCGAACCCGACGATCGCCACGTCCTCGGGCACCCGCCGGCCGTTGGTCTGCAGCACGTGGATCGCGCCCTGGGCCATGAGGTCGTTCGAGACGAAGACCCCGTCGAGGTCCGGGGCGGTCGCCAGCAGCGCCGCCATCGCGACCTCGCCGCTCTCGAACGTAAAGGATCCCTCGACGCTCGGGACGAACGCGTGGCCACGCCTGGCCGCGGCGTCACGGAAGCCGTCGAGCCGGTCCCGGGCGGACGGGACGTCGACCGGCCCCGAGATCACCCCGAGCCTGCGGCAGCCCCGGTCGAGCAGGTGGTTCGCCGCGAGGCGGGCGCCGTCCGCGTTGGCCAGGTCGACATAGCTCGCGGGGATCGCGTGGCCCGGCCGCGCGAAGAGCACTATCGGGCTCCCGGTACCCAGCAGCTCCTCGGGCAGCGGGTCGTCGGCGTGCGTCGACACGAGCAGGGCTCCGTCGGCATTGCCGAACCGCAGGTAGGAGACCACCTGGGCGCGCGTCTGGTCGTTGTCGGCGAACATCAGGACGGGGTGCACGTCGTGCGGCCGGAGCGTCCGGACGAGAGATCCGACCACCCGGCCGAAGAACGGGTCGGAGAAGACGCCCGACAGGTCCAGCTCGGTGTCCGGATCGGCGTCGGCACCCGAGATGACGACGGCGACAGTGCCCGTGCGCCGCGTGACCAGGGAACGCGCCGCGCGATTGGGCACGTAGCCGGTCTCGGCCACGGCCTCCAGGACCACCTCCTGCACGGCGGGCGCGACCTTGCGCTTGCCGTTGATCACGCGGGACACGGTCGCGCGGGAGACGCCGGCGACCTTCGCCACGTCCTCCAGAGTCGGCGCCGGACGCCGCAGATCCTTGCTCACAGGCTGACGTTAACAGAGTAAGAGCGCTCTCCCATGGACCTGGGGCGGGTGACATGACGGCGCTTCGGGCCGGATCGGCGTCGTCATAAAGCCTGATCAATATGCGCTGTGAGGCTTTAACAACTGCTAAAAACGAGCGGAAGGGTGGCGTCTCGACCCTTGACGGGCCGCCGGGACCGGGTCAAGTATGGGCGGTGTAAGAGCGCTCTCCCAGATCGCGACGCACCGGAGCGACGCGAAGGCAGGCTCAACGACGACCCCGCCCCGGCCCCGTACCTGGCCGACGAGCGGACGGAGAGGAAGACCCATGATCACCACCGGATCACCCGGCGCGCAGGCCGCCCTGCTCCGGCGCGGCCTACGCGCCGGAGCCGCTGCCCTCGCGACCGGTCTGCTGGCGGCGACGGCGCTGGTCGCACCGGCGACGTCGGCCCATGCCGCACCGGTCCTGCTGTCGCAGGGCCGGCCGGCCACCGCGTCCTCCGTCGAGAACGCGGACTACACGCCCGCGAGCGCCGCCGTCGACGGCGACCTCGGCACCCGCTGGGCGAGCGAGTTCAGCGACCCGCAGTGGATCCGGGTCGACCTGGGGCGGTCGGCCGACCTCGACCGCGTGGAGCTGGTCTGGGAGTCGGCGTACTCGACCAGCTACCAGTTCCAGGTCTCCGCGGACGGCAGCTCGTGGTCCACCGTGTACTCGACCAGCTCGGGCGACGGCGGTACCGACACGTTCGCCGTCGACGGGACCGCCCGGCACGTGCGGCTGCTGTCCACTGCCCGGTCGGGCGGCTACGGCAACTCGCTGTGGGAGCTGCGCGTGTTCGGTGAGGGCGGCGGGACCGACCCGGGCGATCCGGGCGACCCCGGTGACCCGACCTACGTGGACCCCGGCCACCCGAACGTGCCCGTGCGCGACTCCGGCCCGAGCAAGGTCGAGGTGGTGGGCGGCAACGGTGCCTGGGACCTGCAGGTCGACGGCCGGCCCTACACCGTGCGCGGCTTCACGTGGGGCCCGTCGTTCAGCGCGGCCGACCACTACATGCCGCCGCTCGTGGAGATGGGCGCCAACACGGTCCGCACCTGGGGCACCGGTGCGGACACCCGCCAGCTGCTCGACTCCGCCGCCGCGCACGACGTGCGCGTGGTGATGGGGTTCTGGCTCCTGCCCGGCGGCGGCCCCGGCTCTGGTGGCTGCATCGACTACCGCAGCGACACGGCGTACAAGTCCGAGACCAAGGCCGACATCCTGCGCTGGGTCGAGACGTACAAGAACCACCCCGGCGTGCTCATGTGGAACATCGGCAACGAGGCGATCCTGGGCCTGCAGAACTGCTACTCGGGCACGGAGCTGGAGCAGATCCGCAACGCCTACGCGGCCTTCGTCAACGAGGTGAGCGTCGCCGTGCACCAGGCGGACCCGAACCACCCGACCACGAACACCGACGCGTGGGCGGGCGCCTGGCCGTACATCGAGCGCAACGCCCCGGACCTCGACCTGCTGTCGATCAACGCCTACGGCGACGTGTGCAACATCCGCGAGGCGTGGGAGACGGGCGGCTACGACCGCCCCTACCTGCTGACCGAGGGCGGTGCGGCCGGCGAGTGGGAGGTGCCGGACGACGCCAACGGCGTCCCGGAGGAGCCGACCGACCTCGAGAAGGGCGCGGCGTACGTGGACTCGTGGCGGTGCCTGCGGGAGCACGAGGGCGTCTCGCTGGGCGCGACGTTCTTCCACTACGGCATCGAGGGCGACTTCGGCGGCGTGTGGTTCAACATCCTGCCCGGCGACAACAAGCGCCTCGGCTACTACTCGATCGCGCGGGCCTGGGGCGTCGACACCTCCGCGATGAACACGCCGCCCCGCATCTCGGGCATGAGCGTCCCCGGCTCGACCGCGGTGGAGGCCGGCGAGCAGTTCACGGTCTCCGTGGACATGACGGACCCGGACGGCGACCCGATCGACGCCAACGTGATGCTGAACAGCAAGTACATCAACAACGCGGGCGGCATCGCGCAGGCGCAGTTCACGCAGACCGCACCCGGCACGTTCCGGGTCACGGCGCCGGAGATGCTCGGCGTCTGGAAGGTCTACGTGTTCGCCGAGGACGGCGAGGGCAACGTGGGCGTCGAGACCAGGTCGTTCCGCGTCGTCGCACCGCAGGTCGACGGCACGAACATCGCCCGGGGCAAGACGGCGACGGCGTCGAGCTTCGACCCGTGGAACGGCGACTGGACGCCCGGCCGCGCCGTCGACGGCGACCCGGCGACGCGCTGGGCCAGCGAGTGGGGGCCGTCCGCCTGGTACCGGGTGGACCTGGGATCGGTGCAGTCGTTCGACCACCTGCAGCTCGTCTGGGAGACGGCCTACGGCAAGTCCTACGAGATCCAGACCTCGAACGACGGCAGCACCTGGAACACCATCCGGACGGTCACGGGCGGCAACGGCGGCGTCGACGGCATCGACGTCTCGGGATCCGGCCGGTACGTGCGCCTCAACCTCACCGAACGCGGCACCGAATGGGGCTACTCCCTGTACGAGGTCGGCATCTACCAGCGGTGACACAGCACGTCAGCAGCCCAGAACAGCATCGAAACCAGCAGTGAAGGAGGAACCATGCGTACAGCACTCCGCACGCCCAGCCGCCTCAGACCTCGCGTCCTGGCCGGCGCTCTCGCCACGGTACTGCTCGCCTCGACCCTGAGCGCGGCCGGGACCGTCGGCGCCGTCACCGCCGTCGCCGAGCCGAACACGCTCCTCTCGCAGGGCGCGCTCACGGCGGCCTCGAGCTCGGAGTCCGGGGGCCTCGGCCCGCGGTTCGCGGTCGACGGCGACCGCGGCACCCGCTGGGCCAGCGCCCAGACGGACAACGAGTGGATCCGGATCGACCTCGGCCGCTCGTACGCCCTCGACCACATCGCCCTGGAGTGGGAAGCCGCGTACGGCGCGGCGTTCCGGCTCCAGGTCTCCCAGGACGGCAACGCCTGGACCACCGTCGTCACCGAGGGTGCAGGCACGGGCGGGACCGAGGTGTACGACGTCACGGCCACGGGCCGCTACGTCCAGCTCGTCGGCACGGCCCGCGGCACCGGGTACGGCTACTCCCTGATCGAGTTCCAGGTGTTCGGCGACGGCGAGGCGGGCGGCCCCGAGGACCCGCCGCCCTTCCCGGGCGACGAGGTGACGCACCACGAGTTCCAGGCGAACTGCACGTTCTCGCACTTCCGGCCGGACGACTCGATCGTGTACCCCAACCAGCCTGGTCGGTCGCACCTGCACACGTTCATCGGCAACCGGTCGACTGACGCCTTCACCACGCCGGCCAGCCTGCTCGCGAACCCGGCGAGCACGTGCACGGTGCCGCAGGACAAGTCGGCCTACTGGTTCCCGGCCCTGACGAAGGGCGGCGCCCCGGTCGAGCCGAACATCCCCATGACCGTCTACTACAAGTCGGGTATCGACGACTACACCGACGTGGTGCCGTTCCCGGAGGGCCTCCAGTTCGTGACGGGCGACATGATGGCGACGGTCGACGAGTTCCGGACCGCGCCGGGCGCCGTCGAGGGCTGGGAGTGCGGCGACATCTCCAAGAGCTGGGAGATCCCGGCGTACTGCCCACCCGGCACCCAGCTGAACATCCGGTACCAGGCCCCGAGCTGCTGGGACGGGATGCACCTGACCCCGGAGGAGTCCGCCCACATGGGCCACGGCACGCACATGGCGTACCCGGTCTCGGGCCAGTGCCCACTCAGCCACCCCGTGGCCGTGCCGATGCTCGAGTTCAAGATCGCCTGGCCGGTCAGCGGTGACATGTCCGACGTCGCGCTCGTCAGCGGGTCCGACCAGTCCTGGCACTACGACTTCGTCAACGCCTGGGACCCCGAGGTGCTCCGGCGCCTGGTGGAGCAGTGCATCAACGGCGGCCTCCAGTGCAACCCGCGCGGCTACGACCTGTACAAGCCGCACCGCGGCACCGTGCTCGACGAGAACTACCAGCTCGTGCCCGAGCCCGCCGCACGTGAGGAGGTGCGCTCATGACCCGGGCACAGCAGCGCGGACGGCGGGCCTGGCTCGCCGTCGCGGTCGCGGCGGCCTGCGTCGCGGCGCCGCTGACGGCGGTCGCGGCACCGATGTCGGCCCCCGTCCCCGCCCCCGCTCCCGTGCGGGCGGAGGCGGCGCGGGCAGACGCCGCGGCGGCGTGCACCACGAACGCCGCGCTCGGGCGGCCGGCCACGGCGTCGTCCACCGAGGGGCCCTTCGGCCCCGCCATGGCCGTCGACGGCGACCCCGGCACCCGGTGGAGCAGCGCGGCCGCCGACCCGCAGTGGATCCGGGTCGACCTCGGCTCGGTCCAGGACCTGTGCCGAGTCGAACTCTCCTGGGAGACGGCGTACGGCAGGGACTTCCGGATCGAGGCCTCCGACGACGG
The DNA here is from genome assembly GCF_042654905.1 of Promicromonospora alba. Lineage (NCBI taxonomy): Bacteria > Bacillati > Actinomycetota > Actinomycetes > Micrococcales > Promicromonosporaceae > Promicromonospora > Promicromonospora alba. Next base: position 403,817 of record NZ_JBHSFI010000004.1, read on the forward strand.
CACCATGTGGCGGACCCTCCGGACCGTCACCGACGGGACCGGCGGCTCGCAGGGTTTCGACGTCGCGGGGGCCGGCCGGTACGTGCGGATCACCGGCACGGAGCGGGGCACCGGCTACGGCTACTCGCTGTGGGAGCTCAAGGTGCTCACGGACGACGGCGGCAGCACGCCCGGCGACCCGATCCCTGGCGGCGGTGACCTCGGGCCGAACGTGCACGTCTTCGGTCCGGACACGCCAACGAGCCAGGTCCAGGCCGCGGTGGACGCGGTGTACGACCAGCAGGAGTCCGACCAGTTCGGCGACGGGCGGCACCAGTTCCTGTTCGAGCCCGGCACCTATCCGGTGCACGTGAACGCCGGTTTCCACACCTCGATCTCCGGCCTGGGAACGAGCCCGGACGACGTGAACATCACCGGCGGCGTCTGGGCGGACGCCGAGTGGTTCGAGGGGAACGCCACGCAGAACTTCTGGCGCTCCGTCGAGAACCTGGCCGTCACGCCGTCCGGCGGGGACATGCGGTGGGCGGTCTCCCAGGCCGCGCCCATGCGCCGCGTGCACGTCAAGGGCAACCTGATGCTGCACTCGTCCCGGTACGGCTGGGCGTCGGGCGGCTACATCGCCGACTCCGTGGTCGACGGCCAGGTCCGCGCCTGGACCCAGCAGCAGTGGTACACCCGCGACTCGACCCTCACGGGCGGCTGGGCCGGGACGCTGTGGAACATGGTGTTCTCCGGCGTCGAGAACGCCCCGCCGACGTCGTTCCCCGAACCCGCCGTGACCACCCTGGCCACCACCGGGATCATCCGCGAGAAGCCGTACCTCTACCTCGACGGCGAGGACTACGCGGTGTTCGTGCCCTCCGCCCGGGAGGGCACCCGGGGCGCGACCTGGCGGTCCGGCTCGACGGCGGGCGCCTCGGTGCCGCTCGACGAGTTCTACGTGGCCCGCCCGGGTGACTCCGCGGCGCGGATCAACCAGGCGCTCGACCAGGGTCTGCACCTCCTGCTCACGCCCGGCGTCTACGAGCTGGACGAGACGATCGAGGTGGACCGCCCCGACACCGTGGTGCTCGGCCTCGGGTACGCCACCATCGTGCCCACGGCCGGGCAGACGGCGATGCGGGTGGCCGACGTGGACGGCGTCCGCATCGCGGGTGTCCTCTTCGACGCCGGCGCCACCGAGTCGCCGTCGATGCTCACGGTCGGCACCGACGGTTCCACGGCGGACCACGCGGACGACCCGATCTCGCTGCACGACGTGTTCGTCCGGGTGGGCGGGGCACACGTCGGGCGGGTCGACCAGGCGGTCGTCGTGAACGCGGACGACACGATCATCGACCACATCTGGTCCTGGCGCGGTGACCACGGCGAGGGCATCGGCTGGAACGTCAACACGGCCGACAACGGCCTGGTGGTCAACGGCGACGACGTGGACGGGTACGGCCTCTTCGTCGAGCACTACCAGGAGTACAACACCCTGTGGAACGGGGAGCGCGGCCGCACGATCTTCTACCAGAACGAGCTGCCGTACGACCCGCCGAACCAGGCGGCCTGGAACCACGACGGCATCCGGGGCTGGGCGGCGTACAAGGTCGCCGACCACGTGACGCAGCACGAGGCCTGGGGTCTGGGCTCCTACTGCGTGTTCACGTCGGACGCCTCCATCACCTCGGACAACGGCTTCGAGGTGCCGCGGACGCCGGGGGTGCGGATGCACTCGCTGCTCACCGTGTCGCTCGGCGGGGTGGGCACGTACGAGCACGTCATCAACGGCGTCGGCCCGCGCGCCGCAGGGACGGAGACGGTCCCGGCCAAGGTGGTGAGCTACCCCTGACCATCCCCATCTGACCATGCACCTGCTGCCAGGCGGAGCCCGATCCTGGCAGCAGGTGCATGGTCATGTGCGGGCCGATCCGGCTCAGCGCAGGTTCTGTTCGCGGCGGTCCACCGCGGTCTTGGCCTCGAGCAGGTCGTCGCCCGTGAGCTCGCGGTAGCGCTTGACCGCCTCGATCTTGCGGTCGGCACGGATCAGCGCGTCGACGTCGGCGATCCCCTCCGGCTCCGGCACGACGACGCCGAGCTGGTCCATGACGAGGTCGAGCTTGGTCTGGAGCTTGTCCATCGCACGCTGCTGCGTCCTCCGGTGCCCGCTCTCCGAGATCCAGTTCAGGACCAGCAGCACGACCACGGACATCACCAATATCTCCATGACCAGGAGAGTAATCGCGCGCCCCCGGGTGCGGGCCCCGAAGTCGGCGAGGTCAGGCGCTCAGGTGACGGCGCCCATGTGCCACGGGATGAACTCCTCGGCGCCGATCTCCAGCTCCTCGCTGACGGTCTGCTCCCCCGACGCCACGGCCAGGATCCGGTCGAAGATCTGCCGGCCCACCTCGGCGACGGTCGCGGTGCCGTCCACGACCACTCCCGCGTTGATGTCCATGTCCTCGGACATCACTGAGTACATGGGGGTGTTGGTCGCCACCTTGATGGACGGCGTCGGGCGGCAGCCGAAGACCGAACCACGGCCGGTGGTGAACACGACGACGTTGGCGCCGCCCGCCACCAGGCCCGTGACCGACACGGGGTCGTAGCCGGGGGTGTCCATGAAGCCGAACCCGCGCTCGGTGATCGGCTCGGCGTACTCGTAGACGGCGCCGAGGTCGGCCTGGCCGCCCTTGGCGACCGCGCCGAGCGACTTCTCCAGGATCGTCGTGAGCCCGCCGGCCTTGTTGCCCGGCGACGGGTTGTTGTCCAGCGTTCCGCCGCCCGCCGCGACGTAGCCCCGCCACCAGTCGATGCGGTCCAGCAGGCGCTGCGCCACCTCTGGCTTGACCGCCCGGGCGGTCAGCAGGTGCTCGGCGCCGTACACCTCGGGGGTCTCCGCGAGGACCGACGTCGCCCCGTACGCGACCAGCCGGTCCGAGGCCCAGCCCAGCGCGGGGTTGGCCGTGATCCCGGAGTAGCCGTCGGACCCGCCGCAGTTGAGGGCGAGGACCAGCTCCGAGACATCGCACTCGACACGCTCGCGCGCATTGACCAGGGGCAACATCTCGCGGACGGCGGCGACGCCCGCGCGGACCGAGGCCCGCACGCCGCCGGCCTCCTGGATGGTCAGCGAACGCACGACCGTGTCGTCCGGGATCGACGCGAGCAGTCCCTGCTTCGCGTCGTCGGGCGGACCGACGGTGGGCATCCCGAGGTCGGCGACCTGCCCCGACCGGGCCGAGAGCGCGGCGCCCGGCACCATCTCGCAGCCGAGCCCGAGCACCAGCAGGCCCGCGACGTTCGGGTGGGCGGCGTATCCGCGCAGCGTGCGCAGCAGGATCTGCCCGCCCTCGGAGTCCGGCACCAGGCCGCAGCCCGACGTGTGGGTCAGGGCGATGACGCCGTCGACGTTCTCGAACTCGTCGAGCACCGCGCCGCTGAACTGGTCGGCGATCATCTTCGCCGTCGAGGCGGAACAGTTCACGCTGGTCAGGATCGCGACGAAGTTGCGCGTGCCGACCCGCCCGTTCGCCCGCCGGAAACCGCGAAAGGTGGGGCGGGCGCCGTCGGGCACCGGGAGGTCGGTGTGGGTGCCGCCCAGGGGTGCCTCGCGCGTGCCCTCCTCGAAGCCGAGGTTGTGCGAGTGCACGTGGTCGCCCGGGGCGATGTCGGCGGTCGCAACCCCGATGACCTGCCCGTACTTGTGCACCTCGGTGCCGGCGGGCACTGCACGGAGCGCGATCTTGTGGCCCCGCGGCACGGGCTGCCCGACGGGGACCGGGGTCGTCCCCGACGCGGAGACCTCGGCGCCCGGGCTCAGGTCGCGGGTCGCGACGGCGACGTCGTCACCCTCGCGAAGAACGAGCAGATCGACCTCTGACACGCCGGCACCTCTCTGTCTGAACCGTTTCATCCTACCGGGACCGCCCCTACGCACCGCGAGGTAGAGCGGGTGTCCGGACACCCGCTCTACCTCGCCGACCACCGATCCGCGAAGTAGAGCGTCTGTCCGGACACCCGCTCTACTTCGCGGGACCGACGGGTCAGTCGGCTATGGCCGCGTTGACCTCTTCGATGAACTGTGTGGCCGCCTCGTCCGGGGTGATGCGCTCGAAGAGCACCTCGGTGTTGACGCGCTCCATGATGTCCGCGAGGTCCGCGGAACCGTGCGGCGGCACCGGCGGGGTGTCGACGATCTCGTCCTCGATGTCCGCCATGAAGTCGGCCATCTTCTGGTCGGTCGGCGACAGGTCACCGAGGATCGCCTCACGCACGTCTGTGTTCGCCGGCAGACCGCGGTCGGTCAGCATGATCTTCGCGGCTTCCTCGGAGTTCAGGAGGAAGTCGACGAACTTGGCCGAGGACTCCGGGTACTCGGTGTCGGCGGAGATCGAGTAGAACATCGCCGGCTTGTAGTACATGCCGGTGCGCTCGCCCTCGGACTCGCCCGGCAGCCGCAGCAGCTCGAGCTCGTGACCGGACGAGTCGGACAGCGCGCCCAGCTGGTTGGTCCACCAGACGCCCATGGCGCCCTGGTTGGTACCGAGCAGACCGCCCTCGGGGCCGGCCGCCTGGTACTCGACGGTGCGGGCGGCGTCGGGCTGACCGCCACCCTTCATCAGGTCGAGCGAGACCTGGAAGAAGTCCGCGATGGTCTGCTCGGAGACGCCGAGCTCGCCCTCCGGGGTGAACAGCGTCTCGCCGCGCTGACGCGCCATCACGTTGAGGCCGGCCTCGTTGAAGCCGTAGTCCTGCGTGCCCCAGACGCCGTCGCCCGCACCCTCGGAGATCGCGTTCGCCGTGGTGACGTAGTCCTCCCAGGTCCAGGCGGTGTCGTCCGGCAGCTCGACGCCGGCGTCGGCGAAGATCTCCGGGTCGGCGACGAGCGCGTAGGCGTTGATGCCGGTCGGGATGCCGTACTGCGTGCCCTCGATCTGGCCGCCCGCCAGGACGCCGTCGTCCACCTTCGACGTGTCGATCTCGAGCGTGCCCAGGTCGGCGAGCACGTTCTTGGTCGAGTAGTCGGAGATGTAACGCTCCTCCTGGGTGATGACGTCCGGGGTGTCGCCCGCGGCGACCGAGGTGGCGAGCTTGTCCCAGTAGCCGTCCCAGTCGGTGAAGTCGGGGACCACCGTGATGTCGGGGTTCTCCGCCTCGAACGCGTCGATGATCTGCTGCGTGGACTCGTGGCGGGTGTCGGAACCCCACCACGAGAACCGGATCTCGCAGGGGCACTCCTCGGCCGCGGCCGGCGGGTCGTCGTTGCCTCCCCCGCCGATGCCCGAGTCGCCGCCCCCGCACGCCGCGAGGGTCAGGGCCACGGCCGCGATACCCGCGACCGAGCCTGCGAGACGCTTGCCGCGCCTCGTTCGTAGTCCGTTGCCGGTGGTGCTCATGAATTTCTCCTTCGGTGACGTTGACGTCGTTGTCGGATCGCGGGCGGAGCTATTTGATGCCGGTGGTCGCTATGCCCTTGACCAGGTATTTCTGTCCGAAAAGGAAGGCGATGAAGACGGGTATGAGCGACACGATCGACATCGCGAAGAGCGATCCCCACGAGCTGTTGCCCGTGGAGTCGACGAACGTGCGCAGGGCGATCGGCACCGTGTACATCTCGGGCCGGGTCAGGAAGATCAACTGGCTGAAGAAGTCGTTCCAGGTCCAGATGAACGTGAAGATGGCGGTGGTGGCGAGGGCCGGCATCGACAGCGGCAGCATGAGCTGCAGGTAGATGCGCAGGTGGTTGGCGCCGTCGAGCGTCGCCGCCTCGTCCAGCTCGCGCGGGATCCCGCGGAAGAACTGGACCATCAGGAAGATGAAGAACGCGTCGGTGGCCAGCAGCTTCGGCACGATCAGCGGCAGGAACGTGTTGATCCATTCCAGCTGGGAGAACAGCACGTACTGCGGGACGATCACCACGTGGATCGGCAGCATGATCGACATGAGCATGACCGCGAACCAGAGCTTCTTGCCCCGGAACTCCAGCCGCGCGAACGCGTAGGCCGCCAGGGAGCACGAGAGCAGGTTGCCGAGCACCGACCCGAGCACGACGATCGCCGAGTTGATCAGGTAGTGGCTGAACGGGTGCAGCAGCGCGTTCCACCCGTCCGTGTAGTTGGACAGGTCGATGTCGGTGGGGATGAGCCCCGGCTCGCGGAAGATCAGCGCGTTCGGCTTGAACGAGCTGGCCACCATCCAGAGCAGCGGGTACAGCATCACGAAGCCGAAGGCGATCAGGCCCGCGTGCTTCAGCACGCTGCCCACCTTGGCTCGCACCTGCCGGCCGCGAGGGCGGACGGTCGGACGGCGGTCCTCGGTACCGGGAGGCACGTCGCTGTCGGACGGCGGCAGCGCTGCCGTCGGCACGGTCTTTGTGGACGTCGAGGCGTCAGTCATCGTAGAAGACCCAGTACTTGGAGGCGAGGAAGTTGACTACCGTCATGCCGCCGATGATCAGCAGCAGGAACCAGGCCATCGCTGACGCGTAGCCCATGTCGAGCGACCCGAACCCCTTGAGGTAGAGGTACAGCGTGTAGAGCAGGGTCGAGTCGGAGGGGCCGCCGTTGCCGCCGCTCACCACGAACGCCCTGGTGAAGGACTGGAACGCCTCGATGAGCTGCAGCACGAGGTTGAAGAAGATGATCGGCGTCAGCAGCGGGAGCGTGACCGACCGGAACTGGCGGAACTTGCTCGCGCCGTCGATCGAGGCCGCCTCGTAGTACATCTGCGGGATCTGCCGCAGGCCGGCCAGGAAGATCACCATGGGAGCGCCGAACGTCCAGACGTTGAGCGCCATGAGCGTGCCGAGCGCGTAGTCCGGGTGCGAGACCCAGCCCTGACCCTGTACGCCGAAGAGCGCCAGCACCTGGTTGACCAGGCCGTCCGCGCCGAAGATCTGGCGCCACAGGATGGCGATGGCCACCGACCCGCCGAGCAGGGAGGGCAGGTAGTAGACGGAGCGGTAGATGGCGAGGCCACGCATGCCCTTGTCGAGCAGCAGCGCCAGGCCCAGGGCCGCGGCGAGCTGCAGCGGCACCGAGACGAACACGTAGGTGAACGTCACGCCGAGGGAGTTGACGAAGCGCGGGTCCTCGAACATCCGGGTGTAGTTCTCGAAGCCCACCCACTCCGGTGCCGAGAGCAGGTCGTAGTCCGTGAAGGACAGGTACAGGGACGCGCCCATGGGTCCGGCCGTGATGAGCGCGAGCCCCACGAACCAGGGCGCGAGGAAGAACAGCGCCCAGCGGCCGTCGCCCTTCCTGCGCGGGCTCACGGTCGTCTTGCTCTGCGAGAGCTCCTGGATCACTGACACGTGCTCACCCCCGCGCGGCTGGACGGGGGCTCGGACCACCAGGGTCCGGGCTCGCGGTTCGGGTGGTGCATCGGATTGTCCTCCCGGATCATCGTCGATCTCCGGTCTCGTCGTCGATCCCCGGCCTCGTCGGTGAGAAACCGGTCTCTGGTGGAGGAACGTACCACACGAGGAACCGGTTTCCCATGGTGTACCGTCACATCGGGAAACCGGTAGCAAAGGCGCCGGGCCGAAGAAGGCTCAGGACGCCCGGTGCACCGGTCGGACGAGGGTTACGGACGGAGAGCAGATGGTCAGCGGCAGCGCACGGGGCGCAGGTCAGCGCGCAGGTCAGCGCCGTGTCACGGCCACGATCGGGGATGTCGCGACGGCGGCCGGCGTGTCACGGGCGACCGTCTCGCGCGTGATGAACGGGCGGAGCACCGTCGACGCGACCATCGCGGAACGCGTGCGGGTCGCAGCGGCGGGGCTGAGCTACCGGCCCAGCAACGCCGCGCGGAGCCTCGCGCTCGGCCGTACCCAGACCGTGGCCCTCGTGGTGCCCGACCTGGGTAATCCGGTGTTCCAGCAGATCCTGCGCGGCGTCATGGACGGCGCGGCCGAGGACGGCTACCGCGTGCTCGTCGCGGACACGGTCGAGGACGACCAGCAGGAAGGCGCCATCGCGCTGGAGGCCCGCATGCGCTGCGACGCCCTGGTGCTCGTGTCGCCGCGCATCGGGGACGCCGAGCTGAGCGCGCTCATCGCCGACGTCGAACCGGTTGTCCTCGTCAACCGGGAGACCGGTGGAGCGGCGCCCAGCCTGGTCGTGGACTACGAGGACGCCGCTCTCCAGGTGGTCGAGCACCTGGTGGCACTGGGCCACCGCCGCATCGTCTACCTCGGCGGCCCGGTGCGCAGCGCCTCCGACGAGCTGCGCCGCGCCGGCCTCGCCCGTGCCCGGCAGCAGCACGCGGACCTCGAGATCCTCGACCTGCCCGCCGGACCGGACATCCAGGCGGGCCATGCCGCGGCTCCCGCTGTCCTCGCCACCCGAGCCACCGCAGCGGTGGCCTTCAACGACCTCGTCGCGTTCGGCCTGCTCGCAGGCCTGAACGAGGCAGGAGTGGCCGTGCCCGCCGACATCTCGGTGGCCGGCTTCGACGACATCGAACTGTCCCGCTACGCCACACCCGCGCTGACGACGGTCGCGGTGCCGCAGGCCGAGCTCGGCCGACACGCCTGGAGGGAGCTGCACGCCGTGATCGACGACGACGCCCACCCCGCAAGCTCTGCCCGATTCACGCCCAGCCTGGAGGTGCGCGGGAGTACCGGGCCCGTTCGGCAGGGCCCGGAACGCGTGCACATCACGGACGACGACGTCGCCCGTGCACAGCGTGAGGAGATCCCCACCGTGCCACCCACGGCCGCCCCCACCTGGTCCGTACCCACCGATCCTGAGACCGAGACGGTCATGCTGACCTGCGGTGACGGGCTGGAGCTGGTCCGGCGAGACGCCGGCGACCGGATGCCGAAGGTGCACGCCCGGCGTCCCTACCTGCACCCCGTGCACACCCTGGCGGGCGTGCCGCTCACCGAGGTGAGCCCGGTCGACCACCGGCACCACTACGGCGTCGGCATCGCGGTGCCCGACGTGAACGGGACCAGCCACTGGGGCGGCCGCACCTTCATCGAGGACGTCGGCCCGACGCTGCTCAAGAACCACGGCAGCCAGACGTCGGAGGGCATCCGCATCGAGGCCTCGCCCACCACCCGCCCGCCCGGTACGGGCGCCGAGGCCGGCGAGGTCCTGGTCGAGGACGTGCTGTGGTCCGACGAGCACGGCGACCCGCAGCTGCGCGAGGAGCGCCGCATCACCGCGCGCCTGCTCCCCCAGATCCCCGGGTCCCCCGCCGCTCCCGGCTGGGTGCTCGACTGGCGCTCCACGCTGCACGCCGACCACGGCCCCCTGGAGATCCGTTCTCCCGCCACCAACGGCAGGCCGGGTGCGGGCTACGGCGGCCTGTTCTGGCGCCTGCCCATCGCCGAGAGCACGTCCGTCATGTCTGCGGGCGGCGCCGGTGAGAACCGCGCGCACGGCAGCTCGTCGCCATGGGTGGCGTTCGTGCAGCGGCACGGCGGCCGGTCCACGACGCTCCTGCTGGTGCAGCCAGGTCAGGTCCGGCCGTGGTTCCTGCGCAGTGCCGAGTACCCCGGCGCCTGCCCCGCGCTCGCCTGGGACTCGCCGCTGCTCGTCCCCGCTGGCGGTTCCCTGCAGCTCGACCTCGTCGCCGTCCTGCTCGACACGGAGCTCACGAGCTCGGCCGCCGCCGCGCTCGCCGCCCACCTGACCGACGGAGGCGAACGATGAGCCTGCCGAAGATCGCGGTCGTCGGCATCCACGGCCACGGCAGCTCGCACCTCCGGAAGGTCGCGGACCTGGAGGACCGGGGGCTGGCGCGGCTGAGCGCCGTCGTCGACCCGCGGGAGCCCGAGGACGCCCCGGCGACGTGGTTCGCGAACCTGGGTGACCTGCTGTCGGCGGGAGCCGACGCGCTGCCCGACATAGTGGTGCTCTCCACGCCCATCCACACGCACCTCCCGCTCGCGCGTGCGGCGATGGAGGCGGGCATCGACGTCCTCCTCGAGAAGCCGACCACCGCCTCGCTCGGCGAGCACGCCGAGCTCGTGGCCGTCGCGGAGCGGACCGGGCGGCTCTGCCAGGTCGGGTTCCAGACCTTCGGGTCGCACGCGCTGCCCGCCGTCGTCGACATGATCGCGCACGGCGAGGTGGGGCAGGTGACCGGGATCGGCGCGATCGGGACCTGGGTCCGGACCGCCGCGTACTGGGCGCGCTCGCCCTGGGCGGGGCGACGCCGGATGGGTGACCGCGCGGTGGTCGACGGCGTGGTGACCAACCCGCTCGCGCACGCCGTCGCGACCGCCCTGTGGGTCGGCGGCGCCCGGGCCAGCACCGACATCGCCTACGTGAACACCGACCTGTGGCGGGCCAACCCGATCGAGGCGGACGACACCTCGTCGCTGCGGGCCGTCGGCACGGACGGGACGCGGTACGGGTTCGGGCTCACGCTCTGCGCGGCGGAGCGCACCCCGGCCCGCGTCCTGGTGCTGGGGACCGAGGGCGAGATCGAGCTCGAGTACGAGCACGACGTGGTGCGGCTGCGCACCGGACGCGTCGTCGCCGAGAAGCAGTACGGCCGGACGGACCTGCTGGAGAACCTCCTCCTGGCCCGCACCGGGGAACGGCTCCTGTGCGACGTGCGCGACACCGGCGCCTTCATGCAGGTGCTCGAGGCGGTGCGGACCGCCGCCGACCCCGCGCCCATCGGCGATGCGTACGTGGACTGGGCGGACGGGCTCGCCGCGGCTCCCGGCATCGCCGGCACGCAGGGCAACCCGGAGGGCGACTCCCGCCATCCGGTGGTGCACGACGTCGCCGAGTGGTGCGAGCGGGCCGCACGCGAGCAGCGCACGTTCACGGAGCTCGGCGCCCCCTGGACAGTCGGGAGCTGATTCACCCGGCCGTGGGAGGGTGCTCGGGTGTTGTCCGTCCTGACTGCCATCGTGTCCATGGGTTGCATCGTCGCGCTCGGCTGGGTGATCCAGCGGCGGGGCCTGCTCGCCGGCCACCGGATCTCCCGGGGTGCCGCCGGTCCGGGTGCGGGTGCCGCTGACGACGGCGCAGGAGCACGCGCGATCCTCGCCACGCTGTCGTTCACGATCTGCGCCCCGGCGCTGATGTTCAGCACGCTCGCCGGCACCGACCTCGCGCACGTCGTCTCGCGCGGGGCCGCCGTCACCTGGGCCACCACCGCGGCGCTCGCCTTGTTCACCGCCGCGGTGGCCCGGTGGGTGCTGCGGCTCCCGGCAGGCCCGACCGCCGTGACGACGCTCGCCGCCGTCTACGTCAACGGCGGCAACATCGGCATCCCGCTCGCGGTCTACCTGTTCGACGACGCGCTCGCCGTGGTGCCCACCCTGCTCTTCCAGCTGCTCGTGCTGGCGCCGCTCACGCTCGCGGTGCTCGACCGGTCGGGCGCCGCCTCCGGCGGCGTGCCCGGGAGCGCGGAAGCCGGCGCACGCCGGACCAGTGCGCGGTCCGGCTGGACGTCGGTGGTCCACGTGCTGCTCGCAGCCGTCCGGAACCCGATAACGGTCGGCACGCTCGCCGGGCTGCTGGTAGCGGTGGTGAGCGAGCTGACCGGGGCACGGCTGCCCGAGGTCGCCCTGATCCCCTTCGACCTGATCGGCGCGGCGGCCCCGCCTCTCGGCCTGCTGACGTTCGGCATGACGCTCGCGGTGCCGATGCCGGCGCTCACGCCGCCGGGGTCGGGCAGCGGATCGCAGCACGGCTCCGACGGCGGGCCGGCGGCGGGCCCGGACGCGGCACCGACGGCTCCGGCGACCCCGGCGTCGACCCCCTGGTGGACGGGCCGCGACCGGCTGCTCGTGCGGGCCGTGGTCGCCCTCGCCGTCCTGGTCCGCAACGTCCTGCACCCGCTCGCGGCGTGGGTGGTCGGCAACGCCGTAGGGCTGGACCCGGCGGCCCTCGCCCTCGTCGTCACCATGGCCGCGCTACCCACCGCGGTGAACGTCACGACGTACGCCACCCGGTACGGGGTGTTCGACGGCGTCGCAGCGCGCGCGACGGTCTGGACGACGGCGCTGTGCGTGCCCGTCCTGGTGGCCGTCGGCGCGCTCACCGGGTGACGGCGTCCGTCACGGGGGCCGTCCTCCAGGGTGAATCCCGCACGTCCTGATCCCCGGGTCTTGTGGTGGAGCGGGCTGGCTGGCATCGTGTGAGAAACCGGTTTCCCATGACGGGTGGCCGGTGTCATGGACGAAGGAGTCACATGCGATCACGACCATCCCCGCACCCGCGCCGCGCCGTCGGCCCGACGTTGGGGACCGCCCTCGCGCTGCCGGCCGGCAGCCCTCTCACCCGTTCCTTCGTGCTGCCCCTGGCGCTCACCGTCGGCATGGCCGGCGCGCTGGTCGCCGTCGGGCAGCCGGCGGAGGCGAGCACCGGCGCAGGGGCAGCGGCGGCCGCCGTCGGCCATGCCTCCGGCGGATACCCGGGACACGGGCAGCACGCCGACCTGGGCCGCGAGACCATCGCGGCCGACGACGGGTGGGCCGCCTGGTCCGGCCCGACGTTCCCCGAGGGTGTGGAGCGGCAGGCGGCGCCGACGACGGGCGGCGCGGCGGCCGCGCCCGCCGAGGTCTACGAGGTGGACACCTGGCAGGAGCTGCGGGACGCCCTCGCCGGCCGGCCGGGGGGCAGCCAGACCGACGCCCGCACCAACCAGGTCCCGCGGATCGTGTACGTCACGGGCGAGGTGGACGCCTTCACCGCGGCGGACGGAACCCGGCTGACCTGCGAGGACTTCGCCGCGCAGGTGACCGTCGCGGACACCGGCGAGCCGTTCTCGATGGACGACTACATCGCGCACTTCGACCCGTCCGGCCCGTGGGGCTGGACCGCCCCGTCCGGCCCGCTGGAGGAGGCGCGCGTCAGGGCCGCGAGCGTGCAGGCCGCCCAGACGCAGCAGCACGTCGGCTCGAACGTGACGATCGTCGGTGTGGGCGACGACGCCCGGATCTCCGGGGCGAACGTCCGGGTCCGGGACGCGCACAACGTCATCCTCCGGAACATGCGGTTCTCCGATGGCTACGACTGCTTCCCGCAGTGGAGCCCGGGCGACGGCGACGCCGGCAACTGGAACTCGGCCTACGACAACGTGTCGCTGTGGACGTCGACCAGCGTGTGGGTGGACCACTCCACGTTCGACGACGGCGCGCACCCCATCGAGTCGCTCCCCGTGGTCTTCGGGCGGCCGTTCGAGGTGCACGACGGTCTGCTCGACATCACGCACGGCTCCGACCTGGTGACGGTGTCGTACAACGAGTTCCTCAACCACGACAAGACGATGCTGATCGGCTCGTCCGACTCACGCCTCCAGGACCGCGGGCAGCACCGCGTGACGCTGCACCACAACTACTGGCAGGACATCGGGCAGCGCGCGCCGCGGGTCCGGTTCGGTGACGTGCACGCCTACAACAACTACTACCGGCAGACCCGCCGGCAGGCCGAGGCGGGCGGGTTCCAGTACTACTGGGGGGCCGGCAAGGAGTCGAGCCTCGTCGTCGAGAACAACGCGGTCTCGCTCGCGCGCGGGACCGATCCCGCTCTGGTCGTGGGTGCGTACGGCGGCACGATGATCAGCGAGTCGGGCACGGTGCTGAACGGCCGCCAGGCGGACCTCCTGGCGGCGTACAACGCGAAGGCGGCGACCCCGCTGGCCGAGGAGGCCCGCTGGACGCCGTCCGACGCCTACCGGTACCGGCCGCTGCCTGCGGCGGCGGTCCCGTGGGTGGTCACGACGTTCGCGGGCGCGGGCGTCCTGGACTCCGACCTGCCGAGCTAACCCCGCCGCCTCCGCGAAGTAGAGCATGTGTCCGGACACACGCTCTACTTCGCGGACACGTGGTCGGCGAGGTAGAGCGCGTGTCCGGACAGGCGCTCTACTTCGTGGAGCCCGGGTCAGGCGCCTTCGTGGGGCTTGGGTCAGGCGCCCAGGTTGAGGTCCGCTATGCGGACCGGGTCGCCCGTCTCCAGCGAGCGGTTGCCCGCGTAGCCCACCGACGACGCGCGCACGCCGTCGACGTAGCCGGCCACCCGGCCCAGCGGGTCCGGCTCCGCGGCCGGCGCGAACACGCTGGCCAGGAGCAGCGCGTCGCCGCCGCCGTGCCCGCCGCCCCCGCGCACGATCGGCCGCTCCTCGGCCCGCTCCCAGTGCCGCTGCACCACGAGCCGCTCGCCGATCGGCCGCACCGGGTCCTGCTCGAACACCTCGGTGGCGCTCGGGTCGAGGATCGCCGCGCCGTTCTCGCCGAACTCCACCGAACCGCGCTCGACGACCTCGAGCTCCGCTCGGCCGCGCGTGCCGTTCACCACCACGCGGTAGCCCTCCCAGGGCGCGTGCGCGGTGAGGGAGTAGGTCAGCAGGGCGCCGCCCTCGTACTCGACGACGAGACCCAGCGTGTCCTCGGTGGTGATGCCCTCGTCGAACACCGACCGGTTGCGCACGTAGCCGTCCACCGCCTGGGCCTCGGACCCGTACAGCGCGGACAGCCACTCGTTCTTCTCCACGGAGAGCTGCCACGGGTCGATGCCGCGCTCGTTCAGCGCGCGCTCGGCGTCGGTGGGCTCGTACCCGGTCTCGTGCGCACCGTCGTCGCCGTAGAAGCGCCGGCCGCCGGTGGCGAACACGCGCTGCGGCACACCGTCGATCCACCAGTTGACCAGGTCGAAGTGGTGGCTCGACTTGTGCACCAGCAGACCGCCGTTGTTGACCTTCTCGCGGTGCCAGCGCCGGAAGTAGTCGGCGCCGTGCACGGTGTCGAGGGCCCAGTCGAAGTGCACCGACAGCACGCGACCGATCTCGCCGCTCGCGATGACCTGGCGCAGCGCGCTGTTGCGCGGCGAGTAGCGGTAGTTGAACGTCGTGACCAGGTCGCGCCCCGTCTCGGCGACGGCGTCCACGATCTGGCGGGCCTGGTCGGGGTGGGCCGCGAGGGGCTTCTCCACGACGACGTCGGCACCGGCCCGCAGCGCGCGCGCCACCAGGTCACCGTGCGTTCGGTCGATCGAGGTGACGATCACGCGGTCGACGGACTGCTCGGCGATCGCCTTCTCGAGGTCGTCCGGCGCGTACACGGGCCGGATGCCCCCGAGGGCGGCCGCCACACGCGCCTCATAGACCGCTGCGCGCACCGGGTTGGGCTCTACCCAGGCGACGATCTCCCCGTCCGGCGCGTGCGTGCCGATCAGGGCGTTGATGTACATGGACGCTCGGTGCCCCGTTCCGACCACCGCGTAGCGGCGGCGCCCCTCGGGCAGTGGGCCCGCCGGCGGCACGGGCTCCTGTGTCGGACCGGTGATCGGCTCTGTGGTCGGCTCGATGGTGGGCTCGGTGATCGGCTCGGGCATCGGTGAAGAGCTCCTTCGGTCGTCGTCGACGTCGGGTGGGAGGGATGGGATTGAAACGATACGGCGCCGGGAAAGCGCTGTCCATGACCCGTCCACCCGCTCGAGGTCAGCGTTCCGGGGTGAGCACCACCTGGCCGGCCCACGCGAACCCGCCGCCGAACCCGAACAGCAGGGCGGGCACACCCGCCGGGATCCTGCCCGCGTGCCACCACTTGGACAGGCCCAGCGGGATCGACGCCGCCGACGTGTTGCCCGACTCCGTGATGTCGGTGACCACGACCTTGCCCTCCAGCCCGAGCGCCTTGGCCAGGGGCTCGATGATCCGCAGGTTGGCCTGGTGCGCGACCAGCACCTCGATGTCGTCGAGGCTCAGCCCGGCCGCGGCCACGACCTCCCGTGCCCGGTCGGCGGCGCGTGTGATCGCCCACTTGAACACCGCCCGGCCGTCCTGCTGGAACTTGACCTCCGGCGCCTCGATGCGCACCGCGGGCGTGAGCTCCGGCTCCGAGCCCCACACCACCGGTCCGACGGCCGGTACGTCAGCGGCCCGCAGCACCGCCGCGCCCGCGCCGTCGGCCGTGAGGATGCACGTCGAGCGGTCGGTCCAGTCGGTGTACGCGGTCAGCTTCTCGGAGCCGATCACGAGGGCCGTGCGGGCCGACCCGGCGCGGATCGCCTGGTCGGCCAGGCCGATCCCGTGCGCGAAACCGGAGCAGGCCACGTTGATGTCGATCGCCGCCGGCCCCACGACGTTGCGCAGGTCCGGCGCCTCCTCACCCTCCGGCGTCGAGGCCCCCGGCTGGACCCCGGTGCGCAGCGCGTACGCGACCCGCCCGGCCGTGTTGGGCGACCGGTCGTCGTTGGTCGCCGTCGCGACGATCACCAGGTCCACCTCGTCGGCGGTCACACCGGCGTCGGCGAGCGCGTGCTCGGCGGCCGCGGTGGCCATGTCGGCGACGGTGACGTCGTCAGCCGCTACGTGGCGGGTGACGATGCCGGTACGCGACCGGATCCACTCGTCGTTGGTCTCCACCAGCCCGGCGATGTCATCGTTCGTGAGCGTCCTCGGCGGCTGGTGGTGGCCGAGACCGATGATGCGGGAGCCGGCAGCGCCGGGCGGGAGCGCGATTACGGGCGACGTAGCCATGGGATCAACGTAACGCGCTCAGGTCGAACGGCTCCACGACCAGACCCGGAACCCGCTCCCGGGCGGCCCGCACCACGCGCTCCTCGGCTCCCGGCCCCGTCTCCAGCGTCTCGCCCACCTCGCGGAGCGCCCCGCGCAGCTGGGCGTCGTACCGCTCGCCCATTGCCGCGTTGCGGCCCTTGTACGTCCACGCGACCAGGTTGGCCAGGTCGAACCGCGGACGGCACGACCGGCAGGACATGATGCCCGGCGGACGGCGGAACCGCGTCGTCCGGTGGCCGGCCGGGCACGCCCCGACCCATGGCCCGTCGATGGACGGCGCGGACGGGTCGACGCACCGCCGGCCCGAGCACCCGATCCGCACCGCCACCTCGCGCCACACCGGCCCGTGCTTCGCCTTCGGCCCCGCGATCGCGTGCGCCACCTCGTGCAGGATCGTGTCCCGAACCTCCCGCTCGTCATGGATGCGGGTGAGCGGCGCGGAGAGGCTGATGCGCCTCTTGCCGTAGCTGCACATCCCGGCGCGCCGGACGGCGTCGTCGAACTCGAAGGTCCAGGCCTTCAGGCCGTGCTGGTCCATCAGCTCGCGCGCCAGGCGCGAGGCGGCGACAAGGTTCATGCGTACCCCTGCGGTGATCGTGGTGTCTGCGTCCGGCCGTTCCGGATGTCGTCGAACCTACGGGGCTCCACTGACACCCACGCGAGGTTATCCACAGCCGCAAGGCACCCGGGATTCCTGACGCCGACCCGTCGGGGTTCTCGACGGCTAGTCCGCCGGCGGGATCGGGAAGTTGGTCCGGAACACGTTCGTCGGGTCGTACGCGGCCTTCACCGTGCGCAGCCGGGCGAACGTCGGCTCGGGGAACGCCTCCAGCAGCCGTTCGGGCCGGCTGTCGGTGTCGAAGGAGAGGTACGAGCCGTCCATGACCGGCCCGATCTCCGCGTCCCATGCCCCGTTGAGCCGGTCCTGGTTCGAGCCGAGCGCCGAGAGGTTGAAGTTCTGGTGCCGGTGCGCGTAGGCCGTGGCGTCGGGTGCGACGTCGTTCGTCGCGCCGCCCGTGGCCCGGACCGCCATGAAGTACGACTCCCGCGAGCCCAGCAGACGCTCGATCGCCCGGCTGGTCGACCGGTCGAGGTGCGTGAGCAGACCCGACCTGGCCGACGGGTCGCCACCGCCCGAGTGGTGGGCGTCTTCCTGGCGCACCACGCCCGAGTAGGGCAGGAGCTGCGCCTGGTGGCCGAGCAGCGGACCGGCGTCGGCCAGCAGCTCGAGCTGGGCGATGGCCTCGTCCGGGTCGGCGTCGGCGCCCTCGGCTGCGATCACCGTCATGAGCTGGGCCATCGGCGCCTGACCGCCACGCCCGGGGGCGATGATGATGTTCGACGTGAGCCCGCGCGGGGCCGCCTCGACGGCGGCACCCCACTTCTCCAGCAGCCCCGCCGTGTCGGTTGCGTCGAGCGTCATCTGCGAGAAGACGACGTCGCCGACGGCTCCTGCCTCGATCTCCAGCCAGGTCACCACGCCCATGTTCCCGCCGGCACCACGCAGCGCCCAGAACAGGTCGGGGCGCTCGTCGCGGGAGGCGTACAGCACGCGGCCGTCGGCCGTGACCACCTCGGCCGCGACGACGTGGTCGATGGTCAGGCCCTGCAGCCGGCCCAGGAACCCGATGCCGCCGGTGGTGCCGAGCCCGCCGACGCCCACGCCGCCGTAGTCGCCCGACGTGATGGCCCAGCCGCGCGGTGCGAGCGCCGCCGCCACCTCGCCCCAGGTGGCCCCCGCGCCGATCCGCACTCGGCGCGTGGCCTCGTCGACCACCTCGACCGACCGCAGGCCACGCATGCTGAGCACCACGCCGCCGTCGTTCGTGGACCTGCCGGAGATCCCGTGCCCGGCCGAGCGGACGGCGAACTCGACGCCCTGCTTCTGCACCCAGGCCAGGCCTGACGCGACCTCGTCCACGCCCTGCGGCCGCAGCACGAGGCCAGGCGCGCCGGAGCGCAGGTAGTTGTGCCGCACCGCCTCGTACTCGCGGTCGCCCGGCTCGACCGCCCGCGCCGCCAGCTCCGGCGGCAGCGAGTCGTAGTCGATCCCCTGCCGTCGTGCGGTCAGCGCCACCGCACCACGGCGGGCGGACGCCGGCACCGTGCCGGCCGACCGGCGCTCCGCCGCCACGGCCTCCCGCACCGCCGGTACGACGTCCTCCGCGAACGCCCGGATCTGGTCCGGGTCGTCGCCCATGACGATGAACCCGCTGACGCCGTCCTCGAGCGCCAGGAGCGTCAGCTCCTCGACCCACTGGTCGGCGGGGCCCTGGAGCTGGCCGGACGAGCGGTCGGTGATGGCCCCGCCCAGGTTCAGCAGGCGCCGGATCTCGCTCGGCGAGCGCCCGGCCTCCTCTGCGGCCTCGTCGATGGTCGCGTTGCCCCGGGCGAGGTCGCCTTCCTTGAAGTAGGGCAGCGAGGGCAGCCAGCCGTCGGCCTTCGCGCCGGTGAGGCGGAGCATCCGCTTCTTGTACGCGCCGAGCCAGATGGGGATGTCGTGCGCGGGGGCGGGGCCGCGCTTGGCGCCGTCGACCCGGTGGAACTGGCCGGGCACGCGCAGCGGGGTGCGGTTGGTCGCGTCCCAGATGCCGCGCATGATCTCGATGCCCTCTTCGAGGGCGTCCACGGACTCGGCGGGTGTACGGCGGGTCGCGCCCATCGCCGCCATCGCGTCCCAGAAGCCGCCCGCGCCTACGCCCATCTCGAACCGGCCCCCGCTGAGCAGGTCGAGGCTCGCGGCCGACCGGGCCACGAGGGCCGGCTGGCGCATCCCCAGGTTGAGCACGTTCCCGGAGATGTGGATGCGCTCGGTCCGCGCGGCGACCCAGGACATCAGGGTCCACGTGTCGAGGAACGACGGCTGGTACGGGTGGTCCTGGAAGGTGACCAGGTCGAGGCCCAGCTGCTCGGAGAGCTGTGCCAGCCGGACGGGCGCCTGCGGGTCGCTGTTGGTGGGGGTGATGAACGTGCCGAAGAGCAGCTCGTGCCCGTAGTCGGTCATGCGTGCGGTGTCCCTCGTGTCGCGTCGTCCGCCGCACCTCGCGGCAGATCGTCTGTTCAGAAGATGATATTAGCAACAACTCTTCTGACAGGCCGCACATTCCCCTAGGATGGAGGCATGAGCACCACGCCCACCGAGACCCGCACGGACCAGCACTCCCTGTTCGGCTGGTCGCTCGCCGCGCTCCTGCGCGACTGGAGCGCCCGGGTCGACGCCGCGGCCGACGACCTGCCGCAGGGCACGCGCGGCTACCAGCTCCTCACGGCAGTGGTGCACGGCAACCTGCCGAGCCAGGCGGCGCTCGCCGCCACGCTGGGCATCGACCGCACGGTGATGACGTATCTGCTGGACGCGTTCGAGGGCTGCGGTCTCGTCGAGCGGCAGCTCGACCCGGCCGACCGGCGCGCGCGGCGCATCGTCGCCACGGACAAGGGCCTCGAGGTGCTCGCCGCGATGCAGGCCCGCGTCGCTGCCGCGGAGGAGGAGCTCCTCTCCGGGCTCGAGCCGGAGCAGCGCCTGCTCCTCCGCCATCTCCTGGAGCGTGCCGCCACGGGTACGGGCCCGGACGACAACCCGTGCCGCACCGTGGTGCAGGCCGTCAAGCCTGCCTAGCACCACGCCGCAGATCTCGGTCCGGGCGGCCGGTGTTGACCCTCGGGTAGCCCGAACCCGCACGCTTGTCGTATGGACGATGAGAACGCCTTGTCGGTCGGACAGTTCGCAAAGCTGTCCGGGCTGACCGTGCACGCACTGCGCCACTACGACGCGGTCGGCCTGCTGACACCTGCCGACGTCGACCCCTGGAACAGCTATCGCCGCTATGCCCGCGACCAGCTGCCGTCCGCTCGGCTGATCGCCGACCTGCGCTGGCTGGGACTTCCGATCCACCAGGTGCGCGAGATCGTCCGCAGCCCCGGGTCAGCGCAGGCTCGGGAACTTCTGGCGGTTCACACGGACCGTCTCAGACGCGATCGAGACCACCTCGACCGACAGATCGCCCAGTCAAGCCGATACGCCAACGAAGGAGCGACCATGCCCGCCATCACGACCACCACAGCACCGGTTCAGATCAAGATCGCCGTCGCCGACAAGAACAAGGCACGACAGTTCTACGAGGAGGCGTTCGGTCTCGCCGAGAGCGTCATCCGCCACACCGACGAGGCCGACTTCACCGGGTACCAGTTCGGCACCTACGGTCAGGCGGGCTTCTTCCTCCTCGTCCTGACGGACTCGGAGGCGTTCGACCAGCCCGGGCGCAGCACCTTCGGCCTCACCGTCGAGGACCTCGACGCCACGCACCGGCAGGCGGTCGACGCCGGGGCCATCGAGGCCGTGGCGATCAACACCCCTGACGGCATGCCCCGCAACAGTGCCGTCACCGACCCCGACGGCAACTGGATCTGGCTGTACCAGGGCTGAGTCAGACGGAGCTGGATCGCGAGACCGGCGCGCTGCCCTGCACCGCGCCGGTCGAGGGCTTCTGAACCACTCCGTGACGGTCGTCCAGACCCGTCTCGCGGTAGAACCCCTCGATGTGCTCGCGCATGAGGCGCTCCGCCTCGTCGCCGTCGTGCCGCGTGACGGCGACGAGGATCGCGCGGTGCTCCGCGCAGAGGCGCGCGGCCGTCCGGGGCCACTCCTGGACGGCCTCCGCGCCCGCCATCACGTACGAGGCGACGGCGGCCCGCATGCCGCTCAGGATGGCCTCGACGAGCTGGTTCCCGCCCAGGCGGGCCAGCTCGATGTGAAACTCCTGGTCGTGCTCGAGGAAGGCGGCGGCGTCGAGAGCCGGGTCCGCCATGGCCTCGACGTGCGCGCCCGCCCGCGCCAGCGCGGCGTCGTCGGTCGCTCGGGCGGCGGCGTCGCGTACCGCACCGGCCTCCAGCAGCACGCGCGTGCGGACGACGTCCGACACGGGCAGCGTGCCCGACGCCACGTGCAGCCGGACCGCCGCGCCGAGGCCGGCCGCGGGCCGGTCGATCAGGGTGGCCCCCGCGCTGGGGCCCGAGCCGACGGCGGTGCGCACGATGCCCATCGCCTCGAGGATGCGGATCGCCTCGCGCACGGACGGGCGGGACACCCCCAGCTCTTCCGCGAGCGCCCGCTCCGCCGGGAGCCGCTCGCCGATGGACCACTTGCCCGCGCTCAGGCCTGCCTCGATCTGGGCCAGGACGCGCTCGTGGGTTCTCACCGGGCGATTGTACTTCTGTGGTCTGTCCACAGTGGGCTATGGTGAGGTAAGACCTCGAAGGAGAGTGCCCATGCGCATCGCCCTGGCTTCCACCTGCATCGCCGACGCCATGTTCCCGCAGGCCCCGAGGGCCGTCGTCACGCTGCTGGAGCGGCTGGGCCACGAGGTGGTGTTCCCGGCGGGCCAGGCGTGCTGCGGCCAGATGCACGTCAACACCGGCTACCTCGCCGAGGCCGTCCCGGTGGTCCAGAACCACGTGCGTACCTTCGCCCCCGTGGCCGACGGCGAGTGGGACGCCGTCGTCGTGCCGTCCGGTTCCTGCACGGGGTCTATCCGGCACCAGCAGTCGATGGTCCTGGAACGCGCAGGGCTGCACTCGGAGGCACGGGCCGCGAGCGCCGTCGCCGAGCGCACGTACGAGCTGTCCGAGCTGCTGGTCGACGTGCTCGGCGTGACAGACGTCGGTGCGTACTTCCCCCACCGGGTCACCTACCACCCCACGTGCCACTCGCTGCGGATGCTCGGCGTGGGCGACAAGCCCGAGCGGCTGCTGCGGGCCGTCGAGGGGCTGGAGCTCGCCCCGCTCGCGGAGGCAGAGGGCTGCTGCGGGTTCGGCGGGACGTTCTCGCTGAAGAACGCGGACACGTCCGCGGCGATGCTCCAGGACAAGGTCGCCACGGTCGTCGACACGGGGGCCGAGGTGCTCACCGCGGGCGACTGGTCGTGCCTGATGCACATCGGCGGCGGCCTCTCGCGCGGCGGCGCGAACGTGCGGCCCATGCACCTGGCGGAGATCCTCGCCTCCACGCGGGAGTCGCCGGTGGTCCCGGGGCAGGCGGGCACCGGCCGGTCCGGCGCCCGGCAGGAGGTGGCCCGATGAGCACGTTCCTCGGCATGCCCGCCGCGCGCGACCACCGCGGGCCCAGCCCGGACGCCGCGCCCGGGACTCTCTCCGGCGTCGGGCGCCCGGAGGACCCGCTGCACTGGGGCGCCTCGTTCCCCGACGCCGCGAAGGCAGCGCTCGACAACGGCCAGCTGCGGCGCAACCTGGGCAAGGCGACGTCGACCATCCGGGCCAAGCGGGCCCGCGTGGTCGGCGAGGTACCCGACTGGGAGGCGCTGCGCGACGCCGGGTCCGCGGTGAAGACCGACGTCATGGCGCGCCTGCCGGAGCTGCTCGAGGAGCTCGAACGCAATGTGACCGCACAGGGCGGGGTGGTGCACTGGGCGCGGGACGCCGCGGAGGCCAACCGGATAGTCGCCGACCTGGTGCGCGCCAAGGGGACCGACGAGGTGGTCAAGGTCAAGTCCATGGCCACCCAGGAGATCGGGCTCAACGAGGCGCTCGCCGAGGAGGGCATCGCGGCGGTCGAGACCGACCTCGCGGAGCTGATCGTGCAGCTCGCGGACGACATGCCGTCGCACATCCTGGTGCCGGCCATCCACCGGAACCGCACCGAGATCCGCGACATCTTCCTGGAGCGGATGGCGGACGCCCCGCCCGACCTGACCGACGTGCCCCGCGAGCTCGCGATGGCGGCCCGCGCGCACCTGCGGCGCAAGTTCCTCTCGGCGAAGGTCGCGATCAGCGGAGCCAACTTCGCCGTCGCGGACACCGGGACGCTCGCCGTCGTGGAGTCCGAGGGCAACGGCCGCATGTGCCTGACGATGCCCGAGACCCTGATCACCGTGATGGGGATCGAGAAGCTGATCCCGACGTTCGACGACCTCGAGGTGTTCCTGCAGCTGCTGCCGCGGTCCTCGACGGGCGAGCGGATGAACCCGTACACGTCGATGTGGACGGGCGTCACCCCGGGCGACGGACCGCAGGAGTTCCACCTGGTGCTGCTCGACAACGGCCGCACCAAGGTCCTCGCCGACGAGGCCGGGCGCGCGGCGCTGCACTGCATCCGCTGCTCGGCGTGCCTCAACGTCTGCCCCGTGTACGAGCGGGTGGGCGGCCACGCCTACGGCTCGGTCTACCCGGGCCCGATCGGCGCGATCCTCACGCCGCAGCTCACCGGCGAGAAGTCGGACCTGCCGTACGCGTCCACGCTGTGCGGCGCCTGCTACGAGGTGTGCCCCGTCAAGATCGACATCCCGTCGATCCTCGTGGAGCTCCGCGCCCGCGAGGTGGCCCTGTCGGGGGCATCGCCCGAGACCGCTGACCGGGTCTGGAAGGCGGCGATGAAGGCGGCGTCCTTCGCGATGGCGGACGGCGCCCGGTTCCGCCGCGCGGCCCGGGTCCCGCGGCTGCTGCGCGCGATCTCCCGCAACGGCGTGATCCGGCGGCTGCCGTTCCCCGGCTCGCTGTGGACCCGGTCCCGGGACCTCCCGGAGCCGCCGAAGCAGACGTTCCACGACTGGTGGGACGCACGAGAGGACGAGCGATGACCGACGCCAAGGGCGAGATCCTGTCGCGCATCCGGGCGGCGCTGGGTTCGGACGCCGGTTCCGCCGCCAGTGGCGGTGCCGACGGCGCTGCCGGGTCTGCCGGGTCGACGACGGCCCCCACGGTGGTACCCCGCGAGTACCGGTCCGCGGGCGAGCACGCCCCGGGGTCCGACGTCGTGCTGGAGCTGCTGATCGACCGGCTGGTCGACTACAAGGCCGAGGTGCACCGAGCAACGCCCGCGGAGCTCCCGCCGCTGCTGGCCCGGCTGATCGGAGAGCGGTCGGTAGAACGTCAGGTGATCGGCAGCTCGGACTACCGATCACCTGACGTTCTACCGACCACGACGGGCGCGACGGGCGCGACGGGCGCGACGCGACGCGCCGTCGTCGTGCCCAACGGGCTGGACGGCGACTGGCTCGCCGCGCTGGGGGACGTCGACGTGCGCACCGACTCGCGTGAGGTGCCCCTGTCCGCGGCCGAGCTGGACGGGGTCGACGCCGTGATCACCGCCGCCCGGGTCGCCGTCGCCGAGACCGGCACGATAGTGCTGGACGGCGAGCCCGACCAGGGCCGGCGCGCGATCTCCCTGGTCCCCGACGTGCACGTGTGCGTGGTGCGGACCGACCAGGTGGTGCAGACCGTCCCCGAGGCGGTGCGGCTGCTCGGCGCCGAACCTGGCCGCCCGCTGACCTGGATCAGCGGCCCGAGCGCGACGAGCGACATCGAGCTGGAACGCGTCGAAGGCGTGCACGGCCCCCGCACCCTCCACGTGGTGCTGGTGTCCTGAGGGGGTCAGGGGTGCAGCTTTGCGCCCTTGACCACCTTGTCCACGACGCGGCGCTCGCCCGCCACCGCCACCCCGACCAGGTCGAGCTTCTCGGTGGCGACGCTCGCGACGGCGGCCCGGTTGTCGACGTCGTTCCCCGTCGCGAACAGGTCCGCCGTGTAGACGCCGATCCGCAGCCCCCGAGTGGCGGCACGCTCGCGGATGGTGGCGAGCTGGTCGCCGTCGGCCACCATGACCATGACCGGGGTGCCGAGCATCGCGAGGTACTCGCCGCCGTCCGCGTCGCGGTACGTCTCCCCCACGAGCTCCGGGTAGGCGGCGGTCACGGCGCTGGCCAGGAAGGCGGTCACGTTGTTCTCCTGCCAGCCCAGCAGGTTGTCCCGCAGCACGATCACGATCTTGGCTTGTTCGAAGGTCATACCGCTCACACTGCGGCCGCCGTCGGGCCTGATTCTTGTACGTTCTTGACATGGCCTCGCCCGCTGCGGACTCGGATGTCGTGCGCGCCTGGCGGCCGGAGCTCCCCGGCATCGCCGAGGTGCTCCACGCCGCCTGGCACGAGCACGCCTACCCCGCCCACACCCATGACACGTGGACCGTGCTGATCGTCGATCGCGGCCTGATCGGCTACGGCCTGGACGGGCAGGAGCACGCGGCCGAGCACACCGGGGTCACGGTGCTCCCGCCGGGAGTCGTGCACGACGGGCGATCGGTGACCGCCGCCGGCTTCCGCAAGCGCGTGCTCTACCTGGAACCCGCAGTGCTCGACGACGGCCTGGTCGGCCGCGCCGTCGATGCGCCGCTGGTCCCGGACGACACGCTCCGCACCCGGTTCGCCGGCCTCGACCGGGCACTCACCGCGCGCGAGGACGTAGCGGCCGAGAGCCTGCTCGCCCTGGTCACGGAGGGCCTGGCCTGGCACCTCTCCGGCCGGCCGACGCCGCCGCGCGAACCCGCCGGCACCACTACCGCGCGACGGGCCCGCGACCTGCTCGACGCCGACCCCGCGCGGCCGGTCCGGCTGGCCGAGGTCGCCGCCGAGCTCGGCGTCACGGTGCCGCACCTGGTGCGCGCGTTCACCCGTGAGCTCGGCCTCCCGCCCCACCGGTACCTGGTCGGGCGGCGGCTCGACCTGGCCCGACGTCGGCTCCTGGCGGGCGAGCCGGCGGCCGCCGTCGCGGCCGCCACCGGCTTCCACGACCAGGCGCACCTCACGAGGCACTTCCGCCGCCTCCTGCGCACCACGCCGGGCCGCTACCAGCGCGGCACGGCCTGAGCCCTCTCCGTTGGCGCGACCCTCGGGTACCGCACGGCACGTACTCGGACCAGACCGACGACGTCGGGCGGCGCAGCGCAGGTGCCGCCGGGCGGCGGATTCTCGCGCGGGCCGCCGGCGGGACGGTTGACCCATGGACGCCACCAGGGTGTCCCGGAACCGGAGGCACCGAGATGGTCACCATGACGAACACCGGGCAGACCCGCCGCACGGGCTCGCTCCGCACCGCAGACACGATCCGCACGGCGTTCGGGACGCTCGAACGCCTGCTGGCCGCACACAGCATCACCGCACTGCGGATCAGCGTCGGCCTGATCTTCACCTACTTCGGCATGCTCAAGTTCTTCCCCGGAGCCTCGCCGGCCGAGGCGCTCGCGACCCGCACCATCGACCTGCTCACGCTGGGGATGGTCCCAGCCGGCGCCGCGCTGCTGATGACCGCTGTCATCGAGACGTTCGTCGGGCTCACGCTGATCACCGGGGTCGGCCTGCGGGTCGGGCTGGTCGTGCTGTACGGGGCGCTGGCGGGGATCATGTCGCCGCTGGTGCTGTTCCCTGGCGAGCTGTTCGACGGTGCCGTGCCGACGCTGGAGGCGCAGTACATCCTGAAGAACGTGGTGGTGGCCTGTGCCGGAGCCGTCGTCGCCGCGAAGGTGCTTGGTGCGCGGCTGATCGCATCGCGCTGAACTGCTACCCCTCCGTTGGTCGAGCTTGTCGAGACCTGGCCCGTCGGGTCACGAGGTCTCGACAAGCTCGACCAACGGAGGGCGGTCGACCGACGGCGCGCGCAGCGGACCGCGTGCGGGAGAATTGCCTCTCGTGACCGACCCAGCGCCCGAGCCCACCCTCTTCGACCTCCCGCCGGGTGCCCGGCGTCCCCGGGCACGCGTGGTGCTGCTGACCGGGCCGTCGGGGTCGGGCAAGACCTCGCTCACGCAGCGCCTCGGGCTGCCGGTGGTGCAGCTCGACGACTTCTACCTCGACATCGACCATCCGGGCCTGCCACAGCGGTACGGCAGCGTGGACTGGGACAGCCCCGAGACCTGGGACGGCAAGGGCGCGCTCGCCGCGCTGCACGAGCTGGTGACCGAAGGCCGCGCCGACGTCCCGGTGTACGACATCCCGACGTCGCGCCGGACGGGCATCCGCCGGCTCGACATCGGCGACTCGCCGCTCGTCCTCGCGGAGGGCATCTTCGCGGCGCACCTGGTCGACGTCTGCCGCGCCGAGGGCCTGCTCGCGGACGCGATCTGCCTGTCGCGGCCGCGGCTGGTCACCTTCTGGTTCCGGTTCCTGCGCGACGTCGCCGAGGCGCGCAAACCGCTGGGCACGCTGCTGCGCCGCGGAACCTCGCTGCTGCGCGCGGAGCCTGCCATGATCGAGCGGTGGGTTGCGCTGGGCTGCCGGGAGACTTCACCCGCCCAGGCGGAGAAGGATATCCGGAACCTCCTTGTGCAAAAGTCCTCGAACACGTAATCCTCGCGTAACCGAATTGCCACGTACCCCACATGCTCAGGCCTCACCCTGGGCGCAGGAGGTGGTGTCTGTGATCCAGCGCAACAGCTTGCGTGTGCTCTCGCTGTACGAGGGCTTCTTCAGTGGCGGGGCTCGTGTCCTGCACTCGACGGTGGTCGCCGGTCTGCATCAGGGCGGTCGTCAGCAGCATTCTGTGCTGAGCCTGCACCACGAGGTCAGGCGTGAGGCCACCCTCCAGCGCATGGAGGACGACCCCCGGTACCGCGCCCTGCGCGCCGCGGGCGTCCGGATCGGTTCACTGGGCCGGAGCACCGACGCGGGCCACGACCCGCGCACCTTCACGGAGACGGAGCTCGCTGCCGCCGTGCGCCAGGCCGAGAGCTCGCACGTGGTGCTGTCGCTCAAGGAGCAGCCGCTCCGGCTGGTGAACCAGGACGCGTTCCCGAACCGTCCGGTGATCGCGTGCCTGCACCGGTCCGACCCCGAGCACCAGGGCGACGCCCTCGGCGACCTGCTGACCGCGGCGGACCGCGGCCGGCTCGCCGCCGTCGTCTGTTGCGCGGAGTCGACGCGGGACGCGTACCGCGAGGCCGGCGTGCCCTCCGACCTGCTGCGCGTGGTGCCGAACGGCATCAACCTCGCCCGGTTCCGCCCGGTCCAGGGCGCGCGCCGGCTGGCCCTGCGGGGTGCGGCGGGGGTGCCGAGCGACGCGACGGTGGTCGTCTACGCCGCGCGGTACGACGAGATGAAGAACCCCGAGCTCTTCCTCCAGTCCGCCCGCACGTTCCTCGAGCTCGAGCCCAACGGCCATGTGCTGATGTGCGGCGCCGGCATGACGTCGGCCAACCCGGCCCTGCAGGACGATCTCGCCCGCATCTTCGGCGACCGGCCCGACCTGCTGGCCCACGTGGACCTGCTGGGCGTGCGGCACGACATGGAGCTGATCTACGCGACGGCGGACGTCGTCGCGCTCACCTCGACGTTCGGCGAGGCAGCGCCCCTGTGCCTGATCGAGGGCTCGATGTGCGGGGCGGTGCCCGTCACGACCCCCGTGGGCGACGCGCCGTCGATAGTGGACCGCATCGGTTTCGTGACGTCGTTCGACCCCGCCGAGATCGCCGCGACGTGGATCGAGGCCGCCGCCCGGCGTGAGGAGCTGGAGTCGGCACGGACCGCCGTCCGCCCCCGCTTCAGCCACATCCGCATGATCGCCGGCTACTCGACGATCATCGAACGTACCCACCGCGAAGCAGCCTTAAAGCCCCTCCGCGTGTGACTCGGTGATCACAGGGGCGTCGGACACGGCAAGATGACCTCATGTCCGACGCCCCCGTCACCCTGAGCCAGGTCGCCCGAGAGGCCGGCGTCTCACTTGCCACGGCGTCGCGCGCCATCAACGGGAGCGCCACCCGCAGCGTCCGCGCGGACCTGCGCGAGCGCGTCCTGGAGACGGCACGCCGGCTCGACTACTCGCCGGACCCGAGCGCGCAGGCCATGGCCCGCGGCCGGACGTCGGCGCTCGGGCTCGTGGTGCACGACATCGCCGACCCGTACTTCTCCACCATCGCGGCCGGTGTCGCCCGTGCCGCCGAGCGCGAGGGCCTGATCGTCACGCTGTCCTCGACGGAGCACAGCCCCGAACGGGAGCTCGCCTTCGTCGAGCTGGCCCGGCGGCAGCGGTCCCGCGCGATCATCCTCGCGGGCAGCCGCGGCGTGCCGCCCGAGGCCCTGCCCGGCAAGCTCCCGGCGGAGGTCGTGGACCGGCTGCAGCGCGAGGCCGGCGCGCTGGAACAGGCGCTGACCACGTTCCAGCAGGCCGGGGGCGGCGTCGCGACGATCGGGCAGGCCGTGGGCAGGCTGCCCGTCGTGGAGATCGACAACGCCGGGGGCGCGGGCGACCTCGCGCGGGAGCTGCACCGGATCGGGTACCGCCGGTTCGGGGTGCTGGCAGGACCGCCCGGGCTGCGTACCGCGGCCGACCGGACGAGCGGTTTCCTGGGCGCGCTCGCCGAGCTGGGCTGCCCGGTGCCCGACCGCGACGTGGTGCGTGGCAGCTTCACGAGGGACGGCGGCCACGAGGCGATGACGGCGCTGCTCGGGCGGACGGCGTCCGCCGCAGCAGCTTCGGAGGAGCGCACGCCAGAGATCGTGTTCGCGGTCAACGACGTCATGGCCGTCGGCGCCATGGCCGCCGTCCGCGACGCGGGCCTGAGCGTGCCGCACGACGTCGCCGTGGCCGGGTTCGACGACATCCACACCCTGCGCGACGTGTCCCCCGGGCTCACGACCGTACGGATCCCCTTGGACGAGATCAGCGAGGCGGCGACCTCGCTGGCGCTCGGTCGCAAGGACGAGACACCCGCACCGGTGCGCGGCGAGGTGGTCCTCCGCGACTCCACGCCGGGGACGGCCGGCTGAACCACCAGCACCGCATGTACTCCCCGCGAGTCGTGCGCTACGCTTTCCGGGAAAGCGCATTCCCAAGCCACTGACGATGGAGTCCCGCCCGTGACCACACTTCGCATCGCCATGAACGGCGTCACCGGCCGCATGGGTTACCGCCAGCACCTCGTGCGCTCGATCCTGCCGATCCGCGACCAGGGTGGCGTCACGCTCCCCGACGGTTCCCGGGTACAGGTCGAGCCCGTGCTGGTGGGCCGCAACGCGGACAAGCTCAAGGAGCTCGCCACGCTGCACGACGTGGAGCACTGGACCACCGACCTGGACACGGCGATCGGTGACGCCGACATCGTGTTCGACGCCGCCATGACGAACCTGCGTCCCGCGACGCTGTCGAAGGCGATGCGGCAGGGCAAGCACGTCTACACCGAGAAGCCGACGGCGGAGACCCTCGCCGAGGCGATCGAGCTCGCGCGGCTCCAGGCGGAGACCGGCGTGACCGTCGGCGTCGTGCACGACAAGCTGTACCTGCCGGGCCTCGTGAAGCTGCGCCGCCTCGTGGACGAGGGCTTCTTCGGCCGCATCCTCTCGCTGCGCGGCGAGTTCGGCTACTGGGTGTTCGAGGGCGACTCGCAGGCCGCCCAGCGACCGTCCTGGAACTACCGCAAGGAGGACGGCGGTGGCATGACCACCGACATGTTCTGCCACTGGAACTACGTGCTGGAGGGCATCCTCGGGCAGGTCAAGACGGTGACGGCCAAGACGGTCACGCACATCCCGACCCGCTGGGACGAGTCCGGCAAGGAGTACGCCGCCACCGCCGACGACGCCGCGTACGGCATCTTCGACGTCACCACCCCGGGCGGGGACGACGTCGTCGCACAGATCAACTCGTCCTGGGCGGTGCGCGTGTTCCGCGACGAGCTCGTCGAGTTCCAGGTGGACGGCACCCACGGCTCCGCCGTCGCCGGCCTGCGCGAGTGCCGCGCCCAGCACCGCTCGCACACGCCCAAGCCCGTGTGGAACCCGGACCTGCCGGTCACCGAGCCGTTCCGCGACCAGTGGCTCGACGTGCCGGCGAACGCCGACCTCGACAACGGCTTCAAGCTGCAGTGGGAGGAGTTCCTGCGCGACGTCGTCGCCGGGCGCCCGCACCGCTACGACCTGCTGTCGGCGGCCCGCGGCGTGCAGCTGGCCGAGCTCGGGCTGCAGTCCTCCGCGGAGGGCCGCCGCCTCGACATCCCGGAGATCGTGCTGTGACGAAGGGTGCAGCGCAGGGTGCGGGGCGAGGAACGAGCCACGCGCCCGAAGCGGAACACAAGGAACAGCACACGAAAGGACAGCCTGTGAGCGGAGCGGCAGTCGCGTTCCCCGTGTTCGACGGCGAGGGCCGGGTCACCGGCTCGGAGACCGTCGAGCTGAGCGCCCCCGGTCCCTGGACCAAGCCGTCACGACCCATCGAGTCCCGCATCGCCTTCGCGGCGGCCCACGTGGTGCCGCAGGTCGGGGCGGAGAACGTCCCGGGCGCGCCCGCGGTCGTCGACTGGGACTCCACGCTCGCCTACCGGCACCGCATCTGGGAGCACGGTCTCGGCGTCGCCGACGCGATGGACACCGCGCAGCGCGGCATGGGGCTGGACTGGGCAGCGACGCAGGAGCTCGTGCGGCGGTCGGCGGCCGAGGCCGCCTCCGTGGGCGCACGCGTCGCCTGCGGTGCGGGCACCGACCAGCTCACGCCGGACGTCGTCGCCGGGCTGGTGCCGGGCGCCGCTGGACTCGCCACGGTGGCCGACGCGTACCGCGAGCAGCTCCACCTGGTGCAGGACGCCGGGGCGCAGGTCATCGTCATGGCCTCGCGTGCGCTGGCGAAGGTCGCCCGTGGGCCCGAGGACTACGCGCTCGTGTACGACGCGGTCCTCGCCGATGCCGAGCAGCCGGTGATCCTGCACTGGCTCGGCACCATGTTCGACCCGGCGCTGGCCGGCTACTGGGGCTCGGACTCGGTCGACGACGCCACGGCGACGTTCCTCGACCTGATCCGGGCGCACCAGCCGCGGATCGACGGCGTCAAGGTGTCCCTGCTCGACGCGACCCACGAGGTGGGCCTGCGCCGTTCGCTGGCCGAGCTGTCGGCTGGTGCATCCGATGTCCGGCTCTACACCGGTGACGACTTCAACTACCCGAAGCTCATCGCCGGCGACGAGCAGGGCCACTCGGACGCGCTGCTCGGCATCTTCGCCGCGATCTACCCCGCCGCCTCGACGGCGCTGCAGGCGTTCGACGCCGGCGACGCCGAGGGCGGGCACAAGATCCTGGCCTCGACCGAGGCGCTGGGCCGGCACATCTTCGCCGCGCCCACGTACTACTACAAGACCGGGATCGCGTTCTTGTCCTGGCTCAACGGGTTCCAGCCCGGGTTCTCGCTGGTGGGCGGGCTGCACTCCGGCCGGTCGCTGCGTCATCTCGTCGAGCTGGCCCGCCTGGCCGACGGCTGCGGCATGCTGCTCGACCCGCCGCTGGCCGCCGCACGGCTCCGGGCCCTCCTGACGACGTACGGAGTGATCGCATGAACGTGTCAGAACCCCAGGTCACCCGAGTGACTCAGACGTCTGACAGGTCGGGGCGGGCCTCGCTGAACACCGCGACCGTCAAGCATGCCTCGCTCGCCGAGGCGTGCGAGGCGGCGGCCACCGCGGGCTTCGGTGCGGTCGGGCCGTGGCGCGACCTGGTGCAGGACGTCGGCGCGCCGCAGGCGGCCCGCATCATCGCGGACGCCGGGCTGCGCGCGTCGTCCCTGTGCCGCGGCGGATTCCTCACCGCTGCCGACGACGCCGGGATCCGCGCCGCGCTCGACGACAACAAGCTGGCGATCGAGGAGGCCGCGACGATCGGCACCTCGGAGCTGGTCTTCGTCGTCGGCGGGCTGGTCGGGTCGACGCCGGGCGGTGCCCCGACGTCCGGCGTGGACCGCGACCTCGTCGCCACGCGCGGCCGCGTCGCCGACCGGATCGCCGACCTGGTGCCGTTCGCGGCCGAGCACGGCGTGCGGATAGTGCTCGAGCCGCTGCACCCGATCTTCGCCGCCGACCGGGCGGTGATCTCCACGCTGGCCCAGGCCCTGGACCTGGCGGCGCCGTTCGCGGCGTCCGAGGTCGGCGTGGTGGTCGACACGTACCACGTGTGGTGGGACCCCTCGCTGCGGAAGTCGATCGCCCGGGCGGGGCGGGAGGACCGCATCGCGTCGTACCAGGTGTGCGACTGGGTGCTGCCGCTCGCGGCGGAGCCGCTGAACTCGCGCGGGCACGTCGGCGACGGGTACATCGACTTCGCGACGATCACGGGCTGGGTGCGCGACGCCGGCTACGTCGGCGACATCGAGACCGAGATCTTCAACGAGGAGATCTGGTCCCGCCCGACGTGGCAGACGGCAGCGACGGTGCTGACCCGCTACGAGAAGCACGTGGCCCCGCACCTCTGACCGATGGTCGCCGAAGTAGAGCGCCTGTCCGGACGCACGCTCTATCTCGGCCTCTCAGGAGCACCGAAGTAGAGCGCGTGTCCGGACAGGCGCTCTACTTCGGCGTCGGGGCGCGGAGGGTGAAGCGGCAGATGCCCCATATCGCGTAGAGGAGCGGCGCCGCGGCGAAGCCGAGGCCCACCACGGGGCGCACCGCCAGGACGGACAGCAGCAGTCCGAGCACGAGCAGGACGCCCGCCGAGAGGTACCAGCGGCGGCTGCCGAGCACGAGGGCCGCGAGAAGCACGTCGCGCAGGCGGGCACCGGCCGTGGCGGGCACGGCGGCCAGGGCGAGGACCGCGGTCACTACCGCCCCGACGGCGAGGGCCACCAGCACCGGGATCACCAGCGCTCCGAGGGTGCGGCCCCAGAAGAAGGCCACGTCGACGGCGGCCACGACGACGGCGCCCGTGGTGAGCGCCCCGATCGCGAGGCCACGGCGCAGGTGCCGGCGCCAGGCGTGCGCGAAGGTACGCACGACCGCCGTCGAACCGTCGGAGCTGAAGGCGCCGAACACCGCGAAGGCCGCGGCGAGCGCCGGGCCGAGCAGGGGCGCCGCCAGGGCGATGTACGGCCAGGTCGCGGCGGGGTCGGTCGCCGCGACCAGCGCCACGAGGGGCAGGCACGCGATCGCCAGGAGCAGGTTCGTCATCAGCCCGGTGTAGACGGTGCCGAACACCATCTCGTACGTCTCCGGCCCGATCAGCGGCCGGCGCCGCGGCGTTGCCGCGGCACCCGCCGCCCCTACCCCGGCGTCCATCGTGGTCACCCCTTCACGCCCGTCGTCGCGATGCCCTGGATGAAGTAGCGCTGGCCGAGGAGGAAGATCAGCGCGATCGGCAGTACCGACAGCACGGAGCCCGTCATGATCAGCGCGTGCTCGGCGTTGTACTCCCCGATGAACGACTGCAGGCCGAGCTGGATGGTCCACAGGGGGCGCTCACGCAGGTAGATGAGCGGACCGAGGTAGTCGTTCCAGGTCTGGACGAACGTGATGATCGTCAGCGACGCCAGCGCGGGCACGGACAGCGGGATGATGATGCGCCACCAGATCCCGTACTCGGAGAGGCCGTCGATCCGGGCGGCTTCCGACAGGGAGTCGGGGATGGACTCGTAGTACTGCTTCATGAGGAACACGCCGAAGGCTCCGAACGCCTGCAGCAGCATGATCGCCCACAGGGTGTTGTTGAGCCCCCAGCTCGAGAGCATCTGGAACTGCGGGATCATGTAGGACTGCCACGGCACCGCGATGGTCCCGATGTACAGCAGGAACAGCACGTCCCGGCCGGGGAAGCGCATCTTGGCGAAGCCGTAGGCGGCGAAGCTGCCGGTCAGCACCTGAAGGAACGTCACGGCGACGGACACCACGAGGGTGTTGCGTACCCACGTGACCATGTCGGCCTTGACCCAGATGTCGATGTAGTTGCGCCACTGGACCGGGTCGGGGATCCACTGCACCGGTGCGGTGAACACCTGGTTGTTCAGCTTCAGTGACGAGATGACCATCCAGGCGAACGGCAGCATGATCCCCGCAGCGGCGGCGATCATCACGACGTAGAGCAGGACGCGGCCGACCCGCCGGGACGGGGACGTACGGGCGGCCATCAGGCATCCCTCCGCTTGTTGTAGAGGAACTGCACCACGGTCACGAGGATGCAGATGAGGAACAGGACGACGGCGATGGCCGAGGCGTACCCGAACTGGAACTGCTCGAAGCCCTTCTGGTAGATGTACTGGCTGAGCACGAGGGTCGCCTGCCCCGGGCCGCCGTCGGTCATGACGAGGATCAGGTCGAACACCTTCAGGCTCTGGATGGTGACCATGACGGTCACGAAGAACATCGTGGGCCGCAGGCAGGGCAGCGTCACGTTCCAGAACCGCTGCCAGGCGCCGGCGCCGTCGATCCGGGCGGCCTCGTGCAGCTCGGTCGGCACGGTCTGCAGGCCGGCCAGGAACAGAAGCATGTAGTAGCCCATGTCCTTCCAGGTGCCCACGATGATGACGGCGGGCATCGCCCAGTCCTTGGAGACCGTCCAGCCGGGGAGCTCGCCGCCGACGAACAGGCCCAGGAACTGGTTGATCGGCCCGAACTCGGGGCTGAACAGCATGTTCCACACCACGGCGACCGCGACGATCGAGGTGATGTACGGGAAGAAGGCCACCGTGCGGAAGAACGCGGCGCCGCGCAGCTTCTGGTTGAGCAGCAGCGCCAGGGCGAGCGACACGACGATGGTGATCGGGATGTGCAAGGCCGCGTAGTAGAGCGTGTTGCCGAGCGCGGTGTGGAAGCTCTTGTCCCCCACGAGCCGCGTGAAGTTGTCGAGCCCGACCCACTCGGCGGTCCCGAAGATGTTCCAGTCCGTCAGGGACATGTAGAACAGCGTGAACACCGGCGTCAGGGTGAGCACCGCGAAGCCGAGGAAGTTCGGCAGGATGAACGTCCAGCCGATCAGCGCGTTGCGCACCTTCAGCGACGTACGCGGCGCTCTGAGCTGCCGCGAGGGCTCCGGCTGCGAGAACCCGAGGGTCCGCTGGTTGCCGACGACCGGTGTCGTCATGGGGAATATCTCCTCTGAAGTACTGATGTTCTGGTGCCCCGCGCGGGGCCAGCTCTTGGTCGTGGGCGCGGCCGTCGCGACCGTGCGTCCGAGGCGCGACGACCGCGCCCACGACCAAGCAGGGGTTAGCCGACCTCGTTGGCCACGCGCTCCTCGGCCTCGGTGATCGCCTCGTCCACAGGTGTGGACTCGGACATGACCGCCGAGTGCAGCTCACCGAGGATCGTCTGGATGGCTGCCGTGTTCTGACCCACCGGGTTCTCCGGCAGGGTCTCGTGCGTGGTGTAGGAGAACCGGGACAGCTCGTCCTGGGGCACGCCCTCCAGCGAGAAGATCGCGTCAGCGACCGTGTCGTCGATCAGAGCCGGCGTGATGCCGATCTCGGCGAGTGCTGCGGCGCCCTCGGGGCCTGCGGCGAACTTCAGGAAGTCCTTCGCGGTGGCGATCTTCGACTCGTCGATCCCGGCGTTGATGCCCATGGTCGTCGGGTCACCGAAGCTGACCGGCGTGTTCTCCGTGCCGGTCGTCGACTCGTCGAGCTGCGGGATCGGCGCGATGCCCCACTCGAACGTGTCGGCCGCACCCGAGGCCTGCTCGGCCACGAGCGTGCCGATGTACCACGAGCCCATCGGCATCATCGCTGCCTTCTGGGTGCCGAACTGCGCCTGGTAGGTCAGCTCGTTCGTGGTGACCGTGGCGTAGGACGGCTGCGAGCCGGCGTCCTGCATGGCGAGCTCACGCTCGTAGTACGGCGCGAGGTACGAGAAGTCGCCGCCGTCGATGGAGGCGCCCTCGGTCTGCGCGAGCGCGAAGCCCTGCACGGTGGACTGCCAGCTGTGCAGGTAGGTGCCAGTGACCGACTTCTCGTCGATGCCCTTGGTCAGCTCCTCCGCCGCGGCGGCGTAGTCGTCCCAGGTCCAGGAGCCGTCCGGCAGGTCGACCCCGGCCTGCTCGAACATGGCCTTGTTGTAGTAGAGCAGCCACGTGTCCTGGCGGTAGGGCACCGCGTAGGTGGCGCCGTCGACGGCCATCGGCTCGAGGCCACCCGTCGCCGGGTCGAGCTCGGCGGCCACGTCCGAGATGTCGAGGAGCGTGCCACCCTCCTGGAACGTCACGTAGTTCTTCAGGTTCTTCACGATGAAGACGTCCGGTGCGGCACCTGCCGACAGGTCGGCGGTGAGTGCCGTGTCGTAGTCGTCGCCCGCGGGGTACTCCTTGAGCTCCACGGTGACGTCCGGGTTCGCCTCGTGATAGGCGTCCGCGAGCGTCTGGAACTCGGGCGTGGACGCGAAGTCCCAGCCGGCCAGGGTGATGGTGACGGGGCCTTCGGGGGCCTCGGGCTCGGACTCGGCGCCGCACCCGGTGAGGGCCAGCGACGCGGCGGCGGCAACGCCGACCGCGCTCATGAGCTTGCGGTTCATTCCTACTCTCCTTCGAGTAATCCCGCTCCCACGGCCGCCTTGCT
This sequence comes from Promicromonospora alba, assembly GCF_042654905.1. Classification (NCBI taxonomy): domain Bacteria; kingdom Bacillati; phylum Actinomycetota; class Actinomycetes; order Micrococcales; family Promicromonosporaceae; genus Promicromonospora; species Promicromonospora alba. The sequence goes on from NZ_JBHSFI010000004.1 coordinate 441,365, forward strand.
GGCGGCTGTCGGGAGCGGCGTGTGTGGTCAGGGCAGAGTTGCCGTGGTCTGTTCCCCGTCCGGCCAGGTCACGGCGGCCTGTCCGGCGGTGAGCTCGAGGCGCGGCTGCCCGATCCCCGGGGTCCCCGGGACGTCCTGGGGTGGGGTGGCGGGCGTGCGCGCCAGGTAGATGCCGACGGCTACCCACCCGTCCGGGACCGGTGCGTACCGCGACCAGGGGGTCACCGTCGGGCCGGCCAGCGGGGTGGCGTCGTCGGAGGTCGTCTCGCCGCACACCGGTGCGACGTCGCCCAGCAGGGGGACCACCGTGGAGACGAGCCCCGGACCTGCGGCCCAGCCGCCGATCCGCAGCGCCGTGGCCTTGGTGGTCTCGGCCGTCTCGGCCTGGGCCGGCGCGGAGACGCGCACCAGACGCACCTCCCAGGCGCCGCGGACCACGGACACCGTGGTGATCCGGCCCGCAGGGGTCGAGGTGCCCGGCCGGCCGGAGCCGTGGTCGGGGACGGTCGGGTCGGCTACTACCCAGTGGGCCTCGGCCGTCGAGGACAGCACGGCTGCGGTCCCGACGGGCTCGACCACCGGTCCGGTCGCGAAGCCCGTGCGGTGCGTCGCCAGGCCTTCGGCGTCGAGCAGCACCACCGACTGGTCCAGGGGTGAGTCCCACGCCTCGGCGTCGAGCAGCGGCGAGGTCGCCGTCGAGTAACCGAGGCGCGCGTACAGGGGTGAGTCGCCGACGTCGGCCCCCGGCACCGCGTGGTCGGTGCCGTGGTTGATGACGCGGACTATGCCGTCGTCGCGCGTGGCGCTGATCGCCCAGCCGGGCGCGGCGGCGATCGCCAGCACGTCGCCGGCATCCACGGGGAGCGGTTCGGGCGCGGCGGTCCACACCTCGTGGGACGCCGGGAGGGCCAGGCCGAGCAGGCCCTTGCTCGCCCAGTAGGGCGACCCGGGGCCGCTGTAGCGCTGCGCGATGGGCCGCCACGGGCCGTGCCAGCCGAGGGTGAGCAGGCCGTCCGGTCCCGGCACGTCGTGCTCGGCGAAGTGCCGCACGATCCGCGTCGCCGCCTCCCTGATCTGCCCGGGGCGACCGACTCCGGCGAACGCACCGGCCCAGAACGGCGCGGCGGCCGCGAAGCGGTAGGTGAGGCTGCGGCCCTGGATCAGCGGGCCGCCGTCCGACCCGACGAGGGCCAGCGCGTCGTCGAGGTAGCGCGCCAGGTGCTCCCGGTCGGCTGCCGACCGGGTCGCCAGGTCGTCGCCCGCCGCCGCTGCGACCTCGGCCGCGCCCGTCATCCGCTCCCACAGGGCCGGGTACAGGTGCAGGGCCCAGCCCGCGTAGTGGTCGTAGCTCCGCTCGGGACCGTCGGCGAACCAGCCACCGGGACGGCGGAACCGGTCGTGCGCGGCGAGGTCGTGCACCATGTCGTCGGCGGAGAACGGGCCACCGACCGACCGCAGGAAGGTCTCGACAACGATCCGGAACCACACCCAGTTGTTGTCCGGGTAGTCGAGGTCGCCGACGACGGACGCGAGGTACTCCACGGTCCGTTCCTGCACGTCGGACGACAGACGGTCCCAGATCCAGGGCCGCGTCATGTCGAGGATCAGGGCGAGCGAGGCTGCCTCGACCTTGGCCTGGCCGTGCTCCTCGGGCCGGGTCCAGCGCTCGGGGTGTGCGGGGTCGGTGCCCGCTGCCAGCCCTGCCGCGTACCGCTCGGCGAGGCCCGTCGGGTCCTCACCGTTCTCGCCCGCGAGCCGGAAGCCGGCCAGCAGGAACGTGCGCGCGAACCCCTCGAGGCCGTCGACCGCGGTGCCGTACCCGCCGGGCTTGCCGGGCAGCGTGATGAGCGACCCGCTCGGCGAGGCGTACGGCCGGACCCCGGCCAGGAGCCGGTCGGCGTAGGCCGTGAGCCAGGCACGGGCCTCAGGTCCGGTCGCCATCGACCTGTCAGACGTGGAGGTCACCGGAGTGATGCGTGCTTCTGACACGTGGCGGCTCATGCGACGAACTCCATGTCGGCGCGGGTGACGGCGCTCCGCGGGGAGTCACCTCGCGCGTACCGCTCGAGCTCGTCGAGCGCGGCGGCCGTCATCCGCCGTGTCTCCGTCCCGAGCGACCCGGCGACGTGCGGCGTGATCATGACGTTGGGCAGGTCGTACAGCACCGACGACGCAGGCAGCGGCTCCGGCTCCGTGACGTCGAGCATCGCGTAGATACGCCCGGTCGCGCACTCGGCCTCCAGCGCCGCGGTGTCCACGACGGCGCCGCGCGCGGTGTTGATCAGGGTGGCGCCGTCCGGCATGAGCGCCAGCTCGCGCGCGCCGATCAGCTTGCGCGTCGAGGGCAGCTCCGGGACGTGCAGGGAGACGATGTCGGACGCGGCCAGCAGCTCGTCGAGCGGCACCAGCCGCGCGCCGGCCTCGGCCACGGCGGCGGGGTCCGCGAACGGGTCCGCGACGAGGAGCTCCCTCGTCTCGGGGCCGGAGCCTTGCACGGTCAGCCGCGCCACCACCTGGCGCCCGGTCCGGGAGAATCCGACGATCCCGACCACCTGGTCCCGGTTGGACAGGACCCCGTGCTCGCCCAGGTAGGACCAGTCGTCGCGCCGCGTGCGGGCGATGTTCGCGAGGAACGGCGCCTTCTTGCCCGCCATGAAGATCGCGGCCACCGTGAACTCCGCGACCGGCAGTGCGTTCTCCGCGACGGCGTTGGTGACGAGCAGCCCGCGCTCCCACACGGCGTCGGACACGAGCGGCCGGACCGTGCCCGCGCAGTGCAGCACCGCGCGCAGGTTCGGCGCGAGGTCGAGGACCTCCGCGGTGATCCGGGGAGCACCCCACGAGGTGAGGAGCACCTCGACGTCCGCCAGCCGTTCCTTGGCCTCGGGCGTGTCGTAGGCGGTGACGCGTACGGGCTCGCCGAGCAGCGCGAGCTCACGCAGCCGGGTTTCCTCCTCAGGACCGAACTGCATCTTCCGCGCTCGGTCGTCCATGACGAGCAGGACCTCAGGTCGCCGCACCACCGCTCTCCTCCCCATCGAGTTCGCGTTCGCCTGATCATCCAGCCGAACAGTTCCGATCAACTACGATCGGACGAGGCCCCATTGAAGCCCACGCCACACCGCCTTGGCAAGCCCCTGGCCCCAGGCAGAGAAATCCTCTACGATCATTTTCGATCACTGGAGGACAGCACATGACAGCAGCGCCGCTGCCTGCTCCCGACGTCGCCGACCGGAGCTTCTGGGCGTCCGACCGCGTCGTCCAGGCCCTCGCGCCGACGACGGCGACGGCGGACGCCGAGCGCGGCACTCCCTGGCCGCAGACCCTCGCGTCGCAGTACGCCAGGTTCTTCCGCGACGGCGACCGCACGGTCTACGAGGCGAACGTCGCCGCCCGGCACGCGCGCCTCACCCGCGCCACGCTCGCCGCGCTGCTCGACCCGCGCACGGACCGCGTCGACGAGGTCGTCGACGGAGTCCTGCTGCTGTGCGAGCAGTCGGCCTGGTGCTGGGCCGCCCACGACGACACCAACACCCGGTTCGGCCGGGTCACGCCCACCGTCACCGAGCCGCACCTCGACCTCGGGGCGGGCGAGGTCGCCGCGCAGCTCGCGTGGATCGACCACCTGCTCGGCCCGGTGCTCGACGAGCGTGCCCCCGGCGTGCGGTGGCGGATCCGGCAGGAGACCCAGGCCCGGGTGCTGCGGCCGTTCACGGAGCGCCGCGACTGGTGGTGGCTCGGCGTCGACCACCCGATCATGAACTGGAGCCCGTGGATCCAGGGGAACGTGCTGGCCGCCAACCTCGCGCTGGAGGAGGACCCGGACCGGCGTCGGGCCGTCACCGCGCTCGTCGCAAAGGGGATAGCCGCCTACTGGGCGTCGCTGCCCGACGACGGCGGGGTGGACGAGGGCTACAGCTACTGGTGGCAGGGCGCAGCCCGCGCGCTGGAGGCGCAGGACCTGCTCCAGTTCGCGGGCATCGAGCAGGATCCGGCGGCGCTGGACCGCATCCACGCGACGATCGCCTTCCCCCACTCCATGCACCTCGGCGGCGACTGGTACGTCAACGTGGCCGACAGCGTCGCACGCCCGCTCGCGACCTGGCCGTGGAACGTCGTGCACGCCTGGGCGCTGCGGGTGGGCGACGACGACGCCGCCCGGCACGCGGCCGGCCGTCGCGGGCTGCCGGGAGGCCTGTTCGACGAGCGCGCTTCCCTCCCCCGGGCGGTCCGGATGCTCTCCGACGCCGCGTGGGCAGAGGCGCCGACCACCGCTCCGCCCCTCGTCGGGCGGGTGCACTTCCCCTCCACAGGGGTCGCCGTGGCCCGCTCGGCGCCCGGGTCCGCGCGGGGTCTCGCGGTCTCGGTCAAGGGCGGGCACAACGACGAGAACCACAACCACGTGGACGTGGGCTCGGTCATCGTGGCGCTCGACGGCGTACCCGTGGTGGTCGACGCCGGCAAGCCCACGTACCGCGCCGGCACCTTCGGGCCGGACCGGTACGACCTGTGGATGGTCCGGGGCGACTGGCACAACGTCCCCCGGATCCGCGGTGTGGAGCAGGCCCCGGGCGAACAGTTCGCCGCGCGCGACTTCGAGGTGTCGGACGACGGAGCGGACTCCCGCCTCTGGCGGGCCCGGCTGGACCTTGGCGGGGCCTATCCGGTGGACGGGCTCGAGCACTGGTGGCGCGAGACCACGCTGGATCCGGACGCCGAGTCGGTGACCGTCGAGGACTCCTGGGCCTTCTCGGACCCGCACACCCCGGCACCCGCTACCGGCTCGACGGCCTGGCACTGGCTCCTGGCCGGCGACGTCACGCTCACGCCCGGCCGCGCGCAGGTCCGGTTCACCCCGGACGGCGGCCCGGCGACGGCACGCGTACTCTCCCTGACCTGGGATCCTGATGCCGTCGACGCCGAGCTGGACGTGCGCGAGCTGGACGACCCCGAGCTGTCGGCCGTCTGGGGCGAACATCTGACCCGGTTGCGGCTGACCGCGCGTACCGAGGCGCCGTCCGGCACGTTCCGAGTAAACATGAGACCCACCGGGTCCGTACCGCAGGAGGTTGCATGACTGAGGAAGCGCCGCTCCCCAGCGAGCGTCGGGCGCGCCTCATCGCGCGAGTGCGGGAGACCGGTTCGGCGCGCGTGAGCGACCTGTCGCGCGTGCTCGGCGTGACACCCGTGACCGTGCGACGCGACCTCGCGCTGCTCGTCGCGGACGGCACGCTGGAGAAGGTGCACGGCGGCGCCCGGATCCCGGCACGCAGCGCGGGCCTCGGTGCTCGCACGGGTGCCAGCACGGGTATCCCCCAGCCCGATCCGGCGTCGGGCGGTCGCGTCGACCAGCTGACCATCGGCATGGTCGTGCCCTCCATCGAGTACTACTGGCCCGAGGTGATCCGCGGCGCGCGGGACGCCGCGCGCGGGGAGGTGCGGCTGATCCTGCGCGGCGCGTCGTACGAGGTCGACCAGGTGCGGCGCCAGGTGGCCGCGCTCGTCGGGGAGGACGGCGGACCGGGCGTGGACGGCCTCCTCGTGGCGCCGCCCGTCGACGGGCCCGAGGCCGCAGAGCTCGGCGAGTGGCTGGCCGGCCTGAACGTCCCGGTGGTGCTGATGGAACGGCGGCTGGCGACCGGCCCGTACCGCGAGCCGCTGGAGTCGGTGGCCACCGACCACGCGCTCGGCTCCGGCGTGGCCACGCGCCACATCGCGGAGCGCGGGCACCGGCGGGTGGGACTGGTGACGTCACGCACCAGCCCGACCTCGGCCGCCGTCCGGCGCGGTTTTCTCGCGGTGGCGGACGAGCTGGGCCTCGACGTGGTGGTCGACCTGGAGACCGTGCCGATGTTCGACGCCGACTGGGCCGACGAGGCCGCCTCCGTCCTGGACAGGTGCGCGGAGACCGGGGCGACGGCGCTCATCGTGCATTCCGACCGGGAGGCGATCTCGCTGGTCGAGCAGGCGCAGGAGCGCGGCGTGCGGGTACCCGCGGACCTCGCGGTGATCGCGTACGACGACGAGGTCGCCGGCCTGGCCGATCCGCCGCTCACCGCGGTGCGGCCGCCCAAGGCGGCGATCGGCGCGGGCGCGCTGGAGCTCCTGCTGCGGCGCCTCGCGGCCCGGGCGGATGCCGCGGCGTCGCCGGGCAGCGACGGCGGCGACGCGGTGACCGGGGCGGACCGGCCGGTGCACCGCATCGAGCTGAGCCCGCGCCTCATCGTGCGCGCGTCGAGCGCAGCCCGAGAGTAGGCCGTTTGAGTGCTGGGTATCTGCGCCGTAGAAGCGTCGCCGCGCACAAATACCCAGCACTCAACGGGCCGGGGACCCGCCCGGACCGGATCGCCTACCAACTTCCCGGCGCGGGGTCGTAGCGCCGCAGGGAGCTGCTCTCGCGCACCACGTCGCGGAGCGTCGTCAGGTCGCCGGAGACGACGCCGACCGCGCGGGCCTGCACGAGCACGTTCCCGAGCGCCGTCGCCTCGACCGGTCCCGCGATCACGGGCAGTCCCGCCGCCTCGGCCGTGAGCCGGCACAGCAGCTCGTTCTGCGACCCACCGCCGACCACGTGTACCGCGTCCACAACCACGCCTGCCAGGGCAGATGCCTCGGATACCGCCCGTGCCGACGCGGCGGCGAGGCTGTCGAGGATCACGCGGACCAGGGCCGGCCGCGTACTGACCGTGTCCGGACGAAGCTCGACGCCGAGGCGGGCGACGGCGTCGGACACCCGGCGGGGCATGTCGCCCGGCGCGAGGAACTCGTCGCCGTCGACGTCCACGAGGCAGCGCCCTCCGGGCTCGGCCTCGGCCGCGGCGAGCAGGCCCGGCAGGTCGACGGATGCGCCGTCCGCTGCCGCCCAGGCCCGGACGCACTCGTCGAGCACCCACAGCCCCATGACGTTGCGCAGGTACCGGACCGTGCCGTCGAGCCCGAGCTCGTTGGTGAAGTTCGCGGCGCGGCTCGCCTCGGTGAGCACGGGAGCCGGCAGCTCCAGCCCGACGAGCGACCACGTCCCCGACGAGATGTACGCCGCCGACGTCCCGAGCGGGGCCGCCGCGACGGCGGAGGCCGTGTCGTGCGAGGCGACCGCGAGCACGGGCACGTCGCCCAGCCCCGTCGCCTCCCGCACCTCGGGCAGCAGGTGCCCGACGGCGGCGCCGGGCTCGACGAGCTCCGGCAGCCGGTCGCGGAGTCCGGCGAGCCCGGGACGTGCCGCGGCGAGCCGGTCCAGGAGGTCGGCCGACCAGTCGCGCGAGCGAGCGTCGAGCAGTCCGGTGGTCGACGCGTTGGTCACCTCCGCGACCCGACGCCCCGTGAGCCAGTAGGCGATCAGATCGGGAATCAGCAGCAGCTGCTCGGCCCGCGCCCACTCGTCGCCGTCGCTGGTCGAGCCAGCTTGCCCTGAGCCTGTCGAACGGGTCGAGACGCCCGCCACCAGCTGGAACTCCGTGGTGAACGGCAGATTCTGCAACCCGTTCACCGCGTAGTGCTCCGCGAACGAGATCTGCCGGTACACCTCGTCGGCGACTCCGTCGGTGCGTGCGTCCCGGTAGCAGTGCGGGTCCGCCACCAGCTCGCCGGCGCCGTCGAGCAGCCCGTAGTCGACCGCCCACGAGTCGACGCCGATCCCGCGGACCTCGACGCCCCGCTCGCGTGCGACGTCGCCCGCGGACCGCAACCCGTCGAGGATCCCGCGCCACAGCGCGCGCACGTCCCAGCGGAGCTCGCCGCGCTCGCCGGGCACGGGCCCGTTGGGGAACCGCCCGCACTCGACGAGCTCGACCCGCCGGCCGTCCACCACGCCGAGCATCACCCGGCCGCTGGTCGCGCCGAGATCGATCGCGACGAAGCCGGAGGCCTCCCCGGACGGTGGTTGCGAGGTCTCGACAGGCTCGACCAACGGGGGTCGGCCGGTCTCGGTCTCGGTCTCGACCAACGGGGCCGACGACGGGCTCACCGCAGGAACGCCGCTGACACGCCCGCGTCGACGGGTACGTGCAGGCCTGTCGTGTGCGAGAAGTCCGAGGTGCACAGCGCGAACACGGCGGACGCCACGTTCTCCGGCAGCACCTCGCGCTTGAGCAGGGTGCGCTGCGCGTAGAACTCGCCGAGCTTCTCCTCCGGCACCCCGTAGACCGCCGCCCGGTTGGCCCCCCAGCCGGACGCGAAGATGCCCGAGCCGCGCACCACGCCGTCCGGGTTCACGCCGTTCACGCGGATACCGTGCTCCCCCAGCTCGGCGGCGAGCAGCCGCACCTGGTGCGCCTGGTCGGCCTTGGTCGCGGAGTACGCGATGTTGTTGGGACCTGCGAACACCGAGTTCTTCGAGGAGATGTAGACGATGTCGCCGCCCAGTCCCTGGTCGACCAGCACCCGCGCCGCTTCACGTGAAACCAGGAACGAGCCCTTGGCCATGACGTTGTGCTGCAGGTCCCAGTCGGCCACTGTCGTGTCGAACAGCGACCGCGACAGGGACAGGCCCGCGTTGTTCACCACGAGGTCGACGCCGCCGAACGCGAGCACCGCCTCCCGGATCCCAGCCTGCACGGCGGCCTCGGACGACACGTCCATGGCCACGCCGATCGCGACGTCCGCCGAGCCCAGCTCGGCCGCGGCGTCGGACGCCTTGGCGAGATCCAGGTCGGCGACGACCACGCACGCGCCCTCGGCGACGAGCCGCGTGGCGATCGCCTTCCCGATGCCCGACGCCGCCCCGGTCACCAGGGCGACCCTCGTCGCCAGCGGCTTCGGCGCGGGCATACGCTGCAGCTTCGCCTCCTCGAGCGCCCAGTACTCGATGCGGAACTTCTCGTCCTCGGCGATGGGCGCGTACGTCGAGATCGTCTCCGCGCCGCGCATCACGTTGATCGCGTTGACGTAGAACTCGCCGGCCACGCGCGCCGTCTGCTTGTTCCGCCCGTACGAGAACATGCCCACGCCCGGCACCAGCACGATCGCCGGGTCGGCGCCGCGCATCGCAGGCGGCTCCTCGCCGCGGGCCCGCGCCGCTGCAGCGCCGCGCTCGTAGTACGCCGCATAGTCCGCGCGGTACGCCTCGTGCGCGGCCCGGAGCGCGGCCACCGTCTCCTCCACGGTCGCCGACGGCGGAACGTCCACGACCAGCGGCTTCACCTTGGTGCGGAGGAAGTGGTCGGGGCACGAGGTGCCGAGCCCGGCGAGCGGCAGCAGCCGCTCCCGCGCGAGGAAGTCCAGCACGACGTCGGAGTCGGTGAAGTGGCCGACCTGCGGCGCATCCGCTGACGCGATGCCGCGGATCACCGGGGCGAGCGCTGCCGCCCGGGCGCGCCGCTCGGCGTCGGGCAGGGGCTCGTAGCCGGGGCGGACGGCGCCGAACGCGTGCGCGCCGTCGGCCGCGAGGGCCGCCGTCCGCGACTCGATGAACTCCTCGGCGCGCCGGATGATGCCGAGCGACCGCTCCTCCGCCTCGTCCGAGGTGTCGCCCCAGGCCGTGATGCCGTGCCCACCCAGGATGCAGCCGATGGCCTGCGGGTTCGCGGCCTTGATCGCCGCGATGTCGAGCCCGAGCTGGAAGCCGGGCCGGCGCCACGGCACCCAGACGACCTCGTCGCCGAAGATCTCCCGGGTGAGCGCCTCGCCGTCGGCCGCGGCGGCCAACGCGATGCCCGAGTCGGGGTGGAGGTGGTCCACGTGGGCGGCGTCGACCAGGCCGTGCATGGCGGTGTCGATCGACGGCGCCGCGCCGCCCTTGCCGTGCAGGCAGTAGTCGAACGCGGCGACCATCTCGTCCTCGCGGTCCAGGCCCGGGTACACGTCGACGAGAGCGCGCATCCGGTCCAGCCGCAGCACGGCCAGGCCCTGGGGCTGGAGCGTGCCGAGGTCGCCGCCCGAGCCCTTGACCCACAGCAGCTCGACGGGCTCGCCCGTCACGGGGTCGGTGGCGGTCCCCTTCGCGGACGTGTTGCCACCCGCGTAGTTGGTGTTGCGGGGGTCGGCGCCCAGCCGGTTCGAGCGGGCGACGAGCGAGGTGACCGTCGGGTTGTCTGTCGCGTCGGCAGTCTGGTTCGTCATCGGGCTGCTGCTTCCGTGTCGGCTCGGTGCCCTGCGTCAGTCGAGCGCGCAGGGACCGAGGTCCCGGCAAGCTCGGCCGGCGGGGGCGTGACGTCGTGGTGGTGCGGTGGTTCGTGCGGCGTGCCGACGAGGCCGTCGACGGTGAGCCAGGCCGCGATGCGCGCGATGCTGCGCGCCGCACCGGCGGTGGCCGGCTCGTTGAGGTGGCCGTGATACGTGCTGTCCTCGCGGACGAGCAGCACGTCGACGCCGGCCGCCGCGAGGTCGGCGCAGTACGCCTCGCCCGAGGACCGCAGCGCGTCGTGGTCGGACGTGACGACGAACGTGGGCGGCAGCCCGCGCAGGTCCTGTCCTCCGGGGTGGGCGTACGGCGAGATCGGGACGTCGCTGCCGCCCAGGTAGTTGGCGCCCATGGCGCGCATGGCCTCGGGCGGGAAGTTCCGGTCGGGCGGCAGCGCGGCGATCTTCTCGGCCAGCTCGGGGCTCGGGGCCGGTAGCTCGTAGTGGGCCACGGGGTAGGCCAGCACTATCGACCGCGGCTGCGGCCCGCCCGCGTCGCGCAGCCGCAACGACGCACCGGCCGCCAGGTTCCCGCCGGCACTTGCCCCGCCCAGCGACCACTGTTCTGACCCGACGCCGAGCTCCACGTCCCGCGCCCAGCCGTAGGCGAACGTGACCTCCTCGGACGCGACGGGGAACCGCACCCCATCAGGTGCCGCGGAACCGGCCGGGTCCCGGTAGTCGAGATCCGGCGCGAGCTGGTAGTCGACACTCACGACCACCACGCCGACGTCGGCGAGCCGCCGCGCCACCCAGTCGGCCTCGGGCATGTCGAGGTCGCCGTACATGAAGGCACCACCGTGCGCCCATACCAGGCCGGCCACCCGGTCGGTGCCGTCTGCCGGCTCGTAGACCCGCACCCGCAGATCGCCGTGCGGGCCGTCGAGGAGACGGTCCCCGACCGTGCCGCTCACGCGCCCCATCCGGCCTGCGCGCCCCCGACCCGCTCGGCGGCGACCTTCTCGGCGTACCCGGAGGCCGCGAAGGCGGCCCTGGGGTTCGGGTCCAGGCCCATCTCCTCGCGCACCTCGGCGACGAGCGGGCGGACGTCGGTGTCGTACGCGTCCATGAGCACGGCGTGCGCGCCGAGCACATCGCCGGCGAGCTGGGCCGCTGTGAGCGCCTCGACGTCGACGAGCAGCGCCTTCGCCGTCGCCTCCTGGACGTTCATGACCGAGCGGATCTGGGCCGGGATCTTCGGCTCGATGTTGTGGCACTGGTCGAGCATGAAGTTGACGCCGCTGTCCGGCGCGTGGGCGCCGGCTAAAACGATCTCGTGCATGATCCGGAACAGCTGGAACGGGTCAGCGGCGCCGACCATGAGGTCGTCGTCGGCGTAGAAGCGGCTGTTGAAGTCGAAGGCGCCGAGGCGGCCCTGGCGCAGGAGCTGCGCCACGATGAACTCGATGTTGGTGCCCGGCGCGTGGTGGCCGGTGTCGAGCACCACCTTCGCCCGGTCGCCCAGGGCCATGACGTGCAGCAGGGACGTGCCCCAGTCCGGGACGTCGGTGATGTAGAAAGCGGGCTCGAAGAACTTGTACTCGAGCACCATGTGCTGGTCGTCGTCGAGCGCGCCGTAGATCTCGGCGAGGGACTCGGCGATCCGGTCCTGCCGGGCCCGGATCGAGTCCTGGCCCGGGTAGTTGAGGCCGTCGGAGAGCCAGACCTTGAGGTCCTTGGAGCCCGTCGCCCGCATGACGTCGATGCACTGCTTGTGGTGGTCCACCGCTTTGGCCCGCACCCGGGGGTCGGGGTGGGCGAGGGAGCCCAGCATGAAGTCGTCGTCCTGGAACACGTTCGAGTTGATCATGCCGATCTGCACGCCCAGGTCCTCGGCGTGCCGGGCAAGACCTGAGAAGTCGTCGACGAGGTCCCAGGGGATGTGCAGGCTGACCCGCGGGGCGACGCCGGTGTACTGGTGCACCTGTGCGGCGTCGGCCAGCTTCTCGAACGGGTCGCGCGGGACGCCCGGCTGGCCGAAGACCTTGAACCTCGTCCCCGAGTTGCCGAACGCCCACGACGGCAGCTCGATCGTCTGCTGCCGGAGCGCGGACTTGGCCGCCTCGGTTCGTGTGGATGCCGCCATGGCGTCCTTCCTCTCCGCGCACTTCCTCGTGCACCATCTTGAAACGATTCACTGGAGCCTATGCGGCGCGCGCTCCCCCGGTCAACCCCATCGTGGCGAGCCGACGGCGGCAGCGCCGCCCAGCCCAGTGATCCGGCCCAGAACCGGCATGCGGTCTGGGCCGGATCACTGGGTGGACCACTCAGAAGTCGAAGTCCGCGATGTTGCTCTCGTCGAACACGTACGGCTCGCCGAGCAGCACCTCGCCGTCCGCCCCGACGGTGAACTCGCCCAGGCGTCCCGCGGTGAAGGTCTCGCCCTCCTCGCCGGTGATGTCGCCCGCCGCCAGGGCCGCGGCGGCCTGCGTCGCCAGGTAGCCCAGGTCGGTCGGGTTCCACAGCGCGAACGCCTCGACGGTCCCGTCCTCGACGTACTCCCGCATCTGGTTGGGCGTGCCGAGACCGGTCACCGCGACCTTGCCCTTGTACTCCGACGTCGACACGTAGCGCGCCGCCGCCGCGATGCCGACGGTGGTGGGCGAGACGATGCCCTTGAGGTCGGGGTGCGACTGCAGCAGCGCGGCGGTCTTGTCGAACGACGTCTGGTCGTCGTCGTCGCCGTAGACGGTCTCGACCAGCTCGATGTCCGGGTAGTCGGACGCCAGCTTCTCCTCCATGAGCGCGATCCACGCGTTCTGGTTGGTCGCGTTGGCCGACGCCGAGAGGATCGCGATCTCGCCCTCGCCGCCGATCTGGTCCGCGACCAGCTCGAGCTGCTTGTCGGCGATGCCCTCGGGCGAGGCCTGGTTGACGAACAGGTCGCGGAACTGCGGCTCGGTGTCGGAGTCGAACGTGACCACCTTGGTGCCGGCCGACCGCGCCTCCTCCAGCGCGTCACCGATCGCCGTCGGGTCGTTGGCCGAGACCACCAGGGCGCTGACCCCCTGCTGGGCTGCGGTGTTGATGAACGGCACCTGGGCGTCGGGCGAGGCGGCGTCGGGCCCGACCTCCTCGACGGTCGCGCCGAGCTCCTCCGCCGCTTCCTGCGCGCCCGCCGTCGACGCCTCGAAGTACGGGTTGCCCAGGTTCTTGGGCAGCACGGTGATCGTCACCGCGTCGTCGCCGCCACCACCACCGCCCCCGTCGCCGCTCGAACCGCATGCGGTCAGGCCCAGCGCGAGCACGGCGACCGTGCCGGCCGCGAGCACAGATGTGAACTTCATCGTCCGTCTCCTTACGTTCGTTGCCCGACGGCGGAGCCGCCATCGGGGTCCCCGTGCGCCCCCGCAGCGAAGCGAGGAGGCTCATGGGGTGAGGCGGCGTTCCGCCGTCGGACTCTCAGGCCGCCCGCTATGCGCGGGGCGACCACGGAAACAACCAGCGCCGTGCCGATCACTATGTTGATGACGTTGACCGTCACGCCCTCCAGGCGCAGCGCGCTGCCGAGCACCCCGATGAGCAGGACGCCGGCTACCACGCCGTGGATCGCGCCGCGCCCGCCGAAGATCGACACCCCGCCGAGCAGCACCGCCGCGACCACCTGCAGTTCCATACCCGTCGCGTTGTCGCCGCGCGCGCTGCCGTAGCGCAGCGTGTAGTAGACGCCCGCGAGCGCCGAGACCGCCCCGGACAGCACGAACAGGATCAGCAGGGTCCGCTTGACGTCGACGCCGGAGAACCGGGCGGCCTCGCTGCTGCGGCCGATGTCCAGCACGTTCCGCCCGAACGGCGTCGCGTGCAGGAGCACCGCGAAGACCGCGATCACGAGGAGCAGCCCGAGGGTGATGACCGGGTAGGGCGACTCCCCCAGCTTCGCCGTGGCGCCGTCGGTCCAGGAGTCGGGGAAGCCGGTGACCGCCGTCGTGCCGAGGAGGCCGACGGCCAGGCCGCGGTAGAGGGCGAGCGAACCGATGGTGACGGCCAGCGACGGCAGGCCCGCGTACGCGACCAGTGCGCCGTTGATCGCGCCGCACACCGCGCCGAGCAGCACCGAGACCAGCAGCGCGGCCCAGAGGCCGAGCCCTGCCTGGTAGAGCAGCCCGAAGGTGACGCTCGACAGGCCGACCACGGATGCGACCGACAGGTCGATCTCCCCGGTGGCGATGATGAGCGTCATCGGGAGCGCGATGAGCAGCACGGGGGCGAGGTCGAGCACCAGGTAGGTGATGGTGAGCGGGCCGTCGAAGTTCTGCACCACGGCGGACGCGACGATCCAGGCCACCGCCAGGATCAGAAGAGTGAGCATCTCGCGGGTGAGCAGCGCACGCTGCCACCACGGACGGGCGTGGGTTCTCATGCGGTCGCCTCCTCGCTGTCGCCCTGGCGACCGTCCATACTGTCGCCCTGGCGACCGTCCATACGGTCGTTCGGGCCGGTATCTCGCTCGACTGCCAGGCGGCGCGAGCGGCGGTTGGCGAGCACCCGGTCCAGCGCGATCGCGCCGATGATGAGCGCACCCACCACCGCGCGCTGCCAGAAGTCGGGGATGCCCACGACGGGCAGCGCCCGGTTGATGGTCAGCAGCAGCATCGCGCCGAGCGCGGCGCCCGCCACCGTCCCGCTGCCGCCGAAGATCGCGACGCCGCCCACGACGACGGCGCCGACCACCTGCAGCTCCATGCCGGTGCCCGCACCCGAGGACACCGTCCCGTACCGGGCGGCGAACATCACGCCGGCCAGGCCGGCGAGCGCGCCGTTCGTCGCGAACGCCCACAGCAGCCGGCGTCGGACCGGCAGGCCCTGGAGGGCCGCGGCGTCGGGGTCGGAGCCGATGGCGTACAGCTGACGCCCGCCGCGCGAGGTGTACATGTAGTAGCCCACGGCGGCCAGCACGATCGCGGCGACGATCGTCAGCACCGGCACGCCCAGCACCTGCTGGGTGCCGAGGCCGAGGAAGGCGCGCGGCATGTCGCCCGCGTCGATCCGGTCGCTGCCGGCCCAGGTGAGGGTCACCCCGCGGTAGACGTACAGGGTGCCGAGCGTGATGACGAGCGCCGGCACGCGGGCGAACGCGACGATCGAGCCGTTGACCAGGCCGAGCAGCGCACCGACCGCGACGGCGACGAGCGTGACCACGACGATGGGCAGGTCCGGTGCCTCGATGAACAGGCGGCCGGTCAGGTACGCCGTGAGGCCCAGCACCGACCCGACGGAGAGGTCCACGTTCCGCGTGATGACGACCACCGCCTGGCCCACGGCGAGCACCACGAGGATCGCGGGCGTGAGCAGCAGGTCGCGCCAGCCGCCCGCGCTGAGCAGGAAGCCCGGCTGGATCGCGGTGGTCACGCCGATCACCACCAGGAGGGCGAGGGCGATGCCCGCCTCACGGCGGCGCAGGACGTTCCTCATGCCGCCCCCTCGGTCTCGGAGCCACCGGTCTCGACGCCGCTACGCGTCGCGCCCGGCGTCGCCGCGCGCATCACCGCCTCGGGCGTCGCCTCCGCGCGGCTGAGCTCGGCGGCGATGCGCCCCTCGCGCACCACGAGCACACGGTCAGCCATACCCAGTACCTCCGGCAGCTCGGACGAGATCATCAGGACGGCCAGCCCCTCGGCGGCCAGGGTGGACAGCAGCCGGTGCACCTCGGCCTTGGTGCCGACGTCGATCCCGCGGGTGGGCTCGTCGACGATGAGCACCTTCGGCCCGGTGGCCAGCCACTTCGCCAGGACCACCTTCTGCTGGTTGCCGCCGCTCATCGTGGTGGCGAGCGCGTCCAGCGCCCCTGCCTTCACCTCGAGCCGGCCGGACCAGTCGCGCGCGAGCCGCGCCTCGGCGTCGGGCAGCAGGATGCCGAGGCGAGCCAGGCGCCGCCTCACAGGGCCTTCTCGCCCTTCTCCTCGGACGCCGCCCTCGTCCCTCGGGCCGCGTCGTCGTCGAAGCGCGACGGAGGACACGTTGCGCCCCACCGACGACTCGGTGACCAGGCCCTGCAGGCGCCGGTCCTCGGGGACCAGGGCGACGCCCGCGGCGATGGCCGCCGCCGGGTCGCCCGGTCGCAGGGGCCGACCGCCGACGGTGACACTGCCGGCGTCGTACCGGTCGACGCCGAACACCGCGCGGGCGATCTCGCTGCGCCCGGCCCCGACGAGGCCCGCCAGGCCGACGATCTCGCCCGCCCGCACCTCGAAGGACACGTCGTGGAAGGTGCCCGTCGACTCCAGGCCCGCCACGCGCAGCACCACCTCGCCGGCGGTGCTCGGCACCTTCGGGTAGAGCTCGGCCACGTCGCGGCCCACCATGCGGCGCACGAGCTCGTCGGGCGTGACGTCGGCGACTGCGTCCGTGGAGACGTGCTCGCCGTCGCGCATGACGGTCACGGTGTCGCAGAGGTCGGCCACCTCGTCGAGGCGGTGCGAGATGAAGACGACGGCGCGGCCGGCGTCGCGAAGCCCGCGGGCGACCGCGAACAGGCGGCGCACCTCGACCGCGCTCAGCGCCGCCGTCGGCTCGTCCATGACGAGGAGGCGGGCGTCCAGGGAGATCGCCTTGGCGATCTCGACGATCTGCTGGTCCGCGATGGAGAGCCCCTCGGCGGGACGGTCGGGATCCAGGTCGACACCGAGGTCCCGGAACAGGTCCCGGGCACCCTCGCGCATCGCGCGCCGGTCGATCCGGCGGAACCGGCCGAGCGGCTCGCGGCCCAGGAAGATGTTCTCCGTGACGGTCAGGTCCGGGAAGCTCGCCGGCTCCTGATGGATGACGGCGACGCCGGCGGCCTTGGCCTCGGCGGGACCGGCGAAGTCGACGGGCACGCCGTCGAGCTCGACGGTGCCGGCGTCCCGGCGGTGCACCCCGCCCACGATCTTGACCAGCGTGGACTTGCCCGCGCCGTTCTCTCCGACCAGGGCGTGGATGCTGCCCGGCTGGACCACCAGGGTCCCGGAACGGAGCGCTGCCACCGGCCCGAAGGACTTGGCGACCCCGTCCAGGCGCAGCGTCGGTGCGGCGTTCTGCATATCTCTCCGTCGAGCTGTGCGGGCGGTCGACGATGACCGCAGGTCTTCCTGCTGAACCGTTGAATCGTTCAAACGGTACTCGGAAGATAGACCCGCCGGGCCAGAGCGTCAAGAAGTTCCGGCGAGTCCGTTGCCGTGCGCTTTCACTTACGGAACTCTTGACCGACCAGGGGCGATCGCTGCCCACAGCACTTGGAGGCGGCCCGAGGATGCACCGCCTCAGACGGAGGTGACCGGAATGACCCAGCCAACTGCCGAGGAGCACGCGCCCCCCGGCGAGGAGCCCACAGAGCTCAAGCGCGTCATGGGGCCGAAGCTCCTCCTGCTCTTCATCGTCGGCGACATCCTCGGCACCGGTGTCTACGCACTCACCGGGCAGGTCGCGGCAGAGGTGGGCGGCGCGGCATGGGCGCCGTTCATCGTCGCCTTCCTCATCGCCCTCATCACCGCCTTCTCCTACCTGGAGCTGGTGACCAAGTACCCGCAGGCGGCCGGCGCCGCCCTGTACACGCACAAGGCGTTCGGGGTCCACTTCCTCACGTTCATCGTGTGCTTCACGGTGATGTGCTCGGGCATCACCTCGGCGTCCACCGCCGCCCGGGCCGTGGGCTCCAACCTGCTCGCGGGCTTCGGCATCGAGGGATCCAGCACGTGGACGGTGGTCGCCGTCGCCCTCGTGTTCATGGCGCTGGTCGCCGCCGTGAACCTGCGTGGTGTCGGCGAGTCCGTGAAGGCCAACATCGTGCTCACGCTCGTCGAGCTCTCCGGCCTGCTCTTCATCATCCTCGTCGGAGTCTTCGCGGCGTTCGGCGGGAAGGCCGACTTCAGCCGGGTCATGGTGTTCGAGAGCCCCGGCGACAAGAGCGCCTTCCTCGCCGTGACCGCCGCGACGGCACTCGCGTTCTTCGCGATGGTCGGGTTCGAGGACGCGGTCAACATGGCCGAGGAGACGCACGACCCGGTGAAGAACTTCCCGCGCATGATGATCGCCGGCATCGGCATCACCGGCGTCATCTACGTGCTGGTCGCGATCTTCACCGTGGCGATCGTTCCCGTGGGCGAGCTCGGCGCGAGCGACACACCGCTCACGCTGGTCGTCGAGCGAGCCCTGCCCGGCTTCCCCATCGGTTCCATCTTCCCGTTCATCACGATCTTTGCCGTGGCGAACTCGGCGCTGATCAACATGCTGATGGCGTCGCGACTCCTGTACGGCATGGCCAAGCAGAGGGTGCTGCCGCCGTTCCTCGGGCGGGTCTCCCCGCGGCGGCAGACGCCCACCGCGGCGATCGTGTTCACCACCGTCATCGCGCTCGGGCTCATCGTGCTCGTGACGCTGCAGGAGGAGAACGGCGTGATCGCAGCGCTCGGCGGCACGACGTCGCTCCTGCTGCTCGCGGTGTTCACCATCGTCAACGTCGCGGTGCTCAAGCTGCGGAGCAACATCGTGGACCGGAAGCACTTCGTGGCCCCGACCATCCTGCCGATCCTCGGGGCGCTGCTCTGCGCGTTCTTCGTCGGGCCCTGGACCGGGCGTGATCCGCTCCAGTACCAGATCGCGGGCTGGCTGCTGCTCATCGGCGTCATCCTGTGGTTCGTCACCTGGGCGTTCAACCGCCCTGAGCCCACGAGGATCACCGACCCCGACGCGCTCAGCGAGCGCGAGGGCGGCACCAACTAGGCCGGGTGTGTTGCCGAAGTAGAGCGCCTGTCCGCCCGACGCTGGATATCCGGCACCGGGCGGACAGGCGCTCTACTTCGCCGACCACGCGTCCGCGAAGTAGAGCGCCTGTTCGGACATACGCTCTACTTCGCCGAATCGAGCGCCGCCAGCTGGCCCTCCAGGTAGAAGACCTCGTCCAGCAGCACGAACCCGTCGTCGGGATTGCCGTCGTCGACGAAGAACCCCGACATCGCCGCCTGCCACCGCGCGTTGACCTCGGTCGCGGCCATGCCCCGCTGCGCCGCCTCGTAGTCGTCGGTCTCCAGGAACCCGACGAGCAGGCCGTCGTCCCGCAGGAACAGGTGGTAGTCGCGCCAGCCCGTGTCCCGGAGGGCCTCCAGCATCTCGGGCCAGACGGCGGCGTGTGCCGCCCGGTACTCCGGGATACGGTCTGCTCGCACCCGAGACGTGAAACAGACGCGTGCACCAGCGGTGTTGCTCGACATGTCCGGTCCTCCGGTTCCTCGTGAAACGGTTCATAATGTAGCCCGAAGCAAGGAGGCTCTCCATGACCCAGCAGGCCGCTCGCCGACGAGCATCCATCGCCGACGTCGCCCGCGCCGCCGGCGTCTCCGTCGGCACGGTCTCCAACGTCCTCAACCGACCCGAACGCGTGCTGCCGGGCACCCGCGAACGGGTCGAGGCCGCGATCGAGGAGCTCAGCTTCGTCCGCAACGGGTCCGCCCGGCAGCTCCGGGCCGGAACCATCACGACCATCGGCGCGATCGTCCTGGACATCGCCAACCCGTTCTTCACCGACGTCGCACGGGGCATCGAGGAGCGCCTGGACCGCGACGACTTCACGCTCATGGTGGCGTCGTCCGACGACGACCCCGAACGCGAGCAGCGCTACCTGCGCCTGTTCGAGGAGCACGGCGTGCAGGGCGTCATGGTCGTACCGGCGACCGACGACATCGAGCACCTGCTCGCGATCCGCCGCCGTGGCACCGGCGTCGTGCTGCTGGACCGTCCGTCATCGGACCCGAGCATCTCGTCGGTGGCCGTCGACGACGTCCGCGGGGGCGAGCTCGCGGCGCGCCACCTCCTGGACGAGGGCCACACCCGGATCGTCTTCCTCAACGGGCCGCACACGATCCGGCAGTGCGCCGACCGGCACGAAGGCGTGGTCAAGGAGCTCGCCGCCGCCGGGCTCGACCCGGCGTCCGCGCTCCAGGAGATCACCGTCTCCAGCCTCAACGCCGAGGGGGGCGAGGCCGCGATCCGCGGGCTCCTGGAGTCGGGCGAGCGGCCCACCGCCGTCTTCTGCGTGAACGACCTGGTCGCGCTGGGTGTGCTGCGCACGCTTCGCACGGAGAACATCGCGGTCCCCACCGACATGGCGGTGGTGGGATACGACGACGTCGCGTTCGCCGCCGAGCTGTCCACACCGCTCACCTCGATCCGCCAGCCGACGCACGAGCTCGGCGCCCGCGCCGCGGACCTCCTGCTCAGCGGCCCCGACGGGGAGGCAGAGCACGTGATGTTCCAGCCCACGCTGGTGGTGCGGGGCTCCAGCTCCGCGTCGGCGAGGTAGTCCCCGGCGTCAGCTCCGCCGGTCCGACGAGCGGACCTTCACCGGGACCGGGCGCCTGCCACGCGACGCGAGGAATGCGGCGGGCCCGAGGATCGGTACGAGGACGATGACGAGCAGCGTCAGGACGGCCTCCCCAGTCCGCTCCCAGCGCGTCCGGAACCAGACGACGAGCGCGGCGAGGGTCAGTGCGACGGCCACCAGCGCACCAGCTGACCAGATCAGGTCGTACGGCGAGATCGCGAACATGGTCGTCCCATCGGGTCGGGGCAGGCGTAACGGCCGACGCTACTCCACGGCTTCGCGGCCTGTCACTGAATCGGGCGGGGCACCCCGGGATGGTCACCAGGTCTCGACAGGCTCGACCAACGGGGTGGCCGCATCTCGACGGGCTCGACCAACGGGGTGGCCCGGTCTCGACAGGCTCGACCAGCGGGTGTGGTCGAGCCTGTCGAGGGATCAGCCGCGGCCCGGGATCGGGACCGTGGACCAGTCGGTGTCCGAGGCCAGGTAGAAGCCCGGGTACGACGGCTGGTTGTACGTCGTCTGCTGACGCGCCACCTCGGCGCGGTACTGCCGGTCGTGCATGAGCGTGTACATGGCGATGTCCGTCGGCTCGGTGGTCGTGAACAGCCGCAGCGCGCTCGAGTCGGTCGTCCGCACCAGCACCTCCTCACGCCAGTCGCCGAGCACGTCGGCCACGAGGGACGGCGTGCCCTTGGTGCCGTTGTTCGTCAGCGTCCCGTCCAGGGTCTTCACGACGCCGCGCGACCAGTCGGTGATCGTCGGCGTCTGCGCCTCCGCGCCCCCGATGATCTGCGTGGTCCCGTCCCCCGCCCAGCGCACCGACTGGTTGGTGCCCATGGTCGTCGTCGACAGCTGCGCGCCCGTGGCGCTCAGCGTGCCCGACCCGAGGGTGCCGTCCGGCATGGACGCCCAGACCTCGACGCCCGGCACGTCCGAGCGCACGTCGCCGATCATCGCCCGGCCCGTGTCCCGGCCGGAGTACTGCCCGAACAGGACCTCGCCGGTCGCGGCGTCGCGCAGCGCCGAGCCGTACGGCGCCCACGTGCCACCCTCGTGGCAGGTCCAGATCTCGAGTCCGGGCCGCGCCGGGTCGATGTCCGTCACGTGCATCGCGTCACCATGCCCGAGCCCGGCGACCACGCCGGGGTTCGCGGAGCCCTCGGGCAACGTGGCGGCTGACGAGTAGAGCAGCGAGCCGTCGTCGTCGAGCGTCGACGAACCGTAGATGATCTCCTGCTTGCCGTCGGCGTCGACGTCGGCCACGGACAGGGAGTGGAAGCCCTGCGTCGTGAGGCTGCCCCACTCGGGCGAGCTGCCCGGCACCCCGTGCGGGCTGTCGTTGAACGGGTTGGTCATCGCCGTCCATCCCGAGTCCGCGAGCCAGCGCTTGGTCAGGTGCCTGCCGTTCCAGTCGTAGGCCGCGATCGTGGAGCGTGTGTAGTAACCGCGCGCGAAGATCGCGCTGGGCCGGCCGTCGGACAGGTAGGCGACGCCCGACAGGAACCGGTCGACCCGGTTCCCCGGTTCGATGCGGGCCATCGCGTAGTCGCCCCAGCGCAGCCCGTCGTCGGTGCGCCCGGGCTCGTAGTCGACGGTCTCCATCGGCTTGCCGCTGCGCCCGTCGAAGACGGTGAGGTACTCCGGCCCGCTCACCACGAAGCCCTCGAACTTGCGCAGCTGGTTCCGCGTCGAGCGGGCGGGAGCGTAGACGTCGATGAAGTGGTCGGCCGCGGCGCGCGCGTCGGCGTCGGACAGCGGGTAGGACCACCGGCCGTCGATGCCCCACGCCTCCTCCAGGGTGGCGGGCCAGTCCCCGCTGGTCACCTCTGGCCGCGTCGACCAGCCGCGGAACATCTCCACCAGGTGCTCGTAGTAGTCGCCCGCGGACATCCGGTAGTCGTCGGCGTGGGTCACGCCGTCCGCCCGGTCGTCCCGGGGGATCCCGATGTAGCGCCGCCCGGCCGGCTCTCCGTCGTCGTACGTGGTCATGTGCGTGCCGGGGGCGGTCTTGACCATCAGCTCGGCGCGGCCGTCACCGTCGAAGTCGTAGACGGGGAACTGCGTGTAGTGCGCGCCCGCGCGGATGTTGACGCCCAGGTCGATGCGCCAGAGCTGCGTGCCGTCGAGCTCGTAGGCGTCGAGGTAGACGTTGCCCGTGTAGCCGACCTGCGACACGTCCTTGGAGTTGGACGGGTCCCACTTCACGACGATCTCGTACTCGTCGTCGCCGTCGAGGTCCGCGACCGACGCGTCGTTGGCGCGGTACGTGTACGCCTCGCCGGCGGGCGTGACGCCGTCGGCCGGCTTGTTCAGGGGGATGTCGAGGTGCCCGTCGCCCCACACGGTGGCCGACGCCGACCGGCCCGCGTTCGGCCCGCTCAGCGGCACCACCCGGTACCTGGAGCCGGCGGTGCCCGCCGGGTCGACATAGTTGGTCGAGCCCGACACCTTCGCGACGCGCCTGCCGTCGCGGTACACCGCGAAGTCCGGGCTCTTGAGCCCCGCATCGGTATGACCGGTGACCTCGGGCGCGAGCAGCCGCCAGCTCAGGAAGACGCCCTCGCTGGTGGACGCCGCGACAAGCCCGCGCTCGAGCCGCTCGGTGCCCGACGTCGGCCGGTCGCCCTGGGCGCTCGAGTCACCCTGGTCGCTGGTCAGGACTGCATTCGGGCCGGTCTGGGCATTCTGGCCGGTCTGGGCAGTCTGGGCGGACGCCGTGACACCCACCCCGCTCAGGCCGAGGCAGAGTGCCGCCGCCAGGGCAGCCCTGGTCTGGATTCGTCTCGCGATCATGTTCGAATTCCTCTCTGAATTCTCGATCTCACGGAAAGCCGCCCCTACCCAGGGATCCGGCCCGGAACCGACCGTGGTTCCGGGCCGGATCCCTGGGCGGGCGGGGAAGCTGGACGGCGTCAGTCGAGCGCGCGACGCCGCACGCGTCGCGTCTCGACGGCGACCGCCGCCAGGCTCAGCAGGCCGCCCGTCACCAGGACGAGCGGCGTCAACATCCAGACGAGCACCACGCACATCACCAGGGCCGCGAGCAGCAGGGCGGACCCGGACAGGTCGTCCCGGGCGCGTACGGCCCCCCGGGACACCAGCACCCACACACCACGAGGACCCGAGACGGGCCCGGGCTCCGTACCGGGTGAGCCCGGCGCCGGCTCGTCGTCGGACCAGGCGGCCGCGGCGCGCACCAGCACCACCGCCGCGCACGCCGCGACCGCCCACGTCACCCAGCGGACGACGGACGCCCCGGGCAGAGCACCCGACTCCGTCAGCCCGGTGTTCACCACGACCGCACCCGCGGCGAGCGGCAGGAGCGCACCCAGCGCCCAGAGGCCGCGCGCGGCGGCCAACCAGTCCCGCACGAACGTCCGGACCGACGTGTCGTACCCGCCGAGGTGGCGGCGCAGGTGCGCGGAGCCGGCCGCGAGCGCCGCCGGGAGCGTCACCACCGGGAGGCTGCCGACCAGCACGAACAGCCCGGTCAGCAGAGTCTCCCCGAGCAGCGCGAACCGGCTCTCGCCGGCCACGCGCTGCGGGCCGGTCGGCTGCGCGCCGGCCTCGTCCTCTCGTCCGTCGGCGTCCACGCGGCTCAGCCCTTGAGGCCCTGCGTCGCGACCCCGTCGACGAGGTACCGCTGGAACAGCACGAAGAACAGCAGCACCGGCAGGAGCGCGAGCACGGCCATGGCCATCTGTGCGCCGTAGTCGGAGACCGACGTCTGGTCCACGTACATCCGCAGTGCGATGGGCAGCGGGTACGTGTCGGGCTGCTTGAGGTAGAGCAGCGGCCCGAGGAAGTCGTTCCACGACCAGATGAAGGCAAAGATCGAGCTGGTGATCACCGCCGGCCGCATGAGCGGGAGCAGCACGAGCCGGAAGATGCCCCAGTGCCCGCACCCGTCGATCCGCGCCGCCTCGTCGAGCTCACGGGGCAGCCCGCGCAGGAACTGCACCATGAGGAACACGAAGAACGCCTCGGTGGCCAGGAACTTGGGCGCCAGCAGCGGCAGGAACGTGTTCACCATGCCCATGGAGTTGAACAGGATGTACTGCGGGATGATCACCACGTGGAACGGCAGCAGCATCGTGCCGATCATGATCGCGAAGTACACGCCACGCCCCGGGAAGCTGATCCGGGCGAACGCGTACGCCGAGACGGTCGACGACAGGACCACGCCGACCACCGAGCCGACCGCGAGGATCAGCGAGTTGAGGACGAAGGTCCAGAACGAGATCCCGCCGATCCCGCTGAGTGCCGAGACGTAGTTGTCGAGCGTCCACGTCTCCGGCCACAGGTTCACGTTGCCGACGATGTCTCCGGTCGGCTTGAACGTGCTCATGAACATCCACACGCCCGGGTACAGGATCACCACGACGATCGCGATCACGACCACGTGGAAGACCACGGAGCCGGTGCGCCGCCGCTGACGGGCCTTGCTCGACGACGAGTGGTCCCGGTCCGCGAGCAGGGTGGCCCCCGCCTCCAGCGCCGTGTGGTTCGGGTAGCTGGTCTCGCTCATCGCACGTCTCCCGTGTAGTGGACCCACGCACGCGAGGTGCGGAACAGGACAGCGGTGATGATCCCGACGACGAGCACGAGCACCCAGGCCATCGCCGAGGCGTACCCCATCCGGAACTCCGTGAAGCCCTTGATGTAGAGGTAGAACGTGTAGAACAGCGTCGAGTCGGCAGGACCGCCGCTACCGCCGGAGATGATGAAGGCCGAGCTGAACACCTGGAACGCGCCGATGGTCTCGAGCAGCAGGTTGAAGAACAGCACCGGGGACAGCAGGGGGATCGTCACGGAGATGAACCGCCGGATCGGCCCCGCGCCGTCGACCTCCGCCGCCTCGAGCAGCTCCGCCGGGATCTGCTTGAGGCCCGCCAGGAAGATCACCATGGGGGCGCCGAACTGCCACACCGCCAGCAGGATCATCATCGGCATGGTCATGTTCGGGTCGCCCACCCAGCCACCGCCGGGCAGGCCGAAGAACTGCTGGACCTGGTCGGCGATGCCGTCGTCGATGAACATCGCACGCCACACGATCGCCACGGAGACGCTGGCCCCGATGAGCGACGGCGCGTAGAACATCGAGCGGTACGCGCCCTGGCCGCGGTGCTTCGCGTTCAGCAGCAGCGCCACGGCGAGTGCCGCAGCGAGCTTCACCGGCACGCCCACCAGCACGTAGATGGCGGTGACCTGTGCGGACTTGAGGAACCGCGGGTCGGCGAACAGCGTGGTGAAGTTCTCGATACCGACGAACTCCGGCGCCCGGAACAGGTTGTAGTCGGTGAACGCGAGGTACAGCGACATCAGCATCGGGCCGGCTGTCAGCAGTCCGAACCCCAGGAGCCACGGGGACAGGAACGCGTAGCCGGCGCGTATGTCGGCTCGCTTGCGCGGCGACCTGCCGGCGCCGCCCCGCGCGGGGGCCGACGTCGCCGTCGTCCCCCGCGCGCTGCCGCGCCCGGCCGCCTGGCCGCGCTCGGTAGTGGTAGCCGACATGGTCATTCCCCGCCGAGGTTGGCTTCGGCGCTCTGGAACCACTGGTCGGCGAACTCCTGGGCGTTGATGTTGCCGTATGCGAGCTCCTCGCCCAGCCGCTTGAACTCGGCCTCGACGACGCCGTAGCCCTCACCCAGGAGTGGCGTCTCGGCCGTCACCAGGTCGGCCACCTCGTCCTCGTAGGTGACGATCTTGGAGTCGATCGAGCCTTCGGCCAGCTCCATCGCGTCCTTCTGGGCCGGCACGGCGGGCACGCCCTTGGACGTACCGAAGATCTTGCCCACCTCGGGGTCGTTCACCAGGAAGTCGATGAGCGCGGCCGCGGCGTCCGGCTCGTCCGTGTTGGCCGACGCCGAGAGCAGCATCGACGGCTTCCAGAACTGCTGCGAGCCTTCGGCGCCCGTGGGCACCGGCAGGATGCCGAGGTTCTCCGTACCCGCGCCCGCCGCATAGCCGGCCAGCATGTTGTCCCAGGTGATCTCGGTGGTCGCCTCGCCGACCTGCATCCCGCCGAGCGGCTCGACCTGCTTGGCTCGCTGGACCGGGAAGAACACCTTGTCGTCACGCAGCGGCTGGGAGCGCTCGACCCACTCGACGAGGTCCGCCTTCTCGAAGGCCGGCGAGCCGTCCTCCGCGAACGGCACCTTGCCCTGCTGGACCAGCCACTGGCTGAAGATCCACAGGGCGCCGGTGTAGTCCGTGCCACCGTAGACCTGCGGGTCGTGGTCGGCCCCGGCCTCGCTGACCTCACGGAGCCAGGCGTCGTACTCGTCCCAGGTCAGGCCCTCCGCTGGCGGCTCGATGCCGAGCTCGTCCAGGAGGTCCTGGTGGTAGAACATGCCGAGCGTGTTGGTGCTCGTCGGGATGCCGAACTGCCCGCCGTTGACCGCACCGGAGCCGAGCAGCGTCTCGTCGTAGTCACCGGTCTCCAGGTTGACGCCGACCTGGCTCGACAGGTCGAGGAGCTGGTTGTTCGACGCGTACTGGTGGATGTACGCGAGGTCCATCTGGAAGACGTCGGGGAGGGTCTGACCGGCCGCCTCGGTGGTGCGGGCGGTCCAGTAGTCGTCCCAGGCCTGGAACTGGGGCTGGACGTCGATGTTCGGGTACTTCTCCTCGAACAGCTTCGCCGCTTCCTCGTAGCGGTTCGCGCGGTCGTCGTCTCCCCACCAGACGAGCGACAGCTCGATGTCCCGGTCGGTGGCGACGGGCGCGGCCTCGGCCGAGGTGGCGGCGTTACCGCCTCCCCCGCACGCCGAGAGGGTGAGCGCGGCGACCGCCGCGATAGCCGTTGCGTGGACGGCGGCCTTACCGGTGGTGGTGCGTGTGCGAACCACGTGAGCCTCCTTGCTCGTACTGCTGTTGGCGCGCCGGCTGCGTCCTCGACGGCCGACTGAATCGATACAATACCGCTCCGGGAAGCGTTGTCCAGGGCTTCAGGTCAGGAATTCGTAACGAAGTGCACCGATACAACCCATCGACCCCCGAACGTAGGCCGGGTCGCCGGAACCGTCGAACGTAGGCCTGGTCGCCGCATGGCAGGGCGTGCAGCGACCAGACCTACGCCCGCCCGACAAAGGCGACCGGGCCTACGTTCGACGGCGTCGCGACAGCGCCGGGCCGTCAGGCAGGCGCCGGCGCCGTGGCCTTCACCGGCGCCCAAGCCGGCCCGATACCGCGCATGGACTCGTGGAACGGGTCACCCGGCCCGATCTCGCCGGCCCGGACCACCGCGCCGGTGAACGCCGACCGGTAGATGGCGGCGACCAGCTCCAGCGTGCCGCGCACGTCGGCCACGGTGACCGGAGGCGCCTCGCCCGCGACGAACGCCCGGTAGGTCGGCAGGAGCTGGGCGAGGTGTCCGGAGGGCAGGGCCGCGGGGTCCGGCTGCCACAGCGCCCCGACGTCGGCCCGGTCCTTCGCGGGCGTGAACGTCCAGTCGGCATCGTCGTACCCGTACAGGTGCGACAGCTCGATGGTCGCCGCCTCGGTGTCGAACCGCAGGTCAGAGGTCTCCCGCGGGGACAGCAGGGAGTTGGTGATGGTCGCCATCGCACCGTTGGCGAAGCGCACTATCGCCATCGACACGTCCTCGGTGTCCACGTGCCGGGCGAGGCGCCCGGCCATCGCCGTCACCTCGGACCAGGGCCCGAGGACCGCCAGCAGCAGGTCGAACTGGTGGATGCCGTGGCCCATCGTGGGGCCGCCGCCCTCGGTGTCCCACCGCCCGCGCCACGGCACCTCGAAGTACTCGGGCGCGCGGAACCACATGGTGTCGCAGGTCGCGACGAGCGGGCGACCCAGCGCGCCGTCGTCGAGCAGCCGCCGCAGCTGGCGCAGGCCGTGCCCGAACCGGTGCTGGACCACCTGGGTGAACGTCGCGGTGGAGGCCGCCTCGGCCGCCGCGATCCTGTCGATCTCCGCGAGCGAGAGCGTCGCCGGCTTCTCCACGACCACGTGGACGCCGGCCTCGAGCGCGGCGACCGCCGCGTCCACATGAGCGCCCGGCGGGGTGCACACGTGCAGGACGTCGGTGTCGGCGAGCACGTCGGCCAGGTCGGTGCCGTGCCCGGCGACGCCGTACTGCTGCGCGAACGCCTCAGCCCGAGCCGGGTCGATGTCGAGGGCGTGCGCCAGAACGGCGTCCACCCCGTGCTGTGGCAGCGCTGCGATCGCTTCCGCATGGGTCCCGGCGATGGCACCCGTACCCAGGATCGTGACTCTCATGTCTCTCCGCCCTCGTTGACAAAATGAATCGTTTCACCGTCTCGTCTGACCGTACCAGCCCTCGTTGAGTGCGGGATATTTGCGCCCACAGGCGGGCTGAGCGCACAAATGTCCCGCACTCAACGGGGAGGGTCAGCGGACCGACTCGATCTCCTCCGCCACCATGTCCAGGAACGTGTCCGGGGTGGTTTCCGGCAGGAGGCCCGGGAGTCCCAGGAGGGCCCTCACGTCCTCCTCGGCACCAGCAAGGCCCTCGACGTCGCCGAGGCCGTCGGAGCCGCCCGGCACCTCGAAGGCGCTGACCACCGCCTCGAGCTCCTCGGCCCGCGGGTCGTCGACGCCCTCGCCGGAGAGCGTCCGACGTCGAACGAACTCCGCCCAGGCGGCCAGCGCGAACGCGACACCGCGCGGCTCCCGGCCGGCGGCCAGCGCGTCGCTCAGGACACCACCCCACCGGTACGGGATCTTCTGCGTGCCGTCCATCGCCACCTGCGCCGTCGTGTGCCCGGTGTGCGGGTTGGCGAACCGGGCGAGGATCTGCTCGCCGTACTGGTGCAGGTCCAGGCCCTCGGGCGGGGTGAGCGTCGGCAGCGCGTCCTCGAAGAGGTACTGGCGGGCGCGCTCGGCGATCGCGGGATCGGCCATCGCCGCCGCGATCGTCGTGTGCCCTGCGAGCCACCCGGAGTACGCGACCAGGGAGTGGGTCCCGTTCAGCAGCCGCAGCTTGGCCTGCTCGAACGGCGCGACGTCCTTGGTCAAGGTCGCGCCGGCCGCCTCCCACGCGGGGCGCGGGCCGGCGAACCGGTCCTCGATCACCCACTGTGCGAACGGCTCGCCCACCACGAGCCCCTCGTCCCGCACGCCCAGCGCCTGCTCGACGTGGTCGCGCTGCTCCGGCGTCGTCGCGGGCACTATCCGGTCGACCATGGAGCACGGGAACGTGACGTGCGCGTCCAGGAACCCGCGCAGGGCGTCGCCCTCCGTGCCGGGCAGGCCCGCGTCCACGGCCTGCCGCACCAGACGTTCGAGCACGCGGCCGTTGTCCACCATGTTGTCGCAGGTCAGCACGGTGATGGGCGCACCGGATCCCGCACGCGCCGCGAGGCCGCGGACCAGGAGCCCGATCGCCGACGTCGCCGGGCGAACCGGCGACTCCCCCGACGTACCGACCGGCGCACCGGCCCGCAGCGCCTCCAGGTCCCCCGCGACCGCGTCCAGGTCGAGCGCCCCGTCCGGCGTCCGGGCGTACCCCTTCTCCGTGATCGTCAGGGTGACCACGTGCGTGGAGGGCGCCGCGAGCGCCGCGAGCACCCGCTCGGTCTCCTCCGCGGGGTACGCGACGTCGACCACCGAGCCGATCAGCTCGACGGACGACTCCTGCTCGCCCGCCGTGAGCACCGCGTACACGCCGCCCTGCGGGCGGAGCTGGTCGCGGACGGTCGCTGACCGCTGGGTCACGCCGAGGATGCCCCACGCGGTGTCGCCCGTGGCGATCGCCGCACGTTCGGTATAGACGGCCTGGTGCGCCCGGTGGAACGCCCCGATGCCGAGGTGGACGATGCCCACCGCCGTCGGCATCACCGGCGCGTCGATGCCCACGGGGACGTTGTCCCGGTGCAGGCGGTCGTCAGTCATCGCGTGTCTCCTTCACCTGTGCCACGAGCTGCGTCGGGTTCACGAACCGCAAGGCAGCCACGAGCATGACGAGCATGGTCGCTGTATAGATCACCGACATGGCCGAGATGAGCTGTCTCGCCTCGCCACCGCCGGCGGATGTCATGCCACGGTAGATCGCTACGACGAGTGTGTCCGATCCAGGGCCGGACACGAGGAACGTCAGCTCGAACAGCCCGACGGTCCGGACGAGCACGAGGATCGCCGCGGCGAGGATACCGGGCACGAGCAGCGGGGCCAGGATGCGCGTGAACACCTGCCGGGTCCGCGCACCGCACATCCGGGCGGCGGACTCGATGGCCGGGTTGATCTGCTCGATGAACGGCGTCATGGTCAGGATCACGAACGGCACGGACGGGACGAGGTTGACCAGCACGACGGCGGTCAGCGTGCGCCCGAGCCCGAACGAGTACATGACCGTCGCGAGCGGGATGCCGTAGGTGATGGGCGGCATGAGCACCGGCAGCAGGAACAGCAGCATGATCGCGCGCTTGCCCGGGAAGTCGCGGCGGGCGAGCACGTACGCGGCGGGCACGCCCACGGCTACGGAGATGACGACGACGAGCGCCGCCACGCCGACCGTGACGCCGACGACCTCGCCCAGCGCGAACCGGTCCCAGGCCTCGGTGTAGCGCTCGGTGGTCAGGCCTTCGGGCAGCCAGGTGTCGAACCACTGCCGCCCGAACGAGTCGACGACGACCGCGCCGAGGATGCCCAGCAGGAACACCCCGAACGCGGTCATGCCTGCCCAGACGAACCAGGTGGACGGCCGGGCGGCGATCGGCCGCTCCAGCGTTGAAGCGGCCATCAGCCCTTCCCTCCGGTCGTCCCTCGGTACAGCAGCGACCGCAGGCCCAGCACGGCCACCACGACGATCAGCTCTACCGCGCCCATCATCAGCGCGATGGTGGACGCCATCGCGTAGTCGTTCTGCTCGCCGAACGCCCGGAACGCCATGAGCGACATGACACGGGTCTCGCCCATGGCGTCACCGACGAGCCGCGCCGAGGGAAACACCGAGAAGGCGAGCACGAACGTCAGGATGAAGGTGGTCGCGAGGCCCGGCGCCAGCAGCGGCAGGATGATCCGCCGGAACCGCTGCCACCAGCCCGCGCCGAGCGTCTTGGCCGCCCGCTCCAGCGACGGGTCGATACCCGACAGGTAGGACGAGATGAGCAGGAACGCGAACGGGAAGCCGGTGATGACCAGGGAGAACATGACGCCCAGGTAGTTGTTCACGAGCTTGAGCGGTTCGTCGATCAGGCCGATCTCGAGCAGCGTCCGGTTGATCCAGCCCTGCCGTCCCGCGAAGATCAGCAGCCCCTGCGCGGTGAGCACCGTGCCCAGCGTGATGGGCAGGACCAGCAGCGACGTCAGCAGCCGCTTGCCGCGGAACCGGTGCCGCAGCACCATCGCGACCGGCACCGACGCCAGCACGTTGAACAGCGCGGCGGGGAGCGCGAGCCGCATCGTGATACCGACGGAGTCGAACACGAACGGGTCGCGGAAGAACGCCACGTAGTTCGCGAAGATCCCGCCGCCCCACTGCTCCTGCATCGCCGCGGTGGGCTGGACGGTGAGCCCGATCCCGTACGAGAACGGGTACACGAACAGCGCGACCGCCACGACGAGGCCGGGCACCAGCAGGAGCAGGACCGGGTCGACGCCGCGCTCGGCCAGGCGGTGCCGCAGGCTCGCGGTGGCCCTGCCCGCCCGCGGCCCGCCACCGCCGCTCATGTCGTCCCTCCCCGGCCTGCCTGGGTCGCGGTCCTCATGCCGCCACCTCTACCGGCGCGACGGCGTCCAGCGACTCCGGGAACACCAGCACCCGATCGACCGGCGCCGTCAGCCGGACGCCGCTGCCGACCTGCGGGGCCGACTGCGTCCGGGCGTGCAGCATCGTGTCGCCGGTCTGCACCCCGACGGCGTGCTCGCGGCCGTGGTACTCGACCACGGCGACGGTGCCGGGAACGGCGCCCGCTCCGCCGCCGTCGATCGAGCCACCGCCGCTGGTCGAGCCTGTCGAGACCACCACGAAGTCCTCCGGCCGGATCGCCACCCGCACCTGGTCCCCCGCGCTCAGCGCGCCGACCGCACGCCCCGTGAGCCGGACCCCGCCGTCGGCCGTCCCGGGGAGGGCGACCACCACCTCGCCCCCGGACGCCGAGACGACGGTCGCGGTCAGGATGTTGCGGTACCCCATGAAGTCCGCGACGTACCAGCTCGTCGGGCTCTCGTAGAGCTCGTCGGGCGTGCCCACCTGCTGCACGCGCCCCTCGCGCATGACCACCAGGCGGTCGGCCAGGGACAGCGCCTCCTCCTGGTCGTGCGTCACGTAGATGGTCGTGAGCCCCAGCGACTGGTGCAGACGCCGGATCTCCGTGCGCATGTCGAGGCGGAGCTTCGCGTCGAGGTTCGACAGGGGCTCGTCCATCAGCACCAGCGACGGTTCCAGCACCACCGCGCGCGCGATCGCGACGCGCTGCTGCTGCCCGCCCGAGAGCTGGCCCGGCAGCTTCTTCGCGTGCTCGCCGAGCTTGACGAGCTTGATCGCCTCGCGCACCCGCGAGTCGATCTCGGCCCGGGGCCGCCCCTGCATCTGCAGGCCGAACGCGACGTTCTTCTCCACGGTCAGGTGCGGGAACAGCGCGTAGGACTGGAAGACCATCCCGAACCCGCGACGCTCGGGCGGCAGGGTGTCGATGCGCTTGCCGTCGAGCAGGATCTCGCCGTGCGTCAGCGGGAGCAGGCCGGCGAGGCAGTTCAGCGCGGTCGACTTGCCGCAGCCCGACGGCCCGAGCAGGGCGACGAACTCGCCGGACCTGATCGTCAGGTTCAGGTCGGACAGCGCGTCCACCCCGCCGAACCGCCGTCCGACACCGCGCAGCTCCAGGGAATCGAAGTCACTCACTCAGGACTCCTCCTCCACCTTGCCGCCGCCGACCTCGCGGTCCCAGATGTCGAACGCCTTGACCATCGACTCGGCGTCGAGCGGCACGACGGCGTCCTGGGACTCGATGAGCTCGTCGAACATCGGGCGGCCGAACTCCTCGATCACGTCCTGGGACTCCTGCGGCGCGAGGTCCAGCGTGGCGCCCTCGACGGCCGGGCCGGGGTAGAAGTAGCCGGCGTCGTACGCCTTGGCGTTCTGCTCGGGCGTGAGCATGTCCTGCAGCAGGAGCATGATCGCGCTGATCTTGTCCGCGCTCTGCCCCTTCGGGATGGCCGCGTAGTGCGCGTCGGTCACCCAGGTGAAGTCGTCGAACGCGGCGGCCTGCAGCTTGTTGGGGAGCTGGCCCTCGGCGCGCGGCGCGATCTCCCAGCCGGTCGTGGTGGGGATCATCGCCCAGGTGCCGTCGGCCATGTTGGTCACCACCTGGCCGGTGCCCGTCGGGTAGGTGTCGACGTACTCGCCGAGCTCCTTGAGGTACGCCCAGGTCTTGTCCCAGCCGTTCTCGGGGTCGGTCGGGTCCTCGTCGCCCAGGATGTAGGGCAGGCCCATGAGGAAGGTGCGGCCCGGGCCCGAGTTCGCCGGGCGGGCGTACCCGAACTTGCCGGGGTTGGCCTTCGCCCACTCCAGCAGCTCCTCCGGGGTCGCGGGCGGCGCGTCGACGACGTCGGGGTCGTACTGCAGCAGCGGCCCCGAGGGGTAGTACGTCGTCACGACGCCGAAGCCCTGGGCGAGCTCCTGCATCTTCGCGGCGGGTTCCAGATAGTTCTCCTGGTTCGACACGCGGTCGCCGTAGTCGTCCACGATCGGGAGCCACAGGTCCTGGCTGATGCCGGCGGCCAGCCCGTCGTTGCCGGTGAACACGACGTCGATGGACAGGTTGCCGCTGTCGACCTGCGGCTTGACGATGCCTGTGACGTCGGGCGCGCCGCCCGTCTCCCAGGTGACCGACTCGATGACGTCCGGGTTGTTCTCGACGAACTCGTCCACCATGCCCTCGGTGAGCCGCTGGTTGCCCGCGACGTCGAGGATGTTCAGCGTGACGGGCTCGGAGGGCGTGTCGGGGACGTCCGCCGCGTCGGTGACGGCTCCGCCGCCCTCCCCGCCTGGGGGCGCGGGCGGGGTGCAGGCGGTCAGCAGGGTCAGTGCCGCGACGCCGGCGAGCGCCACAGCCTTCTTGGAGGTGCGCATGGTGCCTTCCTCTCTCTCGGGCTCCTTCGCCCAGGGTGTGTTGCCGGGACGGGCGTCAGTTGACCGGCCCGGCAGGTACGGGTCCTGTGGACCCGCGAATCGTGAGCTCCACGGGGAGCTCTGAGCTGGCGGACGTCCCGCCGCGCAGGCGCGCCAGCAGCAGGTCGACGGCGCGGCGGCCCAGCCGGGCGAGCGGTGCGTGCACCGTCGTGAGCGCCGGCGAGACGAGGGTGGCGAGCTGGACGTCGTCGAACCCGACGACGGACATCTCGCCCGGCACGTCGACGCCGCGGTGCCGGAGCCGGTCCAGGATCCCGAGCGCCATGAGGTCGTTGAACGCGACGACGGCGGTCACGCCGCTCGCCAGCGCGTAGTCGGCTGCCTGGGTGCCGCCGGCGAAGTACGGCTGGAACGTGCCGAGCTCCACCAGCTCGACGTCCCGCTGCTCGGCGGCAGCCTTCAGCCCGGCGACGCGGCGTCCGCCCGACCACGACGACGACGGACCGGCCGCGACGCCCACCTTCCGGTGCCCGAGCGCGTACAGGTGCCCGAGCACCTGGGCGACGCCGTCGGCGTCGTCCACCGAGACGCACGGGGCCTCCGGCGACACGGCGCCGGACGTGCCGGCCAGCTCCCGGTTCGCCAGGACCGCGGTCACGCCCGCCAGCGCCGCGCGCAGCTCCGCGTCACCCGTCCGCGGCGAGGCGACGACCAGGCCGTCCGTCCGGGCGGCGAGGGCGCCGATCAGCTCGGCCTCGACGTCCGGGTCCTCGTCGGAGTCGGCGACGAAGACCTCGTAGCCCTCCGCGCGGGCACGCGCCTGCACGGCCTTGGTCACGGTGGCGAAGTAGGGGTTCTCCAGGTCGGGCACCAGCAGGCCGACGGCGTGCGTGCGCCCCATCCGCAGGCCGCTCGCCGCCTGGTTCGGCCGGTAGCCGAGCTCGGCGGCCACCCGCGTCACACGTTCGAGGGTCTCCGCGGCCACCCGTTCGGGATTGGAGAGGGCCCGCGACACGGTGGAGATCGAGACTCCGGCGGCGCGAGCGACGTCGTGCACCGTGACCATGGCACCTCCTTGTGACCGTTGCGACACTGCAAACGTTTGCACCATACCCTAGGTTAGAGTGCAAACGTTCGCACCACCCTCCGTCCGGCCGCCCGACCGGCCCGGCAATGACGCCAGGAGCACACGAATGACCGCATGGACCCTGCATCCCGACCGAGCGCTGCCCGCCGACCCCGTGACGCGGCCGATCGCCCGCGAGATCTACGAGGCGGTGCAGGACCTCCCGATCGTGTCGATGCACGGCCACGTCGACGTCACGGCCTTCGCCGACGACGAGCCGTTCCCGGACCCGGCGCAGCTCCTCGTGGTGCCCGACCACTACCTGACGCGGATGCTCGTCTCGCAGGGTGCCCAGCTCCCGGAGCTGGGCGTGGGGCCAGTGGACGGGCCGGGCTTCGAGTCCGACCCGCGCGAGATCTTCCGGCGCTTCTGCGCGGGCTGGAAGCATTTCCGCGGTACGCCCACGCGGTATTGGATGGAGCATGAGCTCGTCGAGATCTTCGGCGTCACGGTGCGGCCTTCCGCCGAGACCGCCGACCAGATCTACGACCAGATCGCCGAGACCCTTGCTGACCCGACCTTCCGGCCGCGTGCCCTCCTCGACCGGTTCGGCATCGAGATCATCGGCACCACCGACCCTGCCTGGAGCACGCTCGACGAGCACGCCCGCCTCGCCGCCGACCTACCGGGCCGGGTGCTCCCCACCTTCCGCCCGGACCCGCTGCTGCACCCCGCCCGGGCCACCTGGCAGGGCGACCTGGAGCGGCTCGCCACGGCGTCGGGCATCGCCACGGACACCTATGCGGGCTACCTGGCGGCGCTCCGCGAGCGCCGCGCCGCCTTCGTCGCGGCCGGCGGCCTGGCCACCGACCACGGCCACCTCAGCGCGGACACGACCCCGCTGCCCGACGACGTCGCGAGCAGCCTGTTCGAGAAGGCGCTGCGGGGCAGCTCCGACGGGTCGGGGATCAGCACGGCGGAGGAGTCCGCGTTCTCCGCGCACATGCTGTTCCAGATGGCGGCGATGTCCGTGGAGGACGGCCTGGTCATGCAGTTCCACCCCGGCGTGCTCCGGGATCACGACCCCGCCGTCGCCGCGACGTTCGGACCCGACAAGGGGTACGACATCCCGGTCGTCACCGAGTTCGCGCACGGCCTGCGGCCGGTCCTGGAGGCGTTCGGCAACTCGGCGAGCTTCCGGATGATCGCGTTCACCGTCGACGAGGACGTGTACTCGCGTGAGCTGGCGCCGCTGGCGGGCGTGTATCCGGCGCTCCGGCTCGGTGCGCCCTGGTGGTTCCTGGACGCGCCGGACGCGATGCGCCGGTTCCGGGAGGCGGCGACGGAGACCGCGGGGTTCTCGAACATGTCGGGCTTCGTCGACGACACCCGCGCGTTCTGCTCGATCCCCGCACGCCACGACCTGGCCCGCCGGGTCGACGCCGGCTACCTGGCCCGGCTGGTCGCCGAGCACCGGCTGGACCTGGACGAGGCAGTCGACACCGCTGCTGACCTGGCCTACCACCTGCCGAAGCTGGCCTACGCCGCCCGCTGACCCTTCGCTGGTCGAGCTCGTCGAGACCCCGCACTCTTCGAGGTCTGGGTTTCTCCCTTCTGGAATGTTTCAGAACTGAGAAACCTGGGCCTCGAAGTGCGTCATCCGCCGGGCGCCGGGCCTGTTGTGTCCCTGGGTGAGCCCTGGTCCGGGGTGGACCTGGACCAGTTCGCTGAGGCACAGTTCAAGCACGCCCCCACATATCTGCACATCAACCGCAAGACGGACGGGACGATCCATGACCGGTGATACTCAGCGCTCCGTACCCCATCCGGCCTGGCTGCCCGACGACGCGTTCGCCGCGGTCGGCAGCCGCCGCGTGGTGGTGGCCGGCGACGGCGTGCTCGCGGGAACGGTGGCGGAGGAGGTCGCGGCCGCGACGGCGCGGTTCGGCGGAGCGTTCTCGCGCCTCGAGGTAGGCGACGGCGTGTCCGACGCCGAGCTCGTGCTGACGCTCGCGCACTCCGACTCCTCGTCGCACGACCACTCGACCGACGAGAGCTTCCGGTTCACGCGCGAGGCGGGCGCCGTCGTCGTGCAGGCCGAGACGGATGCCGGGATGCTCCACGGCCTGTTCCACGTGGTGCGCCTGGGCGAGGCGGCGTTCGAGGGGCCGGACGCCGACGAGACGCACGCGCCCGCGACCGACCTGCGGATGCTCGACCACTGGGACAACGTTGACGCGCACCCCGTCATGGGCCAGGTGGAACGTGGGTACTCCGGTGGCTCCATCTTCTACGACAACGGTTTCGTCCGCGCCGACCTCTCCCGTGTCGAGCGGTACGCGCGGCTGCTGGCCGCCGTCGGGATCAACCGGGTGGCGATCAACAACGTCAACGTGCACGCGCGCGAGGCGCACCTGCTGACCGACGACCTGGGCGACGTCGTCCGGATCGCCGCCGTCTTCCGGCGGTGGGGCATCCGGGTGCACCTGTCGGTGTCGTTCGCCTCGCCGATCACGCTCGGCGGCCTCACCAC
Organism: Promicromonospora alba; assembly: GCF_042654905.1. Lineage (NCBI taxonomy): Bacteria > Bacillati > Actinomycetota > Actinomycetes > Micrococcales > Promicromonosporaceae > Promicromonospora > Promicromonospora alba. The sequence goes on from NZ_JBHSFI010000004.1 coordinate 479,433, forward strand.
GTCGGACCCGCTCGACCCGGGTGTGGCGCACTGGTGGGTGCGCACGGCGGCGCGGGTGTGGGACGCGATCCCGGACTTCGGCGGGTTCGTCGTCAAGGCCGACTCCGAGGGCCAGCCCGGCCCGTTCGCGTACGGACGCACGCATGCCGACGGCGCGAACATGCTGGCAGCGGCCGTCGAGCCGTACGACGGCCTGATCCACTGGCGGGCGTTCGTCTACGACCACAGGCAGGACTGGCGCGACCGGTCCACGGACCGCGCCCGCGCCGCCTTCGACCACTTCCAGCCGCTCGACGGCGCCTTCTCGGCGAACGTGATCCTGCAGGTCAAGTACGGTCCCCTCGACTTCCAGGTGCGGGAACCGGTCTCGCCGGTCCTCGCGGCCATGCCCCGAACCCAGATCGCCCTGGAGCTGCAGGTCACCCAGGAGTACACGGGTCAGCAGAAGCACGCCGTCTACCTCGGCCCGCAGTGGAGCCAGATCCTCGGGTTCCGGTTCTGGGACCTGGCCGGAGGGGACGGCGGTTCCCCCACGGTCGCGGACCTCGCGACCGGCCGCGGCAAGGCCGCCGCGGACCCGGGCACCGGGACGTGGCACAAGCCCGCCGGCGGCTTCGCCGCCGTCTCGAACGTGGGCGACGACGAGTTCTGGACCGGGCACCCCTTCGCCCAGGCCAACCTCTACGCGTACGGACGGCTGTGCTGGGACCCGACCCTGGACCCGGAGGCGGTGCTCGACGAGTGGGTGGGTCTCACCTTCCCGGGTGCGCCCGACGCCGTCGGGCAGGCGGTGCACGCGGTGCTCGACCGGTCCTGGGAGACGTACGAGCAGTACACGGCGCCGCTCGGCGTGGGCTTCATGGTGCGCCCCGGCCACCACTACGGGCCCGACGTCGACGGGTACGAGTACACCCCGTGGGGCACCTACCACTTCGCGGACCGCGACGGGATCGGCGTCGACCGGACCGCGCGGACCGGCACCGGCTACGCAAGCCAGTATCCGTCGCCCTGGCGGGAGACCTATGAGTCGCCGTCCACCTGCCCGGACGAGCTGCTGCTGTTCTTCCACCACGTGCCGTACTCGCACGTGCTGCACAGCGGGAAGACCGTGATCCAGCACGTCTACGACACCCACTTCGAGGGCGTCGAACGGGTCGAGGCGATGATCCGGGCGTGGTCGGCGGTCTCGAAGCTAGTCGACCCGCGTCTCTCCGAGCGCGTCGCGGAACGGTTCGCGGAGCAGCTCCGCTCCGCCACCGAGTGGCGCGATCAGGTGAACACCTACTTCCTGCGGAAGTCGGGTGTCCCGGACGAGCGGGGGCGCACGATCTACCGGTAGCGCCGCTCCGTCAGGCCGGTCGCGGGACGTGCCGCGTGTGGCTGAAGGTGCCCTTGCCGAAGGCCAGCACCTTGGTGGGCTCCACCGCGAACACGAGCGCGGGGCCGGCGACGTCGTTCAGGAACACGCCGTCGCCCACCTCGTAGACCCAGCGCCCGTCCCACTTGGTGCGCCAGGCAGCCGCGAGCCGCTCCAGCGTCTTCCGGTCGGTGACGCGGACGGCGGGCCCCTCGACCACGACGTCCACGCCCTCGTCCCAGGTGTCGCGGCCCGTGGTCAGCACGACGTTCGGGTTGACCGCCAGGTTGACGGCCTTCTGCTCGTCGGGCCCGGTGGTGAAGTGCAGCGCCCCGTCGAGCCAGACGGCGACCAGCGGCGCGACGTGCGGGCGCCCGTCGGCGCGCACGGTGGTCACCCAGGTCATCTGGGCGTTCTCGAGCACCTCCTGGGTGGCCTGCCAGCTGGTCGGCTCGGCGTCCGGGTCGCTGAACCGGGTGTCGATGCTGGTGATCGGGTCCTTCATGATCGTGCTCCTCGGGGTTGTGCGGAAGCGGCCCGCGCTCATCCCCTTCGAGGTCTAGCTTTCTCCCTTTTGAATCGCCTCAGTGCGGAGAAACCCAGACTTCGAAGAATGGATCCACGGCACCACTACTAGAAGGCTCGACGGGCGAGGGGCAGAAAGCTCATCGCGGTGGTGGCCTACTCGCCGGAGCGCGATAGTTGGAAAGTAGGAATCTCTCACTGGAGACTGCGATGACCATTCCGACTCTTGGACCCATGAACCAGGTAACCATCCCGAACGACATCGCCGAGGCCGCTCGGCTGCACGTCGGTGATGCCCTCGACTTCACCGTTGTCGACGGCGCGGTGGTGATCTCCAAGGTCCAGCTCGGACGGTCGGCACAGGGCACTCGCACCATGGCCGCGGAGTGGCTCGCCGCAGCCGACTACGTCGGCAAACGCGACCGGGAGCTCCTGAACCGGCTCGCACAGTGACGCACCTCATCCCAGCACACATCGCGCTGCGAATGTTTGAGGTCGCCGATCAGCTGGAGTCGATGTTCGGCCAGATGCCGGAGACCGACTAGCTCGTCACCGCGCGCGGTCCGTACATGATCACGGCGACGCCGACCAGGCAGATCAGTGCCCCGATGACGTCCCAGCGGTCGGGGCGGAAGCCGTCGACGACCATGCCCCAGACCAGGGAGCCGGCCACGAAGACGCCGCCGTAGGCCGCCAGGATGCGGCCGAAGCTTGCGTCGGGCTGGAGGGTCGCGAAGAAGCCGTACAGGCCCAGCGCGATCACCCCGGCGCCGATCCACAGCCAGCCCCGGTGCTCGCGGACGCCCTGCCACACGAGCCAGGCGCCGCCGATCTCGAACACGGCGGCGGCGATGAACAGAATGATCGAGCGCAGGACCATGCCACGACGGTAATCCTCCGAGTGAGCTCCAAGGATCAGCCCCGGACGTCACCCCGCGTCGAACCGCTCCTCGCCCTCCAGGTCGGGGTCGTCCTTGGGGTGCTCCCCGGGGATCGCCCTCTCCCCTGCCGGGTCCTCGGCCGTGCGGTCGAGGTCGTCGTCCTGCCCCGGCACGTCACGCGGTCCGGGATTGCTGCTGCCCTGTACGTCGTCGTCCGCGGAGACCGGGTCGACGCGCGGTCCGGGGTTGGCCTGCGGCGTCGGTGCGTCGTCGGTCCGATAGTTCTCGTTCTCGCTCATGCTGGACTCCTCCGGCTGGGTGGTGCGGCGGCGTGACCGTGGTGACGACCACGCGACCGCTCCTCGACCGTACGGCTGCGCCGTCCCGCTCGCACTCGACCCCGCTACGACGCCGTGCCGCCGGGGACCTTCACGTCCTCCACCTGGGCACGCGCCGGCAGGCCGGTGTCCCAGAACTGGATGGTCTGCAGCGCCCAGTAGAGCGCGAAGATCAGCATCATCGCCGTCTCGACGACGAACAGCGTCTGTGGGAACAGGTCAGGCAGGAACCGGTCGAGGACCACCATGGTCGCCATGCCCACCACCAGCACGGCGGCCATCACCGCCGCGATCCAGCGGTACCAGACCCGGTACGCCCGGGCGGACATGCCGCGCAGCCGATCGAGCGCCTGGGTCGTGATCGCGTGGTCCGAGCCGTTGATCCAGGCGACGGCCACCAGGCAGGCGAACAGCAGGACCGCCGCCGTGTAGTGCGCCGACTCCAGGAAGCTCGCGGGCCACGCCAGCAGCCACACACCCGTCCCCGCCCAGGTCAGCCACGTGAGCCAGAGATCCCAGCCCACCCGGCCGCCCAGGTCGCGCCGCCGCGGCCAGGTCGCCAGCACCAGGACCACGCCACCGACGAGGAGCAGCGTTCCCACGTTGTTGCCCACTCGCTCCGGCACGTCGAGGCAGTACGGCTCCTCGCCGCACATCGCGGCGTCGAGCGGCGTAGGGATCAGTGCCACGAGGACCGCGAACATGCCCGCGAAGTTGAGCAGCACCTCCTCGGCCCCGTGCCTGCCCTTGATCGCGATCAGACACGTGCCGATACCCACCAGCGTGCCCACGAAGATGCTCTGCACGGGCGAGTAGAAGTACGCGCTGATCGACGCGTGCCACCACTCCTCGCCGGAGTCGAGCCTCCCGTGGTCGGCGGCTATCTGCATCGTCAACGACACGAACAGCACCAGCACCCCCGCCACTATCGCTATCCGCAGATAGCGGTAGGTCAGCCGTGCCGGGTCCCCCTGCTTGATCACCATGCGCTCACTGTGGCGCAACGCCACAGATCGGACAATGTTGCACCGCGACGCCGGGTCACGATCCGCCGGTGAACCGCTCCTCGACGTCGGCCAGCAGAGGGCCCGCGTTGCGCAGCACGAAGGCGAGCCACACCACCGCGACCAGGCCGAACAGCACCTCGGTGGTCAGCACGATCACTCCCCCCGCGAGCACGAGCAAGGAGAGGTTCCCCAGCGTCACCAGCGGACGAGCCGCGAGGTAGTGGGCGGCGAGCCGTGCCGAGTCGCGCGCCCGGAAGCCGAAGAACGAGACGATGACCAGCACGTTCACCGTCCACAGGAGCAGTCCCGCGCCGATGACGAAGAGGGCTGGCGCGTACCACGCGGGCACCCCCGACGCGTCGAGGTTCGCCAGCGAGAAGCCCAGGATGCCGAGCACCACGAGCGCAGGCGTCCACACCCGGAGGACGTCGGCCCAGTTCAGGCGGTACCCCCGCCAGAAGGAGGACGCCGGGGCCAGCGCGTCGGACGTGGCCCGGTCGCGCAGCGCGAACAGCCCGGCGGACGCCGCCGGACCCAGCGGCAACAGGCACAGCACCACGAACGGGACGTTGCCCGGAGACCGGTCCAGCAGCGCGAGCGCGACCAGGCCGGGCAACGCCGTCAGCACGAGCAACAGCTCGACCACGAGATACCAGTAGATCGCGTTCGCGGCCCGGCCCAGCGGGCCGTCGCCGAACTCCCGGCGCTCAGCCACGGCCCAGGATCCGGGTGTCGTCGAGCCAGGCCGGTGTCTCGTCGCGCACGGCGTCGAGGGTCACCAGCGTGACGCCGTGCCGCCCGATCGTCAGGTCGAGGTCCACCCTGCCGCCGTCGTCCACCGGTAGCGAGCGCGCCCGGCGCGCGGGCTCGCTCGCCTCGTGCAGCGCGTCCAGCTGTCTGCCCGACGGCGACACGGGCCGCCCCATCTCTCGCCAGGCCGCCCACGCATTCCCGGCGACCTCATCGACGTCGTACCGCATGGTGAACACCCTCCCAGTCGCCGAAGTAGAGCGCCTGTCCGGCCGGTTCTCCGCAGCAGTCGCCTCGATGCCGGACAGGCGCTCTACTTCGGCGACGGCGACCGGGATGCTCAGCCGGAGGTCGTGCCGGGCCGGTTCGGACGGGTCGTCGGTGCCGCCGACCGGCTGCCAGGCGAGCACCGTCACCTGACCGGTCGCGGGATGCCGGGTGACCAGGTGGTCGGCCCCCCGAGCGAGGATCTCCGGCCCCATCCGCGCCATGAAGGCGTACAGGTGGAAGGTCGGCTTGCGCACCTGCCGATGGGTCAGCATCCCGAACCCGCCGTGGAAGAACGACGCCGGCACGCCCGCCTCCTCGAAGACGTCGCTGAACGTCCAGTACGAGAACGAGTCCGCGTGCTCGCCGCCCTCCGCGAGCACCGGGGCGAGGTAGGCGGCGTTGTACGCCGTGTCGTGCACCGGGTTGTCGGGGCGGTAGCTCGTGTTGAACTCGGTGACGTGCAGCGGCCGGTCCGCGAGCGCCGTCCCGGCGAGGATCTTGCGCGGCCTGGCGAACTGGTCGAGCAGGTGCTGGGGTCGCTGGAGCGTCTGGTAGACGCCGAACGGCACGTGCTGGGCGGGTCCCGAGCTGTAGGCGTGCACGGAGAGGAAGTCGGCGGGCAGGTCGCGCGCGGTGACGAACTCCGCGAAGGGCTCCCACCAGTCGTCAGCTCCCGGGGAGATGGCGGGGCCACCGACCCGGAGTGACGCGTCGACGTCCTTCACAGCGCGGACCGACGTCTCGTAGAGCCGGAAGTAGGCCGCCTGGTCGGCGTCCTTCCAGAACTGGGGAAGGTTGGGTTCGTTCCACACCTCGACGGGCCAGGTGCGCACCTCGTCGAGGCCGTACCGGTCGATGAGGTGCCGCAGGAGCGCCCGCACCAGGCTCGCCCACTCGGCGTGGTCCCGGGGTGGGGTGACGTTGCCCAGCCACCAGAACACCGTCTGGTCGCCGAACGCGAGGCCGCTGGGCATGAACCCGAGCTCGAGGAACGGCTTGATCCCGAGGCCCAGGTAGGCGTCGACCACCTGGTCGACGTAGGTGAACACGTAGGCGGTGCCGCGGTGCCCGCCGGCGTCGTACGGCCTGTGGACGGCGACGTCGTCGTGCAGGAGGCCGTGGCCCCGGATGTACCGGAACCCGATCTCGCGCTGCACCAGGGCCAGGGAGTCCTGGTAGTCCTTGCGCAGCGCGAGACCGAACCGGCCCGTGCCGACGCAGGTGCGCCAGGCGTCGCTCAGTGTTCCGGCGGCCTCGGTCGGCACGATGGTGCGGGGCACGGGTCTCCTCGGTGGTTCGGGCGTGGACAGGCGTGCGGGTCGTCGATGACGGCCCGCACGCCTGGTCAGGATCGGGTGACGGTCACTCGTCGCCGGCGACGGCGCCGTTGGCGAGCTCGACGTACTCGGTCATGCTTGCCGCCTCGAGCTCGGCGACGTAGTCGTCCCACTCGCTGAGCGGTCGCTCGCCGACGATGAACTGCGCGGTGTTCTGGTAGACGATGTCCTGCAGGTTCGTCTGGTAGAGCGTCGCCTGCTCCTGTTCCATCTCGTCGTACGTGATGGCCGGCGGCAGGGGCAGCTCCTCCTTCGCGTTCATGCCGTCGAGGAACTCGACGACCTCGTCACGCAGCATCGACTTGTCCAGCTCCTCGGTGGACCCGTGGGCCAGCATCCAGACGCCGTTGTGGAAGCCGAAGTCCTTGCGGAGCTCCTTGGGCGCGCCGGGGTTGAGCCCGTTCACGTCGATGTCCTCCTTGAGGACCCGCTTGTCGCCGTCCCACTCGAACGTCTCGCCCTCGACGCCCCACTTCGAGAACTCCAGGCCCTCGTCCGAGTAGTAGAGCCAGTCGACGAACTGCAGCATCGCGAGGAAGTCGTCGTCCTTCGCCGCCTCGGCGCCAAAAACGATTCCCGACTCGCGCCGCGAGCCCGCGGCGAGGTAGCTGCCGTAGGGGCCGGCGGGCACCACGATCTGGCGCACCTCGGCGTCCTCCTCGCCGAGCTGTTCGAAGTTGTCGCGGTACTTCACCAGCTCCTGGTCGTTCGAGCTGATGGCGGCGACGCTGCCGGACGCGAACTTCTGCTCGCCCTGCTCCATCTCCTGGGTGACGGACTCGGGGTCCATCAGGCCGTCCTCGACGAGTGAAGCGAAGTACGTCACCAGCTCGCGGTAGCCGTCAGAGGCCCCGGCGTACGTGAACTCGCCGGCCTCCTCGTCCCACCACAGGCCGTTGATGAAGCCGGTGCCGGCGGAGGTCCCGAAGTTGGGGGCCGCGGCGTTGAGCGTCTGCTCCATCGGGCTGTTGATCGACCACTTGTCGCTGAACGGGTAGTCGATGTCCGGGTTGGCCTCCTTGACGGCCGCGAGCTGCTCCTTGAACTCGTCCCAGGTCTCGGGGTCCTCGGTGATCCCGGCCTTCTCCCACAGGTCCGAGCGGACCGCGATGGAGTACTGCGGCTTCGCGATCTCGTGGATGCCGGGCAGGATGTAGTACTTGCCGTCCTCCTGGCGCAGCTGCTCGACCTCCGCCTCGAGGCCCCACTTCTCGATCTTGTCGAGGAAGTTGGGCATGTGCTCCACGTAGTCCGAGATCGGCAGCAGCGCGTTCCGGAACTGCGTCTCCTCACCCGCGTAGATGGCGGGCATGATGTCGGGCCCGTCCCCCGAGCTGATGAGAACGGACCGCCGTGTCGCCAGGTCGGCGAGCGGCACGTTGACGTACTCGAACTCGACGTTCTGGTTGTTCTTGAGGTGCTGGACGATCGGCCAGTCCTCCTTGAACGGGTAGTCGGGGTGGTCGCGGTACAGCAGGCTGAAGTCGACGGGCTCCGTCGCCTTGAAGGTGGTGCCGACCTCGAAGTCCTCCATGTAGCCGACCTGCGACTCCATGTCGATGGCACCGGACTCCTCCTGGCCGCCGCCGCTGGTCGTGCACGCCGTCAGCGTGACGACCAGGGCTGACGCAGCGAAGCTGGCGGCAGCCCGTCTGCGGGTGATCCTCATGGTTCTCCTTCAGGTTGTGAACGCCTTCGTTCCGGACGGTCAGGCTGGTTCTGGATGGTTTTTCGGGTGCCGGACGACGTGCGGTCAGCCCTTGACGGAGCCGAGCATCACGCCGGACACGAAGTACTTCTGGATGAACGGGTACACACAGACGATCGGCAGGACCGTGAGCAGCATCGCCACGGACTGGACGTTCGCCTGGATCTGCACGGTGTCGCTGCCGAGGTCCGTCGTGGACGTCGCCGCGGCGAGCAGGTTGCGGAGGTAGAGCGTCACCGGGTACATGTCCCGGTCGTTGAGGTACAGGTACGCCTGGAACCACGAGTTCCAGAACTGGACCGCGTAGAAGAGGGTCATCGTGGCGATGACCGCCTTGGACAGCGGGAGCACGATGCGGAAGAACACGCCGAACTGCGACATGCCGTCGATCTCCGCGGCTTCCTCGAGGTCCTTGGGGAAGTTGTCGAAGAACGACTTCATGACCAGCAGGTTGAAGACGTTGATCGCGCCCGGCACGACGATCGCCCACATCGTGTTCTTGAACCCGAGGGCATCGATGAGCAGGTAGTTCGGGATCAGGCCGCCCGCGTACAGCATGGTCACCATGGCCAGGCCGATCAGGATGCCCCGGCCCTTCAGGTACGGCTTGGACAGCGCGTACGCGAAGGTGGTGGTCAGCGCCATCGCGATGGCCGTGGCGAGCACCGTGTACACGACCGTGTTCCGGTAGTTGACCCAGAAGATCTCGTCGCCCATCACGCTCGCGAACGTCGTGAGGTTGAATCCCCGCGGCCACAGGTTGACCTGGCCGGCGGCGATGTAGGCCTGGGAGCTGAACGCCTTCGCCACCATGTTGAGGAAGGGATACAGCGTCAGGAACGTGATCACCACGAGCACGAGCCCGTTGACGGCCCGGAATGCCCGGTAGCCGGGAGTGTCCTTGACCGTGATCGTGGCGGGGCTGACCGCCGTGATGTCGGGAGTGTTCGTCGTCACCACAGGGAGGCTCCCACCGCTCGCTTCGAGATCTGGTTGGCCGTGACGACCAGTGCGACGCCGATCAGTGCCTCGAACAGGCCGATCGCGGCGGCGAACGAGTAGTTGCCGCCCTCGCCGATCCCCACGCGGTACAGGTACGTGGAGAGCACGTCCGCCGTGTCGTACGTGAGGGGGTTGTACAGCAGCAGGACCTTCTCGAACCCGACCGCCATGAAGCTGCCGATGTTGAGGATGAGGAGCACCATCATCGTCGGCCGGATGCCGGGCAGCGTGATGTGCCAGGTCTGCTGCCACCGGTTGGCGCCGTCGATCCGGGACGCCTCGTAGAGCTGGTCGTCGATGGTGGTCAGCGCGGCGAGGTAGAGGATGGTGCCCCAGCCGACCGTCTGCCACACCTCGGAGGTCAGGTAGATCGTGCGGAACCAGTCGGCCCGCTGCATGAACGGGATCGCCTCGCCGCCGAACCCCTCGATGATCTGGTTGATCGTGCCGTTGATGGCCGTGAGCTGGAAGACCATGCCGGCCACGATCACTATCGACATGAAGTGCGGCAGGTAGGTGACGGTCTGCACGACGCGCTTGAACAGCCGCGACCGCAGCTCGTTCAGCATGAGCGCCAGGATGATCGGCAGCGGGAAGCAGATCGCCAGGGTGAGCCCGCCGAGGACGACCGTGTTCCAGAAGACGTCCCAGAACGGCTTGCTGCCGATGAACATCTGGAAGTAGTAGAGGCCGACCCACTCGTCGCCGAACATCGAGCCGCCCGGCCGGTACCGGCGGAACGCGATGACGTTGCCGATCATGGGCACGTAGCGGAACACCAGGAGGAAGATCACCGGCAGGACCACGAACGTGTACAGGCGCCAGTGCCTGCGCAGGGACACGCGCCAGGTCTCGTTGTTGCGGAGCTGCTGCGGCGGCATGAGCCCCGCGCCACCGACGGCGCCACCCGCTCCGCGGCCCGGCAGCCCGTCACCGGTCCGGGGAACGGCGTCGACCGTCCCAGTGCCTCGTGCCATCAAGTCCTCCGGTCACCTCGCCGTGCCGGACCTCACCAGGAGGGCGCCACGTCTTCGTGGAACGTTTTCGAAACTATCGGCGGCTTTACCGAGAGTCATTGGCTGGGACATTAGGATGGTTACCGTCATATCGTCAAGACCAGCCCACGGTTGACACTGTCACGATGTGGTTACGCCAGACTTCCGTGCGATGGCGCCCGACGCTGGTGTACCGTCAGCATCGAAAGTTTCAGAGACTGGATCGAAAGGTCTGCGCAATGACCGACGTACGGCCAGTTCCCACCATCGCGTCGATCGCGAGCGAGCTCGGCCTGTCGGTGCCCACGGTCTCGAAGGTGCTCAACGGCAGGGCCGACGTCGCCCCCGCCACCCGCGACCGCGTCGAGGCGGCGCTGGAGAAGCACCAGTACCGGCGCCGGCGCCCGGCGACCGCACCGGCGGGCACCGCCCTGATCGACCTGGTCTTCCACCGGCTGGGCTCCGGCTGGTCCATGGAGATCATCCGTGGTGTCGAGGACGCGGCCGCCGAGTCCCGCACCAGCGTGATCCTGTCCGAGCTGGGCGGCGAGCACCGCCCGCCCGCCCGCTGGCTCGACACGACCATCGCCCGCCCGCCCCTTGGCGTCCTGCTCGTCGCCGCGAACCTGTCCGAGGGGCAGCACCAGCAGCTCGACCGGCGCGGCATCCCCTACGTGGTGATCGACACCGACGGGGAGCCGCCCGCCGACGTCGCCTCCGTGGGTTCCGACAACTGGAACGGCGGGCTGGCGGCCACCCGGCACCTGCTGGCGCTGGGCCACCGGCGCATCGCCATGATCACCGGGCCGTGGGACATGCTCTGCAGCCGGGCCCGCGCGGACGGGTTCCGCTCCGCGCACGAGGAGGTCGGCGCCGTCGTCGACCCTGCGCTCGTGCGGGAGGGCAACTTCTACGTCGAGACCGGCTTCAACCACGGCCTGGAGCTGCTGTCCCTGCCCGACCGGCCGACAGCGGTGTTCGCCGGCTCCGACATGCAGGCCCTCGGCCTGCTCCGTGCCGCGCACCAGCTGGGTCTGCGAGTGCCCGAGGATGTGTCGGTGGTGGGCTACGACGACCTGCCGCTGGCCTCCTGGGTCGGTCCGCCGCTCACGACCGTGCGGCAGCCGCTCCGCGAGATGGGAGCGGCCGCCACCGAGATCCTGCTCGACATAGCGCGCGGCCGGTCGCCGAAGGTGCGCCGGCTGAACCTCTCGACCGAGCTCGTGGTGCGGGAGTCGACGGCCCCGCCCGCCTGACGTCCCGTCAGATCGAGCGCGCGTGCTCCGCGAGCCGGTCGAACGCGATGTCCAGCTCGGCGTCGACCACCTGCGCCTGGGGGTTGGCGTCGTACCAGGACACCTGCTCCGCGGCGCCGACGTCGTAGGTGATGGTGGTGCCGAACTCGGGCACGAGCGTCCGCACCTTGGAGATGTCGAAGACCATCGAGTGCGCCTTGTCCCCCACCAGGCCGGGCCCCATGTCGGGCAGCACCCTGGCGATCGTCTCGGAGGCGACGTGCACCAGGTCGGGGTTCGGCACGCCCGCCGCCTCGGCGAGCCAGGTGTAGATCTGGTCCCACGTGGGGGCGTGCGTGCCCGTGATGTGGAAGGACTCCCCCACGGCGAGCGGATGGCCGAGCAGTCCCACGAACCCCACGGCGAAGTCCTCGGTGTGCGTCAGCGTCCACAGCGAGGTGCCGTCGCCGTGGACCACCACGGGCTTCCCGGCGCGCATCCGGGCCACGTCGGTCCAGCCGCCCGACGTCGGCAGCAGCGTGCGGTCGTACGTGTGCGACGGCCGCACGATCGTCATCGGGAACCCGTTCTCGCGGTACTCCCGGACCAGTACGTCCTCGCACGCGATCTTGTCCCGCGAGTACTGCCAGAACGGGTTCCGCAGCGGCGTGGACTCCCGGACTGGCAGCCGCGCCGGCGGCGTCTGGTACGCCGACGCGGACGAGATGAACACGTACTGCCCGGTCCGCCCGGCGAACTGCGCGACGTCGCGCGCCACGTGCTCAGGGCTGAACGCGCGGAACTGCGCGACGACGTCGAACTCCCGGCCACCCAGCGCCGCAGCCACTCCCTGGGCGTCGTTCGCGTCGGCGACGAGGGTCTCCACGCCCACCGGAAGCTGGCGCGCCGAGGATCTGCCTCTGTTGAGCACCGTCACCCGGTGCCCGAGCCGGGCGGCCCGGGCCACCGAGGCGTGGCTGATGATTCCGCTTCCACCGATGAACAGGATGCTCTTGGACGACATGCCGCCAATCCTTGCACCAAATGGCCAGGTCAGCGCTGTACGCGGGCACTTCCTCCGCCGGCCAGCTTCGCGACTTCGGCGAGCGTCACCATGGTGGTGTCACCGGGCGTGGTCATGGCCAGCGCGCCGTGTGCGGCACCGTACTCGACGGCCTCCTGGAGCGAGCCCAGCTCCATGAGTCCGTAGGCCAGACCGGAGGCGAACGAGTCGCCGCCGCCGACCCGGTCGAAGATCTCCAGGTCCGCCCGGTGGGTGGCCTCGGCGAAGCCCTCCTTGCGCGACCAGGCGATTGCACCCCAGTCGTTGCGCGACGCCGACCGCACCCCGCGCAGCGTCGTGGCGATCACCTGGAAGTTCGGGTACGCCTCCGAAGCCGTCTCGATCATCGCGCGGAACGCGCCGGTGTCCAGGTCGGTGAGGTTCTCGTCGACCCCCTCGACCTCGAAGCCGAGCGAGGCCGTGAAGTCCTCCTCGTTGCCGATCATCACGTCGACGTGCTGGGCCAGGCGCCGGTTGACCTCACGGGCGCGCTCCTCGCCGCCGATGCCCTTCCACAGCGAGGGCCGGAAGTTCAGGTCGTACGACACGATGGTCCCGTGCCGGCGGGCTGCGGCCATCGCGGCCTCTGCGACGTCGGCGCTGCTCTCGGAGAGCGCGGCGAAGATGCCGCCCGTGTGCAGCCAGCGCACGCCGCGGGAGAAGAGGGCGTCCCAGTCGACGTCGTCGGGCTGCATCTGCGCGACGGCGGTGTTGCCACGGTCGCTGACGCCGACGGCCCCGCGCGCGCCGAACCCGCGCTCGGTGAAGTTGAGGCCGTTGCGGACCGTGCGCCCGATGCCGTCGTAAGGCACCCACTGGACGTACTGCGTGTCGAGGCCGCCGGTGAGCATGAAGTCCTCGACCAGCCGGCCGATCTCGTTGTCGGCGAGGGCCGTGACGATGGCGCCGCGCAGGCCGAAGCAGCGGCGCAGACCGCGGGCCACGTTGTACTCGCCGCCACCCTCCCAGACATCGAAGCTGCGGGCCGTGCGGACCCGGCGGCTGCCCGGGTCGAGGCGGAGCATCACCTCGCCGAGGGCGACGACGTCGTAGGCGCTCTCGGCGGCGGGACGGATGTTGAGCGAGGTCATCGGCTGTTCTCCTTGGAGTCGATCTGGGCGGCGAGCGCTACGGCGTCCCGCGTGCGGCTGGTGATCCCGTCCCAGTCCCCTGCGGTGACGAGCGCGCGGTCCACCATCCACGAGCCGCCGACCGCGAGCACCGGCTTCAGCGTCAGGTAGTCGGCGAGGTTGGCGGCGCTCACGCCGCCCGTCGGCACGAACCGGAGGCCGGGGAACGGCGCGGAGAACGCCTTGATCGCGGCCGGCCCGCCGACGACGGAGGCGGGGAACAGCTTGACGACGTCGATCCCGAGGTCGAGCGCCGCCATGATCTCGGACGGCGTGGCCACGCCCGGCAGGACGGGGATGCCGTGCTCCTGCGCGCGCCGCACGACGGCGGCCGACAGCCCCGGGGACACGATGTAGCGCGCACCGGCGTCCACGACGTCGTCGACCTGCTGGGCGGTGGTCACGGTGCCCGCACCGACCACGACGTCGGGCTGGTTCTTCGCGACCGCGCGGATGGCGTCGATGCCGCCCGCGAGGCGCAGCGTGATCTCCGCGACGGGGAGGCCGCCCGCGACGAGCGCGTCGGCCAGGCGGGCGCCCTCGTCGGCGCCGTCGACCACCACCACCGGCACGAGCCGGTGGGCGGCGAGGGTCTCGAGGACTGTGCTGTCCGGGGATGACATTCGATCTCCGTTTCGCTATGGTGAACGACTGTTGTTCACTGCGAAACGCATGCTACGTGAGGGAGCCCCATGGATGCCAGCCCGCTCGGGAGCGTCGACAAGGCGCTGCTGGCGCTCGACACGCTCGCCGGCTTCGGCGCCAGGGGTGCCTCGCTGGCCGCACTCGCGCAGGCGGTCGGCGTCAGCAAGCCGACCCTGCACCGCACGCTCGCCGCACTGCGCCACCGCGGCTACGCCGAGCAGACGGCGGACGGCGCCTATCGCCTCGGCCCCGCGGCGCTCTCGCTCGGGAGCACCTACCTCGCGGAGGAGAACCTGCCCGCACTGCTGCACCCGGCCCTGGCCGCGCTCAGCGAGAAGACCGACGAGCTGGTGCACCTCGGCGTGCTCGCGGGGCGCGAGGTGGTCTACCTCGACAAGGTGGAGCCGCAGCGGGCGGTCCGTGTGTGGTCCGCCGTCGGACGGCGGCGTGCTGCGGCGACCACTGCGCTCGGCCGCGCCCTCCTGTCGGTCCAGGACCTCGACGAGGCGGCGCTCGCCCGGTTCGCGGGCGACGAGACCGGCCCCGAGCGGCTGCGCGAGGCGCTCGTGGAGGCGCGGGCCTCCGGGATCGCGGGCGAGACCGAGGAGAACGAGGCGGGCATCGCCTGCATAGCGACCCCTCTGCTACGCGCCGGGCGCGCGGTCGCGGCGGTCAGCATCACCGCCCCGGTGGAACGGCTCACCGGAGAGGCCCGCGCCGAACGGGTAGCGGCGCTCCGCGACGTCCTCCCGTCCCTCCTCCCGGCCGGCCTGACGCTGCCGCCGCCGACGCGCTGACGCGGGGCGCCGGGCGCCGGGCGCCGGGCGCCGGGCGCCGGGCGCCGGGCCAATGTGCGCTTCTACCCAGGGATCGGGCCCAAAACTCACGGTGGGTCTGGGCGCAATCGCTGAGCAGAAGCGCACCTTCGCCTGGACTGCCGAAGGCCCGGCCACCCCTCTCGGGGTGACCGGGCCTTCGTGGTCCGGAGAACTACCGGGCGATCACGCCCCGCCGGCAGCCATCTGGCCCGACGGCGGCAGGTCGCGCGGCACCAGCCCGGCGCCCGCGGGCACCGACTGCGGCTCTGCGGTGGTCGGACGACGACGCTCGTCGCGCTCCACACCGCGGAACGTGAACTCGCCGAGGATGCCCTCGCCGACGCCGTCGATGATCACCAGCTGACCCGCCGTGAGCTCGCCGAACAGGATCTTCTCGGACAGTGCGTCCTCGATCTCCCGCTGGATCGCCCGCTTGAGCGGACGAGCACCGAGGACCGGGTCGTAGCCCTTCTCGGCCAGCAGGTGCTTGGCGGCGGTCGTGAGCTCGAGGCCCATGTCCCGGTCGCGCATACGGCGGTCGAGCTTCGCGATCTCGAGGTCGACGATCTGGATGATCTCGTCCTGCGAGAGCTGCGGGAACACGACCGTGTCGTCGACACGGTTGAGGAACTCCGGCCGGAAGTGCTGCTTGAGCTCCTCGTTGACCTTCGCCTTCATCCGCTCGTAGGAGGTCACCAGGTCGCCGCCGGAGTTGAAGCCGGTCTGGACGCCCTTGGCGATGTCCCGCGTGCCAAGGTTGGTGGTCATGATGATCACCGTGTTCTTGAAGTCGACCACTCGACCCTGCGAGTCGGTGAGGCGGCCGTCCTCGAGCACCTGCAGCAGCGAGTTGAAGATGTCGGCGTGCGCCTTCTCCACCTCGTCGAACAGGACCACGGAGAACGGCTTGCGACGCACCTTCTCGGTGAGCTGGCCACCCTCGTCATAGCCGACGTATCCGGGCGGGGAGCCGAACAGGCGCGAGACCGTGTGCTTCTCCGAGAACTCGGACATGTCGAGCTGGATGAGCGCGTCCTCGTCGCCAAACAGGAACTCCGCGAGAGCCTTGGCGAGCTCGGTCTTACCGACACCCGTGGGGCCGGCGAAGATGAACGAGCCACCGGGGCGCTTCGGGTCCTTGAGGCCGGCCCGCGTACGGCGGATGGCCTGCGACAGCGCCTTGATGGCGGTCTCCTGGCCGACGACCCGCTTGTGCAGCTCGTCCTCCATGTGGAGCAGGCGGCTGGACTCCTCCTCGGTGAGCTTGACGACCGGGATGCCGGTGGACATCGCCAGCACCTCGGCGATCAGCTCGTCGTCGACCTCTGCGACCGTGTCGAGGTCGCCCGACTTCCAGGCCTTCTCCTTGTCCGCGCGGAGCTGCGTGAGCTGCTTCTCCTTGTCACGCAGGCCGGCGGCCTTCTCGAAGTCCTGCTCGTCGATCGCCGACTCCTTCTCGCGGCGCGCCTCGGAGATGTTCTCGTCGAGCTCCTTGAGCTCCGGCGGCGCCGTCATCCGACGGATGCGGAGCCGTGCGCCGGCCTCGTCGATCAGGTCGATCGCCTTGTCCGGGAGGAACCGGTCGTTGATGTACCGGTCGGCGAGCGTGGCCGCGGAGACCAGCGCGGAGTCCGTGATGGACACGCGGTGGTGCGCCTCGTAGCGGTCGCGCAGACCCTTGAGGATCTCGATGGCGTGCTCGAGCGACGGCTCGGACACCTGGATCGGCTGGAAGCGACGCTCCAGGGCCGGGTCCTTCTCGACGTACTTGCGGTACTCGTCGAGCGTGGTGGCACCGATGGTCTGCAGCTCACCGCGAGCCAGCATCGGCTTCAGGATGGAGGCGGCGTCGATCGCGCCCTCGGCGGCACCCGCACCCACCAGGGTGTGGATCTCGTCGATGAACAGGATGATGTCGCCACGCGTGCGGATCTCCTTGAGCACCTTCTTGAGGCGCTCCTCGAAGTCACCGCGGTACCGCGAACCGGCGACCAGCGCGCCGAGGTCCAGCGTGTACAGCTGCTTGTCCTTGAGCGTCTCCGGGACATCACCCTTGACGATGTCCTGCGCGAGGCCCTCGACGACCGCAGTCTTGCCGACGCCGGGCTCACCGATCAGCACAGGGTTGTTCTTGGTGCGGCGGGACAGGACCTGCATGACCCGCTCGATCTCCTGCGTACGACCGATGACCGGGTCCAGCTTGCCCTCGCGCGCGGCCTGGGTGAGGTTGCGGCCGAACTGGTCGAGCACTGCCGAGCCCGCGGGCTGGCCCTCCTGGGGACCGCCTGCGGAGACGGGCTCCTTACCCTGGTAGCCGCTCAGCAGCTGGATGACCTGCTGGCGCACCTTGTTCAGGTCGGCACCCATCTTGGTGAGCACCTGTGCGGCGACGCCCTCACCCTCGCGGATGAGACCGAGCAGGATGTGCTCGGTGCCGATGTAGTTGTGGCCGAGCTGCAGCGCCTCGCGGAGCGACAGCTCAAGTACCTTCTTGGCACGCGGCGTGAACGGGATGTGCCCGCTCGGCGCCTGCTGCCCCTCACCGATGATCTCGGTGACCTGGGTGCGGACGCCGTCGAGCGAGATCCCGAGCGACTCGAGCGCCTTGGCGGCTACGCCCTCACCCTCGTGGATGAGGCCGAGCAGAATGTGCTCCGTGCCGATGTAGTTGTGGTTCAGCATCCGCGCCTCTTCTTGGGCGAGGACGACGACGCGACGGGCGCGATCCGTAAATCTCTCGAACATGTGCTGCTCCCTCACGAGCGGCGTACACCTGCACCGGCGGTACCAGGCCTGACCGCAACGACTCTATGCGCTCACAACGCGCCCATGGGCCGATCGATGCCCATGTTCGCCAGGGGCGTGACGATGTCCGGCCCTGGAACGGCCTCGAACACGCCCGTGCGGGGCGACACGCCCGGGCGCGGGCTCTCGACGGCGAGTCCCGGCTGTTTCCGGGCCGATTCCCGCCGAGGTAATTGACGCCTTCCCCCGCACCCGGCAGTCTCGGTGTCAGACCCGTACCCGTCCCGGGGAGGCCACATGGCGGACGAACCGAGCCCGACCCCCGAGTCCTGGGAACAGATCGTCGCGCGCTTCGCACGGTTCTCCGGTGTCGTCGGCGAGGTCGACGACCCCCTGACCTGGGGGCTCGACCTGGTCGAGGAGGAGGTCACGGGCATCTCCGACAGCACAGACCCCACCGAGGAGCGCTTCCTGCGTTCCTATCGCACGTTCTCCGGCGAGACCGTCGAGGTCGAGACCCTCCGCGTACCGGCGACCCCGGCGCAGATCGAGGACATCGTCCGCGCCGCCTGCAGCGGAGCGCTCGTCGCACCGCTGCACGCCGACGTCGACCCGGCCGCGCCGCCGGAGATCACCGACGTCACCGAGCTGGCCGAGTCCTACCAGGACTACCGCAGCGCGATGCGGGCGATCGTCGCCGAGGTCGACGACGTGCCGTGCGAGACCCGTCAGTTCCGGGTGGACGGCACGGCCAAGCGCTGCATGCGCGTCACCGTGCGCAACGTGACCGCCGTCTACTCCCCCGCGGCGGACCGCGCGGTGGTCGTGACCGGGCCGTCTGACCTGGTGGATCGCGTGGATGTCATCACCCGCCCCATCCGCAACCTCCTCCACGGCGAGGACGGCCCGCGGTTCTGACGCGGAACTCACCCCCCAGCGGCACGCCGCACGGCGGTACGATCGCCGCTGTGATACGTGCCACCGCCCCCGACGCGATGCCGCGGCCGAGGGTGCGTGACTCCGCGGCCCGACGCCCGGCCCTGCTGATCCTGCTCCTGCTGACGGTGCTTGCCCTGGCGGGCACAACCGCCGCCGGACCGCGCGCGGCAGCCGCCGAGGCGTCGCGCGACCACATCTGGGTCAACGCCGACGGCGTCGCCTTCCAGCGGGACGGCGAGAGCGACGAGCTCGCCTACGTGGTCCGGCCCCTCGGCCAGCGCAACGACGGCCAGGCCTACTCCCGCGAGCTCACCCGGGACGAGCGGGACAACGGCTGGGCGATGTTCTGGGAGGCCCGGTACAACTACCCGGACGGCTACTGCGTGGTGTGGGTGGAGGTCGAGGACGCGAGCAACTGGCACGAGTCGGAGAGCAGCACGGCGTGCCGGGGCGACGACCAGCCGCCCGCCACCGAGACGCCCACCCCGACCCCCACGCCCACGCGATCCGAGCGGCCGGCACAGGGACAGCGCCCGGCCACGGCGCCGAGGCCCGCACGGCCGGAGGCCCGGGACGACGCGGCGACGCCGACGCCGACGCCCTCCTCGACGCCCACCCCTACCCCCACCCCGACACCCACGCCCAGCGCTACGCCGTCGCCGTCCGTCTCGAGCACGCCGAGCCCTTCGCCGACCCCCACACCGACCGACACGGACCTCCTCGGGGGCCTCCACGACCCGCAGGCACCCCGGGCCCAGGCCGTCGCCATCCGGCAGGACGACATCATCTCTCCCCTCGGCTGGGTGGCCGTGCTCGGCAGCGGCGCGGTGCTCACCGCGGGCGGCGTGCTGATGCTCTGGCGTCGCCTGACCTGATCTGACGGCGCGGGGCGGATCGCTCGCCGCAGTGCACCCGTGCGCGTCAGGCTCGCACGGCGCACCCGGTGCAGACTGGGTGCGTGAGCACTCCCGCAGGCCTCCTGCTGACCCCTGGCGCGGGCGCGAACCGGGAGAGCCCGGCGCTCGTCGCCGTCGAGCACGCGCTGGCCGACGCCGAACCGGCGCTGCCCGTGCGGCGCGCCGACTTCCCGTACCGCCTCGAGGGCCGGCGCATGCCGGACCGTGCGCCCGTCGCCGTCGCGCACCTGCGGGCGGAGGCCACGGCGTGGGCCGACGAGCTCGCCGTGCCGACGGACCGGCTGCTCCTCGGCGGAAGGTCGTACGGCGGGCGGATGTGCTCGATGGCCGTCGCGGAGGGCCTGCCCGCCGCAGGCCTGGTGCTCCTCAGCTATCCGCTGCACCCGCCGGGGCGGCCGGAGAAGCTCCGCGTGGAGCACTTCGGGCAGATCTCGGTCCCCACCCTGTTCGTGTCCGGCGACAAGGACCCGTTCGGCACCCCTGACGAGCTCGCGGAGCACGTCGCGGCGATCCCCGGGCCCGTCACGACGGTGACGCTGTCCGGGGCGCACGACATGCGCGGCGCGGCCCGGCAGGAGGCGGTGGCGGACGCCGTCGCCTCCTGGGTCGCCTCGCTGTGATCGTCAGCGGCCGCCGGCCGGCTTCTCCGGGTATTCCGGCGGGGCCTTGTCCAGCTCGATGGCGATCTCACGGCGTTCCGCGATGATGTGCGGGCGTTCCTCGTCGCGCTGCTCCAGCGCGTCCGCCTGCAGGTCCGCATCCAGGTGGTCCCAGTAGAGGATGCCGTCGAGGTGCTGCGACTCGTGGATGAAGCAGCGCGCCAGGTACCCGCTGCCCGACAGCTGCACCGGTCCCCCGTGCTGGTCCACGCCGCGCACGGTCGCCCGGCCGGGACGCACCAGCGGCTCGTAGGCGCCCGGCACGGAGAGGCAGCCCTCCTCCTCGGTCTCGGGCTCTGCCTCGGCGTCCATCTCGAGCACCGGGTTCACCACGTGCCCCACGTGGCGGTCGCCCGACGAGTCCGTCAGGTCGTACACGAACACGCGGAGATCGACACCCACCTGCGGGGCCGCCAGGCCGACGCCCTGCGCCGACTCCATGGTGGCGAACAGGTCGTCGATGAGCCGGGCGAGCTCGGGGGTCGAGAACGTCTCGACCGTCCGGGCCGGGTTGTGCAGCACCGGCTCACCGATCTCGGTGATGCGCAGCACGCGGCCGCGGTCCACCTCAGGGGCTGTCGCGGGGTACTCCTCGACCGGCTCTCCGAGCAGGTAGGTGACGGGCTTGCGCCGTCGGGGGCGGGTCCATGCCATGGCACAGAGGGTACCTTCGACGCATGCAGTCCACGCCGATCCGCGATGCCGCGCGCACGGCGGGGTACGTGCTCGACGACGCACAGCTGGCCGCGGCGGAGCACCTCGAGGGCCTGCTGGACCGGCTGGCCACCGACGCTCGACGCGGGCCTCGCCGCGTCGCGCACGGCGCCTATCTCTGGGGTCCGGTGGGCCGCGGCAAGACCTGGCTCCTCGACCGCTTCCACGGTCTCGCAGGTGGCCCGCGGTTCCACTTCCACGAGTTCTACCGCGCGCTCCACGCCGAGGTGTGGGCGCGCACCGGCACACCGGACGCGATGGACAGGGCGCTGGACGCCCTGCTCGGCGACGCGCCGGTGCTCTGCTTCGACGAGCTGCACCTGCACGACGCCGGCGACGCCATGCTCCTCTCCCGCGCCCTGCGCAACGTGCTGGGCCGGGGAGTGACCCTCGTCGCGACGTCGAACTACCCGCCACAAGGCCTGCTGCCCGACCCGCTGTTTCACGAGCTCGCCGAGCCGCTCATCGCCCTCCTGGAGGCAGAGCTGGACATACTGCCCGTCGATGGTCCGGTGGACTACCGCGGGCTCCGGGTGCTCGACGTCGTACCGGTCGCCCCTGGGTGGCGCGGCGGAGCCGCCGTGGTGCCCGGCTCCGCCCGGCAGCTCGCCGACGCCGGTCTGGTCCCGCCGAGCCCTCACGAGGCGGTGGACGTCGCACTTGGCAGCGGCCGGAGCGTGCGCGCCCTGCGCGCCTCAGCCGACGTCGTGTGGTTCGACTTCGTGAGCCTGTGCGCCGCTCCGGTGTCGGCACTGGACATGCTGTCGCTCGCGGAACGGTTCGGGCGGTGGGTGGTGACAGACGTCGTGCCGTTCGCCGAGTGCCACGTGAACACCCAGCAGCGGTTCGTAAGTCTCGTGGACGTGCTGTACGACCGAGATCTGCCGCTGGTGCTGTCGACTCCGGGCCCGCTCGACGAGGTGCTCGCCGTGCCCGCCGACCGCCCGTCTCCGCCCGATCTGGCCCGCGTGGCCAGCCGCCTGCAACAGCTCCGGCAGACTGCGCACATGAGTGAGCGCACGTGACGGGCGAGACGAGGGGCCGTGACCGGCTCCGGCAACGGTTGGTGCCCGCTGTCGCGACGGTGGTGACCGTGGCCGCAGGCCTGTCCGTACGGTCGGTGCTCGGTGGCGACCTCGCCAAGTACGCGGGAGATGCGCTCTACGCGCTGCTGATCTTCTGGCTCGTGCTCGTCGTGGCGCCGCGCACCCGGGCCTGGGTGGCCGCAGTCGTGGCGTTCGCAGTGAGCGTCGCGGTCGAGCTCTTCCAGCTGACCGGTGTCCCCGCGGAGCTCGGTGCACACAGCGTGCTCGCCCGGCTGGTGCTCGGCACCACCTTCAACGCGCCGGACCTGCCGTTCTACGCCGTGGGCGCCGCGCTCGGCTGGGCCCTGCACCTGGGCGCTCGGAGCGCCTGGGCGGCCCGACGGCGCCCCACCCCGCAGCCCCGCTAGACCGAACCCGCCAGCCCACGCAGCGCACCCCGGACGATCGCCCGCACACCCTCCGGTGAGAGGTCGCCGGACCGCTCCGTCCAGCGCCGCGTGACCGGCGCGAAGATCAGGTCCACCGCGAGGTCCAGGTCGACGTCGGCGTCGAGCTGGCCCGCCTCCTGTGCCCGGCGGAGCCGCCGCCGCTTGAGGTCGCGCATCGGCTCGTCCAGCCGCTCGCGGTAGACCTGGCTCAGCTCCGGGTCCTCGATGATCGCCGCGGTGAGGCCCCGCAGGGCACGGTCGAACGCGGGGTCGGCGAACTCCTCGACGGTGGCGACCAGCACTGCGGTCAGGTCGTCCTCGAGGTCACCGCTGTCGGGCAGGTCGCCCGGCTCCCCCGCACCGAGCGAGCGCTCCAGGACGGCGTCCAGTACCAGGGCGCCCTTGTTCGGCCACCACCGGTAGATCGTCTGCTTGCCGACACCGGCCTGGGCGGCCACCTTCTCGATGGTCAACCGCGCGTACCCGAGCTCGGCCACGACGTCGAAGGCCGTGCCGAGGATCGCCGCGCGGGTGGCGGGGTTGCGGCGCCGCCCGGTGGACGGCTGCTGTGCGGTAGGCATCCGGGCACGGTACCCCACGCAGAGACGAGACGTTGCGTATTGACAAGAGCGGAAGGGGTCTGTCACTCTCGTTGTCGAGACGCTCCGTCTCGACAAACTGTGGAGGAAGCACCCATGACTGAACCGATCACCACCCCGCAGCGCCGCACCTGGTTCATCACCGGGGCCAGCCGCGGTCTGGGCCGCGCCTTCACCGAGGCCGCACTGGCTGCAGGCGACCAGGTCGCCGCTGTTTCTCGCACGATCCGGGAGGACGACGACCGCGACGGCCTGCTCCAGATCGTCGCCGACGTCCGCGACCCGGCGTCGGTGGGCGACGCCGTCCGGCAGGCAGTCGATACCTTCGGATGCCTCGACGTGGTCATCAACAACGCCGGGACCATGTCGTACGGGTTCGTCGAGGAGTTCACGGAGGCGCAGGTCCGCGCCCAGCTGGAGACCAACTTCTTCGGCGCCGTCTGGGTGACCCAGGCCGTGGCCCCGGTACTGCGCCGCCAGCGCTCCGGTCACCTCATCCAGATCTCCAGCATCGGCGGCCTGGCGGGCTTCGCGGGCACCGGCCTGTACAGCGCGAGCAAGTTCGCACTGGAGGGCCTGAGCGAGGCGGTGGCGCACGAGCTGGCCGAGTTCGGCGTCCACGTGACGATCGTCCAGCCGGGCGGCTACTGGACCGACCTCTACACCGCGATGGACACCGCGACGCCGCTTCCCGAGTACGACGGGCTGCGCGACCGCCTGGCCGCGCAGTTCGCCGAGAACAGCGTCGACAGCGACCCGCGGCGTGCCGCCGCGGCGATCCTGGAGCTGACCGCGAGCCCCCGCCCGCCGCGCCGGCTGCTCCTCGGCGGCACTGCCTACGACATCGCGTTCGAGGTCACCGAGGAACGGCGTCGGACCTGGAAGGAGTGGGAGGCCGTGAGCCGCGCCGCCGAGGAGCCGATCCCGGCGCCGCAGGGGTAGCCGACGTGCTGTCACACGCGGGGCCGCGATGTCGTCGTCGGGGCAGAGAATAGCCGCTCCGAGGAGAACCGCATGAACATCGCCCTGTGGATAGTTGCCGGACTGCTCGCCGTCGCCTACGTGGGCGGCGGCGGGCTCAAGGTGATCATGAGCAAGCAGAAGATCGCAGCATCGGGGCCTGCGGCCGAATGGGTCGAGGACTTCAGCCCGGGCGCCGTCAAGGCGATCGGCGTCCTGGAGGTCCTGGGCGGCCTCGGACTGGTCCTGCCCGCCGCGTTCGGCGTCGCCCCCGAGCTGGTGCCGTTGGCCGCTCTGGGCCTGGCGATGATCATGGTCGGCGCGGCGGCCACCCGCATCAGCCGGCGCGAGTACCGGCTCGCGCTGGTGGACCTGACCTACCTGGTCCTGATCGCCTTCGTCGCCTGGGGCCGGTTCGGTCCGGAAGCGTTCGTGGGCTGATCCAGCCGCGTTGCGCCGCCTCCGACGTCGGGCAGCAAAGAAGCCCGGAACCGTTGAGGTTCCGGGCTTTCTGCATGCTGAGCCGCCTGTGGGAATCGAACCCACGACCTTCTCATTACGAGCGCGTCCCTGAGCGCTGCGGGCTGGAGTCTCCGCTTGATTGCGCGTGCATGTGGTGCGCTCGAACCACGGTGTTGCTCGCTAGGGGTGCGCGGGGGGTGCGCGGAATCGGAGCTGTCATCGCGGGTCTGTGACCCAACATGCTCCTGCTTCGGGGTCCCTGTTCCTCCGTCATCCGTTGGCGCGGGGCACGTCTCGGACATCGGTTCTGCCGTCAACGCAACAGGTCCCGCCCGTGCAACTCGTGGTGCGGTGGTGCTGGGTGTCGGCGGGACCTGTTGCGTTGCCGGCGGGTTCTCTGTCAGGGTCCCGGTGAAGCCAATGGATGGCGGAGGAACAGGGGCGCCGCGGCTCCCCTGCTCCTCTTGATTCCCGGGTGTTCGCCGGAGGCATCAGGATCAGGCAAGCGCTCCAGCGATCGTGAACCCACCGACCGCGATGCCAGCGATGATGAAGATCCAGCCGATGCCGCGCGTGAATGGGTACAGCCAATGACGGTGCGGCGCATCGGGGTTTTGGCGCTGCCACCTGAGCGCGGTCCTGACCATCGACTTGGTGGACACGATCAGGGCCGTGCCCATGACGACCGCGCTCACGGCCCAGATCAGAGAGAACAGCCTGTCTGCCATGCGCTGACCGTAGCGGTGGGCGCATGACGGCGGAACCGGATTCGTCCCGGGTCGTCAACAACGAGAGACGGTCTCGACCACTGGAGTCGGGACCGTCTTTGTCATGTTCCGGGCCGGTAGGCCGTCGAGGTGCGGTGGGGTGCGCGCAGGGCGCGAAGCGCCCGGAGCGCGGGGCCCCATCGCGGGCCCCCGCCGGCCGAACGGCCCAGCGCGGCGGAGCCGCGCCTTGAGCCAGTAAAGAAGTCCTCACGGCGGCTGACGCTCCGCTAGGTCCGACGGCATACTGTGAGCCGCCTTGACGTCGAGAATCTGGGAGCGTGGGGACGCGATGGAGTTCGGCCTGGTGCTCCAGATAGCGCTGTGCGTCGTCGGCGCACTGTTCCTCCTGATGCCGTTCAGCAACCGGAGGCGCTTCCGCGAGCAGGTGTTCCTGAACCCGGGCTTTGCGTGGATGGCCAAGAGGCGGCCGGACCTCACCGAGCGCGTGGTGACCTTCGCCACCGTTGCCTGGATCTTCGGCGTGACCGTCCTGGTCGTCCTGGGCTGGATCGCGATCCCGACGCTCCTTGCACCCGCATCGCCGTGAACGGGACCTACGGGATCACGATGAGGATGGTCTTGTCGTCGTGGCGCTTGGAGCGCGGCCAGCGCTGGCCGTTTGCGTCATCGTCCTCGGCGTCGTGGATTCGATGGAGCACCCGTTCGGGTCCGTGCTCGATTGCCTCGTCGTAGAGGTCACGCCAGGTCGTAGCGTCGGGGTGTCGTGCCGGGTCCACGCCGTCGCTCGCGAGTAAGAGCGCGGAGACCGCCGCTCGTTCCTCGGTGGTGCGGCCATGAGTCGATCGCGACCACGAACCGGTACCTGCACTTCCTCGGGACCGACGCCAACAAGGCAGGCCTGGACAAGCTGAATGACAGCCCGGGGAGCGCGGGGGGTGCACGCGATGAGCGCGAGGGGGCGTAGGACGCAAGAAACCCCGCCCAACCTCGGCGCATATGGCCTGGTGGGACGGGGTTTACATGACGGAGCCGCCTGTGGGAATCGAACCCACGACCTTCTCATTACGAGTGAGACGCTCTACCGACTGAGCTAAGGCGGCGTACGCACCGCGATCCGAGCAGAACCGGAAGGGTGAGCGGGCCTCACTGTACCCAATGGATGGCCCAGGTTTCAAAGTGAAACCGTGTGACGTCCTCAACCCGCCGGATTCGAGCCCCGGACGGTCAGCAGGTGAGGCCGTCCTTCGGGACGGTGCCCTCCACCAGGTAGTCCTCCACGGCCGTGCTGATGCACGTGTTCGACCGGCCGTACGCCGTGTGACCCTCGCCCTCGTAGGTGACGAGCGTCCCCGACGACAGCGTCTTCGCGAGCGACTCGGCCCACCGGTACGGGGTGGCGGGGTCGTTGGTGGTGCCGATGACGACGATCGGCGGCGCACCCTTCGCTGCCGGGTCGAACTCCTGCTCCGCCGCCGGGAACGGCCAGTCGGTGCACTCGATGCCCGAGTACCCGAACGACTCGCCGAGCGTTGGCGCGGCGGCCTCGATGTCGGCGGCGAGCTGCTGCATGGTCGCCATGTCCTCCTCGGCGCGGGAGTCGGCGCAGTTGATCGCGCGGAACGCCTCCTCGCTGTTGGACTTGAACGTGCCGTCCTCGTTGCGGTCGTTGTAGACGTCGGCCAGGTACAGCAGGTCGTCGCCCTTGCCGTCCCACAAGACCTCCTGCAGGGCCTGCGTGAGGAACGACCAGGATCCCTCGTCGTACATCGTCACGGCCACGCCGTAGAACGCGAGCTTCTTGGTCACGTCCCGGCCGGACGACGTCGGGATCGGGTTGGGCTCCGCGTCCTCGACGATCGCCTGGATCTGCTGCAGGCCGCTCGTGACGTCGCCGGTGAGCGGGCAGTCGCTGCTGGTCTGGCAGTCCGTCACGTAGGCGCGCAGGGCGCTCTCGAAGCCCTCTGCCTGCTGCAGCGCCACCTCGTCCGAGGCCAGCGTCGTGTCCAGTGCGCCGTCGAGCACCAGGCGCCCGGTCCGCTTCGGGAACAGGCCCGCGTAGGTGGCGCCGAGCTGGGTGCCGTAGGAGAAGCCGAGGAAGTTGAGCTTGTCGTCGCCGAGCGCGCCCCGGAGCATGTCCATGTCGCGTGCGGCGGACTGCGTGTCCACGTTCCCGAGGAGCGGGCCCGTGTTCTCGGCGCAGGCCTTGCCCCAGTCGCGGACGGCGTCCTGCCGGGCGGCCAGGCCCGCCTCCGTGTACGGGTAATCGGTGCTGAGGAACTCGTCCTTGCCCGCGTCGTCGTAGCACTTCACCGGCGTCGACCTGCCGACCCCGCGGGGGTCGAAGCCCACTATGTCGAACGACGAGCGCAGCGACTGACCGAAGCGGGCGGGGTCACCCACGAAGTCCACGCCCGACCCGCCCGGCCCGCCCGGGTTGACCAGCAGCGAGCCCACCTTCTGCCCCGAGGCGGGGATCCGCTTGAGCGCGATCTCGATGCTGCCCGCGCCGGCGTCGTGCCAGGAGAGCGGCGCGGACGCCGTCGCGCACTGGAAGCCCTCGCCGCAGTCCGTCCACTCCAGCGACTGGCCGTAGTAGTCCTCGAAACCCTTCGGCGCGCCCACCGTCGCCGAGCCGTCCGACTTGCCCACGTCTTCCAGCGCCGTCTGCACCTTGGGCGGTGCGCCACAGGCGGCGAGCAGGAGAACGGCGGAAAGCAGCGTGGCGACGACGGCCGCAGGCTGACGACGGCGGGCGGGGCGAATCACCCGGACAACCTATCGGTTGTGCTGGGTAGATTTCTTACCCGTTGGCGAACCGACACGCGACCCTCACGAGTCGAGCCAGGCCACCGGTCCGGGCTCGCCCTCCGCGGGACGGGGCAGGAGCTCGACGTCGCCCTTGTCACCCAGGATCACCGGTACGGGGTCACCGGTGTCGACCTCCGCCGGCGCCTCGACCACAGTGGTCGTCGGCACGTAGTCCATGGTGCAGATGCCGTCGCTGGCCGGCATGAACTGCACCGTGAGCACACCGTCATCGGCGGCGACCTTCGCGGACTTGCCGCCCGAACCAAGGGTCGCCTCCGGCTTCGCGAACAAGGGGCAGGAGCTGGACCCGTTGGTCACCACGTACAGCAGACCCTCCTCGGGAGACCACGCGACGCCGACCGGCGAGTTGGTGTTCCCCTCCAGGCCCGGTGGCAGTCCCCGCCCGGAGTTCCCGGCCGCGAGCTCCATGTCGGCGGCCTGCGGCAGCTCGCCGTCCTGGCCCGCACCTTCGCCGTCCGTCGGGCTGGGGCTGGGGCTGGCCATGTCGCTCTCCTCCGGTGCCTGGGACGCGGCGTTCGAGTCGCCCGCCTCGGACCCGCCGACGTCGGACTGTGCGCACCCCGACAGCGCGAGCGCCGCCGTCATCCCGAGGCCGAGGGCTACCACGCCCGCACGCGCCAAGGGCCGTACAGCTGCACCGGACCGGTCCGTCTGCCTGATCTTCATGCCCAGTTCCTTCCGCTCGCTGACACCACCAGGTGTTTGTCGCAGAGTTGCGACGCCTCCACCCTGGTCATGTGGCGGGCGCCACGTGTCTTGCACCCCACCCCATGATCCGTAACAGGTCAGGTGACCGGCAGTCCGAGCTACCGGTCACCTGACCTGTCATCGATCATGCGTGCTCGCGACGCATCACGCTCGTCGGCGGCTCACACGCGGGCCGTGGAGAAGCGCAGCTTCTCCGGGGTGGCGTCGGCCGCCGTCTTGCGCAGGAACGCCCGGCGGTGCACCGAGAAGGCGTTGCGGTCGTCGAAGAAGTCGCGTGCCATCTCGGCGAGCTCGATGGTCTGGTAGTACGACAGCGGGCGGTCCGTCGCCCGGCGCTCCGCGCGCGCGGCGAGCATCCAGCCGAGCGTGGCGGGCTCCTCGTACCCCTGGGCGGCGGAGGACAGCCAGGTGTTGAACTCGCCCCACTCGCGCGGCCCGACGGCGCTGATCAGCCCGATGCGGGCGGCCTCGGCGACCGAGATCGGCAGCTTGCGGTTCAGGAGCAGCGACGCGCGGTGCTCGCCCACGCGGGCCGGGACGCTCCAGGAGTGCAGCTCCGAGCCGTAGATCCCCATGTCGTAGTACGGGTTGAGGACGACGCCCTCGCGGGCGAGGGTCACGTCGGCGCAGAGGCCGGCCATGACGCCACCCGCGCCGGCGTTCGCGGTGAACGCGGCGACGGTGAGCTGCTCGGCGGTCGCGATGGCGAGGCAGAGCTCGTCGATGGCGCAGATGTTGTCCCACGCCTCGGCGGCCGGGTCCGGCGACGCGTCGACGGTGCCGAGGTGGATCCCGTTGGAGAACGCGTGCTCGGTGCCCTTGATGACCAGCACCCGGGTGTCCTCGGTCAGGGCCTTCTCGACGGCGCTCGTCAGGCGGCGGCACTGCTCCGTGTACATGGCGCCGCTGTACGAGCGGAACGTCAGGTACCCGACCGCGCCGTCCCGCACGTACGTGGACTCCGCCAGGGCGTCCGGGACCCGGCGGAAGGGTGCGCCGCTCGTGTCGATCACCTGGGCGGCCGGCAGCTTCGCGCCGCGGCGTCCGCTGAGCTCGGCGGCGTAGCCGACCCAGAGCGTGCCGACGCCGCAGGCGATCGCCACCGCGTCGAGGTTGCGGCCCACGACGGTGCCGGGCGCGGCACCGGTGTGCTCGGGCGACGCGACGGCGTCGAACACGCAGACCGACCGGCCGTTGACGGTCGCGGGGGCACCGGGCGCACCGTCGGCGGCGGCGACGAGGCGCTCCAGCTCGTTCGCGGAGCGGCTCCAGTCGATGCGGAAGTCCTCGCGGCGCAGCAGCGGCAGCTCGCCGTCGACCGGCACGATCCGCAGGCAGGCCTCCGCGGGGATCGGCCGCTCGCCGTCGGCGACCTTGCGGACCACCTCACCGATGCAGGCCATGGCGGCATCCGCGACGCGGCTGTTGTAGAGCGCGCTCTTCGCGATCGGCTGGTCGGGCATGTCGAAGACGGCGGTGGCCCACACCGGACCGGCGTCGAGCTCCTCGACGGCGGACAGCGCGGTGACGCCCCAGCGGTCCCGGCCGTCGCGGATCGCGTGGTCGAGCGACGAGGGCCCGCGGTCGCCCACGGGGCCGGGGTGCACGATGACCGTCGGCCAGCGGTCGTAGATCGTGTCCGGCACGCGGTGCTTGAGGAACGGGCACAGGATCAGGTCGGGGTCCGCACGCTCGACGGCCCGCGTCATGGCGGCACCCGACTCGAACGTCGGGGCAAGCTCGACTCCGACGTCATGCCCCTGTTCCCTCAGGGAACACCAGACCCGCTGGGTGAGACCGTTGAAGGCTGAAACCAGCAGGAGGATCCTCATCGGGCGGTGGACTCCTTGTCGCACGGAAAAGCTCTGGGGGCGTCCGCAGCCTAACCACGGACGCCAATCAGGACAATCTGCCTCGGTGGTCCAGCTTCACCCGCGCCAAATCTTCACAGGTCAAAGCTTCGCGTGTAGTGGCCCACCCGGCGGTCAGCCTTGCGGGCGCAGGGCTATCGCCATCGCCTCGAGCGCGAGCAGCGGGGCGACGTTGCCGTCCAGGCGGGTACGGGCGACGCCTATCGAGTCCATCCGCCGCACCGTCTGCTCCGGCGTGGAGTCGGCGGCCAGGAGGCGCACCGTCTCCGCCAGCTCGGCGTTCACGAGGTCGACCTCCGCGCCGAGCTGCACCACGAGCACGTCCCGGTACAGGGAGAGCAGGTCCACCATGGCGCGGTCGAGCACGTCGCGCTGATGCCGCGTCGCGCGCCGCTTCTGGTCGTCCTCCAGCTGTTTGAGCTGGGACCGCAGGCGCGGCGGCAGGGTCTCGCCGTCAGCCACGCCCAGGGCACGCATCAGCTCGGCCTTCTCGGCGGCATCGCGCTCCTGGGTGGCCGACACCGCCTCCGCCTTCGCCACGTCCACGAGCTCGCCCGCGGCGAGCACCGCGTCCCCGACGCCACGGATGCGCCGGGCGATGCTCAGCACCGCGGTACGCCGCTCGCGTGCCCCGGCGTCGCGCGCCAGCCGCTTCGCGAGGCCGACGTGGCTCTGCGCCGCACGGGCCGCACTCAGCGCGACCGCCGGGTCGGCTCCGTCGCGCCGTACCAGCAGGTCGGCGACCGCCTGCGGCGGGGGCACACGCAGCACCACTGCGCGGCAGCGCGACCGGATGGTCGGCAGCACGTCCTGGACCGACGGCGCGCACAGCACCCACACCGTGTGCGGCGGGGGCTCCTCGATGGTCTTGAGCAGGACGTTCGTGGTGCGCTCCGCCATGCGGTCGGCGTCCTCGATCACGATCACGCGCCATCGCCCGCCGGACGGCGACCGGGAGGCGGTCATGATCAGGTCCCGCACCTCGTCGATCGCGATGACCACCTTCTCCGTGGCCAGCAGCGTCACGTCCGGGTGGGTGCCCGCCATGGTCGTGGTGCACGCCTGGCACACGCCACAGCCGCCCTGGAGGCACTGCAGCGCCGCCGCGAAGGCGCGGGCGGCCACCGACCGTCCGGAGCCCGGCGGGCCGGTCACCAGCCACGCGTGCGTCATCGCCGTGGGGTTCGCCACGGCGCTCTGGAGCGCGGCGACCGCGTGCTCCTGCCCGACGACGTCGTCCCACACGGTCATGAGCGGTCCTCACCGAGGGACTCGGCGACGGCGTCGGCCTCTGCGACGGCTGCCGCCTCGGCGAGGGCACCGGCCTCGGCGACGACCGGTGTGAGGCCCAGCCGGGCCGAGAGATCCACCCTGATCTGTGCCTGGATGTCGTCGACCGGCAGTGCCGCGTCGAGGATCACCCAGCGCTCCGGGTCCGCGGCCGCCCGCTGGAGGAACGTGTCCCGGACCCGGGTGTGGAACTCCAGTCCCGCACGCTCCAGCCGGTCCAGCGCACCCTTGCCGTCGGCCCCGGCGCGCCTGGCCGCCGCCGCCGCGGGCTCGAGGTCGAGCAGGATCGTGATGTCCGGCCGCAGGCCCTTCGCTGCCCACAGGGAGAGGTGCTCCACCTCGTGGCCCGGCAGGTCGCGGCCGCCGGACTGGTAGGCGACGGACGAGTCGAGGTAGCGGTCGGTGATCACCACCGCGCCGCGGTCCAGCGCCGGCCGCACCACCGTCTCCACGTGGTGGGCGCGGTCCGCCGCGTAGATCAGCGCCTCGGCCCGCGCACCCATGTCCTGGCCGTGCATGACCGCCGCCCGCAGCTCCTTGCCGAGCGCGGTGCCACCGGGCTCGAAGGTGAGCACGACCTCGCGGCCGGTCAGGTCGGCCAGCCAGTCGCCGAGGAGGCGGGACTGGGTCGACTTGCCGACGCCCTCGCCGCCCTCGAAGGAGATGAAGTAGCCCGGTTCGTTCACGCGGCAACCCTAACCGCGCCCACCGACACCCACCGGCCGAGGGAACGAGTCGGGCGTGCGGGCCACCGAAGCGACCCGCACGCCCGTCGCGTGCTACTTGTTCGAGCTCGACGCCTTCTTGGCGGCCGGCTTCTTGGCCGGGGCCTTCTTCGCCGCCGGCTTCTTGGCCGTCGTCGTCCGCGTGGTGCGCTTCTTGGCCGGGCCCTGGGCGCGCTTCTCGGCGAGCAGCTCGATCGCCCGCTCCGCGGTGACCGACTCGGGTGTGACGTCACGCGGCAGGGTGCGGTTGGTCTCGCCGTCGGTCACGTACGGGCCGAACCGGCCGTCCTTGACCTGGATCGGCTTGCCGCTGGTGGGGTCGTCCCCGAGCTCGCGCAGCGGCGGGGTGGCCGTGCGCCCGCGCCCCCGCTTGGGCTGCTTGTAGATCTCCAGCGCCTCCTCCAGGGTGACCGTGAACATGGCCTCCTCGGACGGCAGGGTGCGCGAGTCCGTGCCCTTCTTCAGGTACGGGCCGTAGCGGCCGTTCTGCGCGGTGATCTCGTCGCCCGACTCCGGGTCCGTGCCCACCACGCGCGGCAGCGACATGAGCTGCAGGGCGTCCTCGAGCGTCACCGAGTCGAGGGCCTGCGTCTTGAGCAGCGACGCGGTCTTCGGCTTGGGCAGGGCTGCCAGCGCCCGCTTCTTCGCCGCGGCCGACAGGTCGGGGTCGAGGTCCGGCTCGGGCATCTGCTCCGTGACGTACGGGCCGTAGCGGCCGTTCTTGGCGATGACCGGGTTGCCGGTCTCGGGGTGGATGCCGAGCACGCGGCCGTCGTCCGCCCCCGCCGCGAGCAGCTCGCGCGCCTTGGCGACGGTCAGCTCGTCGGGCGCGACGTCGTCGGGCACCGAGGCGCGGGGCGGGGTCTTGCCCTCCTCGACCTCGGCCGCGAGGTCCTCGATGTACGGGCCGTAGCGGCCCACCCGCACGCGGATGCCCTCGCCGATGTCCACGGAGTTGATCGCTGCGGCGTCGATCTCGCCGAGGTTCGCCACGAGCGCGCGCAGACCGCCGCCCTCGCTGTCGACACCGAGCTCGTCGGAGGTGCCGAGGTTGCCCGGCGCCTCACCGAAGTAGAACTCCTTGAGCCACGCGACCCGCTCGCGCGACCCGGCGGCGATCTGGTCGAGGTCGGCCTCCATGGTGGCCGTGAAGTCGTAGTCGACCAGCCGGTCGAAGTGCTCCTCCAGCAGGCGGATCACCGCGAACGCGAGCCACGTCGGCACCAGCGCCTGGCCACGCGTGATCACGTAGCCGCGGTCCTGGATGGTCGAGATGGTCGCGGCGTACGTGGAGGGGCGGCCGATCCCGCGCTCCTCCAGCGCCTTGACCAGCGACGCCTCCGTGTAGCGCGCGGGCGGCGCCGTGGAGTGGCCGTCGGCGGCGAGGTCGGTACCGACCAGCGCGTCGCCCTCGGACATCGTCGGGAGGCGCGTCTCCTTCGCCGCCGCGGCGCCCTCGGCCGCCTCGGTGTCGGCGTCCGCGCTCTCCTCGTAGGCCGCGAGGAACCCGCGGAACGAGATCACCGTGCCCGACGCCGAGAACACCGCCTCGTTGCCGTCCTGCTCGCCGCCCACGACCACCGCGCCGAGCCGGACGGACGCCGTCGAGCCCTTCGCGTCGGCCATCTGCGACGCGACGGTGCGCTTCCAGATCAGCTCGTAGAGCCGGAACTGGTCACCGCTCAGCTCACCCGCGACCTGCGCGGGGGTGCGGAACGAGTCGCCCGCGGGGCGGATCGCCTCGTGCGCCTCCTGGGCACCCTTCGACTTGGACTGGTAGAGGCGGGGCGCGCCCGGCACGTACTCGGGGCCGTACAGCTCGGCCGCCTGGCGGCGCGCGGCGTTCGTGGCCTCCGACGACAGCGACGGGCTGTCGGTTCGCATGTAGGTGATGTAGCCGTTCTCGTACAGACCCTGCGCGGTACGCATCGCCTGACGCGACGACATCCGCAGCTTGCGGCCCGCCTCCTGCTGCATGGTGGAGGTGGTGAACGGCGCCGCGGGACGGCGCGTGTACGGCTTGGTCTCCAGGCTGCGGACGGAGAAGTCGGCGGCCTGGAGCCCGGAGACGACGGCGGTGGCGGTGGCCTCGTCGAGCTGCACCACGCCCGTACGGACCTTGAGCCGACCGCGGTCGTCGAAGTCACGGCCCGAGGCGACCTTGGCGCCGGCCAGCTGGGTGAGCCGGGCGCGGAAGGAGGGCTGGCCGGAGGCCGCGCCGCCGTCGTCCGAGACCGCGAAGGTGCCCGCGACGTCCCAGTAGTCCGCTGAGACGAACGCCATACGCTCGCGTTCCCGCTCGACCACCAGACGCGTCGCGACCGACTGCACGCGGCCGGCGGAAAGGCCCTGGCGCACCTTGCGCCACAGCACCGGCGACACCTCGTAGCCGTACAGGCGGTCGAGGATGCGCCGGGTCTCCTGGGCGTCCACGAGGTCCTGGTCCAGCTCCCGGGTGTTCTCCAGGGCGCGGAGGATCGCGTCGCGGGTGATCTCGTGGAACACCATGCGCTTGACCGGGACCTTGGGCTTGAGCTCCTGGATCAGGTGCCAGGCGATGGCCTCGCCCTCGCGGTCCTCATCGGTCGCGAGGAAGAGCTCGTCGGCGTCCTTCAGGGCCTTCTTGAGCTCGCTGACCTTCTTCTTCTTGTCGGCGTGGACCACGTAGTACGGGTCGAACCCGTTGTCGACATCGACCGAGAACTTGCCGTACGGGCCCTTCTTCATCTCCGCCGGCAGGTCCTTGGGCTGCGGGAGGTCGCGAATATGCCCGACGCTGGCTTCGACCTCGTAGTCGTCGCCGAGGTAGCTCTGGATCTTTCGAGCCTTCGTGGGCGACTCCACGATCACGAGCTTGCGTGCCTGGGACATCCGGTCCTGCCTGCTTCCTGCGGGTCTGGGGAGGGCGTCTAGCGCCGTCGGAGAGTTCACGGTACGCCAGACACAACGGCTCGCACCCTATCCGGGCCGACCGCCGGTTGCCCGGCGGTCCCGCATGACCGTGGTGATTTTCACCCGTGGCGTGATGAACCAGGTGATGGGACGTGATGAACCGCGGAGCGTTACATCGGACACACCGTCTCTTCAGCAGGCTCGCCTACGGTGGGGACCATGACGGACCA
This sequence comes from Promicromonospora alba, assembly GCF_042654905.1. Lineage (NCBI taxonomy): Bacteria > Bacillati > Actinomycetota > Actinomycetes > Micrococcales > Promicromonosporaceae > Promicromonospora > Promicromonospora alba. The sequence continues at coordinate 515,236 of NZ_JBHSFI010000004.1, forward strand.
GACCCTGCCGCTGCCCGACCATCGGGAGGAGAGCAGCACCAACTACGCGGGTCCCCGGATACCGCGGCGCCGGCCCCGGCCGGCACCCCGTATCACCGCCGTGGTCGTGGCGGCGCTCGCGCTCTGGGCGGTGTGGTTGACGTGGGACACGTTCGTCGCGTCGCCCCTCGGTCAGCGCGCGGACCAGCTCGCGCTCGAGGGGGCCGCCCGCGGCCAGAACACCCTCTGGGAGCTCGCGGAACCGGTGCTCGGAGTGGTGTCGAACTCGTTCATCGGTCTGGGCCTGGCGGCCGCCGTGATCCTCGCGCTGGCCCGCGGCCGCTGGTGGCTCGCCGTGCAGGTCGCGATCCTGGTGGGCGGCTCGAACCTCACCACGCAGGTGCTCAAGCACGCGGTGCTCGACAGGCCCGCGCTGCTCGACGTCCCGCGAGCGGACATCAACACCCTGCCCAGCGGGCACACGACGGTAGCGGCGTCCATCGCGGTGGGGCTGCTCATCGCCGTCCCCCGGCGCTGGCGCCCGGTGGTGGCGGTGGCCGGCGCGGCCTACACCGCGGCCACCGGTGTCTCGACGCTGATCGGCCAGTGGCACCGACCCTCCGACGTCGTCGCCGCCATCCTCGTGGTGCTCGCCTGGGGTGCCGGGGTGTGCGCGCTGAGCTCGCCGTCGTCCCTGGACGCGCCGCAGGACGGACCGCAGCGCGGGACGTCCGGCGCTGCCGCACTGCTGCTGCTCGGCGCGGCCGGCACGGGAGCGCTCGCGGTCGGTGCGCTGGGCAGCGTGCGGGGCGACGGATGGGGCCTGCCGCTGGGTGGGGACCTGACCGCCTACATGGGCGGGATGCTCGGCGTGGTGGCGGTGACGCTCGGCGCGTTCGCGCTCTTGCTCCTGGTCCGCCAGTCGACGGCGCGCCCGTAAGACGCCCGGCTGTCGAAGTAGAGC
>NZ_JBHSFI010000004.1:516274-607623 GCF_042654905.1 Promicromonospora alba
GTCTAGGCCATCAAGGGGTCGAGTAACCGCCCGTGTACGAGCCCGAACCGGAGTACGAGAGCACACGCCAGCGGTAGGTGCCCGCCGTGCCCGAGTAGCTCACGCTCTCGTCAGGGGCCGAGGTGATGCCCTGGGCGACGTTGGACCAGGTGCTGCCCGAGAGCTTCTGCAGGTAGAGGTCGAAGTCGACACCGCTGGGGCCGTCGAGGCAGCCCGTGATGGTGCCGGCCGACGACGAGAAGCCGCTGGTGCTCGGCTTGTAGGTCGAGGCGCCGCTGCTCAGCGAACCGCTGAACGCCGTCTCCTGGCTGGCGCAGCCGGGAGGCGGCGTGGTGCCACCGCCACCGGTGATCAGCGTGACGCTCGCGGCGCTGAGCGCCTCGTTGACCGGCTGGAAGTAAGTGGTGCCGCCGGACGAGCAGTTGCCGGAGCCGCCCGAGGTCATGCCCTGAGCCTGTGTGCCGGCGAGCAGCGAGCCACCGGAGTCGCCCGGCTCGGCGCACACGTTGGTACGGATCAGGCCGGAGACGGTGCCCTCGGCGTAGGTGACCGACGCGTTGAGCGCCTGGATGGTGCCGCAGTGCCAGCCGGTGGTGGAGCCCGAACGGCAGACGGACGCGCCGACGGCGGCCGCGGACGAGCCCGCGACGTTGACCGTGCCACCGCTGTAGTTGTTGACCGCCCCGATCGGGGTGTCGTCGGAGCCGACGTTGACGTACGCGTAGTCGTTGCCCGGGAACGAGGACACCTGGAAGGTGCCGCTCGGCTGGGTGGTGGTGGCGCCGCGCGAACCACAGTGTCCGGCGGTGACGAAGCCACTGGTGACCGAGAAGCCGACGGAGCAGCGTCCGCCGCCGATGTAGTAGGCGTTGCCGCCGATCACGTTGATGAGGGTGCGAGGCATCTCCGCGACCTCGACCACGGAGACGCCGGAGAGACCTGCCCGCTCGACGGCGGTGGCCACGGCGCCCTTCGCGCCCTTCGCCACCTCCATGACCACGGAGTTGGACTCGACGTCCACGTAGGCGGCGGCGACCTTGGCGTCCGGAGCCGCCCGGTAGGCCTTGGTGGCCAGTCGCTCGAGCTGGCTCAGCGACTTGTCGACGGTGACTGCGTTGGCACCGGCGGCACGGACCTCTGCGGCTCCTGCCTTGTCGGTGACGGCGACGAACAGCTCGCTGCCGTCCACCCACGCCCCCGCGTAGCCCTTGTCGAGGGACTTGATGATGGTGTGCTGCTTGTCGGACAGCGCCTTGTCGATCTTGATGCGGTCCACCGCCTGCGCGGTGGTGAGGCCGAGGTCGCGCTCCATCGCGGCGACCATGCCGGGGGCGTAACCGGTCACGTCGGGCTTGTCGGAACCGGCGGCAGTGCCTGCGGTAGCAGCGGTGATGCTGGCGGCGAGGAGCGTCGCAGCGGCTGTAGCCACGGTGATCGCTCTGAAGGATGTGCGTCTCATGTCCAGCGACTCCTTGTCGTCGGGGCAATGAATTCACCCAGTGCGGCAAAGCGTAGGGTCGCTTCCAGGAAACTCCCAGATACCGATTGGGACATATCGGAGCAATATGCGGGCATGCCGAAGAGCGGATAGGGGATGGCCCTACCCGCTCCTCGGCCGAGAAGACGCCGCGCTAGCGGGGTCCGATCACCTCGTCAGCAGGGACACACCGGCGGCGCTCAGCGCCTCGCCCACCGGCTGGAAGTACGTGGTGCCACCGGAGGAGCAGTTGCCCGAACCACCGGAGGTCATGCCCTGGGCCTGCGTGCCGGCGAGCAGCGAGCCGCCCGAGTCGCCCGGCTCGGCGCAGACGCTGGTCCGGATCAGGCCGGTGACGCTGCCCTGGGAGTAGTTCACGGTCGCGTTGAGCGCCTGGATGGTGCCGCAGTGCCAGCCGGTCGTGGAGCCCGAGCGGCAGACGGTGGCGCCGACGGCGGCCGCGGACGAGCCCGAGACAGCCACGGTGCCGCCGCTGTAGTTGTTGACCGAGGCGATGGGGGTGTCGTCGGAGCCGGTGTTCACGTAGGCGTAGTCGTTGCCGGGGAACGAGGACACCTGGAAGGTGCCGCTCGGCTGGCTGGTCGCGGCACCGCGCGACCCGCAGTGACCAGCGGTGACGAAGCCGCCGGTGGCCGCGAAGCCGACCGAGCAGCGGGATCCGCCGATGAAGTAGGCGTTGCCGCCGACCACGTTGATGAGCGTCTTGGGCCGCTCCGCAGCGGTCGACAGCGAGACGGCGGACGCGGGCACGCCCGCCTCGGCGACAGCGGCAGCGACGTCCGCCTTGGCGCCACGGACCACGTCGATGACGATCTCGTTGGTCTCCACGTCCACGTAGTACGACGTAACGTCGGACTCGGACAGCGCGCCGTCCAGGTCCGCCGTCCAGGTGTCGAGCGCCGCGAGCGAGTTCTTCACGGTCACCGGGGTCGCCCCGGCCGCCCGTACCGCCGCGGCGTCGGCAGCGTCGGTCACCGCGACGTGCAGCTCGTCGGTGCCCTCGACCCACGCGCCTGCGTAGGACGACGCACCGAGCGACCTCTCCAGGCTCCGCTGCGTTCCCGCCAGGGCCTCCTGTGCCTTGATCTGCGCCACGGCCTCGGCGGTGCTCAGGTTGAGGTCGCGCTCCATGGCCGCGACCATGCCCGGGGCGTACTGCGCCGCGGCGGCCTCGGTGTCGGGCTGGGCGGCGGCGACGGCGTTGATGGTGCCGGCGAAGAGGCCCACGGTGGCGGTTGCCACGGCGAGACCCCGGAGGGAAGTACGACTCATCTCAGCGACTCCTTGTGTCGGAGAGCAGGTGAAACTGCCACCTGAGGGCGACTATTCACCCGTGCGCTCAACCTAGGAGCAGTCGGACTTCACGTACAGATCACACTCAGGTCATACATATTTCATATGGAGTGCAAAGTGCCCCGCGCGCGTGCCTCGCACCTCGGCCCGCACCCTGCGCTGCACCTCCGGCTCAGCCGAGCATCCCGTACATCGCCAGCCACTGTTCGTACTGCGGGCTGCGCCGCACGGCGTCCCGGTGCGCACGGTGCGCGGCACCCTCGACGGCCTCGAGGTCCACGCGCAGGTCGGCGTCGTGCCGCCAGCCCAGGTAGTGGGTGCGCCGCAGGGGCGCCCCGGCGAGCGGGACCGTCACGACGCCCGGCGGGTCCAGCTGCCCGGGCTCCACGAGCGCGACGGCGCGCCCCGCACGCACCTGGTCGACGGCGGTGGTCCACTCCGCCTCGCCCATGCCACGCGGGGTGAACCCCGCACGCACGCACGCCGACACGAAGCACTCCTCGAGGCAGCCGTGCGAGGGCACGCAGAGCCACTGCTCCTCGGCCAGCTCGGCGAGCGAGACCTCGGGCTTGCCCGCGTACGGGTGGTGCTCGTCGATGAGGACGAACATCGGGTCGGTGCAGACCCGGGTCCACGCGACCTCGCCGGCGGGCGGCGGTGACATGTCCGAGCACATCCCGACCAGCCCGACGTCGATGGTGCCCCGCGCGAGCCGGGACGCCACGTCGTCCGCGAGATGGGGCATGACCGTGGTGACCTGGGCGCCGGGTATGGCGATGTGCAGCTGGTTGACGAAGAGGCCGCCCAGCGCGGTGCCGGTGATGCCTACCCGGACCGTCTCCCCCTTTGCCACGTCGCCGTTGACGAGGCGCTCGGCATCGTCGGCGAGGGCCGACATCGCCGGGAGCAGCACGCGAGCGTGCCGCAGTATCAGCTCACCGAGCTCGGTCGGGCGCGCACCGAAGCGGTCGCGGACGAACACGTTCCCGCCCAGCGACCGGTCGATGCGGTTGAGCTGCGCAGTCAACGCCGGCTGCGCGATGCCGAGAGCAGCGGCCGCCTTTGTGACGCTGCCCGACTCGGCAACAGCGACGACCATCCTCAAGTGCCGCATGTCGAGTTCCACACGGTGGAAAATATCTGTCATAGCACCAGATGTCTCTGTTCTGAACAAGATTTATCGGTGCGCGCGACCGAAAGTTACGTCCGCGAAACGGATGGAGCACCTAGGGCAGAGCGGGTGATGGTGTTCTTGCGTCATTCTGCAAGGAAACCGTCACGGACCAGACGGCGGACAGCCGGGAGAAGCTCTGCGGCAAGGTCGTCGGCGGGGACGTCGAACAGCGACGCGAGCGCACCGACGATCTGCCCCACCGACAGCTCGCCGTCGCACGCGCCCACCAGCGCGGCGAGCGGGCTCGACGCCTGCACGCCACGCCCCAGGCCGTCGCCCTGCCGCAGGATGACTATGTTCGGGTCGGCGGCGCCGGGGGTCAGGTAGCGCTCCTCGGTGATGTCGGCGGCCGTGACCAGGCGCGACGCCGCGAGTGCCGCGTCGTCCCGCGCCGCGAGCCAGTCGTGGCCCGCGAGGCTGCGGGCGATGTGCGCGCCGAGCGGCTGCCGGACCGAACCCGTGTGCTCCTCCAGGCGCCGCAGCGTGACCGGCCCGGACAGCGGCCGGCGAAGGGTCACCAGCCCGAAGCCGACCGCCTCGACGTCCCGGGACTCGAAGTCGTCGAGCCATGCGCCGTAGGCAGCCGCCCAGGCGTCCGGCTCGCGGTCGGCAGTGGTGCCGCCGTCCCGGATCCACGTCTCGGCGTACTCGGCGGGGTCGAGGACCTCGCGCTGGATGATCCAGCCGTCCAGGCCCGCCTCGTCGAGCCACGCGCCGACCCGCTCGGTCCACGGCTCGCCCCGGCGGTGCTCCCAGTTGCCGAGGAGCTGCGCGGTACCACCCGGCGCGAGCACGTCGCCCACCCCGAGGATCAGGTCCCGCACCAGGTCGTCGCCCGCCCTGCCGCCGTCGCGGTACTCGTAGTCGCCGAGCGCGTCGGCGACCGCCCGGCCCGCCGCCCCGGCGTGCGGGGTGATCACGAACGGCGGGTTGGAGACGACGAGGTCGAACAGCTCCCCCGCCACCGGCTCCAGCATCGAGCCGTGCCGCAGCTCCAGCTCCGTCCCGGCGCGGGTGTTCAGCGCGGCGTTGAACGCCGCGAAGGCCAGCGCCCGCCGCGAGATGTCCGTCGCCACCACGTGCTGCGCGTGCCGCGCCGCATGCAGGGCCTGGATGCCGCAGCCGGTGCCCAGGTCGAGCACCCTGCCCGTCGAGCTGCGGACCGTCACCTGCGCGAGCGTGAGGGAGGCGCCGCCGGCGCCCAGCACGTGGTCCGTGGCCAGGCGTCCGCCGGTGACAAGCTCGCCGAGGTCCGAGGCGAGCCACCAGCTCGCGTCGCCGACGGCGTCGACCGAGGAGTAGGGGCGCAGGTCCACGACGGCGCACACGTCGTCGTCGGCCCCCGTGCCCTGAGTGGCGACCAGGCCGAGGCGCTCCGCACCCGCGGTCCCCGTCCTGGGCAGCGCCCGGTCGAGCGCCGCGCGCGGCACCACCCCGCCCAGGAGGAACAGGCCCGCGAGGGTAGCGACCGGGCTGGGCCGCGACGACGGCGTGGCACCCAGCGCGGCGGCCAGAGCCCGGCGGGCCGGCAGGGACTGCTCGCGGTGCAGCGCCGCCGCGGCGACGGGACCCAGCAGTCGCTCGACACCGTCGACGTCGTAGTCGGAGGCGACCAGGTCGTCATGGAGGGAGTCGACGAGGGCACGGTCGGTCACGGGAGGCAGCACGGACCTATCCTGCCCGCAGACGCCCGCCCATCACCACGCGGGGGCCTACCCGCGGCAGTTGGAGGCCACGAACTCCTGCACGCGCTGGGACGCCTCGACCATCGCCTCGGTGTCGAGCTCCTGCTGCGCGCCGCCCACCGCATCGCTCACCGCGGGACCGTCGGTCGCCTTCACCTTCTCGATGTTGTTGGCGACCGTCGAGTAGTACGTGAAGGCGATCGCCCAGTCCCCCGCGATCGCCTCGGGCGGGGTCACGCCCTGCAGCGCGTTGCGGGCGTTGATGAATCCCTTGCGCAGGGTGTCGGGCTGGTCCTCGACCATCGCCGACTGCGCGTTGGCGGCCTGCGTCCATGCCATCTGCGTCTGGGCACATGATGCGGCGTCCGCGGTGGAGAGAACCTTGCCGTCGCCCTGGAACTGGGTCATCCCCCAGCCGGTGCCGAGGCCCAGTGCGGCGGCGGTCACACCGGCGAGCACCAGCACGAGCGTCTTGTCCAGCAGCTTGGGCAGACCCCGGCGCAGGGTTCGCTTGATCCGCTTCTGCTGTGCGGTGTCGGGGGCCGACAGGCGGCCCTTGGGGCGCTGCTTGCCGGCCTTGCGCGACTCGGCCTTCCGCGACTCGGCCTTCCGCGACTCGCCCTTACGGGACTCGGCCTTGCGCGACTCCGGCTCGCTCGGCCCGGCAGGCAGGGCGTCGTCGGGCTCGGGCAGGTCGGGACGGTGCACGGAACCGGCCTCGTCGGGCAGTGCCTCGACCTGGTAGTCGTCGTCCTCGGCCGCCGGACCCTGGTTCGACAGGCCCTGGTTCAACTGGACAGGACTCAGCGGGAAGCCGCCGGCCGGGGTGGGCGCGGACTCGGTCTTCGGCGCACCCTTCGTGCCGGACTTCGCGCCCTTGCCCTTCGACCGCGACTTGACGGCCTTGCCGCTCTTGCCACCGGCGTTCTTGCCACGACCGCGCGTCACGGCGGGCTCTGCGGCCGCTACGGAACCCCAGGGGTTGGCGTCGCCGTCGCTCTCGCCGTCCGCGATGACGGGCGCGGACACGTGCCCCCAGGGGGAGCCTGCCGTCTCGTCGGCAGGGGCCGGATCCACCGGGGTGCCGGCGCCCGCGGCGCTGCCCCAGGGGCTCGGTGCGGGCTCGCTCTCCGCGAGGCTCTCGGCCCACTCGAGGGCGCTGGCCCCGGGCGCGGCCTCTCCGGCCGCGAGGCTCTCCGCCCACGTGAGCGCATTCGATGCGGGGGGACCACCAGCACGAGACGCAGCACGACCACCCCGCGAACCCTTGCGCCGTGTCGCACTCATAGCCGCGCACTTTACCCGCTCGTCCCACCGGCGCAGGAGGGGCAATCGTGTGATACGTGGCGAACTGGGGGTGAAGTTGCTAGAGGTTCAGGTAGTTGATGCTCGACCAGAACACCACGACGATGACCGCGACGATTCCGATCGCGAGCGACAGGAGTCCCCAGTTGCGCGCGCGCCGCGACGCTTTCCTGGACTTGTCGTGCTCCTGGGCCTTCCACAGGGCATTCACGCGCAGCGCGCTCACCAGTGCGACCAAACCCGTCGGGGGGAAGCAGAAGATTGTCACCAGGACGGCGAACACGAGATACGTCCGCGGCGGATACTGCAGCTGCGCGGGGTACGTGTGGACGTTGACGTGCACCGGCGAACGCGACCCGCCCGGGACCGCGGGCGGCAGGGCGGGGCTGCTCATGAACGTCTCCCTCTTCTGTGTAAAGGGAGAACTTAGTCCAGTTTCGGCGATTTGTTGAATGTGCTGGTCAGCCGGGTATTTTGCGCAGTACCTCACGATAGAAATGCACGCCACGACCCAGGGAATCAACGCTCAGGTGCTCGCCCACGCCGTGAATCGACTGCCGCTGAGCGCGCGACAGAACGAACGGGCTGAACCGATAGACGTGGTCGCTGATGGGGGTGAAGGTGCGCGAGTCGGAGGCCGCGAGCAGCACGTAGGGCACCACCACCGCGTCGGGATACGACGCGCCGATCGCCTCGCTGAGCAGTGCGAACTGCTGGCTGTCCGTCGGCGAGACCTCGCTGGGCTCGCTGCTCTGCACCACCTCGAGCACTACCTTCTTGTCCCCGATGATCCGGCGCAGCCGCGCGACCGTCCGGTCCACCGTCTCGCCGAGCGCCACACGCACGTCCAGGCGAGCACGAGCGGACGACGCCGCCACGTTCGCCCCCGCGCTGCCCTGCAGCTCGGTGACCGCGACGGTCGTGCGGACCAGGGCCGCGGCCTCCGGACCGCCTCCGGCGAGCAGCCAGGCGGCGACCTTGCGCAGGGGCCCGGAGGCCAGCCTCGTCGCCAGCTTGAGGCCCAGCCCCTTCCCGCCGCTCACGCCGGGTGCGACGCGTTCCAGCATCGCCGCCGTCGGCGCGTTGACCTTCGCCGCGAAACGACGCCGGGTGACCCGCGTGACCGCGCGGGCGAGACGCACCGTGGCCGACTGCTTGCCGGGCACCGCGGCGTGCCCGCCGACGTCGGAGGTGTACAGGTTGACGCCGACGAAGCCCTTCTCCGCGACACCCACCATCGCCGCCTGCCGGCTCAGCCCTGGGAAGGCGTCCGTCACGACGCCGCCGCCCTCGTCGATCACGAGCCAGGGGCGCACACCGAGCTCGTACAGGCGCCGGACGGCGATCTGCGCGGACTCGCCCGCCGTCTTCTGGTCCGCGCCGAAGAACAGCCAGATGTCCCGCTCGGGCACGAAGCCGTCGCCGAGCAGCGTCTCGACGGCGTCGAGCAGCGCCACGAGCCCGCCCTTGTCGTCGAGCGTGCCGCGGCCGTGCACCAGCCCGTCCCGGATCTCTCCGGAGAAGGGGTTGGTCGCCCAGTCCGCGGCCTGGACCGGCGCGACGTCCTGATGGGCCATGAGGACCACGGGGAACGGGTGCAGCACGTCCTGCCGCCCGCGGCCCGGCCACCGGTAGAGCAGGCCGTGGTCGCCCGCCGGCTCGCTCTGCAGGGCGTGCACGCGGGGATAGAACGCCGCCAGCGCCGCCCGGTGCCTGGCGAACGACTCGTGGTCGGCGGACTGCGGGTCCCACGACGAGACGGTGGGGATCTGCACGAGCGAGGAGAGGTGCGCTGCCGCGATGTGGCCCGCCGAGGCGTGCCGCTCGCCGTACGGCTCCGAGGAGGCGAACGCGGACGAGCCCTTCCGGTCGCCGAGCGCGGCGTCCGGGGCAGCCGGCTGCTCGGCGATCGGCTGCGCCTTCTGCGCCGTCGGCTCGCCGGACGTCGCGCGGGCGGCCTGCGTCCGGCGCCCGTCGGACGTCGTGGACGCGGACCGCGCGAGCGAGCCGTCCGGGCGCGTCGCCGACAGCTGGGCCGGGGACGACCCCCGGCGCGGCTCGGCGGCGGAACCGGGCCTGGGCCCAGCTGCCGGCTCGGCAGTCGGTTCGGCGGTCGGCGCAGCAGTCGGCTGGACTGCCGCCTTGGCGATCATCTCGGCCGTGACCTGAGGGATGGCCTCGGTCGGGTCGATATCGGCACTCACGGGACCTTCTCCTGCTCCGGGTCTCCCACGAAGGGGGCTCCTGCGTCGGGGCTCTCGTCAGCACCCGCGGACCGCGGAGCGTTCGGGAGCACAACACCGCAGACGATAGCGGTAGCACCCGGTTTTCCCCATACCTCCGGTAATGCTGGACGGCGCAGCACCCGACCTCACGGGGGTCGCTGCGCAGTGGTCACCGTGCTGCCCAGTGGATGGCCGTCGCCGCCTGGCTCAGGCCGCCCCGGGGATGCGTACGGAAGAAGACCGAGGTGCCGAACACGAACGCCCGCGCACGTCCCACTGTGCCGGATACCGCGGCAGCCTGCCCGGTGGCGGAGCCCCGCCCGTCCGGTTCCCTGCTCAGGGGCCAGTACCCGGCCCGGAGGCTGCCGTAGGTCAGCTCCGCGGACGTCCCCACGCCCAGGTCGGTGAACCAGACGGCGGGGTAGACGAAGCCGTGGTCCTGCGCGTGGTCGTCCAGCACCTCGCCGGGGGTGCTGGTGGCGATGATGCCGTTGCTCGCCGGGTCGCCGGTCAGCACAGTGCCGCTGACCAGCCCGTACGACTCCGCGGCCGCGAACGCGCCCGCCCCGCGCCCGACGATGGCGCCGTCGTCCCGCAGCCAGGAGAGGACACGTGCGTGACCTGCCGAACCCGCCGGCAGGTCCAGGGACGAGCCGACCCACAGCACGTCGGCGTCCTCGAGCCCGGTGGGGGTGCCGTCGGCCGCGCCCGCCTCGATACCGGCCGCCGAGACCGGCACCAGGTCGTCGAACCCGAGCGCCAGGAGCGACAGCCGGTCGTCCTGGTTGCCCGCGTACGCGACGGTCAGGTCCTCGCCGCGCTCGCCCGCGGCATACTCGGCCCGCGAGACGGTCATGAAGGAGATGCCGTATCGGTCCGCGACGTCGCGCGCCGCGCGCAGCCCACGCGGTCCGACGGCGGCTCGCCCGTCCGCCGTCAGCCGCACGGTCACGCCCTGCCCCAGGAGGTCGTTCAGGGCGCGGTGGTCCTCGACTCCCGCCACGTCGAAGGCGACGTACCGGGCGCCGTCCGGGACGGTCCCGCGCGGAGCGCCACGGCGGACCGGTGCGGTCCGTCCGACGGGGCCGTCGGTGGTGGCGCCCACGCGGTCCACCGTCGCGCCCCAGAGGTAGGCCGGCGACCACGCGGAGACGTCGTACATGGCCGGGACGTCGCCGGAGATGTCCGAGCCGAGCGCGAGCAGCGTGTTCGCCAGCCCGCGCAGGGGCTGGTGCAGGTCCACCACGTAGGAGCCGGCCGGATAGGTGGTACCCGCGACGCGCGTCGATGCGGCCAGCCGCTCCACCTCGACGCCGTGGAACAGCAGCGCGTCCACCAGGTCCTCGGCGTCCGACGCCGACCGCTGGCCGGAGCCGACCGGGATCACGTACGCGCGCGGGAGACGTACCGCGCCCTGGTCGTCGGCCTCGTCCCAGAGCCATTTCCACTCGTCCGGTCCGGGCACCGCGGCGATGTTCTCGGCGGTCAGCGCGACCTTGGGCGCCCCGGCCAGCCCGCGGCGGAACATCTCTGCCTGGTCGGCGAGCATCGAGTCCGAGCTGGAGTGGACGTAGTCGATCATCGATCGCATCACGGTGGCCGCCACCTCGGTGTTCACCGCCGCGTCCGCCCGCGCGGTGGTGCCCGCCGGCTTGCGCGGCAGCTCGACCGTGCTGGACACGGCGCCGTGGAAGAGCGCGTACTGCGCGGTGAAGACCGGCGGGTAGTCGTCCCAGCCCGACGGCGTGTCCCGGTACGGGATCTTGATGGACCCCGTGTTCCCGGCCACGACCTCGCCCGTGTCCCGGTCGTAGTACGTGTTGCCCTCGATCTCGGCCGCGACGACGTCGTCCTCCACCTGGCGGGCTATCGCGTAGGCGTGCGGGAGGAAGAGGTCGTACTCGTAGTTCTCGCCGTGCGGCGGGCCGGCCGGCTCGACCTGGAGCACGTCGGTGTAGCCGTGGAAGTCCCCGGCGAACAGCGGCTGCACCGCCTGCGCGGTGCGCACGTACGAGCGCGCCTCCGGCGTGGCGAGCGTGACCATGTCCCGGTTGGCGTCGAGGCCGAGGGACGTCGAGCGCGTCGCGTGCGTACGACCGTCGGGATTGAGCGTGAGGCTGAACACGAGCCGGTGGTGCTCCAGCATGCTCCGCGTGGCGGTGTCGTCCGCCGTGGCGAGGCGTTCGACGACCCGCAGCGCGGCGTCGGTGCCCTCCCACTCGTCGCCGTGGATGTTCGCGGTGATCCAGATCGGCGTCTTGTAGTCCGCCCGCAGCTCGCGGTCCCGCAGGGCCTCGTCCGGCCGCTCCCTGATCTCCTCGCGCCACGCGGTCTGCCGGGCCGTCTCCGACCGGCGCTCGGGCGCCGTCACGGTGACGAGGTAGAGGTCGCGCCCCTCCGTCGACGTGCCCACCACCTGGGTGGAGACCCGGTCGCTCCGCTCCATCAACCTGGTCAGGTGGGGCGCGAGGTCCGCATGGCTGACGGTGCCGTTCAGCTCGGTGGCGTCCGCTGCGTCTGCCGGGAAGACACGCAGCTCCGGCTGGTACGGGTAGGACGCCGGCATGCGCAGCGGGTCGCCGCCCCGCGCCGGCAGCGGCGCCGGCGGATCGGCCGGACGGTCCTCGCCGTCCGCCGTCGGACCGGCCAGGACGTCGGCCTCGATGCCCCGGCCGAGCCCCGCCGTCGCCACCCCTGTGGTCGCGCGCCCCTCCACGAGCGCGCCGGAAGACCGCGCGGCGGCGGGTGCGGTCAGCGAGCCGACCACCAGTGCGACGCCGGTCAGTGCGACGCCCGTCAGGACGCCGAGCGAACGAGTACGAACGAACAAGAGGTGCCTCCCCAGCGGCAAGTCGGCCAAGTCTGGCCCACCGCCCGGGCAAACCGGAACAAAACATAGTGTCTACCACCTGGTTCCCCTGGCCCTACGGGGAACACCGCCCAGAATGCCGTTGACCTGGCGGTCGCCCGGCGGTGCACTGTGGCGATGAGCACCGAGCGATGGACCTCCGCAACTGTCTACCCCGACATGTGGACAGACCCGGACGACGACCCGCGCGAAGCGCTGGCGAATCCGGTCGGCGAGAAGGAAACCCTCTGGAACTATCTCAAGCACTACCGGATCACGCTGGAGATGAAGTGCGAGGGGCTCTCCGCTGAACAGCTCGCGCGGCGCTCCGTACCGCCGTCGACCCTGTCGCTGCTCGGACTCGTGCGACACCTGGCGCACGTCGAGCAGAGCTGGTTCCAGCGGATCCTGCAGGACCAGCCGGACCTGCCGAAGCTGTTCGGCAAGTCGCCGGAGAACCCGGACGCGGACTTCGACGACGTCGTGGCGGACCCAGCGATGGTTGAGGACGCCTGGGCCACCTGGCGGCGTGAGGTGCAGGCGGCCGATGCCTGGCTGGCGGCGCTGCCCGAGGACGAGCTGGGGCGCACGGTGCTGCGCGGCGACGACGTGATACCGGTCCGCGACGTGCTGGTCCACATGATCGAGGAGTACGCCCGCCACGTGGGCCACGCCGACCTGCTGCGCGAGTGCGTGGACGGCCGGGTAGGCCAGTAGCGAGGTTCGCGAAGTAGAGCGCCTGTCCGAGTCTCCCGGCTTCACCGGGAGGAGACTCGGACAGGCGCTCTACTTCGCCATGGTTCTACTTCGGCGTCAGACGACTGCTTCCTCTTCGGCGCGGTCCTGCTCCGCCTGCTGCTCGGCGTCCACCCGGCTGGCCCGCATGCGGGACCAGATGACCGCACCGAACGCCACCGCCGCAGCCACGAGGGCGATGCCGATCCGGAGCGTGTGGTTGGCGTCCGCGGGGACGCTCATCGCCACGACCGCCGGGGCGATCAGCAGCGCGACCAGGTTCATCACCTTGATCAGCGGGTTGATGGCCGGGCCGGCGGTGTCCTTGAACGGGTCGCCGACGGTGTCGCCGATGACCGTCGCTGCGTGGGCGTCGGAGCCCTTGCCGCCGTACTTGCCGTCCTCGACGATCTTCTTCGCGTTGTCCCAGGCGCCGCCCGAGTTGGCCAGGAAGATCGCCATGAGGACGCCCGTGCCGATCGCACCGGCGAGGAAGCCGGCCAGCGGGCCGACACCGAGGCCGAAGCCGACGGCGATGGGCGCGAACGCCGCGAGCAGACCCGGCGTGATGAGCTCGCGCAGCGAGTCCCGGGTGCAGATGTCGACGACCTTGGCGTAGTCGGGGCGCTCCTCGTACGTCATGATGCCCGGGTGCTCGCGGAACTGGCGGCGCACCTCGAACACGATGGCGCCGGCGGCGCGCGTGACGGCGTCGACCGCGAGCCCCGAGAACAGGAACACGGTGGCCCCGCCGAGGATCACGCCCACGAGGGTGACCGGCGAGATGATGTCGTAGTTGAGCATCGAGGTCACCAGTCCGGTGCCGACGTTCCCGACCTGCGCGAGCGCGTGGGACACGGCGTCCGCGTAGGAGCCGAACAGCGCGGTGGCGGCGAGCACCGCCGTGGCGATCGCGATGCCCTTGGTGATCGCCTTGGTGGTGTTGCCGACGGCGTCCAGGTCGGTGAGGATCTGCGCGCCCTCCTCGTCGACGTCACCCGACATCTCGGCGATGCCCTGCGCGTTGTCGCTGACCGGGCCGAACGTGTCCATGGCGACGATGACGCCGACGGTGGTGAGCAGGCCGCAGCCCGCCAGCGCCACCAGGAACAGCGCGAGCGGCACCGAGCCGCCGGCCAGCAGGAACACGCCGCAGATCGCGGCGGCGATGATGCCCGCCGTGTAGACGGCGGACTCGAAGCCCACGCCGATACCGGAGAGGACGACGGTCGCCGCGCCCGTCCGGGAGGTCGCTGCCACGTGCAGCGTCGGCTTCTTGTCGGTACCGGTGAAGTAGCCGGTCACCCAGAGGATGACACCGGCGAGGACGACGCCGATGAGCACGGCGAGCGCGGACACGACGCGCGGGTCGGCGGTCACGTCGGAGAGGTCCGCGGTACCGGTCATCTGGCCGAACGACGCCGGCAGGTAGGCGAAGGCGGCGATCCCGGCCAGCACGGCGCCGACGATCGCGGAGATGTAGAACCCGCGGTTGATCGCGGCGAGGCCGCTCTCGCTCCCGCGGACCCGGGTGATGAAGACACCGAGCAGCGCGACGAACGCGCCGATCGCAGTGACGATCAGGGGGAACACGAGACCCTGCTCACCCATGGCCGCCTTGCCCAGGATGAGGGCGGCCACGAGGGTCACCGCATAGGACTCGAAGAGGTCGGCCGCCATACCGGCACAGTCACCGACGTTGTCACCCACGTTGTCCGCGATGGTGGCGGCGTTGCGGGGGTCGTCCTCCGGGATGCCCTGCTCGACCTTGCCGACCAGGTCGGCGCCGACGTCGGCCGCCTTGGTGAAGATGCCGCCGCCCACGCGCATGAACATGGCGAGCAGCGCGGCACCGAAGCCGAAGCCCTCGAGCACGGCCGGCGCGTCCACGTCGTAGACGAGCACGACGAGCGCGGCGCCGAGCAGGCCGAGGCCCACCACGGACATGCCGACGACGCCGCCGGTGCGGAAGGCGATGCGGGCGCCCTCGGCCCGGCCGCCCGGACGGGTGGCGGCCGCGGCGACGCGGACGTTCGCCCGCACCGCGAGCCACATGCCCAGATAGCCGATCGCGGCGGAGAACCCGGCGCCGAACACGAACGCGACGGAGCGCCCGATCCGGATGCCGCTGTCCCCGGGCAGCAGGAAGAGCAGTCCGAACACGACCACCGCGAACAGCACGAGGGTGCGGAACTGCCGCTTCAGGTAGGCGGATGCGCCCTCCTGCACGGCCTGGCCGATGTCCTGCATCTTCGCGGTTCCATCAGGTGCGGCGAGCACCTGGCGGCGCAGCACGAACGCGCACACGAGTGCGAGTACCGCGATGAGGGCGATCACCGCCACCGTGGTGTAGCTCCCCGCGCCGAAAACAATGCCGTCTTCGAGCCCCATTCGTCCTCCTCGACGAGCTCTGGGAAGTCCCCAGAAAGTGTGTTGCCCTGCACGGGGTTGACCCGTACAAGGCCTAATGCGTCCCGCCAGCGACGTCGATGGCGGGAAGAAGCCAGAGTCTACCCACATGTGACGCCAGTCACTATGTCTATGGGGTCGCCTAGCGGAGCCCCGCAGCCGTGGTGAGCTCGCGGATCTCCTGGAGCAGCCGCGCGGCGTCCGTGAGGTCCGGCAGCACGACGTCGGCGCCCGCCTCCACGAGCCGGTCGGCTGACGTCGTGCCGGATGCCACGGCGATCACGCGCGCGCCGCCCTCGAGCCCCGTGCGGACGTCCTCCAGCGAGTCCCCGACGATCACCGTGTTGCCGAGGTCGAACACGGTGCCGTACCGCTCCCCCGCGCGGCCCTGCGCGACCGCCACGAGGGCCGGCCGGTGCGCGTCGTCGGACGAGAAACCACCCACCGCGGCGTCCACGTACCGGTCCATGCCGAAGACCCGCAGCTTGATGAGCGCGTTCGCCTCCAGATTGCCCGTCAGGACCGTGGTCACCAGGTCGGGCTCTGCCGCGACAGCCTTGAGCGCCTGCATGGCCCCGGGCAGGACGGAACCGAGGTTCCGCACGTCCTCGGTGTGCGCCGCGAAGCGCAGCGGCACCGCCTCGAGCATCCGCGGCAGCAGGGCCTCCGCCTCATCTGCGCTGACCCCGTTGTCCTCCAGGAGCCCGCGGATCGCCAGCGGCATCGTCACGCCGGTGCCCTTCGCCGGGAGGCGTTCGGCGGGTCGACCCACGACCTCGGCGAACGCCTCCCGGTATGCGGTCCGGTCCACCTCCCCGACGTAGACCAGCGTCCGGTCGATGTCCCAGAGCACCAGGGCCCTGGCCTCACCGCCGGAGGTGACCGGTGCGGTCACGACGTGAGTGCCGCGATCCGCTCGGTCAGCACCCGGGCGCCCACCCCGGACCGGCGCGACGAGCCGCCGCGACGGAGGTCCGCCGACAGGTCACGCAGGTGCTCCCGCAGCCGCGCGGACTGCACGGTCTCCGCGATGCTCACCGCCTCCTCGCCCGTGGCGCACGCGGCGTCGAGGTCGCCCGCCCTGGCGTGCGCCTGAGCCGCCCGGCTCAGGAACAGCCCGTGCGTGCGGCGCTCCCCCGCGCGCTCGGCCTGGATCGCGTGCCCGAAGCTCTCGACGGCGCGCGCCGTGTTGCCGAGGGCCAGGTGCGCCGAGCCGGACTGCCCGTGGATCTCGCCCTCGTTCATCCAGTACAGCCAGTGCGGGTCGTCCTCGCCGCGCCCGCGGGCGCACAGCTCCGAGGCCTCGCCGAGGGCACGGCGCGCCGCCTCGCCCTCGCCGGCCGCGGCGTGGCCGCGGGCCTGGCGCGTGAGCAGCGTCGCCGCCAGGTGGGGTGCGTCGAGGCGGGCGATCCGACGTCGGCCGGCCTCCGCGGCGCGGACCGCGTCGCGCGGGTCGCCGCTGGAGTAGCCGTGGATCGCGAGGTAGGACAGCGCCCCCGCGCCGAGCCGGTCGTCGGCAGCGGCGTGCGCGGCTCGCAGACCGGCCAGCATGTAGGCGCGCGCCGTGTCCGTGCGGCCGGCGTCGAACGCGAACCAGCCCGCCTGCGTGGCGGTGTCCGCGGCGACGGCGGCGAGCTTGCGGCCCGTGATCTCGTCGTACGTGCTGCGCTCCAGGACGCGGACCACCAGGGCGAGGTGGGCGCGGGCCAGGTCGGCCACCGCCCCGCTGCCCGAGCCCTTGTCCATGACGCGCAGCTCGTCGAGCGTGCCCTGCAGGTGGCCGCAGAGCTCGAGCGAGACGCGGGTGCCCGTGGTCGCACGGCGCAGCGGCTCGGCCTGCTCGGCGTCCCAGCTCTGGATCATCGAGTTCAGCGCGATGCCGGACGCCGGACGCGGCGAGTCGGTCCCGGCCGCGTCGCTCATCGCCGTGGCCGATACGGGGCCGTTGGCGTCCGTGGGCAGCCAGTCCGCCGTGTTGTCGGCGACGTGCGCCAGGCGGAGCGCGGTGAGCATGCGGTCCGCCGTCCACGGCAGCACCGGGTCGGGAGCCGTGGGCGTCACCGGCTCCGGCGCCGCAGCGGCCTGGCCGGACGCGGCGGTCCGTGCGGTAGCGGCGGCGTCGGGCAGCGGGCTGATCCCCGGGAGGGGGAGCCGGACCAGGTCCGGCGGCGTGCCCAGGCCAGTCAGGAACTGGACGACGCGGGAGACGTCGGTGAGGCGGCGGTCACCGCACTCGAGCATCGACAGATAGGACTGGCTCAACCCGGTCAGGGCCGCCACGTCCTCCTGACGCAGCGGGACCAGCTGCCGCACCATGCGGCTGACCTGCCCGAAGTCCCAGTCTGCGAGCGCTGACCGGACGGCTTCGTCCTGCCAGACCCGCGTCGGCACGCTGGGCAGTGAGACCACGGGCACTGACTCGGTGCGCCTGCACGCGGCGCAGCGAGCTTCGGAGTTGTAGCGGCTGAGTACACAACCACATCGGGCACAAGTGCGAACGGTGGCACGAGGCAACGGGGGCTCCTGGGGTCCGGCATTTCTCTTTTGCCGAGGTTACGGCTCGGATGACCACAGTGGTATCACCCCCCTGAGGTCACTGCATCCGGACGGTACTAGGTATTTTCTTCCACACCAACGGCCAACTGAGAGCGTACGTTTTCGCAGGTCAGCCGGGATCTTTTTTGGACAAACGTCCAACTCGTGCCCGAATTATGTAAATTGTAGACCGGGACAGAACCAACGAAACATGCATAAGCCCAGGTCACTCCGATTAACCGCCCTAGCGGCCCGTTCCGGGAGGATTCGACGTTTCAGCGTGCGAAAACAGCCTCCATGGCACGGGTCAGGTACCACGGATCGACGACGGCGGTGAGCTCGCGCGCCGAGTGCATCGATAAAATTGCTACTCCGATGTCCACAGTGCGGATGCCCAGACGCGTCGCGGAGATCGGTCCGATGGTCGACCCGCACGGCAGCACATTGTTGGAGACGAACTCCTGGGTGGGCACCCCCGCCGTCGCGCAGGCCGTGCTCCACGCCGCCGCGCCGTGCGCGTCGGTGGCGTAGCGCTGGTTCGCGTTGATCTTGAGGATCGGGCCGCCGCCCGCCACCGGACGGTTGGCCGGGTCGTGCCGCTCGGCGTAGTTCGGGTGCACCGCGTGCCCTACGTCGGACGACACGTGCAGCGACGCCGCGAACGCCCGTGCCCGGTCCTCCGCCGTGGCGCCCAGGGCTGCCGAGACGCGGTCCAGCACGTCCTCGAGGAACGGGCCTGCGGCGCCGGAGCGGGACTCGCTACCTATCTCCTCGTGGTCGAAGGCCGCGAACACCTGGATCGAACCGGCCCCGCCGGTCGCCTGGAGCAGCGCCGTCAGCCCCGCGTGGGTGGAGAGCAGGTTGTCCAGCCGCGCCGACGCGAACAGGGCCTGGCCCGCACCGAAGGCGCGGGCCGGCTGGGTGTCGGCCAGCACCACGTCGTAGCCGCCGATGTCCGCCGGGTCGACGCCGGCGTCCGCCGCGAGCGCCGCGAGGACGTCCGCGCTCTCCGCGTCCCCCAGGCCCCAGACGGGCTGCGTGTGGCGCTGCTTGTCGAGCGTGAGGCCGTTGTCGTTGACGCCGCGGTCCAGGTGGATGGCGAGCTGCGGGATGCGCAGCATCGGGCCGGTGCGTACGAGGTGCTCGGTGCCGTCATGGGTGACGATCCGCCCGGCCAGCTCGAGCTCCCGGTCGAGCCAGGAGTTGAGCAGCGGCCCGCCGTACACCTCGACGCCTACCTGCCACCAGCCGCCGGCGCCGTGCGTCGTCGGCTTGGGCTTGAGCTTGAAGCCCGTGGAGTCGGTGTGGGCGCCCACGATGGTGAACCCGGTGGTGGGGCCGGCGCCGTCGGGCACGGTGAAAGCGATGACCGAGCCGTCACGGACCACTACATAGCGTCCGCCGTGGGTCACTCCCCAGGCGGCGTCCTCCGCCAGGCGGGTGAAGCCCGCCGCCTCCGCGCGCCGGGCCACCTCCTGTGCCGCGTGGTAGGACGACGGCGACGCGGCCACGAAGGTGCCGAGGTCTTCGGCGTGGGCGCGGGCTGCGTCCGGGACCACTGAGGGCTGGCTGGGGTCGACGGACCGGGCGGGAGATGTCTGGGCAGTCACCGGGCCATTATGTCGCCCTGCCCGCACGACCCAGACGTGTCAGACGCTCAGGTCACCCGGGTGACCTGAGCGTCTGACACGTCGGTGGGTCAGCTCTCTGGCGTCGCCGGTTCCAGGGAGACCCAGGCTCGGCCTACGCCGTCGGGAATGCTGGGTAGCCGGATGTCGAGGGTCGCCCCCGCGTCCGCCGGAATCTCGATCTCGTCCCCGGCCTCGTCCCCGTCACAGGAGATCTGGGTGGACGCGAGCACGTCGCCGGTGGGCCACAGCACCACCTCGATCGGCAGCAGGACCTCCGGGTCCGGTCCGTCGCACTGGCCCACGACCCGCATCGGCGTGCCGGACGAGTAGCGGGGCCGGGTCAGCTCCGCGGTGACCCAGTCGGTGGTGCGGTCCAGGTCGAACCGCGCGACCTGGCCGTCGACCGGCTCCGGAAACTCGATCACCGACTCACCGCCACGCTCGTTGGTCGGGCTGTGGGCGCCGTCGGCGTCGATCCGGACCTGCACCGGGTCGCTCACCGCCACCGCCAGGCCGCCCGATTGGTCGGTCGGAAGCGCGACCACCCGGACGTCGTAGTCCCCCTCGGGCAGCGGTGTCTCGAAGACCGTGCTGTCACCGGTCCCGCTGGGCATGCAGGTCGAGACCGCACCGCCCAGGGCCTCGATGACATCCGCCCCGGAACCGAGCAGCGGAGCGCGCAGCTCCGACGCCACGAAGACCTCGGTTCCCACGTCCACCACCACGCCGTCCTGGCTCCACACCAGTACGGGGGCCCCCTGGAGCGTCCCATCCCCCTCCTTGACGGTCGCCGCCATGCCGCGCTGCGTCACGGGCTCGCCGCTGCTGAGGTCTCCCGGCCGCTCGTAGATGTCGCCGGCCGGCGCGACCGACCAGCCCTGCGCCGTGGACTCCAGATCGGCCACCGGCATGCCGCACGTCAGGTCGGTCCCGGCGAGCCACTCGGGCTGGTAGCCGTCCCGGATCTGGAGGTCCGGCCTGGGCGACGGCGAGGCCTCAGCCGACTGCGAGGGCGCGGACCCCCCCGGCAGCAGCACCTCGGCCTGCTCCGGAGGCGCGAGCTGCCCCGCCCCGAGCACCAGCGCGCCCGCCAGGGCGAGCGTGCCGCCGCCGAGCCCGCCCAGCTTCGCCGTCCGACGGCGCCGCACCCGCCTGCTCATCGCCGTCATGGTGGCCGCAGGGCCTGTGGGCGACTCAGGATCCACCCCGCCTGCCATCGCACCGAAGGTCTGCTTCAGGAGATCGGCCTCCGCCGGGTCCTCCCAGCCGTGGTCCTGGCCCCGGCCGTCGTCGTGCTGGTTCATCGCAATGCTCCTTCTGCCGTGGCCGATCCAGCGGCCGATCCAGCCGGTTCCAGCACGTCCCGCAGGACGTGCAGCGCGTCATGGAGGTGGCGCTTGACGGTGCCCGGGGCGTTCCCCAGCGTCTCCGCCACCTGGTTGATGGTCATGTCCTCGAAGTAGCGCAGCACCACGCACGCCCGCTGCCGGGCCGAGAGCCGCGAGAGCGCCTGCACCACGTCAGCCCGGGCGGTGATGCCCGAGTCGGGAAACCGCACCCGGTCGTCGGTCGCGACCTGCGGCTCGATGTCCGCCCACCTCTTCCGGCGGCGCCAGCCGTCCAGGTACAGGTTCAGCACCATGCGGCGCACGTACGCCTCGGCGAACTCCACGGCCTGCCGCTGGGGCCGGTCCTGCTGCCCGTCCAGCGGCACGGTCTGCATGCCCGACGCCGCAGTGCCACGCCGACCGCCCGGCCGCACCAGGCGGGAGCAGTACTTGACCAGAGCCTCCTGCACCAGGTCCTCGGCCTGCCGCACATCGCCGCACAACGTGTACGCGTACCCGACGAGCACACTGCCGCGCTGTGCGGCAAGCGTCTCCAGGTCTTCGTGCCAGCCCATTGCCGGCTCCTTCCTGCTGTCCTGACCGTATCGACGAACCAACCCGTCACGGGGTTGGGGCAGATCGACATCGGGTTTCTGTCGCTGCGGGAGCGGGCGGGTCAGGATAGGGAGATGGCCAGCACCTCGGACGACGCCGGGCAGCCTGCCGCGCCGACGTACCCCCTCCGGTTCCGCTCCGCCGAGGCACGCGGCACCCGGATCGGCCGGCCGCTGCGCCTGCTCGGCCGGGCACGCGGCGTCGACGAGGCACTGCTGGACCGGATAGGCCGCGCCTTCTTCGAGCAGGACGACGCCGGGGCGGCGCTCGCCGCGGCGATGCGGCTCCCCGCGGGGACTCCCGGACGCGTGACCCACACGCAGCTCCGGGAGGCCCTCGCGGGAGGGGCTGCCGATCCATGCCCTCAGCCTGGTGGTGCTGAGTTCGGTCCCTTGCAGGACTCCGATGTCGAGATCGGTCCCTTGCCTCGAGATCGGTCCATCAACCGACCGATCTCGAGGCAAAGGACCGATGTCGGCCGGGCACCTCAGCAACGGACCGAACTCAGCGCGCGTACGCCGGACCCCCTGCGCCGACTCCTGGACGAGGTCACCGCCGTGCCCGGCTGGGTCGACTGGGACCTCGTCGAGGAGGGCGCAGCCGTACAGCGGCGGCTCGGGCAGAACTCGTCCGACGTGCTGCTCCAGCTCTCCCTCGTCGGCGGGTACCGGTTCGGCGGCCCCACCGACCTGCTCGCGGCGACCGGCGCCCTGACCGGCGGGGCCCTGCGCCGGCTCCACGAGACGCAGGAGTGGGCGATCGGGCTGTCCGAACCCGGAGCGCTGCGGCCGTACGCCCCCGCCTGGCGGGCCACCGTGCACGTCCGCGTGATGCACGCACTGGTGAACGCGACGTTCGCGGACCCGGAGCGGCGGGACCGGCGAGATGGCTGGGATACCGCGCGCTGGGGCCTGCCGGTCAACCAGGCGGACCAGGCAGCGACGCTCGGTCTGTTCGACGGCACCCTGATCCTCGGGTGCCGGACGCTCGGGGTGCGCATCCCGCCGTCGGACAGCCGTGCCCTGATGCACCTGTGGCGGTGGGTGGGGCACCTGCTGGGCGTGCACCCGGACTTCCTGGTCGACGACGAGTGGCAGCGGCACCGACTCAACTACCACGTGCTGCTCGCCCAGGCCGGGATCTCCGAGGCAGGGCCGCGCCTCGCCCGGGCGGTGGTGGCCGCACAGGCCGAGCGGACGTACCGCGGGCCGTCGTGGTGGCAGCCGTTCCGGGCGGGGTTCGAGCGGGAACGGCTGCTGTCCATGCTGACGGCGTTCCTCGGCGTGCGCAGCATGCGCGAGCTCGGCCTGCCGCTGCGTCCGCCGTGGGCGCACGCGTACCTCCTGCCGCTCAACACGTGGCGGTACCGCGTGCTGGGCCGCACCCGCCGGGGCCGGGAACGTCTCGACCGATGGGGCCGACGCCGGAGCGCCGCGATCTTGGCGAGCTACCAGCCGGACCACCCCTGACGTGTCAGACGCCCAGGTCACTCGGGTGACCTGGGCGTCTGACTCATGGGATCCAGGGAGGGGTCAGGGAATCGTCACGGTGACCGGTTCGCTGAAGAGCAGCTCCGTCTCGCCGTCGCCGACCGTGTGCACCTGCGCGGCCCGCACCTGGTACGTCCCGGCCGCGCGGACGTTGTCGTAGCCGTACGGAGCCTCCTCCCGGTCCGCCTCGATACAGGAGCTGTAAGGGGGCACCTCCGCCACACCGGTCCACTCCCCTGTCTCGTTGAGCGCCGGCGGGATCTCGTAGCTGGCCTCTCGCCAGTACTCACCCAGGTCGACCACGCGCCCGCCCTGTGACCAGATCAGGATCGCGCCGTTCCCGATGTCATCACCATCGCCTGTAGGCCCGTTGTAGCCCGGCATCTCCCCTACGAGCCGGACCGGGATGGATCCTTCCTCCCCGCGCGCGTAGGTCAGGTCCCCGGTGATCTCGATCGACACCGACGGGCTCGTCGACACAAGGTCCGTGTCCGGCATACCGCACCACGTGGGATCGTCGTCGACGCCCCAGGGCCGGTACCCGTCGTCGAACGGCGCGGTGATCACGTCGGGCGGATCCGTCTCCACCGACGACGCGCTCGGCTCAGGCTCCGGGTCGACGTCCGCGCCTCCCGACGGCGTCGCCTCGGGCGTGCTGGACGGCGATGACGACGGCGACGGCGACGGGCTCGCGGTCACCGACGGGCTCGGCGACATGCGCGACGTCGGGATATCCGACGGCACAGGGCCCCTCTCGGTGCTCTCGATGGTGGGCCGGCCGGGCAGCGGTTCCGACCGGGTCCAGGTCGACGCCTGCGCGGTGCTGAACGCGAGCGCCCCCACCACGACGACGCCGGTCAGCCCTACCGCCCCTGCCTTGGCGATCCGCCAGGTGCGCACCCGGCGGCGCAGGAGGCCGAGGTTCTCCTCCGGCGTACTGGGCACGCCGGAGGGTGTGGCCCCCTCGACCAGCGCGCCGATGGTCTGCTTCAGGACGTCGCGGCCACGGCCGAGGTCGCCGTCGAACCCGAGATCGTCGTGCCCGCTCATGTGAGCTCTCCTTCCGCTACCAGCACCCCACGCAGCGCGTGGATCCCGTCGGCCAGGTATCGCTTGATGGTTCCCTGCGAGATGCCGAGGGTCGTCGCGATCTGGGGCACGGTCAGGTCGTCGTAGAAGCGGAGCACCACGCACGCACGCTGGCGCGGGCTCAGGGCCCGCAGCGCTGCCGTCACGTCCGCGCGGGCGGTGATGTCCGACGCAGGTGCCTTGACCTGGTCCGGTACCGCCAGCTTGGGCTCGGCCTTGCGCCACAGCGCGAACCGGCGGCTCTCGTCGACGTAGAGGTTGAGCATGGTCCGGCGCACGTAGGCCTCGATGCCCGCGTGGCTACCGCCGTCGTTCAGGGGGAACTCCGTGCGGCCGGACGTACCCGCCGCCTCGGGGCGGCGGAACCGCCGGAAGACGCGCACCAGCGCGTCCTGGACCAGGTCCTCTGCCCGCCGCACATCGCCCGTCAGCGCGTACCCGTACCCCACGAGGGCGCGCCCTCTGCTCGTGACGAGATCCGTGAGCTCATCGTCCCAGCGGGTGCTCACGATGCCCCCGTCCTCTGTCCAGACGCCTCACCGGTCATGTGTTCGTCCCGTTCGCCGCGGCGGGCCCCTGTGCCCCGCTCACACACTGATACGAGCGGGGCACAGAAAGCGTTGGGACACGATCCCGGCCGTCCGGATCGAGCGTTCACATCACGGCGTGGCGGAGTAGTACCTCCAGGCACCGGACTCGTCGATGGCGATCCGCATCCCGGTGTAGCCGAACGTCTCGTCGGCCCGTTCGGCATCAGCCTGCTCCTGGGTGAGCAGGCCCGCGTCCACCACCTCCTGCCACGCCTCGTCGGAGTCGCGGAACTCCTCGGCGACGACCCGTGGCCACACCACCGTCCGGTTGGCGGTGCCCTCCCCGCCGTTGAACGCGCCTCCGGTCCCGGCCAGCAGGGCGACCAGGGTCCGGTAGTGCTGCTCCTCGCCCTCCGGCAGAGCGAAGAAATCTTCAGCGGGTTCGGCGGTGACCATCAGCTCCGTCGGGTACACGGTGGCCAGGTCGACCAGCCGGCCGGAGTCGCAGTCCAGGGCCGCGTCCACGATGGCCCGAGCTGTGGTGCTCGCGCCCTCGCTCGGCGAACGGGCCGGGTCGTACTCCATGGTCAGGCCGCTGGCCGAGCAGTCGGCCGCGGGATCACCACCGCCACCGCCGCCCGGGGCCAGGACGGCCTCGAACCGCGCGACGCCGTCGGGCACCGCACCCAGCCGGAGGTCGAGGACCTCGCTGTCGACGTCCGGCACCTCGATCGTGGTGACCTGCTGGGTGGCGTCGCACTGGACGGAGCCGGAGTCGACCACGTCCTGGGTCGACGGCACCACTATCTCGAACGGCACCGAGTCCCCGGCGTTGACGCTCTCGCACTGAGCCGTGACGCGCGCGGGGCCGGCAGAGCTGTAGTCGCTCTGCTCCTGCTGCGCCAGGACCCAGTCGGTGGTGCGGTCGAGCACGAACCGGGTCAGCTCGTTCTCGTCGGGCGCCAGGGGTTCGATCGTCGCCGCGCCGCCGCGCGTCCCGGTGGCGCTGTGCGCTCCGGTGCCGTCGAGCTGGACCGCTACCGGCTCGCTCACCGTCATCTCCCACTGGCCCGCGGACACCTCAGGGAAGGCGATCACCTGCACCTCGTACTCGCCGTCCGGGAGCGACGTCTCGAAGATGTCGCGGCCCTCGGACTCGGTCGGTATGCACGTCGACGCCACACGAACCTGGGCCTCGACGGCACCGTCCCCGGAGGCGATCAGCGGCCCGACCTGCGAGCCCGGCGCGCCGAAGACGTTCACCCCCAGGTCCACCACCACGCCGTCCTGGCTCCACACGACGGTCGGGTGCACGTCGAGCGACCCATCCCCTCGTTGGACGGTCGCCGCCATGCTCCAGGTCGGTGACGAGACGCCCCCGTAGTTGGAGACCCTGGCGTACATGTCGCCTGCCGCTGCCACGGACCAGCCCGCAGCCGTCGACGTCAGGTCAGACACCGGCATACCGCACTCCAGGCCGAGCCCAAGATCCGCGAGCCACGAGGGCGTGTAGCCGAACTCGATGTCGTCCTGGGCGGGCGACCGGCCCGGGCTGGGCTCCGGCGCCTGGGTCGCGGAATCGCTCGCGGAGTCGTCCGGGCCCGGCGTCATGAACGAGCTCCGGGCC
Source organism: Promicromonospora alba (assembly GCF_042654905.1). NCBI lineage: Bacteria > Bacillati > Actinomycetota > Actinomycetes > Micrococcales > Promicromonosporaceae > Promicromonospora > Promicromonospora alba. Next base: position 542,292 of record NZ_JBHSFI010000004.1, read on the forward strand.
TCGCCGGGCAGCACCGAGTCATCGCTCCTCAGCAGCGGCGTCTGGGTGGCGCCGAAGGCGATCCCGCCCACCAGCACGAGGCTGACGCCGGCGAGGCTGCCGATCTTGGCGGCGCGACGGCGCCGCACGCGGTCACGCACCACTCCGAATGAGATGTGCAAGTCGTCCACCTCCCCACCGGGAATCTTGTCGGCGGCGTCACGGAGCGCGCCGCTCAGGAAGTCGTTGTCTTCGTTCCAGCTGTCGTTACGTTCGATGTTCATCGGGCAGCCCTCCCTTCGGCGGGTCGGAAGTCGTCGGGGCGCAGGTACTCCTGCATGTTCTTGGTGGCATCAGACAGGTACCGCTTGACAGTTCCCTGGGCGGTGCCCAGGACGTCCGCGATCTGCGGCACCGTCATGTCCTCGAAATAGCGGAGCACGACGCAGGCCCGCTCGCGGGCGCCGAGGCGCGCGAGCGCAGCCATCACGTCGATGCGCGCCGAGGCTGCCTGGTCAGCACCACGGGTGCTGAGGTCGTCGGCCAGGAGGTGCTTGATCCCCGTCCAGCGCTGCCGCTTGCGGTAGCCGTCCAGGTAGATGGTGAGCACCGCCCGTCGCACGTAGCCCTCGGCGTTCGTGAACGGGGAGTCGAGGTCGTGCGCCTGGCTGCCCGCGGGCACGCCCACCGCCCCGGAGACGGCGGGCGTGCCGCGCAGCCGCGAGTAGACCTTGACCAGCGCGTCCTGGACCAGGTCCTCGGCAAGCGCGCGGTCGCCCGAGAGCATGTAGGCATAGCGGACGAGCGCACTGCCGCGCACTCGCATGAGCTCATCGAGCTCGCTCTCCCACCCCGCCATGGCCACCACCCCCCGGGTGCGTATGTGCCGTCATCGTCTCCACACCCACCATGACGCGCCACGCGAGGGTTTCGTTGGTCAGCGGTTCCGCCGCCTGACCGGGGTCACTCCTGGACGGTAGGGGTGCCGACGCTCGTGGACATGAACTGCCGCTCGCCGCCTGAGCCGGGGTCGAGCTCCGTGAGGGCGTACACCTCGTACTCCCCGTCCGGCATCCCGGCGTCCGGGTCGGTGAGACACGTCCGGTCCGGCTCGGTGATCGGTACGACGGCGGACCACTCGCCGTTGGCGTCCACCCGGAAGCGCTCCACCGGATCGGACCACACGTCGCTGCCGACCCCGACCACGCGCCCGTCGCTGAGCCATACCAGGGTGAACGGCGTACGGGTCGTGTCGATGGACTCCCCCTCGGTCTCGGTGAGCCGGAGGGTCGCTTCGGCGTCGGAGGAATCGATGTTCAGGTCCAGGCCCGACAGCACCCCGCGCCTCCAGGAGCCGCCCGGGATATCGGACGCATGGACGCCGCAGGCCAGGCTCGTGCCCTCGAGCCACGGCGGCTGGTAACCGTCGCGGATGTCGACCGCCAACGGCGCCTCTTCCCGCACCTCGACCGCGGGAACCTCCATGGTGACCGGCTCGCTGACCGCGATGCCGCTCGCGCCGGCCGCGCCGTCCGCTCTGAACTCACTCCACGGCAGCACGACGTACACGTCATACGTGCCTGCCGGGCGCGCGTCCAGGTACTCCTCCCACGGGGTCACACCGTCCGTCGTCCACGCCCCGCACGCGGTGGTGCCGTCCGCCTCGGCGACGCGGTCCAGGGACGCGCGGCCACCGGGCAGACTGTACCCACCCTCGTTCCAGCCCCTGCCGATGTCGGTCACCAGGCCGTTCTGTGCGAAGACGAGCTGAGGGTCACCGCCGTCGAGATCCCCTTCGGGATCGGGCCGAGAGATCCTGATGGGCGCCGACAGATGGTCGTCCGGGTGCCCGCTGCCGTCTTCCACACCTTCCACGAGCTCGATGTCGCCGGTCAGCTCCAGGCGCACGGCGTCCGACGTCGACGTCAGATCCGTCACCTCCATGCCGCAGTGGTACTGCTCCCCCCGTGTCTGCCAACCGCCGGGCACCCAGCCGGCGACCGGCACGCCCGACACCTCAGGACTCGGCGTGGCCGGCGGCACCGGCTCCGACAGGAGACGGTCGGGCCACCACAGCGCCGCGAAGGCCAGCAGGCCCGCTATCACCAGCGTGGCCCCGCCGAGGGCGCCGACCTTCACTGCCCGGCGGCGGCGGACCGAACCCGAGACGGCGCCGAGGCGTTCCTCGAACGCGGTCTCCATCTCCGGCACGTTCATCTCCGCGAGCGACGTGCGCAGCAGCTCCATCGCGTTGGACAGGTGCCGCTTGATGGTGCCTGGGCTCGTCCCGAGCGTCTGCGCGATCTGGGGCACCGTCATGTCCTCGAAGAACCGCAGGACCACCGACTCACGCTGCCGCGGGGACAGGCGGGCGAGAGCCACGCCGACGTCGACCCGTACGGTCGCGGCGCGCTCCGCAGCGGGCGCGAAGGTGTCATCGACGAGCAGGTGCTTGATTCCCGTCCAGCTGCTCTGCCGCCGGTAGCCGTCCAGGTAGATGGTCAGGATCGCCCGGCGCACGTACGCCTCAGCGTTGGTCAGCCGGGGCTCGTCCTGGTCCAGGTGCAAGCTCTTTCCGATCTCACCACTGCTGTCTGCCGGGCGGCGCAGGCGTGAGAACACCTTGACCAGCGCGTCCTGCACCAGGTCCTCGGCCCGCGTCACGTCGCGCGTCAGCGTGTACGCGTACCCGACCAGTGCGCGGCTGCGCCGCGCCATGAGCTCCTCGAGCTCTGTCTCCCACTGCGCCATGTCAGACGCCCCCTCTCCCTCTTCATGCTCCCTGACGGGTGGGGAGAGGCGAACGATGATGCTGATGACGAGAAATCTCGTCGGACCTCGAGGAGAACGTCAGGCCAGCTCGATGCGGTAGCCGCGCTTGACCACGGTGCGGATGAGGTCCCGGCGGCCCGCCGCCTCGCGGAGGCGCGCGATCGCGACCTCGGCGGCATGCGTGTCCTGCGAGTCGCCCGGCAGCGCGGCGAGCACCTGCTCGCGCGGCACGACGTCGCCCTCGGCCGCGGCGAGCAGCCGCAGCACCGCTACGCCCGTCGGCGACAGGGGCAGCACCTTCCCGTCCAGCACAGCGACGCGGGCCCGGATGACCAGCGACCCGGCGACCGTGGCCAGGGCGACGGACTCGATGTGCTCGTAGTGGCCCACCAGCGCCCGGACGAGCGCCCCGAGCCGGCCGCGCTCGGGCTGCAGGGGCACGATCCCCCGGCTCTCCAGCGGCTGCGCCGTGATCGGCCCGACGGCGGCCGCCACGGTCCCGCCGTCGACGAACCGGGCGCGCACGCGATCGAGCAGCCGCTCCTCCTCGACGGTCCGGAGCCAGGCCTCGGCGCCGGGGGCAGAGGTGAAGACGACGGCGTCGATCTCGCCGTCGGCCAGCGCGTGCACCGAGGCGCGCAGCGCCGCCGGATCGGGCGCCGGACCCCATCGGTAGACCACGAGGCTGGCGACCTGCGCGCCCGCCTTCTCGAACACCTCGTCCAGGCCGTCGGCGCCCGCGCCGTGGTGCTGGATGGCGATGCGCAGACCCTGCACACCCTCGCTGAGCAGCACCTCCGCCACCTCGGCGGACGTCTCGGACTCGGCGACCCAGTCCGCCTGCAGGCCGGCGGCCTGGATGGCGCCGCGGGCCTTGGGGCCGCGCGCGACGATCCGGGTCCTGGCGAGCAGCTCGAGGAGCGGCTCGGCGAGGCCGTGCGCGTCGGCGGCCTCGATCCAGGCACGGAAGCCGATCCCGGTGGTGACCACCAGGACGTCCGGCGGGGCCGAGATGATCGCGCGGGTCGCACCGATCAGGGTCTCGTCGTCGACGTGCGGGATCATGCTCAGCGCCGGCGCGTGCCGGATCGTGGCGCCGCGCCGCTCCAGGGCCGCCGCGAGCTCGGCGGCCCGGCGTTCGGCGGTGACGAGAACCGTCGCGCCGGCCATGACCTGGCCCAGCGTCGGATGCGTCGCCTGGGCGTGCGCAGGCGCTACGACATCAGACACCGGCACCTGCCAGACGTCGCTCACTCGTACCCTCCAGGAGACCTTCTGCTGCCACGCGGCCTATGACGACCACCGCGGGTGACCGCACCCCGCGAACCCCTGCCACACCGGCCGCCTCGTCGAGGCGCGCCCGGGTGACACGCTGTTCCGCGGTGGAACCGTTCTCCACGATCGCCACCGGGGTTGCGGGATCTGCGCCTGCGGCCAGGGACTGCGCCACTATCGCGCCGAGGGACCGCACCCCCATCAGTACTACAAGAGTAGCGGTGGCATCCCGCACGCAGGCCACGGCGGCGGCATCGAGCGGTCCGGACCTCTCGGACGCGCCGTCCGACCCGGCGGCGCAGTGGCCGGAGACCACGTGAAAGCCCGTGGTGACCCCACGGTGGGTGAGCGGGATACCCGCCAGGCCGGGCACGGCGACGGCGGACGTCACGCCGGGCACCACCTCGACCGGCACGCCGGCGGCCGCGCACGCGATGACCTCCTCGCCGCCCCTGCCCAGCACGAACGGGTCGCCGCCCTTGAGGCGCACCACGTGCGCGCCCGCCAGCGCGTGCTCCACGAGGATCTCGTTGATGCGTTCCTGCGGCACGGGGTGCCGGCCGGGCTCCTTGCCGACGTCGACCACGCGGACGTGCGGCGGGAGCTCGGCGAGGATCTCGACGGGACCCAGCCGGTCCGCGACCACGACGTCCGCCGACTGCAGCGCGCGCCACGCCCGCAAGGTCAGGAGGTCCAAGGCCCCGGGCCCGCCCCCGACCAGCGTCACCCGCCCCAACTTGTCAGACACACGGGTCACCGGAGTGACCTGTGCTTCTGACAAGGTCACGGCAGCCCCACGTGGACCACGCCGTTGCGGATCTCTACCGGGTAGGTCGTGAGGTCCGGCGGCAGGTCCCCCTTGGGAGTCTTGTCCGCCGCGACCAGGCACTCGCCGGTGACCAGGGAGAAGACCTGCTTGTAGACCGGGGCCGCCACGGTCGGCACGCCGGCCCGCGTACCCACAATCCCGCGCGACATCACGTGCGCCGCGGAGAACGGGTCAAGGTTCTGGACGGCGTACACCCGCCCTCCCTGCGCCGGGTCCGCGGGGTCCTCCGCGAGGCGGAAGAGCGCCACCTGCACGTCACCGAAGAGCGCTGCCGCGCCGCGCTCGGGAAAGAGGTCGGTGAGCAGGCAGGCCCGCTCCCACCGGACGACCGCCGAGCTGTCAGACTCCCAGGTCACTCCGGTGACCTCTACTTCTGACACGTCGTTGACGCTCATGCTCGTACCTCCAGCTTCGGGCCCGCGATGATGACGCCGGACGCGCGCTCCTCCGCCGTCGCGGGGCGGCGCTGGCCGCGCTCCTCGACGTAGGCGAGCGACGGGTCGGCGTCCTTGGGGGCGTTGACGAATGACGAGAACCGGCGCAGCTTCTCCGGGTCCTCGAGCACGGCCTTCCACTCGTCCTCGTAGTTCTCGACGTGGCGGGCCATGGCGGAGTCCAGGTCGGCGCAGATGCCGAGCGAGTCCTCCATGATGACCTCGCGGACACCCTCCAGGCCGCCCTCGACCTCCTCGATCCACGGCGCGGTGCGCTGCAGCCGGTCGGCCGTGCGGACGTAGTACATGAGGAAGCGGTCGATGGTGCGCAGGAGCTCCTCGGACGTCAGGTCCTCGGCGAGCAGCTTCGCGTGCCGCGGCGTCTGACCGCCGTTGCCGCCCACGTAGATGTTCCAGCCCTTGTCCGTGGCGATGACGCCCACGTCCTTGCCGCGCGCCTCGGCGCACTCGCGGGCGCAGCCGGAGACGCCCATCTTGAGCTTGTGCGGCGAGCGCAGGCCGCGGTAGCGCAGCTCCAGCTCGACGGCCATGCCCACGGAGTCCTGGACGCCGTAGCGGCACCACGTCGACCCGACGCACGACTTCACGGTGCGCAGCGACTTGCCGTACGCATGCCCGGACTCGAAGCCGGCGTCGACCAGCCGGCGCCAGATGTCCGGGAGCTGCTCGACGCGGGCGCCGAACATGTCGATGCGCTGGCCGCCCGTGATCTTCGTGTACAGCCCGAAGTCCTTCGCGACCTGACCCACCGTGATGAGACCCTCGGGGGTCACCTCGCCGCCGGGCATCCGCGGGACCACCGAGTACGTGCCGTCCTTCTGCAGGTTGGCCAGCATGTGGTCGTTGGTGTCCTGCAGCGTGGACTGCTCGCCGGACAGGATGTGGCCGTTGCCCAGGCTGGCCAGGATCGACGCGACGACCGGCTTGCAGATGTCGCAGCCGCGGCTGTCCGGCTGCCCGAACCGGGCGACGATGTCGCTGAACGAGTGCAGGTCGGCGACCCGGACGGCGTCGAACAGCTGGGCGCGCGACATGTCGAAGTGCTCGCACAGCGCGGTGCTGACCTCGATGCCCGCACGCTCCAGCTCGGTGTCGACGAGCTTCTTCACGAGCGGCAGGCACGCGCCGCAGGTGGTGCCGGCGCGGGTGCAGGCCTTCACGCCCGGGACGTCGGTGCAGTTGTGCTCGGTGACGGCGCCGCGGATCGCCCCTGCGGAGACGTTGTTGCAGGAGCAGACGTTCGCCTCGTCCGGCAGCTCCAGGTTCGGGGCGCCGCCACCCTCGGGAAGGAGGAACGCGCTCGGGTCGTTGCCGGGCAGCTCGGCGCCCAGCATCGGGCGCAGGCTGGCGTACGGTCCGGCGTCGCCGACGAAGACGCCGCCCAGGAGGGTGCGGGCGTCGTCGGACAGGACGAGCTTCTTGTAGACGCCGGCCACGGGGTCGGCCCAGACGACCTCGACCGCGTCCTCGGTGCGGGCGTGCGCGTCACCGAACGACGCGACGTCGACGCCCGAGAGCTTGAGCTTGGTCGCGGTGTCCGCGCCGGGGAACTCGGCGAGGCCGCCGAGCAGCCGGTCCACGACGACCTCGGCCATCGTGTTGCCGGGCGCGACCAGGCCGATGCAGCGGCCCTCGATGCAGGCCACCTCGCCCACTGCCCAGATGTGCGGGTCCTCGGTGCGGCACGAGAGGTCGACGACGGCGCCGCCGCGTTCGCCGATCGGCAGGCCGGCCGCGCGGGCGAGCTCGTCGCGGGGTCGCACGCCGGTGGCCACCACGACGACGTCGACGTCGAGCCGGCCGCCGTCCGCGAAGTCCAGCCGGCCCACGTGGCCGGTGCGGCGGTGCGGCTTCATCTGGCTGGTCGCGGTCTCCGCGCGCACGCCGATGCCCTTGCCGTTGATGAGGCGCTTGAGCGCCTGGCCGCCGCCGAGGTCGACCTGCACGCCCATCAGGTGGGTGCCGAACTCGATGACCGTGGCCTGGGCGTCCAGCGCGGTGAGCGCGCCGGCCGCCTCGAGGCCGAGCAGACCGCCACCGATCACGGCGCCGCGGACCGGCTTGCCCTCGGGGTAGCTCTTGCGCTTCTGCTCCACCCAGCCGCGCAGCGCGGCGACGTCGTCGATGGTGCGGTACACGAAGACGCCTGGCAGGTCGTTGCCCGGGATGGGCGGCATCGCCGCGCTGGAGCCGGTGGCGAGCACCAGCTCGTCGTACGCGTGGATGTTGCCGAGGCGGTCGGTGACCGTCTTGGCCTCGCGGTCGATCGAGTCGATCTTGCGGTCGGTGTGCAGGGTGACGTACGGGTCCGCCCACAGGGCGGGGTCGCCCAGGGCCACGCCCTCGGCGCCGTCCTCGAACCAGCGGGTCAGGCCCACCCGGTCGTAGGGGACGCGGGGCTCTTCCGCGAAGACGGTGACGTGATAGCGGCCGGCGTCGTCCCGGGCGCGCAGGGCCTCGACGAGCCGCTGCGCGACCATGCCGCCGCCGATCACGACGAGGTGCTGAGTATTGCCCGAGTTGACCATGCCTTGACCGTAGAGCGCTGGTTTTTCGCGCTGGTGCGCCGGTCGTTACCCGGGCCGAACATCTTCCTCACAGGGCCGGGAAGGAACCGGTGAGTGCGGCACGCAGACGGCTCGCTAATCCAAGTTTCGGCGAAACTTGGATTAACGGACCTTGCCTATTCCAAGTTTCGCGCCGCTACCGTTGGGCGGCATGGACATCCGGACCGTACCCAACCCGCTGGTGCGCGCGGGCGGCCGCTGGCTGCACCGGGTCAACCAGCGGCATCCGTGGAGCCACAACGACCACTTCCACGGCTGGATCCTGCGGCGGCTCCCGGCCCGACGGCGACGGGCGCTCGACGTCGGCTGCGGCGCCGGCCTCCTGCTGAGCCGGCTGCGGGGTCGCTTCGGCGAGGTGTTGGGCGTCGACGCCGACGCCGCCATGGCCGCAGTCTCCGCCGAGCGGTTCGCCGGTGATTCCTCGGTGAGCGTGCGCCATGCCCGGTTCGAGGAGGTCGACGGCGCGTTCGACGCGATCACCATGATCGCGGCGCTGCACCACATGCCGCTGGAGGCGGCCCTGCGGCACGCGTCCGAGCTGCTCGAACCCGGAGGCCGGCTGCTCGTCGTCGGCCTGGCCCGGCCGGAGAGCCTGGCGGACTTCGTCTGGGACGTCCCGTCGTCGCTGCTCAACCCGCTGGTCGGGATGGTCAAGCATCCACACCCGGTCACGAAGCCTGTGGACGACGACGGCCCCGCGATGCCGGTGCGCGACGCCGCCGAGACGTTCGCCGAGCTCTCCCGGGTGGTGCGCCGGGTGCTGCCGGGCGCGCACATCCGGCGTCAACTGTTCTTCCGCTACACGCTGGAGTGGACCCGCCGGGTATAGCTACGGTCTACCCAGCGATCAGGCCCGTACCCATAGTGAGTTCCGGGCCCGATCACTGGGCAGCAGCGGACTTTTGATCCGCGGGTTCACGCCGGCTCCGGGACCGCCTCCTTGCTCTCCTTGAGCCAGTCGACCAGCCCGCACACCGCGTCCTTGCACGAGCCGCAGCCCGTCGTCGCCCGGGTCTCGCGCACGACCTCCTCGACCGTGTGCGCACCCGAACCGCACGACTCCGCGATATCGCCCTTGGTCACGCCGTTGCACCGGCACACCACCGCGTCGTCGGGCATGTGCTCGGGGGACGACGCCGGAGCCGCCGTCTGCATCACCGGCGTCAGCAGGAGGAACGCCGGGTCCATCGGGACCGGCGTCCGGCGCGTGTAGGCGGCGGTGAGGTCGGCGGCGACCCGTGGATCGCCCACACAGGTGGCGCCCACGAGAATCCCGTCGGACACCACTACCTCGATGTACCGGCCCGCCCTCGGGTCGGCCAGGCGGACGGCCCGCTGCGTCAGGCCGTTCGGGCGCGACGGCCCGCAGACGCCCATCGTGGTGACGCTGAGCGCCCCGGCCTTGACCTTCACGACGTCGGTCCCCCGCGTGTCGATGCCCCGGTCCGACTGCGCGCGCGAGGCGCCGCCCGTCAGCAGGGCGCCCAGACGCACGGCCATGCTGGGCTGGGCGCCGTCGTGGGGCAGGCGGAGGTGGACGGTCTCGGCAGGCCCGGTCTCAGCAGGCTCGACCGGCGCGTTGACCGGCTCGACCAGCGAGACCAGGGTCTCCGCCAGACGACGCGCCTGGTCCCAGCCCTCCGCGACGAGCCCGCGCGAGCCGTTCGGCGGCTGCGCGCAGTCGCCGATCGCGTGCACGCGCGGGTCGTCCGGGCTGGCGAGGTCATAGCCGACGACGATGCCCCGGTCCGTCGACAGCCCCGCCGCCGCGGCGAGGCCGGTCTCGGGGATGGTGCCGACGGAGAAGATGATGAGCCGGGCGGCGACCACCTCGTCGCGCTGGCCCGAGCCCCCATCGCCTGTCGAGGCCCGGTCCGCGTTGTCCTTGACCCGGATCCCCACCGCCCGGCCGCCCGCGACGAGCACCTCGCTGGAGAGGGAGTTCGGCAGTACCGTGACGCCCTGCCCCTCCAGTCCGGACCGGACGACGTCGGCGGCCTCCGGGTCGAGCTGACGCTCCATGAGCGACTGCACGTTGTGGACAAGGGTCACGCTGAGCCCGCGGCCCGCGAGCCCCACGGCGGCTTCGAGCCCCAGCACGCCGCCGCCGACCACCACCGCACGCGGCGAGTTCACGGTGGCGGCGACGATCTCGCGGGCGTCGTCGAGGGTGCGCAGCGCGTGCACGCCGGCGGGCAGGCCGCCGTCGGCGGTGCGCAGGCCCGGGATCGGCGGGATGCGGGCCGCCGCACCGGTCGCGAGCACCACGTGGTCGTACGGGTGTGTCGAGCCGTCGTCGGCGGTCACCACCCGTGACTCGCGGTCGATCGAGGTCGCGGTGACGCCGCGCAGGACGCTGACCCGGGCGCCGTCGGGCAGGGGCATGGTGATGGCGGCGACGTCGGTGCGGCCGGCCACCACGTCGCTGAGCAGCACCCGGTTGTACGGCTCGTACGGCTCGGAGCCGAGCACTGTGATGTCGAACGCCTCGGGCTCGCGGCGGAGCAGCTCGTCGACGAGCCGCGAGCCGACCATCCCGAAGCCCACCACGACGACCTTCACGGGGACACGTAGGTTCATGTCGAGAGCTCCTTCTGTATGGGACCCCGCTGGCCGAGCTTGCCGGGACCCGATGTGGCAGGGGTCTCGACCGGCTCGACCAGCGGGGTGACAGGCTCGGCCTCCGTCGGGGCCACGGAGACGTCCACGGCGCAGACCTTGAACTCCGGCATGCCGGAGATCGGGTCGGTCGCGTCGGTGGTGACCTGGTTGACGGATCCGATGCCGCTCCAGTGGAACGGCATGAAGACGGTGTCGGGGCGGACCGCGTCGGTCCAGCGGGCGGTGGCCTCGACCTGGCCGCGGGAGCTGGTGAGGCGCACGCGGGCGCCGTCGGTCACGCCGATGCGGAAGCCCAGCACCGGGTGCAGCTCGACGTACGGCTCGGCGACGAGGCGCTCCAGCTCCGCGACGCGGTGCGTCTGCGCGCCCGACTGGTAGTGCTGCAGCACCCGGCCGGTGACCAGGTAGAACGGCGCACCCGGCCGCACCTCATCGCTCGGCCCCACGTGGTCGACGGCGACCATGCGTGCCCGCCCGTCGGGCGTGGCGAACCGGTCGGCGAAGAGCCGTGGCGTCCCAGGATGCTCGGGCGTGTCAGACGTACGGGTCACCCCGGTGACCTGTGTGTCTGACACGTCGGAGGCGTGGGCGGGGACGGCGGGGACCGGCCAGAACAGGCCCGGCCCGCCGGACGCCTCGTCGGCGTCGAGCCGGGCGTGGGACAGCCCGGAGTAGTCGGCGGGGCCGCCGGCGGAGGCCCTGGCCAGCTCGTCGAACACCACCGCGGGGTCGGTCGGGAAGGCGAGGTCCTCGGACGCGCCCAGCCGGCGCGCCAGCTCGGCGAGGATCCACAGCTCGGAGCGGGCCTCGCCCGGCGGCGCCACGACGGCCCGACGGCGGATGACCCGGCCCTCGAGCGACGTCATGGTGCCCTCCTCCTCCGCCCACTGCGTCACCGGCAGCACGACGTCGGCCAGCAGCGCCGTCTCGCTCGGGACGAAGTCGCAGACCACCAGGAGGTCGAGGCTCTTCAGGCGGTCGATGACGCGGTTCGCGTTGGGGGCGCTGACCACGAGGTTGGAGCCGTGCACGAGCATCGCGCGCGGGCCGGTCGGCGTCCCGAGGGACCTGAGCAGCTGCACGGCCGGGAGGCCGGGTCCGGGCAGCGTCTCGGGGTCGACGCCCCAGACTGCGGCGACGTGCTCGCGCGCCGCCGGGTCGTCGATCTTGCGGTAGCCCGGGAGCTGGTCGGCCTTCTGCCCGTGCTCGCGGCCGCCCTGCCCGTTGCCCTGCCCGGTGATGGCGCCGTAGCCGGAACCGACCCGGCCCGGCAGGCCGAGCGCGAGCGCCAGGTTGATCGACGCCGTGACGGTCGCGGTGCCCTGCGTCGACTGCTCGACGCCGCGGCCGGTCAGCACGTACGCGCCGGCGCCGCCGTGGACCGGGGCGGCCGCGGCCAGCAGCCGCGCCACGCGCCGGAGCTCGTCGGCGGGTACACCAGAGACCGACTCGACCCGCTCCGGCCACCAGCCGGCGACCGACCGGGCGACGTCGTCGAACCCGGTGGTGCGCTGCTCGAGGTAGTCGCGGTCGGCGAGACCTTCCGCGAGCACGACGTGCAGGAGCCCGAGCAGGACCGCGAGGTCCGTGCCCGGCACGGGTGCGAGATGCACGCCCTCGGCCGGCTGTCCCGACGAGGCATCGCCCGTCAGCCGGGCCGTCGCGGACCGCCGTGGGTCGACGACGACGAGCCCGCCCGCCGCCCGCGCCCCGGCGAGGTGCTGCACGGCCGGCGGCATGGTCTCGGCGAGGTTGGAGCCGAGGAGCAGCACCGCCTGCGCGCCTCCGAGGTCGGCCAGCGGGAACGGCAGCCCGCGGTCGACGCCGAAGGACCGGTTCATCCCGGCGGCCGCCGAGGCCATGCAGAACCGGCCGTTGTAGTCGATGTTCGGCGTACGCAGCACGGTCCGCGCGAACTTGCCGAGCGCGTACGCCTTCTCGTTGGTCAGCCCGCCACCGCCGAACACCGCTACGGACTCCGGGCCGTGCTCGGCGGCCAGACCGGCGAGCCGGGACGCGACCAGGTCGAGCGCCACGTCCCAGCTCACGGGCTCCAGCTCGCCGGACTCGCCCCGGACCAGCGGGGTGACGAGCCGGTCCGAGACCCCGAGGACCGCCGCCGACGTCCACCCCTTCTGGCACAGCCCGCCCCGGTTCGTGGGGAAGTCGCGGGGCTGCACCTCGGGTGCGGCCGTCGCGTCGGCGCGGGGCCGCGTCAGCGACATCCCGCACTGCAGCGCACAGTAGGGGCAGTGTGAGTCGACGGCGGTTCCGGGGGAAGCGAGCATGTTCAGACCCGAGCCTCTGCCATGGCACCGCGGCCGTAGACGAACCAGGTCACGAGGGCCATCACGGCGTACACCCCGATGAACACCCACAGCGCGGGCACGAGCGACCCGGCCACCGTGGTGGACAGCGCGAACCCGCGCGGGATGAGGAATCCGCCGAACGCACCGATCGCGCCGGCGATGCCGATGCACCCGGCCGCCGCCTTCGCCGTCCCGCCGCTCACCTTGAAGACCGCCGGGATCATCCGGTAGACCGAGCCGTTGCCCATGCCGGTCGCGACGAACAGGATGAGGAACGAGCCGAAGAACATCGCGAAGCTCCCGGTGCCGAGGGCGTAGATCGCGCCCATCGCGCCGAGGGCCATCACGGTGAAGGACCCGAGGGTGACGGCCACGCCGCCCACGCGGTCGGCGAGGATGCCGCCGAGCGGCCGGGCGACCGACCCGACGAGGGCGCCCATGAACGCGAGTGGGATCGCGACGTCGGGGAACTGGCCCTTGAGCAGCGTCGGGAAGGCACCCGCGTACCCGATGAACGAGCCGAACGTGCCGATGTAGATGAAGCTGATGATCCACGTGTGCTTGTTCTTGACCGCCACACCGAACGAGCGGGGGTCCGCCTTCGCCTCGGTGAGGTTGTCCATCCAGCGCCAGGCGAGGAACGCGGCGAGCAGGATGAACGGGATGAAGATGAGGCCGGCCCGGTCGAGCGCGACACCCGCCCCGGTCACGATGACCAGCGGGACCGCGAGCTGCACGGCCGCCGTGCCGACGTTGCCGCCGGCAGCGTTCCAGCCGAGGGCCGCGCCCTTCTCCTTCTCGGGGAAGAAGAACGAGATGTTCGCCATCGAAGACGCGAAGTTGCCGCCGCCCAGGCCCGCGAGCGCCGCGGCGCCGAGCAGCAGGGGGAACGGGGTGGTCGGATCGCTGACGGTCAGCATCAGCGCGCCGATCGGCAGCAGCAGGAGCAGCGCCGAGACGATGGTCCAGTTGCGGCCGCCGAACACGGGGACGGCAAACGTGTAGGGGATGCGGAGCGTCGCGCCGACGAGGGCCGGCACGGAGATGAGCCAGAACATCTGGTCGACGGTGAGGTCGAAGCCCGCGGCGGGCAGCTGCGGCACGACGATCGACCACAGGGCCCAGGCGCCGAAACCGAGGAACTCCGCGAAGATCGAGAGCACGAGGTTCCGTCGGGCGGTCCGGCGTCCGCCGTCCTCCCAGAGGGTCTTGTCCTCGGGGTCCCAGTGGTCGATCCAGCGTCCGGTGTACCGCTGGACTGCTGACTTCGGCGCCGCTTCGGTGGCGGTCGAGCTCGTGGGCTCGCTCGCTGACGAGGTCTGGTCGTCGTGTGTGGTCGGAGTGGACACGCTGTCCTCCTGCATGGGCGTATGCCCGACGACGCCGGGCGCGCCCGGACCGACAAGCGCCGAATCCGGGGCCGGCCCGACGTCGGACCGACAGGTAGGAACCTAGGGAGGCGGTGTTTCATCGCCCGACAAAGAGCAGTTAATCGACCGTAAGGAAGAACGCACAGCGTACCGACTCGCCGTGTGAGGCTGTTGAAGCATCCAGATGGCGGTCCTGGTGGCTACGTCACCCGACCGGCGTCAGGACCTCCACGCGGTTGCCCGCGCCGTCGAAGGTGTGGAAACGCTCGTAGCCGTCGAAGGTGTGGCGGTCCTTCCACGTGAGCTCGAAGCCGAGCTCTTCCAGGCGGGCGGCGATGGTCTCGAGGTGCGCAACGGAGTCGGCCACGAGGGCCGGGTGGGCCTTGCGTGCGGGCTCGAACGGCTCCTGCACGCCCACATGGATCTCGGCGGTCGTGCGGCCCTCGTCGTCGAAGTCGCGGAACCAGCAGAGCGCCCGGCCCGCGAGCCCCGGCGGGCGCGGGACCTCGGTGAGGCCAAGGCCTTCGCCGTAGAAGCGGCGGGCGGCATCCTCGCCGCCGGGCGGGCAGACAACCTGGACGTGGTGAAGGCGCATGGGCCCGATTATCGCTGCTCACACAGCCCGGCGACAGGCTGTGCGGGCGCCGAAACCACCTTCGCGTCCCGCTGTCCTAAGGTCGAGCCATGGAGCCGCAGGCGCGCAGCGTCACCGAGCACGTGGAGCGTGTGCTCGCCCTCGTCGCGCCGATGCCCGCCGAAGCCCGGAGCCTCGAAGACGCGTTCGGCTCGGTCCTCACCGAGGACCTGTATGCCTCTGTGTCCGTCCCGCCCTTCGACGGCGCCGCGATGGACGGGTACGCGGTGCGGCTGGCCGACCTGCCGCCCGACGGGAGCCCGGCGACCCTCGAGGTGACCGGCGACGTCGCGGCAGGCCCGAGCGGCCTGACCGAGGTCGGGACGGGGCAGGCGGTCCGGATCATGACCGGCGCCCCGCTCCCGCCCGGTGCGGACGCCGTGATCCCTGTGGAGCGCACGTCGACCGGCCGGTTCGTCGCGGGGGCGCCCCGGGCGGAGGATTCGGTGACGCTCGCCAGGCAGTCCCGGCCGCACGTCCGGTGCGCGGGCGAGGACGTGCGCCAGGGCGAGCTTCTCGCGCGGGCGGGGACAGAGCTGACGGCGGCGCTGGTGGGTGCGCTCGCGGCATCGGGCACGGTGCGCGTCGCGGTCCGACGCCGGCCGCTGGTCGCCGTCGTCTCCACCGGGTCGGAGCTGGTGCCGATCGGCGGTGCGCTCGGACCGGGACAGATCACCGACTCCAACGGGCCCATGCTCGCGGCGGCGGCCCGTGCGGCGGGTGCCGACGTCGTCCGGCTCGGGCCGGTGACCGACGACCCGGCGGCGCTCCGCCGGGTACTCGACCAGGCGGTACGCACCGACGCCGACGGTGCGGGCGCCGACCTGGTCGTGACCGCCGGGGGCGTGTCGGCGGGCGCGGCGGACGTGGTCCGGGAGGTCCTTGCGGCTCCCGGTTCGAACGGTCCAGGAGCGACCGACGTCGACGTCGCCACCGTCGCCATGTCCCCCGGCAAGCCGCAGGCGCTGGCGCACTGGGGCGGTGTGCCGTGGCTGGCCCTGCCGGGCAACCCCGTCGGCGCGTACGCGTCGTTCGAGCTCTTCGCACGCCCGGCGATCGACCGCCTCCGCGGTGTGGAGGCGGCCTCGGGGCGACACCACCCGCCCGGAGTAGGTTGCTCTGAGTCGACAGTGTCTACGCAGAGCAACACACCCCGCGCGGTACCACTCGCCGCCGCGGCCGGCTGGTCCGGTTCACCGGGGCGGCTGCTCGTCGTCCCGGTCCGGCTCGTTCCACTGCCCGACGCCGCTGGGACCGCGCCGGGATCCACCGGCGTCGTGCCCGCCGGATCGCACCACTCGCTGGCCGCGCTCGCCACCGCCGACGGCCTGGCATTGGTCCCGCCGGACGTCGAGAAGGTATGTCCCGGGGACATCGTCCAGGTGCTGATGCTGCGATGACGAAGCACACCGGGACGTCCGCGGGGCAGATGCCCGCAGGAATCACGTACGACGCCGTCGTGCTGGCCGGCGGACGGGCTACCAGGCTGGGCGGCACCACCGCGCTGGGCGACACCGCCAAGGCGGGACTGGTCGTCGAGGGTGAGCGGCTGCTCGACCGCGCGCTCAGGGCGACCAGCCGAGCCGGGACAGCAGTGGTGGTAGGCCCGCCGGAGCTCGCCGACGTACTGACCGGCGTCCGGCCGCAACCAGTGCTCACCCAGGAGGACCCGCCGTTCGGCGGGCCGGTCGCGGGCCTCGCCGCGGGGCTGCGGGTCCTTCCCGCAGCCGGTGCGCCATGGGTTCTGGTCCTGGCGGTGGACGTACCGCACGCTGCGGGTGCGATCGCGCTCCTGGAGCAGGCTGTTTCACGTGAACCCACGGACGGCGCATACCTGGTGCGTGAGGGCCGGGCCCAGTGGCTGGTGGGGATCTACCGCCGCGCCGCCCTGGCCTCGGTGCTCGCCGGTATCGAACCGGCCGGCGCCTCGATGAAACGCCTGGTCGGCGAGCTTCGCTGCGCTGAGGTGCCGGACCCGGCAGGCTGGAGCGACGACATCGACACCCCCGCGGACGCGGAGCGCCTCGGCGCCGCGGCCGACGACTACCGGAAGGACCCGAGATGACAGACCTCAACAGCTGGGTGGAGGCGCTGGAGGCGGAGCTCGGGCTCCCGCCGGGGACGGTCGACGTCGGGGCGGTGCTCGACCTCGCCCGCGACGCGGCGCATTCAGTCGCCCGGCCGGCCGCACCGGTCACCACCTACGCGGTGGGCTTCGCCGACGGCCTGGCCGCGGCGGGAGACCTGGGCGCCACGGCGAGCAGTGGACCGGACGCCGCGGAGAAGGCGATCAGCCTCGCTGCTCGCTGGGTCGCCGACTGACCGCCGCGCAGCCCGCTCCGGCCAGGAGCACCACCGCCGTCGTGCCGAGCGCCCAGGGTAGGCCTGCCGCCAGGTAGATCCCGCCGATCGCGGCGATCGCGACTGTCTGCGCCACGAGCGGACCGGTGGTGTTGAGCGCGGAGAACGCGGACGCCCGGTGCGGCGGGACCATGCCGGACAGGCTTGCGATCAGCGGGCTGTATCCGCTCGCATGGCCCGCCCCAGCCAGGACGAGGAGCGGCGCGAGAGCCCACGGTGAGGCCCCGGTCGCGACCACGGCCACCACTACCGCCAGCACGATGGGCCCCGCCACGGGCAGCGCGCGGATGACGCGCTCCGGCATCCGGGTCCAGGTCAGGCTCATGACACCGAAGCCCATCGTGTACGGGAGGAACGCGAGGCCTGCGACGAGCGGCGTCCAGCCCAGGTCGTCCTGTACATACAGGGTGAACGTGAAGAGCAGAGCCGCATAGCAGCCCATCACGACGGCACACGCGAGCAGCCCGGACCTCATCCCGCGTGGCCGCAGCACGACAAGGTCGAGCAGGGGGTGCTCCGTCCGGAGCTGGTGCCGCACGAACCACGTGAGCAGCACTACCGAACCGCCGAGGACACCCCACGTCCACCACGGCCAGCCGGCCTCCCGGCCCAGCGTGAGCGACGTCGTGAACGCGGCCATGCCGAGCGCGAGGACGACGGTCCCGGATACGTCGAGCCGGCGGACGCCCACCCGGCCGGCCCCTTCCCCGGCGCGGGCCGGCGGCAGCACTCGCCCCACCGCCCCGAGCAGCAGCAGGCCGACCGGGACATTGACGAGGAACACGGGTCGCCACGACAGCCCGAACAGGTCCGCCGAGACCAGGAGCCCGCCGAGCAGCTGCCCCAGTGCGACGCCCAGCGCGAGCACCAGGGAGTACCTGCCGATGGCGCGCCGTCGTTCGGATCCCTGGAAGTGGTGCTGGATCAGGGAGAAGACCTGTGGGATCAGCAGCGCGGCCCCTGCGCCCTGGATCACACGGCCCGCGACCAGGACTGCCGGTGTCGGTGCGAGGCCGCAGGCCAGCGATGCGACCGTGAACACCCCGAGGCCCCACTGGAACGCCCTGCGGTGCCCGGCCACGTCCCCCAGACGTGCCCCGACGACGATGAGGCTCGCGAGGACCACCAGGTAGGCCGAGAGCACCAGCTGCTGCACCGCGCCCGTCGCGCCGAGGTCCCGCTGGATCGCGGGGAGGGCGACATTGGCGATGGAACCGTCCATCGAGGCCATGGTCTGGGCGGTGAGGAGTACCGCGAGGAGCAAGGGCTTCCGCATGGCCCCAGGGTCTGACGGCGGGCGACGACAGTCTTGAAGATCCTTGTTCGGAGCCGGTCTTGGGGCCTGGCCGGCCTTGGGGCAGGGCCGCAGTGTCGGTGACCCCGCCTACGGTGAGGTCGTGCGCCGCTCCACGTCCGTCCTCACCGCACCCGAGTACTCGGTGCGGGTCGTGGCGTGCTCGGACGACCACCGCGGATGGTCCGCGGCCGAACCGGTCGAGACGTTCGGCCTCGTCCTGGCCCGGCGGGGGCACTTCCGGCTGGTGAACGGCGGCGTCGAGCAGGCAGTGGACGTCACGCAGGGGTACACACAGATTCCAGGGCTGGACCAGCGTTTCGCGCATCCGTCCGGCGGTGACGTGTGCACGTTCGTCTCGGTCGGCGCCGCGCTCTGGCACGAGATCACCGGCGACCGGCCCACGTCCACCACGGTGCGGATCGACGGTGTGACCGAGCTGGCCCACCGGCTCCTGCTGCGAACGGCGCACGACGCCGCGGATCCCGCCGAACGCCTCGTCCGCACGGTCGCGGCCGCGGCTCGCACCTCGGCGTCGGACGACGGCGGGGCCGCCCGGACGCCCGCCGCCCGCGCTTCGCGGACGCGGCTCGTCGTGCACGCGCGCGAGGCCGTCCTGGACGACTCACCCGCATCGCACGACCTGGTGAGCCTCGCCCGGGCGCTGAAGGTCTCGCCCGCGCACCTCAGCCGGATCTTCGTGACCGAGACCGGCGTCAGCCTCACCAGGTTTCGCAACCGCGTACGCGTGAGCCGGGTGCTGGCCCGGCTGGAGGCGGGCGACGACGACCTGGCCGCGATCGCGGGCGACCTGGGCTTCGCCGATCAGGCGCACCTGACCAGGACCGTGCGGGTGACGCTCGGCACGACGCCTGCCCGGTTGCGCAGTGCGTTCACCGACGGGAACGCTTGACCAGGACCGGCGTCGGCGCCGAGGGTGCGCCGACGCCGAACCGGCTCACCCTCCGAGGTGGGCGATCACCGCACGCGCCTGAGCCTCGGCACCCGCAGAGTTCGGGTGCGCGGGAACGCCGATCGCAACCCCGTTGAGCGACAGCCCGTACGCCTCCGCGTACCGGTCGAACGGCCCGGTGCAGAGGTCGTGGCCGCCGGTCGAGGCGAACGTGTCGACCACCTCCACCGCGGCGCGCGCGGCGGCCCGGTCGATCATCGCGTTGAGCTCGCGGAACTTCCCCGAGATGTACTTCATGTCCGTGTCGGACGCGGCGAGACGGGGGAAGCAGCCGTGGTCGGGCACGACGTCCATGTAGTTGACCGCGAGGATGCGCGCGTTCGGCGAGATCGCCCGGACGCCCTCGAACGCCGCGACGAGCTTGTCCTCCGACGCGCCGATCTGCTGGCTGAGCTGGTCCACCCCGCCGCGCGTGTACTTGGCCTTGCAGCCGCCCAGCGGCAGGCCGATGCCGATGTCGGTGATCGGTGTGAGCGGCACGAGTCCGAGGCAGTCGAGCCCCGCGGCCGCGATACCGGCGTCGTTCCCGCCGATGCCCACGGTGACGAGGTCGGTGGTCGGCGTGAGGCGCGCGAACTGTGGCTCGTTGGTGCCGAGCAGCACGCTCTGGCTGTTCACGAAGTGCTCGGTGGTCGCAGCCCCGCACGAGGCGTCGCGGAACGTCGTCGGCCGGATCGTCTGCTCGACGAGCTTGGGGTAGTTGACCTTGGACTGTGCGCAGCCGAGCGGCGCGTAGCGGGTGTCCGGGGTGCCGCGGCCGTCGAGCAGGACGACGTCGGCGGTCCAGGAGTCACCGAGGGCGACGTACTCCTCGTAGCGGGGCACGGAGCCCGGTAGTGCGGTGACCGCGCCGGCCTCCTCGGCCTGCGACGGCGGAGCCACTCCGACGGCGAGGCACGTAGAGGCGAACGAGGTAGCGAGGGCGAGGGCCAGTACACGGAACACCGCGCTGTGCTTCGTCATGCGCTGAGATTAGGTCGGTGGCCCTGGTGCGGGATATCACAGCTCCGCTCGCACATCCGGCGTCATGTGCCGGGTCCGGGACGCCGGTGATTCCGCGGGCTGCGCAGCGTTACGGGCCGCATGTCAGTGTGCCCGCATATCGTGTGGCGCATGGACCGGAACAGGCTCGAGTTCGCGGTGATCCCGACCGCGATCGGCGAATGCGCGCTCGTCTGGAACGAGGACGCGGAGATCGTCGGATCTGCACTGCCCCACGGCGGCGCCGAGCAGGTGCGGGGCGCCGTGCGCGGCTGGTACCCGGACGCCGTCGAGGCCTCGCCCGCGGCGGTGGAATCGGCCGCCGCGGCGCTCGTCCGGCTGCTCGACGACGGCGTCGGGGACCTCGCGGAGGTCCCCCTGAACATGAGCGCCGTGCCCGACTTCGACCGCCGCGTCTACGAGGTGGTACGCGCCATCCCTCCGGGCGAGACCCGCACGTACGGCGAGGTCGCGGCCGCGCTGGGCGCGCCCGGAGCCGCCCAGGCCGTCGGTCAGGCCATGGGCCGCAACCCGTTCCCGCCCATCGTGCCGTGCCATCGCGTGCTGGCAGCGGGCCGCCGTATCGGCGGGTTCTCGGCGCGCGGCGGGCCCCGCACCAAGGTGCGGATGCTGGAGACGGAAGGCGTTTACCTGGAGCAGCCCACGCTCTTCGATCTCTGATCCGATTCGACCCGATTTCATCCGGCCCACCAATTTCATCCACCCCACAACTTTTCGGGCACACTGTGCGTCTTAGTCGGTGCCATCCCGCTATACGCACACCTCAGGAGCCCGGAACCCTATGCGCAAGAAATTCCCTGTTCGTTCATCGGCAGCCACGGGCGCGCTCGCCCTGCTGCTCGCCGGTGCCATCTCGGCAGGCCCGCTCGATGCCGCGGCCACCGAGACGAAGGCCGAGCCGCCGAAGGTGCCGACCTCTACCGGGTACGGCGGCGCCGTGAGCTCGCTCGACCCGGTCGTCTCCGAGATAGGTCTGCAGATGCTCCGCCGCGGTGGCAACGCCACCGACGCCGCCGTCGCCATGGCAGCGGCGATCGGCGTGACCGACCCGTACAGCGCCGGGATCGGCGGTGGCGGGTTCTTCGTCCACTACGACGCCGCATCCGGTGAGGTCGAGACCATCGACGGGCGCGAGACGGCGCCGTCGGCGATCGAGCACGACGCCTTCATCGACCCGGCGACCGGCAAGTCGTATCCGTTCTATCCGGACCTGGTCACCGGCGGCGTCAGCGTCGGTGTCCCCGGAACTCCCGCCACGTGGGAGCGCGCACTGGACCGGTGGGGCACCAGATCCCTGAGCGAGGCGCTGCGCCCGGCGACGAACGTGGCGGAGGAGGGCTTCGTCGTCGACAAGCTCTTCTACGAGCAGACGCTGCTGAACCAGGCGCGGTTCCAGGCCCTGACGTCCACCAGCGATCTGTTCCTGCCGGGCGGGCAGGCCCCGGCGATCGGATCCGTGTTCCGCAACCCGGACCTGGCTCAGACCTACCGGACGATCGCCAACGGCGGCGTCGAGGCGTTCTACGAGGGAGCACTTGCGCAGGACATCGCGGCCGCGGTGCAAGCTCCGCCCGTCGCGGCCGGGACCACGCTCCCGGTGCCCGCGGGATCGATGACCGCCGAGGACCTCGCGGCGTACGAGGTCGTGGACCGGGACCCGGTCTCCGTCTCCTACCGCGGGTACGACATCTTCGGGATGGCGCCGCCGGCGTCCGGCGGGACCACCGTCGGCGAGACGCTCAACATCCTCGAGCAGTTCGACCTGGGCTCGCAGGACGACCCGGCCGTGCTGCACCACTACATCGAGGCGAGCGCCCTGGCGTTCGCGGACCGTGCCGCCTACCTGGGCGACGGCGACTTCGTCGACGTTCCGGTGGCCGGGCTGCTGGACGACACCTTCGCCAAGGAGCGAGCCTGCCTGCTCGACCCCACGACGGCGGCTGCCAAGCCCGTGACGGCAGGTGACGCCAGGTCGTACGACGGCGTGTGCGCCACCCCCGGCGCGGAGGGCATCGTCCCCGAGGACACCGAGAGCCCGTCGACCACCAACCTGACGGCGGTCGACCGGTGGGGCAACGTGGTCGAGTACACGCTGACGCTGGAGCAGATCGGCGGTTCGGGGATCGTCGTGCCCGGGCGCGGGTTCATCCTGAACAACGAGCTCACGGACTTCAGCATCGAGTACAGCGCCACCGACCCGAACCGGCTCGAGGCCGGCAAGCGTCCGCGCTCGTCCATGGCGCCGACGATCGTCCTGGAGGACGGGCGCCCGGTGCTCGCGCTCGGTTCGCCGGGCGGGTCCCAGATCATCAACACGGTCACGCAGATGCTGATCAACCGGATCGACCTGGGCATGACCATCGAGGAAGCGATCGCCGCCCCGCGGGCTGCGCCGCAGAACTCGGTGCGCACGATCGCCGAGCAGGCCTTCGTCGACAGCTACGGCACGGCGCTGACCGGGTACGGGCACACGCTCCGGCCGACGGCCAATGCCATCGGTGCGGCGACCGCCATCGAGATCGGCCCGGGCGGCCGTCTCACCGCCGTCGCCGAGCCCACCAGGCTCGGCGGTGGATCGGCCCGCGTGGTGTGGCCGGCAGGGTCCTGACATCGGTCGAGCGGCTGGTGCGCCGATGGCGCGCCAGCCGCTCGAGGTTTCTCAAGGGAGCGCTCGGGCACCCGCCCCACCTGCGCTCAGCGGATCAGACCGGTCGACTTGGACACCGACTTGGTCGTGTAGCCGGCAAGCGATCCCGTTACCACGACGGAGACCCGCTTACCCCTGGCGGAGGTCGGCACCCTGAACGTGGAGCGCGTCGCACCCGCGACCGCCCTCCCGTCGATCTTCCACTGGTGCGTCACCGTCGACGGCAGCGGCGTCCACGTCCCGCGATACACCTGGAGCGTCGAACCGACCGTGGCGGAACCCGCGATCGTGGGCGTCGGAGCGACGAACACGCCCGCCATCACCGCGGTCGTCGCGGGGCTCACCACTGTCTTCGTCGCGTAGCCCGTCCTGGAACCGGTGATCGCGACCGTGACCGTCTTTCCCTTGGCGGTGGCCGGGAGCTTCCAGTTGTACGCCGTCGCCCCGGAGACGGCTCGCCCGTCCAGGCGCCACTGGTACTTGACCGTCGTAGGCTCCGGTGTCCAGGGACCTCGCGTCGCTGTCAGAGTCCTACCGACCCGGGGCGTGCCGGAGACCGACGGCCCGCTGGCGATCGAGAACGCCAAGGGCTTGATCGTCACCGTCCGCTGTGTGCTCCACGCCGGCGCGTTGGGGAAGGCGCGGTACGTGAACGTCAGCGTCTTGCTTCCCGCGCCCAGCGCTCGCCCGTCGAGCGACAGCTGCTCGGTGCGCTCGTCGAAGGACGCACTCCCGACGGTGGCCGAGCCGTACGTGACCGTCACGGTCCCGTAGGGGGTGACGGCGTCCTCGCTGAGGGTGACCAGGGCCGTGGGAACGTCCCCGAACGTGAACGACGTCGGACCGGTCACCGTGATGGCGGCCGGCGTCGGCGCTGAGGTGTCGAACGCGACGTCGAACCTAAAGATGGTCTCGTTGCTGCGGTTGCCCGCGGCATCGAGCGCCTCGACCGAGATGTAGTTCGGGCCGGGTTGAGTCGGCGTGACGCTCAGGACCGTGTTCGCACTGGCGTCCACGACCTTCGACCTCGTCTGCGTATTGACGCCGTACCGGTACGTCACGACATCGTCTGACGTGCTCGTGAGCAGGAAAGAACCCGGGACGCCCACCCCACCACGCAGAGTGCCCTCGACATAGACAGCCTCCCCACCGACGAGGGGCGTCACCACGGGGAGCGCCGGGCGCTCGATGTCGACGGAGAACGTGCATGAGGCAGCGGGACCGACCAGGCCGCCGCCATCCGTACCGAACACCGACCAGACGTAACGACCGTCACCTTCCAGGGTCTCGGAGCCCACCGAGACTGTGTACCTGTGGTCGATCGAGCTGGACGAAGATCCCTGCCAGAGCACGACGTCGGGCGCATCCGCTCGTGCGATGCTGAACGTCGCTGTGACGGGGCCTCCGTTGTCCGGGTCAGGGTCCCGGATGTCCGCGGACAGGTACGGAGACGTGGTGCGCAGCGTTTGCTCGACGGTGCACGCCTGCAACGATCCGTGGCTGCCACCGACCTGCAGGTTGGTGGGCGCGAGCGGCGTCCTGTTGAAACGGATGATCAGGGTCGTGTCCGGCTTGAACGAGGTCCAGCCGCAGGTCATGCACGTCTCGTCCGCGGCCCGAACACCGACGGTCACTGACGAGCGGTCGGCACGCGCGGCATTGACCGCGAGCTGCGTCGCATCGAAGTCGAAGAAGCCCGTGTATCCGGGGGTCTGCTCACACGCCGGCCAGTAGAACGCACTGCCGCCGACCCGTCGTTCTTCCGTCCACGCCGCGGTGCTCGCCCAGTCGGTGCTGGCCGAGATCCGCGGAATGTCGTAGAGGTCGAGGCGACTCGGGGTGCAGTTCACGTCGTCGAGCCACGCGACGGCGCTGTTCGCGAAGAGCTCGGCCGACGTGATGTCCTCCGGCTCCAGATCAGCGAGCAGATCGATGCCGTCGAACTGCCAGACAAGTCGTTGAACGCCTGCCGCAGCACAGCCCTCGGCGTACTCGGCGGGGTCGCAGTAGCCGACCCACTGGGTGCCAGGCCAGCCGTAGCCCGAGGGCCCGGCCGGCCTGAGAACGGTGCGCGCCGTGTGCTTCCTTGAGATGGAGGGGTCAACCGCCGACGCCTCGAGCCGCATCGAACCATCGGGCTCGGCGAACAGTGCCGCCCCGTCCTCGGTAGCGCTGAGCACCCGGACGTCTTCGGCGCACGCGGCGGCAAGCGCCGCAGCCGCCGTCTCGTCTTCAGCGGTGCCATCGCACTCGGCCGCAGATGCAGCCGAGACTTCAGCGGAAGCCGCGACCGTGGCGGGCGTGGCAAACGCCGCGAACACCAACCCGACCGCTGTTGCTCCGGCAATCAGGGAGCGTTTCATCATGTCCTCCTGCGGCTATGACGTGGACCGGTGTGACGGCGCGAACCTACCTGCGCCAAGGCGCACGATTTAGCCATTTAACGGGTGAACTATTCGGACTTGAACGAGTCCCTACCGGTCACCTCGGACATCCTGACCACGTCTTGGGGGAAGCCCCGGTGCGAGACTGTGCACCGTGTCCGACACCTCCACCCATCCCCTCCTCGACGTGCTGCTCGCCGGTGGCGCGCGCGCCGAGCGGCTGACGGCGTCGCGCATCTTCCCGGAGCGCACCGCCGAGCACGCCGACTGGCCGCGCTGGGCCGACGCCACGGTGGTGCAGGGGTACCGGAAGCTCGGCGTCGAGCGGCCGTGGACCCACCAGGCCGTCGCCGCCGACCTCGTCCACCAGGGCCGGCATACCGCTCTGGCCACCTCGACGGGGTCGGGCAAGTCGCTCGCGTTCTGGCTCCCCGCGCTGTCCGCCGTCCGGACCGCTGCTGCTGCCGCCACGCTCGATCCCGGAAACATCGAGTCGGCGCACGTCCGGCCCACGACGATCTACCTCAGCCCCACGAAGGCCCTGGCCGCCGACCAGCTGAACGCGCTCGAACGGATCCTCGATGCGGCGGGCACGCGCGACGTCCGCGTCGCGACCTGCGACGGCGACACCTCGCGCGAGGAACGCTCCTGGGTGCAGGACCACGCCGACGTCGTCCTGACGAACCCCGACTTTCTCCACTACGCCCTCCTACCGAACCATCGCCGCTGGTCGCGGCTGCTGAAAGGCCTGCGGTACGTGGTGGTCGACGAGGGACACGCCTACCGCGGCGTCTTCGGCGCGCACGTCTCGCTGGTGCTGCGCCGGCTCGCGCGCCTCGCGGCGCGGTACGGGGAGGGTTCGCCCACGTTCGTCGTCGCCTCGGCCACGACGGCGCAGCCGGCGGTGAGCGCGGCCCGCCTCATCGGCGTCGCGCCCGACGACGTCACCGCCGTCACCGAGGACGCCTCGCCCTCCGGACGCCGGACGGTCGTGCTCTGGCAGCCGCCGGAGATCGTCGGCTGGCGGCCACCCGCCGGCGACGGCGCCGACGGCACTGGCGCGGACGCCGGAACGGAGGCGGGCGCATCCCGGCGCGATCTGTCTGTCGAGGAGCCGACGTCGATGCGCCGGGTCGCCGTCGCCGAACCCGACCCCTGGGCGCTGCCGGCCGGCGGGCCAGATGCGGCGCCCACCTCGGAACCCGATCCGGAGGCCGAGCCGGTAGCGACCGAGGCGCCGCCGGAGCATCCACGCAGGTCCGCGACCGCGGAGGTCGCCGACCTGCTCGCCGACCTGTCCGCAGCCGGCGCCCGCACCCTCGCGTTCACCCGGTCCCGGCGCGGCGCGGAGTCGGTCGCCCAGCAGGCCCGCGACCACCTGCGGCACGCAGCCCCGGACGCCGCCCGCCGCATCGCGGCCTACCGCGGCGGCTACCTCCCCGAGGAGCGCCGCGAGCTGGAGCAGGCTCTGCGCACCGGTGACCTGCTCGGCCTCGCGACGACCAACGCACTCGAGCTCGGCGTGGACATCTCCGGCCTGGACGCCGTGCTGATCGCCGGCTGGCCCGGCACGCGCATGTCGCTCTGGCAGCAGGCGGGGCGCGCCGGGCGCGCGGGCGCGGACGGCCTCGTCGCGTTCGTCGCGCGCGAGGACCCGCTCGACACCTACCTCGTGACGCATCCAGAGGCGGTGTTCGACGCCCCGCTCGAGGCCACGGTGTTCGACCCCGCCAACCCGCACGTCCTCGCGCCGCACCTGTGCGCGGCGGCGCAGGAGGCTCCGCTCCGGACCGAGGACCTCGCCACGTTCGGTCACCCCGACCACGTCCGCGGGATCCTCGACGTGCTGGTCGCCCGGGGTGCGCTCCGGCGTCGGACGTCCGGGTGGTACTGGACGCATGCCCAAGGCGCCGCGGGCCTCACCGACCTGCGCGGGGCGGGCGGCACGCCGGTGCGCGTGGTGGAGCAGGGCACCGGCCGCATGCTCGGAACGGTCGACGCGGCGTCGGCGGACGGCCAGGTACACGACGGCGCCGTCTACGTGCACCAGGGCACCACCTACGTGGTGGCGCATTTCGACCTGACCGACCACACCGCCGTCGTGCAGCGGCGCAAGCTGGACTACGGCACGTGGTCGCGTTCCGTGATGTCGGTGGCCATCGAGGGCTGGGGCGAGGACGCCGAGGCGTCCGGCGACCCGGGTGGCGAGGCCGGGGGCGGGCACGCGGACGGCCCTGGCCATGACCTGGTCACCCGGGAGTGGGGGCCGATCACCTGGGGCCTCGGCCCGGTCGAGGTGACGTCGCAGGTCGTGAGCTTCCAGCGGCGGCGTGTCCCGGACATGCAGGTGCTCGGGACCGAGCAGCTGGAGCTGCCCGAGCACACCCTCGGCACGGTCGCCGTCTGGTGGTCGGTGCCCGAGTTCGTGCTGCGCGCCGCGGACATCACGCCTGAGCAGACGCCGGGTGCGCTGCACGCCGCCGAGCACGCCTCGATCGGCCTGTTGCCCCTGCTCGCGACGTGCGACCGATGGGACCTCGGCGGGGTGTCGACGGAGCTGCACCCGGACACCGGCGAGGCGACGGTATTCGTCTACGACGCCTATCCGGGCGGCGCCGGCTTCGCCGAGCGGGCCTACGACCTGGGTGCGACATGGCTCCGGGCCACCCGTGACGCGATAGCGGCCTGCCCCTGCGCCGACGGGTGCCCGGCATGTGTCCAGTCGCCGAAGTGCGGCTCGTACAACGCGCCGCTGGACAAGGCCGCCGCCGTGCGACTCCTCGACGCCGTGCTGTCGCACGACCCCCGCGCCACCCTCGCCGAGGCCCGCTGAGCCCTACTCGCCCAGGCGCTTGAACGGGGCCGTCGAGAACACCACCTCGACTGCGACGCCGAAGTACTCGGCGATGCGCAGTGCGAGGTACAGCGACGGGCTGTACTCACCCCGTTCGAGGTACCCCACCGTCTGGTAGTGCACCCCGAGCGCCTCCGCCAGCTCACGCCGCGAGATGCCCCGCTCCGCACGCAGCATCGCTATGCGGTTATGGACGACGTCGGACTGCTCTGCCACCACTCAGTACCCCTTGGTCATGTAGCGCTCTCGCGCCGCCGCGACCGTGGAGCCCGACTCGCGCCTGGCCATCCTGCGGAGCACGATCGGCGCGAGCACCATACCCACGACCGCCCAGACCCCGAGCACCGCGAACATCTCGACCGTGCGCCACGACTCCCCGATCTCCGCCGTGACCATGGCCTCCGGGAGCATCGCCGACCGGGCACCGAGCCCCAGCCAGTAGTAGGGGAACGCCTGCCCCACCCACTGCAGCCACTCGGGCAGCGCCGTGATCGGGTAGAAGATGCCGGACGGCACGATCAGGAGCATCGACCCGAGGAACAGCAGCCCGGTCTGGGACGCCGTCTTGAACAGCGACCCGAGCGCCACGCTGATCGGGACCGTCGCGACCATACCCACCACGAAGATCAGCACCAGCAGAATCCCGGTACGGGCATCCAGCCGCAGGTCACCCGCGACCGTGAAGGCCGGGATCACCAGCGCGACGAGGCTCACGAGCGTGGTCAGCGCGAACAGCAGGATCTTGCCGACGAGGTAGCCGATCATGCCGTTGGGTGTGGCCTTCGCCCGCAGCAGCGTCCCGTCCTCACGGTCGACCGCGATGGTGCTGGCGGGCCCGGTCAGTCCGCCGAACGCGATCGACATGCCGACCAGGCTGGGCAGCACCATGGCACCCAGCGCGAAGTCGGTACCGGGCACGGTGCTGCCGCGCATGAACAGCAGCACGACCGCGTAGATCACCGGGAAGGCGATGATCCAGACGACGTCGCCGGGCTCCTGGAGCGAGTACTTGGTCTCGAGCCAGCCGCGGGAGAGCCCTGCCCGCACGGCTGCCCATCGCACGTCGGTCGGGGTGGACGTCGGTGTGGTCATGACTGCGCCTCCTCGGTCTGCTCGGTCTGATCGGTCTGCGTCGGCCCTGTCCGTTCGGCCCGGCGCGCTGGGTCGCTCTCGGCCCGGTGGACGAGTGACATGTACGTGTCCTCGAGGCTCGCTCGCTTGACCTCGAGCTCGCTGGCCCCCGAATCATGCGTCAGGAGCTCGCGGACGAACTGGGTCGGGTCGCCCTCGGTCACGGCGTGCACGTGCCGGCGACCTTCGGACATCCAGCGCACCTCCGCCTGAGTGGTCAGCTCGCGGGCGAGCTGCTCCGGGGACCCGTTGGCGACGATGGTGCCCTCGTCGAGCACGAGGATCCGGTCGGCCAGCTTCTCGGCCTCGTCCAGGTCGTGCGTGGTGAGCAGGACCGTCGTGTTCTCGAAGTCGGCAAGGCGGTGCACCAGGTCGTGGAACTCCCGGCGGGCGTGCGGGTCGAAGCCCGCCGTCGGCTCGTCGAGGAAGACGAGCTCAGGCCGCCCGACGATGCCGATCGCCACGTCCAGGCGGCGGCGCTGCCCTCCGGACAGCTTCTGCACCTTCACGTTGGCGTGCTCCGCGAGGCCGACCACACCGATCAGCTCCTCGACGTCCCACGGCCGCTTGACCTCGGGGGTCGAGTACGGGCCGTAGAACCGCGCGAGATACCCGAGCAGGTCCCGCACCCGCCAGCGACCGTGGTCCCGCCACGACTGGAGCACCACACCCAGCCGCGCGCGCCATGCCTCGTCGGCGTGCGCCGGATCCTGTCCGAGCACCGACACCTCGCCGGCCGACCGCATGCGGAAGCCCTCGAGGATCTCGATGGTGGTGGTCTTGCCGGCGCCGTTGGGGCCGAGCAGGGCGAGGACCTCTCCCCGGTACGCCTCGAACGAGACCCCCGTGAGCACGTCTTTCGTCCCGTATCGCATTCGTAGGTCACGCACATCGAGCGCCACATCGCCCGACGGCGGAGGTGCGTTCCGCGCACTCATCGCATCTTCCGTACTTCTCATAGCAGGAATACTACGAGTCGTACTGAACACATGTCACTCCCTTTCCGTACCGGGTTCGCCAGGATCACCCGCTCGAGGTCCGGCCCGCGCGCTCGCCCGCGCCTCGCCGAGGGCACCGCCCGGGCCTGCCGCGGCCCGGGTCGCGACCACCCGCACCACACCTCCGCCGAGCTCCTCGCAGGCGGCGACCACCGCCCCGTTGCGTGCCACAGCGGTCCTTGCCGTCCCGCACGGATCGAAACCGTCCCGCAGCGCGGTCGCGCCGGCGAGCGCGCCGAGATCTGCCGCGGCCTGCGCCGCCCCGCGCGCGTTCTGGGCAGCGCCGAGAGCGGCGATCCCGAACGCGAGCACCAGGATCGCGGCGATGACCCCGAGCACGAGTACGGTTCCGGCTCCACGCTCGGGGCATTGTTCGGTGCACTGCTCGGCGCTCACGGCTCCACCCATGCCGTCGCCGCGCCCGTGGCCTGCAGCGTCCCGGACAACCAGCCGCCTGCCACCGGCCGCGTCACCGTGACCCGTACCCATCCACCCTCGTGCGCGAGCGCCAGCTCCGCCTCAGGACCGCCGACCCTGGCCACTACCGCGCTCACCGCCGGCCCCTGCTCTCCGATCGCCAGCGCCCGCGCTCCCGCGCGGGCCGCGTCCATGGCGCGCATCTGCGCCGTGGACGCGGCCGCGAGGGTGAGCACGGCGACGAGCACGAGGACCACGACGGGCAGCCCGATGGCCAGCTCCGCCGTCACCGTGCCCCGCTCCGACTCACGCTCCGTCATGGGTCAGCCGATCGTGAGCGCCGACTGGACCAGCGACGTGAGCATCGACTTCACGTCTCCGCCCCTCAGGATGACCGTCAGGACACCCGCGAACCCGGCGGCCGCGATCGTCGCGATCGCGTACTCCGCGGTAGCCAGCCCGCGCTCCGACTCACGGTCGTCGGCCTCCGCCTGCGACCGGTCGTCCGGCTCGGGACAGGCCACAGCAGTCTTCGTCGTTGTCATGTCTTCTCCGTCTCCGCCCGTTGCCGGGCAACCCGGCCCGCACTGCGGGCCTTCTCTTCATGACCCGCGTAGCGGGTCCCGCCCGCCATGTGGCGGGCGGCGCCGGCGCCTGAGCGCGCCGAAGCCTTTGCTCCCTGCCTGACGTCGGCTCAGCCGGCGAGCAGGTCGATCCCGAGTGCCAGCAGCACGGGCACGAGCCCCACCAGCACGAACGCGGGGAGGTAGCAGGTGCCCAGCGGGAGCACGAGCCGTACTCCGAGCCGGGCGGCTGCGGTCCGCGCGTCGGCCCTCCGCTCGTGCCGTACCTCCTCGCCGGCGGCCTGGAGTGCCTCGCCCGGTGCGGCACCGTCCAGCCAGGCACCACGGAGGGCTCGGACCATCGGGTCCAGCTCCCCGGAGACGCCGGTCCAGACGCGCTCCCAGGCCGCCCCGAGCACGAGGGCCTGACCGGCCCTGGTGAGCACCAGCCCGTCGGCCCCACCGACAGCCGCGCCGGTGGCTTTCAGCGCTCGTGGCACCCCGGCCCCTGACCGCAGAGCGGCGGCCACCAGCTCCAGGACCACCTGGACGTCCACGCCCGGCCGGTCGGCACCGCAGGCAGCGGCCACCAGCCGGTCCGACCAGACCCGGCCGGTTACCAGCAGCACCAGCCCGGCACCCACAGCCACGCTGCCGATGCCGCCGTCCGTGGCAGTACCCACGGGGTCGGCGCCGAGCGCCCATCCGAGGAGCCCGCCGACGATCGGCAGCCACATGAGCAGCCGCCCCGTCGTCCGGGGGCCGGCGAGGGCCGCTTCCCGCTCAGCTCTCGACTCGGCCTCCGCGACGAGCGTCCCGGCGACCTGTTCCAGGACCCGGCCGAGCGGCGCGCCGACGTCGAGCGCGAGCCGGGTCGCCGCGACCACCGCCTCCGCGTGCCGTGCGCCGAGCACCCGCGTGAGGCCGTCGGCGTCGGGCACACCAGTGAGGTCCACGCCTACGCCTACCGCGCGCGACCACGACGCCCCTGGCGACGACCCCGCCCTGAGCAGCGCCACCACCTGCATCACGACCACCCGGACGTCGCCGCCCGGGCCACGTTCGGCTCGGAACCGGCGCCCCTGTCGCACCCCGGACGTCACGTCCCGCCCGGGCCCGACACCGGCGAGCATGCCCGTGCGGCAACCGGTGTCCGGTTCAGCTCCCGGGGCCGGGGGTACGAGGACCTCGCGCAACCGACGACCGCCACGCGCCAGCACAAGCCAGACACCAAGTGCGACGAGCAACCCCACGCCGGACGACTCAACAACGCTCACCACGGCCCGTACCTACCCGTCAGATCACGCCACGCGTCCGGCTCGACCACGCAGCCACCCCTCCCGTCCCACCGCGCGACCGCGCGGACCTCCAGCTCGCCGCTCGGCCCGCGACCCACCAGCCCGATCTCCGCCAGGTATCGAGCGCCGTTCGACCGGCGGAGGTGCAGCACCACGTCCAGGGCTCCGGCGGCCTGCGCGGCCACCGCCTCACGGGTCATCCCCGCCAGCCCCGCGAGCGCCTCCAGCCGGGCGGGCACCACTGCCACGGCGTTGGCGTGCAGGGTCGCGAAGCCGCCGTCGTGCCCCGTGTTCATGGCCATGAGGACCTCGCGGACCTCGGCTCCTCGGCACTCGCCGAGCACTATGCGGTCCGGCCGCATGCGTAGCGCGTTGCGCACGAGGTCGGCGAGGTCGACGTTGCCCGCCCCCTCGACGTTGGCGCGACGTGCGGCCAGGTGCACCACGTGCGGGTGCGTCGGCCGCAGCTCGCGGGCCTCCTCGACGGTCACCACGCGCTCGTCGTCGGGCACCAGGGAGAGGAGAGCAGCGAGCAGCGTGGTCTTTCCCGTGCCGGTGCCGCCGCTGATCAGCACGTTCGCTCGCCGCAGCACGAGAGCGCGCAGCAGGCCCACCCACTGGCCCGGCAGAGCACCGGCGGTCACCAGCTCGTCGAGCGTGAACGCGCGGGTGCGCAGCACCCGCAAGGAGATCACCGCACCGGCCTCGGCGAGCGGCTCCAGCACCGCGTGCAGGCGGGTGCCGTCCGGCAGGCGCGCGTCCACGGTCGGGCAGGCGTCGTCGAGCCGCTGGCCGCCGAGGGCAGCGAGCCGGACGGCCAACCCGCGTACCGCGGTGGCCGTACCGAGGTTCACCGAGACCCGCTCGAGGCCTGCGCCTCTGTCGACCCACACGTCGTCCGGTCCGTTGACGAGCACGTCGGTGACGTCGGGTGCGTCGAGGAGCGCCTGCAGCGGCCCGGCACCGGTGAGCTCGGCGCGAGCGGCGTCCTCCAGGTCCCGGAGCGCATCGGACCCCAGCACTCGCCCGGAGTCTCGCACGGCGTCGCGGACGGCAGCTTCCGCGCCGGTGCGACCGGTCGCGAGGCGCGCGCGGACGTCGTCGAGCAGGGAGAGCTCACCGACCGGCGCGCTCACAGCGCACCCGCCGCATCGGCAGCGAACCTGCCGAGCGTGGCCCGGTGCGACATCGCCGGCCCCTCGCCCCGTTCGACCGCCCGGGCCAGCCCCGCGTCGCGACCCATCACCGCGGCCACCGGCAGCCCCAGCGCGGCTGATACGTCTTCCTCGTCGACCGAGCCAGGCGCCGGGCCCCGCACCACTATCCGCACGTCCGGTACGCCCGCGCTCCGCAGCGCGTCGCGCACCCGCCCCGCGCCCATGATCGCGGGCAGTGTCAGCGGCACCACGAGCAGCGCCGTGTCGCAGCCGGCCAGCAGGGTGCGCACGGCCAGGCCGTCGCTGCCCGGCGCCTCGGCGGCGGCTCCCCTGCCCCTCCGGGTGGCCGAGCCCCAGGCCCCCGGCCGGGGCAGGTCGAGCACCAGGGACTCGCCCGCCTTCACCAGCCCGCGGCAGACGTCGAGCACCACGTCGTCCTCGGGTGGTGGGCCCGACGCCGTGCCGCTCAGCACCGGCACCATGCCCCAGCGAGGCAGCGCAGCCACCACTCCAGCGCCCTCGACCTCGCCACGCGCCTCGACGAGGTCCGGCCAGCGGGCGCCGCGCCCGCCGTCGGCGCCCAGAAGCAGGTCCGTGCCGGGTCCGTGCGCGTCGAGGTCGACGAGAGTTGCTCGCTCCCCTCCCCGGCGCAGGCCGTGGGCCACGCATGCGGCCACCACTGACGTGCCCGCTCCGCCGCACGCCCCGACCACGCCGATCACCCGCCCCGGCTCCGGTACCACGCCGCCCACTGTGCTGACCATCGCCGCCTCCTTCGTCCGGGCCGTCCCGGGCTTCCGCCGGGCAGGTGACCCCGTCCTCGCTCCGGGCTGACTGCCCGGGCTCCGGAATCAGGTTGGGCGTCCGGCGCCGGGCCTGGGTGCCCCGGTCGGCTCGGCTGTGCACAGGTGGATGGAATCCGTGCTTGTGGTCGGGCTCGCTCCCCCGTCCCGTCGTGACCAGGGTCTGCGGGTCGGGCCGACGAGTTTCATCCGGACAGCGGCACGCCCCGCTGGTGGCCGCCCCGGACGGGAGGCGCCGTTAGGCTCGTCGCGTGACCGAGCAGGTTCCCCAGATCGCCACTCGCCCGACGTCGCGCGCCCCGCGCACAGCCGCGTTCTTCGATCTCGACAAGACGATCATCGCCACGAGCTCGTCGGCGGCGTTCTCCAAGCCGTTCCTGGCGGGCGGGCTGCTCTCGCACGCCGACGTGCTGCGCAGCGCCTACGCCCATTTCGTCTTCATGATCGGCAACGCCGACGCCGACCAGACCGAGCGGATGCGCGCACATCTGTCGTCGCTCGTGACGGGCTGGGACGTGGAAAAGGTCCGGCAGATAGTCACCGAGACGGTGCACGAGCTCATCGATCCCTACGTCTACGCGGAGGCGGTCGAGCTCATCGCCGAGCATCACGCGGCGGGCAGGGACGTGGTGGTGGTGTCGGCGTCGGCCGCCGTGCTGGTCGAGCCCATCGCCGCCGCCCTCGGCGCGGACCACGTGCTCTCCACCCAGATGAGCGTCGCTGACGGGCGGTTCACCGGCAAGATCGACTTCTACAACTACGGCGACAACAAGGCGGTGGGCATCCGCCGGCTCGCCGCGCAGGAGCAGTACGACCTCGCCGGCAGCTTCGCCTACTCCGACTCCATCACGGACGCCCCGATGCTGGCCGCCGTCGGCCACGCCTACGTGGTCAACCCGGACCGCGTCCTGAAGCGACGAGCGGCCCAGTCAGGCTGGGGTGTCCTCGCGTTCACGCGGCCGATCGCACTGCGCCCGCGCATCGAGCCGGTTCCTGTCATCGCGGTGGTCGGCGTAGCAGCCGTGGGTGTCGCCGTCTGGCTGATCTGGCGCGCGGCCCGGCGTCGCGCGCGACGCGGCTGAGTGCCGAGGCATATTCGCTCGGCCCCAGGGGCAAGGTCGTCCGGATCACCCCATCAGGTCAAGCCAAGGCAAGGCCAAATATTTTCGCGACCAATTGCCAACATGACAGGAATTGGCAATTGTGAAGATGAGTCCGCTCCAGTTGCTTTTGTTAGCCGAAGGCAGTGTGATTGTGTTCACAGCAAGCATTCAGGGCGGAAGGGACCGTGCCCTGGGGTACCGGAAGGGTGTTGACCCGATCGGACAGCAAGCGAAGTGCACGGTCACCCCGCCCAGCTGGTGAGAGCGACATCCGGCTTGAGGATGCTCCCGGACGTCGTACTCGTAGACCGAGATCTCGCCACCGCAGTGGCCGGGCCCTCGCACTTCCGGATCGCGAACGGAAATTGCGAGGAGCCCGGCCGCACGGCGAATCGTTTCGCGGAATGCACACTCGCTGGAAAAGAATCACCACGCTCACATTCCTCCCGGCGTTGAAACGCCGCAGGCACAGGAATCGCGTTCACCACACAGCCCCGCAGCAGGTCACCGCCGCCACTGCCCGCGCGCGTACTGTGGCTGCATTCCCACCCCGGACTCCACCGGCTGGGTCCCGATCTTCTCGCCCAGCGTGTGCGCCGCTCGCAGCGGCCAGTACGGATCACGCAGCGCCTCGCGACCGAGCATGACGGCGTCCGCCGAACCCTCCACGAGGATCTGCTCGGCCTGGGCCGGCTCGCTGATGAGCCCCACGGCGCTCACCGGCAGCCCCGAGACCTCCCGTACGCGGCGCGCGTACGGAACCTGGTAACCCGGCCCGACGGCGATGTTCGCCGGCGCCGCGCCACCCGTCGACACGTCGATCAGGTCCGCGCCCAGCGTGCCCAGGCGACCGGCGACCGCCGCGACGTCGTCGACCCGGAGGCCGTCGTCACGCCAATCAGTCGCGGACAGCCGCACCAGCACCGGCAGCTCGTCCGGCCAGACGGACCGCACCGCACCGACCGTCTCCTCGACGAGCCGCGAGCGCCGGTCCGGCGACCCGCCGTACTCGTCGGTACGGGAGTTCGCGAGCGGCGACAGGAACTGGTGGAGCAGGTATCCGTGCGCCGCATGCACCTCTACGGCGTCGAAACCCGCCTCGCGGGCGCGGCGCGCGGCCGCGGCGAACTGCTCCGGGAGGTCGGCCACCTGCTCGGCGGACATCTCCGCCGGGGTGTCGAGCCCGGGGAACGGTGCGGGCGACGGGCCGAGGGTCGGCCAGCCGCCGTCCGCCACCGGAACCGTGCCCTGCAGCGGGGACCAGGGGCGGAAGGTCGACGCCTTGCGCCCCGCGTGCGCGAGCTGGATGCCGATGCGCGCCCCGCGCTCGTGCACGAAGTCGACCACGCGCTTCCAGGCGGCTGCCTGCTCGTCGTTCCAGATGCCCGTGTCCTGGGGAGAGATCCGGCCCTCCGGCACGACGGCGGTCGCCTCCGTCAGCACCATCCCGAACCCACCGGCGGCACGGGAGCCCAGGTGCACGAGGTGCCAGTCGTTCGGCATCCCGTCCGACGCGGAGTACTCGCACATCGGCGACAGCCATACCCGGTTGGGGACCGACAGGTCGCGGAGGGTGATCGGTTCGAAGAGGAGGCTCACGCCAGCCTCCAACGTGGCCGGTCCCCGGGCAATTCCGGGTGGCCCGACCGGTGTCTCAGGTGCTGACATCGGATTGTGAGGACTGTCACCGTCCGGGACTACACTCACCGACCAGAGAGACGTCAAGGCAGTACCAAGCACCTGCCTGAGACGAAACGCGAAGACGCGCACCGGAGGTCACCGTGACAGACACCAACCCGACGTCGGGCTCGGCATCCAGCCCCAGCCTCGAGAACCTGCTGCACGAGACCCGGAGCTTCCCGCCCAGCGAGGAGTTCGCGGCTCAGGCGAACGCGAAGGCCGACCTCTACGAGAAGGCGTCGGCGGACCGCCTCGGGTTCTGGGCCGAGCAGGCCCGGGAGCTCGTGACCTGGAAGACGCCGTTCACCGAGACCCTCGACTGGAGCGGCGCCCCCGTCGCGCGCTGGTTCGCGGACGGCACGCTGAACGCCGCGTACAACGCGGTGGACCGGCACGTCGAGGCGGGCAACGGCGACCGCGTGGCCATCCACTTCGAGGGCGAGCCCGGCGACACCCGCACGGTCACGTACGCCGACCTCCAGCAGGAGGTGTCCCGCGCGGCGAACGCCCTCACCACGCTCGGCGTGCAGACCGGCGACCGCGTGGTCATCTACCTGCCGATGCTCGTCGAGTCCGTGGTGGCGATGCTGGCCTGCGCCCGCATCGGTGCCGCGCACTCCGTGGTGTTCGGTGGCTTCTCGGCGGACGCCCTCCGCAGCCGGATCGCCGACGCGGAGGCCACGCTCGTGATCACCGCCGACGGCGGTTTCCGCCGCGGCGCGCCGTCAGCCCTCAAGCCGGCCGTCGACGAGGCCCTCGCGCCCAAGGACGGCGCCGAGGCGACGACCGTCCAGAAGGTGCTCGTCGTCCAGCGCACCAAGCAGGACGTCGAGTGGGTAGAGGGCCGCGACGTGTGGTGGCACGAGGCCCTGGCAGCGGAGTCCGACCAGCACGAGCCCGTGGCCGTCGAGGCCGAGCACCCGCTCTTCATCCTGTACACGAGCGGTACGACCGGGAAGCCGAAGGGCATCCTGCACACCACCGGCGGCTATCTCACGCAGACCGCGTACACCCACAAGAACGTCTTCGACCTCAAGCCGGAGACCGACGTCTACTGGTGCACCGCCGACGTCGGCTGGGTCACCGGCCACTCCTATGTGGTCTACGGCCCGCTCGTGAACGGCGCGACCCAGGTCCTGTACGAGGGCACGCCCGACTCCCCGCACCGCGGCCGCTGGTGGGAGCTGATCGAGAAGTACAAGGTCTCGATCCTGTACACCGCGCCTACCGCGATCCGCACCTGCATGAAGTGGGGCGACGACATCCCCGGCGGGTTCGACCTCTCCTCCCTGCGCGTCCTCGGTTCGGTGGGCGAGCCCATCAACCCCGAGGCGTGGATGTGGTACCGCCGCGTCATCGGCGGCGACCGGACCCCGATCGTCGACACCTGGTGGCAGACCGAGACCGGCGCCATCATGATCAGCCCGCTCCCGGGCGTCACCGCGGCCAAGCCCGGCTCGGCCCAGGTGCCGCTGCCCGGCATCGTCGCGACGGTCGTCGACGACGAGGCGAAGCCCGTGCCCGACGGCGGCGGTGGCTATCTCGTGCTCTCCGAGCCGTGGCCGTCCATGCTCCGCGGCATCTGGGGCGACCTGGAGCGCTACAAGGAGACGTACTGGTCGCGGTTCGAGAACCTGTACTTCGCCGGCGACGGCGCCAAGAAGGACGACGACGGCGACATCTGGCTGCTGGGCCGCGTGGACGACGTCATGAACGTGTCCGGCCACCGCCTGTCCACCACGGAGATCGAGTCGGCGCTCGTGTCGAACCCGATAGTGGCGGAGGCGGCCGTCGTCGGCGCGAACGACGAGACGACCGGACAGGCCGTCGTCGCGTTCGTGATCCTGCGCGGTGAGCACGCGAACCGGGCGGCGACGCCGGAGGGTGCCGCCGAGGTACAGAAGGAGCTGCGCGACCACGTGGGCAAGGAGATCGGCCCCATCGCGAAGCCCAAGAAGATCCTCGTCGTGCAGGAACTGCCCAAGACCCGGTCCGGCAAGATCATGCGCCGTCTGCTGCGTGACGTCGCCGAGGACCGGGCGGTGGGCGACGCCACCACCCTCGCCGACTCCTCGGTGATGGACCTGATCACGGCGGGCCTGGCCGCGCCGTCTGCCGCTTCGGAGGACTGACTCCTTCCACTGGTCGAGCTTGTCGAGGCCGCGGTCTCGACAAGCTCGACCAACGGGAGAAGATGGGCGTATGCGTATCGCCGCCCCCATCGAGATCGGCCCGCTCGACGCCGACGCCCAGCAGGCCGTCCGAGACCTGGCGGCCGTCGCCGAGTCCCACGACGGCGTAGCGCCGCTCTCCGAGCAACCGCTGCTCAACCTGGGGACCGACGCGGAGTGGATCACGCACGTCGTGGCGCACACCACGTCGGGCAGCACCATCGGCTACGTCCAGGTCGACCGCTCGGGCGAGACCGCGAGCGCCGAGCTGGTGATCCATCCCGAGCACCGTCTCGGCGGGCGAGGTCGCATGCTCCTCAAGACCGCCGAACGTGACGCGACGCTCCCGTCCCGCTCGGGCGAGCCCGGCCAGCACGGCAAGCAGCTGCGGGTCTGGGCACACGGCGACCTGGAGGCGGCCCGCGGCTTCGCGCGGGCGACGGGCCTGCAGCCGGTGCGTAAGCTCCTCTTCCTCGCGAGGACCCTCGACCGGTCCACAGCGCCGGAGCCGCCCGCGGCGCCCGCCGGCTATCGCCTGCGCACGTTCCGCCCCGGGGTCGACGACGACGCCTGGCTCCGCGTCAACGCCCGCGCGTTCGCGACCCATCCGGAGCAGGGCCGGCTGACCCTCGACGACCTGCGCGCGCGCCAGGCCGAGGCGTGGTTCGACCCCGAGGGCTTCTTCCTTCTCGTGCCCGAGGGCACCGCCGACGCCGATCCGGTGGCGTTCCAGTGGACCAAGGTCGAGCCGGGTCGGCCGGACGGCGCCCGCGACGGCGAGATCTACGTCCTCGGTGTGGACCCGGACCATCAGGGAAAGGGTCTGGGCCGGCTGATGACGGATGTCGGGCTGGCGCACCTCGCACGGACCGGCGCGACGCGCGCCGTGCTGTACGTGGAGGGGGACAACGCGCCAGCTCTCGCGACGTACGAACGGTCCGGGTTCAGCCGGGCCGCCGTACACGTTCAATATGCCCGCCCGTGACGAACGCTCTGCGAGAGCGTCACCCACTGTGTACCGAACGGTGACACCATGAGCGACATGAAGGACAGTGCTGGGAACACCTCCGCCAGGACCAGGGACAAGAACGGCCGATTCATGAAGCAGAGCCCTCGTACGACAAGCGCCGAGAGCATGAACGGCGGGCCCGACGGACACCGGGACCGCCCTGGGAAGACCGCCGACAGGCTGGCGGCCGCCGAGGTGGCGGAGAAGACCAAGCAGGCCGCCGGGCCGTCGCCCACGCCGGTGCCGGCGCCGGTGCCTGCGCCGGAGGGCGCCTCTGCGGACGACATCATGGACCCGCACTCCCTGGACGCGAGCCTCGCCGCACACATCGCCGAGCACATCGCGGAGAGCCCGGAGGGGACCAGCCTGCTGGACCCGGTGCTCGGCGGGCCGCTGCCCGTCGACCGGTTCGCGGACCGCGAGCTGAGCTGGCTCGCCTTCAACCAGCGCGTGCTGGAGCTCGCGGAGGATCCCCGGATCCCACTGCTGGAGCGCGTCCGCTTCCTGGCGATCTTCGCGTCCAACCTGGACGAGTTCTTCATGGTGCGAGTGGCCGGCCTGAAGCGCCGCATCGCCACCGGCATCGCCGTCACGAGCGCTTCCGGGCTCGGCCCGCGCCAGGCGCTGTCGCGCATCTCGGACGAGGCGCACGCCCTCATGGAGCGACACGCGCGCGTGTTCGAGAACGAGGTGCAGCCCGCGCTGGCCGGCGAGGGCATCACGCTGGTGCACTGGGGCGAGCTCGACACCAAGGAGCAGGAGCGCCTGCACAAGTTCTTCCGCAAGCAGATCTTCCCGGTGCTGACCCCGCTCGCGGTCGACCCTGCCCACCCGTTCCCCTACATCTCCGGACTGAGCCTGAACCTCGCGGTGGTGGTCGCGAATCCGGCGACGGGCAAGGAGCACTTCGCGCGCGTCAAGGTACCGCCGCTGCTGCCCCGCTTCATCGCGGTGGACGCGTCGGGCAAACCGCGGCGCCCCGGCACCAAGAAGGCCGACCCGCAGCGCGGGCCGCTCTCGTTCGTGCCGCTGGAGGAGGTCATCGCCCAGCACCTCGACTACCTGTTCCCGGGTATGGAGGTGCGCGAGAACCACACCTTCCGCGTCACCCGCAACGAGGACGTGGACGTCGAAGAGGATGACGCCGAGAACCTGCTCCAGGCCATGGAGAAGGAGCTGCTCCGGCGCCGGTTCGGGCCGCCCGTACGCCTGGAGATCGCGAAGGACATCAGCCCGCGCATCCGCGACCTGATCGTCCGCGAGCTGGGGGTCAAGGACGAGGAGGTCTACGAGCTGCCCGCGCTGCTGGACCTGACGGGCCTCAACCTCATCGCCGACCTCGACCTGACGTCGCTGCACTACCCGCCGTTCGTGCCCTCCACGCACCGCCACCTCGCGGAGGTCGAGAGCTCCAAGCCGACCGACGTGTTCGCGGCGATCCGCCGTCGGGACATCCTGCTGCACCACCCGTACGACAGCTTCTCGACGAGCGTGCAGACGTTCCTCGAGCAGGCAGCCGCCGACCCGCACGTGCTGGCGATCAAGCAGACCCTGTACCGGACGTCGGGCGACTCGCCGATCGTCGACGCCCTGATCGACGCCGCCGAGGCCGGCAAGCAGGTCCTGGCCCTGGTCGAGATCAAGGCGCGGTTCGACGAGGAGGCCAACATCTCCTGGGCGCGCAAGCTCGAGGAGGCGGGCGTCCACGTCGTCTACGGCATCGTGGGCCTCAAGACGCACTGCAAGCTGTCGCTCGTCGTGCGCCAGGAGCCGGACGGCTCGCTGCTGCGCTACTGCCACGTCGGCACGGGCAACTACCACCCCAAGACGGCGCGCCTCTACACCGACCACGGCCTGCTGACCTGCAACTCGGACGTCGGCCAGGACCTGACCCGGCTCTTCAACCAGCTCTCCGGGTACGCACCGAAGTCGACGTTCCACCGCCTGCTCGTGGCGCCCCGCGCCGTCCGCTCGGGCCTGGTGGAGCGCATCGAGCGCGAGGCGACCGCGGCCCGGGCCGGCCACGAGGCCTGGGTCAAGATGAAGATCAACTCGGTGGTCGACGAGACCGTGATCGACGCCCTCTACCGCGCCTCGCAGGCGGGGGTACAGGTCGACCTCGTCGTGCGCGGCATCTGCGCCATCCGCGTGGGCGTGCCCGGGCTGAGCGAGAACATCCGGGTGCGCTCCATCCTGGGCCGCTTCCTCGAGCACTCTCGCCTCTTCGCGTTCGCCAACTCCGTTGGCCCCGCGCTCGCCGAAGGGCCGGAGTCCGGCCCCGAGGTGTTCATCGGCTCGGCCGACCTGATGCACCGCAACCTCGACCGCCGGGTCGAGACGCTCATCCGGATCTCCGACCCGAACCACGTGGGCGAGATCCTCGGCCTGCTGGACGAGTCCATGGCGGACACGACGGCGTCCTGGCACCTCCTGCCCGACGGCAGCTGGGAACGACCGAACGCGGGTGCGGAGAGCAACGGTCTCCGCGACCTGCAGGCGGTGCTGATCCAGCGGCAGCGCCGTCGGCTCGAGCCTGTCCGGTGACCGGACGGCGGTCCGTAGTGGGCACCGGTCCGACGACGGCGGCATCCCCCGCCGCGGGTCTGCACACCCCGGTCGTCATGACCGCCGGGGGGCTCGTCTGGCGCCGCCGCTCCGGCGCGCTCCAGGTGCAGCTGGTGCACCGCCCTCGGTACGACGACTGGTCGTGGCCCAAGGGCAAGCTCGAGGTCGGGGAGTCCTTCCAGGGTGCGGCGATCCGCGAGGTCGGCGAGGAGACGGGTAAGGAGATAGTGCTCGGCAGGCCCTTGCCGGGCCTGCAGTACCTGACCCCCGACGGCACCGTGAAGCGCGTGCATTACTGGGCTGCGCGCCGCGCGCGCAAGGGCCGCGACAGCGCGGCGCTCACGGCCCGCGCTCCCCTGGCGCCGGTCGACCGGGACGAGGTCGACCATGCCGAGTGGTT
This sequence comes from Promicromonospora alba, assembly GCF_042654905.1. Lineage (NCBI taxonomy): Bacteria > Bacillati > Actinomycetota > Actinomycetes > Micrococcales > Promicromonosporaceae > Promicromonospora > Promicromonospora alba. The sequence continues at coordinate 585,914 of NZ_JBHSFI010000004.1, forward strand.
CGACGTCGACGAGGCCGAGCAGCGCCTCACCAGGACGTCGGACCGGGGCCCGCTGAACGCCCTGGTGGCCGCCGAGTCGGAGGGTGTGCTGCAGACCCGGACGCTCGTGATCGCGCGGCACGGCCGCGCCGTGCCGCGCACCGCCTGGCACGGCGCGGAGCGGGACCGCCCGCTCACCCCGCTCGGGCACGGCCAGGCGGCAGCACTGGTCCCGGTGCTGGCGGCCTACGGCGTCGAGCACGTGATCAGCTCCCGGTGGGAGCGGTGCGCCACCACCATCGACCCCTACGTCAGGGCCGCGAGCCTGCGGCCGAGCTACAGCGAGTACCTCACCGAGGCCCAGCACGAGCGGTCGCCGTCGCGCGTCGCAGCCACCGTGCGCGACCTCCTGGAGGAGACCACCGAGTCGTCGGTCATCTGCACCCACCGCCCGGTCCTCCCGACGGTGCTCGACGTGCTGGGCAGGCATGCGTCACGCGCGGTGGCGGACGGGCTGCCGTCGATCGACCCGTTCCTCGAGCCCGGAGAGCTGCTGGTGGCGCACGTCGCCGACACCACCTCTGGACCACTGGTGGTGGCCACCGAGAAGGTGAGTCCGCTGGTCTGGTGACCGCGGTGGTAGACACACGCGCTACTTCGGCGCACTATCGGTCACCATGAGCAGCGACCAACGACCGCCGAGACGGCCGGCCATGCTGGACCCCCGGGACGCCGACGCGCTTCCCGGGGAGGTGGACCCCGCGATGCGCGACGAGGTGGCACACGCGACCGCACGCGCGCTGGTGGACCGGGCACGCACCACCGAGGATCCGGCTGTGGTGGAACGGCTCATCCACCTGGTGGAGAACGAGGGCCTCGACACGGTGGCGGGCCTGTGGGCGGACGCCGCCGCCGTCTCGCTGCCCGGCGCGCTCTGGCGGCTGTACGTGCTGCGTGAGTGGGTGCGCCGCGACATGCCTACCGTCATGCTCAGGTATCGGCTCGGTGTGGAAGCCGCCCCGGTCCAGGAGGCCGTCGCGGGCGTCCCGAGCCCTCCGGAACCGGGCGACCTGCAGATCCTCGCCGACGCGGTGCTCTCCGGCGTCTTCACCGGCGACCTCGCCGTCGCCCTCGAACGGGCCGGCGCGTTCTGCCGCATCCTGTCGACCGGAGCCGCGTTCGACGCGGACTCCCGCGAGGTCGCCGACCCCACCGGCGCCACCCGGATGACCCGCAGCGCGAGCTCCCTGCTGCGCACCGCGGAGGAGCTGGAACGCGCCGGAGGCCTGTGGCGCACAGGCTCTCTCGAGTAGGCCGACAGCCTGTCAAGTGGCGTTCGCCCATAGCGCTGTGACGTCAGACCCCCTTGGCAGATCCCCGCACGCGATTAGGATGGTGCAAGCGACGCCGGGCTGCGGATGCCCCGGGCTCCACCTCAAGCCGCTACGAGCGGCCCCGCGCCGAGAGGCGCTCCCGGTTCGGCGTCGCTCCAACTTCCTTGCACGGCAGATAATGCTGTCGACGGAACCTAGCCCCGCGCACTCGTGCCTTTTGTCACGGGCTACCAAAGCGCAACCTTGCAAATTGGCGATAGTCGGCAACCGCTCTACGCTGAACCTGTTCCAGAGCCCTTAGAACGGGAGCCCTCGTGCGCCTTACTCCGCGCGACACCAAGTACTTCGATCTTCTTGCCGACCTGGCCCAGCATCTGGTCCGGGGCTCGTCCCTCTTGGCGGAGCTGCTCGGTGCGGACCGGGCCGGACGAGAGAAGCTCGCCGACGAGATGCACGAGGTCGAGCATCTCGCCGACGACGCCACGCACTCGATCATGCGCCGCCTCAACCAGACCTTCGTCACGCCGTTCGACCGCGAGGACATCTCCGGCCTCGCCTCGGCGCTGGACGACTGCATGGACGAGATGGACGAGGCCGCGGAGCTCATCGTCCTGTACAAGGTCGAGGGCCTGCCCGACCGCGTGTCCGAGCAGGTCCAGGTGCTCCAGCGATGCGCGGAGCTCACGGCGGAGGCCATGCCGCGCCTCCGCTCGATGGACAAGCTCGCCGACTACTGGGTAGAGGTGAACCGCCTCGAGAACCAGGCGGACAAGCTGCACCGCAAGCTGCTCGCCCAGCTCTTCGACGACTTCGCCGGCGACCCGGTCCTGCTGATGAAGCTGAAGGAGATCGTGGAGGTCCTCGAGAACGCCGCGGACAGCTTCGAGAAGGTCGCGAACATGGTCGAGACCATCGCCCTCAAGGAGTCCTGAGTTGGAGGTCGCTCTCGTCGTCCTCGTGGTGGCGCTCGCCCTGAGCTTCGACTTCACCAACGGCTTCCACGACGCCGCCAACGCCATCGCGACATCGGTGTCGACGCGGGCGCTGACCCCGCGGGTCGCGCTCGTCATGGCGGCCGCCATGAACTTCGCCGGAGCGCTGCTGGGCACCGAGGTCGCGGAGACGATCGCGACGTCGATCGTCAACCTCGAGGGCGCCGGCACGCACGCCGAGCTCGCCGTCGTGCTGTGCGCGCTGCTCGGGGCGATCGTGTGGAACCTGATCACCTGGTGGTTCGGCCTGCCGTCGTCGTCCACGCACGCCCTGATCGGCGGGCTGGTGGGCGCCGGCATCGCGGGCGGCATGAGCGTCTACTGGTCCGCGATCGTGGACAAGGTCGTCCTGCCGATGATCATCTCGCCGCTGGTGGGCTTCGGCCTCGCCTTCGCGGTGATGGTCGCGGTCATGTGGATCTTCCGCTACGCGGCACCGGCCAGGACGAACCGCCGCTTCCGGATCGCGCAGACGGCGTCGGCCGCCGCCATGGCGCTGGGCCACGGCCTGCAGGACGCACAGAAGACGATGGGCGTCATCTACCTGGCACTGCTGACCGTGGGCTGGGCCAACGTGGACCAGGGCATCCCCCTGTGGGTCAAGCTCTCCGCCGCGGCCGCCATCTCCGCGGGCACCTACTCGGGGGGCTGGCGGATCATGCGCACGCTCGGCCGCAGGATCATCGAGCTCGACCCGGCCCGCGGCTTCGTCGCCGAGTCGGTCTCGGCGCTCGTCCTCTACGTCAACGCGTTCGCGCTGCACGCCCCCGTCTCCACCACGCACACGATCACCTCGGCGATCATGGGCGTCGGCGCCACCCGCAGGCTCTCCGCCGTGCGCTGGGGCGTCGCCAAGAACATCGCCGTCGCGTGGGTCCTCACCATCCCGGCCGCAGCCCTCGTGGCAGCGCTCGCGACGTGGGCGCTCTTCCCGTTCCTGACCTGACCTGGCGGGACGGGACCGGACCGGACCAGGGACGCTCCCCGCGCGACTTGCACCGGGTGAGATTTAGCATCGATCGTATGAGCACCGCCTCCACGGCCCCGACTGCCGGCGCCAGATCAGCCCATCGCAAAGCAACGGCCCTCGCCTTCGCCGCAGCGGTGGGCGGCTTCTTGTTCGGGTTCGACAGCTCCGTGATCAACGGAGCGGTGAACGCCATCGAGGGCCAGTTCGCCCTGGACCCGTCTGTGACCGGGATCGTGGTCGCCGTCGCCCTGCTCGGCTGCGCGCTCGGCGCGTGGGCCGGCGGCCGCCTGGCCGACCGCTGGGGCCGCACCAACGTCATGGTGATCGGCGCGATCCTGTTCTTCGTGTCGTCGATCCTGTCGGCCATCGCGTTCTCCGCGTGGGACCTGGCCGTCTGGCGCTTCATGGCCGGCGTGGGCATCGGCATCGCGTCCGTCATCGCGCCCGCGTACATCGCGGAGATCGCGCCCGCAGCCATGCGCGGCCGGCTGGGCTCGCTGCAGCAGCTCGCTATCACCGTCGGCATCTTCGCCGCGCTGCTCTCGGACCAGATCCTGGCCGAGTCGGCCGGCGGCGCCGCCAACGTGCTGTGGCTCGGCTGGGAGGCCTGGCGCTGGATGTTCCTGGTGGCCGTGGTCCCCGCCGCCGTCTACGGCATCCTCGCGCTGCGCATCCCCGAGTCGCCGCGCTACCTCGCCGCCAAGGGGCGCGACGACGACGCGCGGGCCGTCCTGGCCAGCGTGCTCGGCCCCGACGAGGACGTCGACGACCGACTCGCCCAGATCCACCACAGCATCGCGATCGACGAGGCCAACACCAACCAGGCGTCGCTCCGCGGCAGCGCCCTGGGCCTCAAGCCGATCGTCTGGGTGGGCATCCTGCTGTCGGTCTTCCAGCAGTTCGTCGGCATCAACGTGATCTTCTACTACTCGAGCACGCTGTGGCAGGCCGTCGGGTTCGACGAGAGCCAGGCCTTCCTGGTCTCCACCATCACGTCGATCACCAACGTCGCGGTCACGTTCATCGCCATCGCCCTCATCGACAAGGTGGGCCGCCGCCCGCTGCTGCTCATCGGGTCGGCCGGCATGGCGGTGTCGCTGGGCCTCATGGCCGTCGCGTTCACCCAGGCGACCGGCTCGGGCGACGACATCTCACTCAGCGGCCCGTGGGGCGTCATCGCCCTGATCTGCGCCAACGCGTTCGTCGTCTTCTTCGGCGCCTCGTGGGGCCCCCTCGTGTGGGTGCTGCTCGGCGAGATGTTCCCCAACCGCATCCGGGCCGCCGCCCTCGGCGTCGCGGCGGCCATGCAGTGGATCGCCAACTTCGCCATCACCCTGACGTTCCCGCCGATGCTCGCCGCCTTCGGCGCCAGCGTGCCGTACCTCATGTACGCGGCCTTCGCGGCGCTGAGCTTCTTCTTCGTGCTCACCAAGGTGCCCGAGACCAAGGGCATGGAGCTCGAGGACATGGTCGAGCAGAGCCGCACCAAGGCCTGACCCGGGCGCACCGCCCGGCCGGCCGAGAACGGCGCCGTCCCCACCACGGTGGGGGCGGCGCCGTTCTCGTGTCCCGGGGCCCCTTCCGACGACGTGTTGCGCAGGTCACACGCCGACCGGCCGGACGGAGCCCGCAGAACGCTTGCGTTGGGCAACCATTCTCCATATGGTTGCTCTAAGCAATCAATTGTGAGGCACCGATGACTTCCCCACCCGGCCGGACGCCGTCCGGCACCGAAGTTCCGGCCGTCACCCTGATCTCCGCGCTCCAGAGCCTTTCGCGCGCCCAGCGGGAAGCGGCGGCACGGATCGCTCACGACCTCGACTGGCCCCGGTCCGGCGTCGCCGTGCTGCACCTGCTCGCCAAGTGCGGCCCGACCTCCCTGACCGATCTCGCGGCGCACCTGCGCGTCGACCTCTCGGTCGCGAGCCGCCAGGTCAGCACGCTGGCCGACGCCGGATACGTCGTCCGCACCGTCGACGCCGAGGACCGCCGGGTCCGCACGGTGGAGCTGACCGACGCCGGACGAGCCCTGGCGGCCGAGGCCGCCGAGCAGTACACGAACCTGATCGACCGGGCGTTCGCCACCTGGTCGCCCGAAGACCTCGCCGAGGCGACCCGCACGCTGCACCGCCTCGTCGACACCATCAGTGCGGACACGGCGCACCGGAGATCACCCCAGAACCAGCAGGAGTCTGCATGACCAGCCCCACCACCCAGTCCACCGTGGCCGAGCCCGACCACCTCCAGGGCGAGCCGCCCGCCATGACGCACAGCGAGGTCCTCCGGGCGCTGTCCGGGATCCTGCTGGGCATGTTCGTCTCGGTCCTGGCGATGTCGGTCGTCTCGTCGTCGCTGCCGAAGATCATCACCGACCTCGAGGGCAACCAGTCGGCCTTCACCTGGGTGGTCACCGCCACCCTGCTGACCTCGACGATCTCCACCCCGATCTGGGGCAAGCTCGCCGACCTCACGAACCGCAAGACGCTGATCCAGATAGCGCTGATCATCTCCGTGCTGTCCGCGGCCGCCGCCGGGTTCGCTCAGGACACCGGCCAGCTCATCACCTTCCGCGCCTTCCAGGGCATCGGCGCCGGCGGCCTGCAGTCCCTGTCCGCCGTGCTCATCGCCGACATCATCAGCCCGCGCCAGCGCGGCCGGTACATGGGCCTCATGGGCTCGATCATGGGTATCGGCATGGTCGGCGGCCCGATCCTCGGCGGCTTCCTCACCGACGCCATCAGCTGGCGCTGGAACTTCTTCGTGGGCCTGCCGTTCGCGGTGGCCTCGATCATCGTGCTCCAGATGACGCTCAAGCTCCCGAAGCGACCGCGTGGCTCCGCGCGGATCGACATCATCGGCGCCACGCTGATCTCGATCGGCATCGCCACGCTGCTCCTGTGGATCACCTTCGCGGGCACCGAGTTCGACTGGATGTCCTGGCAGACGGCGGCCATGGTCGGCGGTTCCCTGCTGATCCTGGCGATCGCCGTGCTCGTGGAGCTGCGGGTCAAGAACCCGCTCATCCCGATGTACCTGTTCAAGAACCGCACGCTGGTCCTCGCCGTCATCGGCTCGGTCGCGGTGGGTGTCGCGATGTTCGGCTCGTCGGTGTTCCTCAGCCAGTACATGCAGCTCTCGCGCGGCATGACGCCGACCGAGTCGGGCCTGTACACGATCCCGATGGTCGTCGGCCTGTTCCTGTCGTCGGCGGTCGGCGGGCAGCTGATCTCCAAGACGGGCCGGTACAAGCCGTACATGGTGACCGGCGGCGTGCTCCTGACGGCCGGCCTGCTGCTCCTGTCGACGCTCGACTACCACACGTCGTTCGTGCTGGTCTCGATCTACCTGTTCGTCCTCGGCTCGGGTGTCGGCCTGCTCATGCAGAACATGGTGCTGGCGACGCAGAACACGCTGCACATCAAGGACTCGGGCTCGGGTACGTCCACCGTGACGTTCTTCCGGTCGCTCGGCGGCGCCATCGGCGTCTCGGCGCTCGGCGCGATCCTGGGGCACAGCGTGAAGACCAGCCTGCAGGACGGCATCACCGAGATCGCCCCGGAGCTGGCGAAGCAGGGCATCGACCCGTCAGCGCTCGCCTCGGGTGGCGGCACCCTGCCCGACCTGGCAACGCTGCCGCACATCCTGGTGGAGGTCGTCGAGAAGGCCTACGCGAACGGCATCGCGGACATCTTCCTCGCCGCCGTGCCGCTGGCCCTGATCGCGCTGCTCTGCGTCTCCCTCATCAAGGAGGTCCCGCTGGGTCACCGCTCGGGCATCGACCAGCTCAAGGACCTGGAACCGGCCGCAACCTAGGCGCCTAGCCCCTGGTGATGCCGAAGTAGAGCGCCTGTCCGAGCGTCCCCGCTGATAGAGGGAAGACTCGGACAGGCGCTCTACTTCGGCATCACCAGGGGGAACCGGGGTGGGTCAAGGGATCGTGACTACCACCTTGTCGGCTGCGCCCGGGGTCGCCGCCGTCTCCAGGGCCCGCTCCGCGTCCTCGAACGCGAAGCGGTCGCTGATGATCACCGCGAACTTCTCCCAGTGGTCGGCGATCTCCTTGGTCACCTCGAAGATCTCCGTCGGGTATCCCATGGACGTCACGATGTTGACCTCCGCGTCGAGAATCGCGCCGAAGTCGACCTCGACGGGCTTCTTGTGGACGGCGACGACGCAGATCGTGGCGTGTTGCTTCGCGTTCGCCAGCGCCGTCTGGAGCACGATCGGGGCGCCCGCCGCGTCGAGGTAGACGTCGGTGCCCGCGCGCGGCTTGCCAAACGCCGTGACGCCTGCCCCGTGCAGCTCGGTGAGCCGGGTGGCCACGTCCTCCTCCGCGGAGTTGATGACGGCGTCCGCGCCGACCGCGAGAGCCTTCTCCAGGCGCGAGGGAAGCAGGTCGACCACGACGACGCTCGCGGCGCCGCTGAGCTTGAACCCGATGGTCGCGCCGAGCCCGATCGGGCCCGCGCCGAACACCACCACCTTGTCACCCGGCCGCACGCCGGTGCGGTTGACGGCGTGCCGGGCCACCGCCATCGGCTCGTTGAGGGCTGCGACGTCGAACGGCACCTCGTCCGGGATGATCGCGAGGCTCGTACCGAGCACGGCGTTCTCGACCAGGAGGTACTCCGACAGCGTGCCCTGCGGGCCACCGCTGCCGATCATGCCGCTGTCCGGCGCGATCGGGTTGATCACCACGTGATCGCCGACGGCGATGCCTGCCACCTCGGACCCGACCTCGACCACCTCGCCGGCGCCCTCGTGGCCGAGAGGCGTCTCGCCCTGCCGCGGCGGGATGCCGCCGATCGACACGTAGTAGCCGTCAGAGCCGCAGATGCCGCTCGCCCGCATCCGTACGAGCACGTCCCGCGGGCCGGCCGACGGCGTCGGCACTTCCTTGATCCCGGTGGTCCCGGGGCCGGTGACGATAACCGTCTTCATGGCGACGGCCTCCCTCCGTGTTGTCGTGCGCTCCCGATCCACTATGATCACTAAATCGAATTAGTGCAACGCGCGGGCCGACGCATCAGGTCAGGCCGACGCATCAGGTCAGAAGGAGAGCTCCGGATGGGCACACGCCGGGTAACCATGCGGGACGTGGCCGAGGCCAGCGGGGTCTCGCCCGCCACCGTCAGCTTCGTGCTCAACGACGTCACCGAGCAGCACATCCTGCCGGCGACCCAGGAGCGCGTGCGGGCGGCGGCGCGGGAGCTCGGCTACGTGCCCCACGCCATCGCCAAGGCGCTGCGCGAGGGCAGCTCGCGCATAGTGCTACTCGCCCTGCCACAGGGCATCAGGGGCCCCGGGCTGGACGCCTACACCCGCGGTCTCGACGACGAGCTGGCCCGGCACGGCCACGTGCTCCTGGTGCGGCACGGGTCCCCGCTGCACGGTGGGCTCGAGTCCGTGGTCGCGTCGGTCGCGCCCCGCGCCGTCATCGACCTCTCGGGCCTCTACCAGGACGAGGCTGCAGTCGCCGCCGACGGCCCGGTCACCACCAACGACGGCGGCTGGGTCGACGGCCTCGCCGCGCACACCCTCGTCCAGCTACGCCATCTGGTCGACGCCGGGCACACCTCCGTCGCGGTCGCCCTGCCCGAGGATCCCGGCTGGGCCCGCCTGGCCGCGGTACGGCTCGGCTTCGCCAGGCAGGCGGCCGTCCGGCTCGGCCTCGCCGAGCCGGTGGTCCTGACGGTGCCGCGGGACAGGGCGGCGGCGATCCAGGCGGTACGCGACCTCCGCCGCGACCATCCGGGTGTGACCGCGGTGGCCTCGTTCGACGACGCGGTGGCGATGCAGCTCCTGGCCGCCCTGCACGGGCTCGGCGTCACGGTGCCGGACGAGCTCGCCGTGATCGGCTTCGACGCCGTCGAGTACGGCTCGTTCGCCACGCCGGCGCTCACCAGCGTGCACATCGACGCCGGGGCGTACGGTCAGCGCGCGGCGCGCACCGTGCTCGGTCTCGAGCCGCCGGCCGATCCTCCGGCGGGGGCGACCGTCGTCGTACGGGAGTCGGTCTGACGCGCCGTTGGTCGACCTTGTCGAGACCCAGGTCTCGGCAAGCTCGACGAACAGTGGGCCGCACCGGGGGATTTCGTGCCCGTGGACTGTGCTCTGACGGCCTGACGCGTCATCATTGGCGGATGTTCCCCAGTACAGACAGGTCCAGCGCGGACGCTCCCGACGACCAGGTCGCCGCCGGCAACGGTGCCGACGACGCGGTCGCCGACGGTGCGGTCGCTGACGACGGGACCGACCTGGGACCGTTCGAGGGCCTGGAGCGGGAGATCCGGCTGCTGATCCGCCGTGCCCAGTCCTCCGGGACGACGATCGCGCGACGGGTCCATCCCGAGCTGGACGCCAGCGCGTACCCGCTCCTGGCACACGTCGCCGAGCGGCCGGGCGCCCGGGGTTCTGACCTCGCCACCTTCTTCGGTGTCGGCCGTGCCACCGTGTCGCGGCAGCTCAGCCGCCTGGCCGAGCTCGGCCTCGTCGAACGCACCGTCGACCCGGAGGACAGCCGCGGGCAGCGCATCACCCTCACGCCCGACGGCGCCGCCCGGCTGGACCGGGCGCGCTCCAGCCGGGTGGCGATGCTGGAGGGGGCGCTGGCCACCTGGGAGACCGAAGAGGTCAGCCAGCTGGCCAGGCTCCTCAACCGTTACTCGGCGGACATCGTCGCGTGGAAGCAGAGCCACTGACCGGTCCGCCGGTGGTCAGCTCTCCTCGAACGTGAGGCTCACCGAGTTCATGCAGAACCGGTCGCCGGTCGGCGTCTGCGGCGCGTCGTCGAAGACGTGCCCCAGGTGGGAGCCGCACGTGGCGCAGCGCACCTCGGTGCGGACCATGCCGAGCGAACGGTCTTCGATCAGCTCGACCGAGTCCCCGGCGAGGGGGCTGTAGAACGACGGCCAGCCGCAGTGCGAGTCGAACTTGGTGTCCGAGCGGAACAGCTCGGCGTCACACGCGCGACACCGGTAGACACCCGTGCGCTTCTCGTCGAGCAGCTCGCCCGTCCACGCCCGCTCGGTGCCCGCCTGGCGCAGCACCGCGTACTCCTGGGACGAGAGCTGCTCGCGCCACTCCTGGTCGGACTTCGAAATCTTGTAGGTCATCTCGACACCTCCGCGCTGTGCAACTCCTGGTCGGTACCCGCTGTTCCCACCTGACCACGAAGTAGAGCGTGTGTCCCGTCTCCCTGGTGGATAGCCAGTGGAGACCGGACACACGCTCTACTTCGTGGTGCTGAGGTCAGGCGTTCGCGCCGCGACCGCGACCGCCACGCCGACGACGGCGGGGAGCACCCGCGGCGTCCGTCCGCGGGAAGTGGTCGGCCGCAGTACGTCCGCCGCCCGACGCCGGACGACCCGCACTGCGCTGGCCGGTCGACTGGCCGGCGCCCTGGCCCTGGCTGCGCGGCTGGCTCTGCCGGCCGCCGCCCTGCCCGCCGCCCTGGCCACCGGTCTGACCGGTGCCCTGCGCGCCGGAGCGCGAGCGTCCGCCCTGCTTGCGCGGCTGGCCCTGGCGGACCGGCTGCGGGGCGGGCTCCACGTACTCCACGTACGGCGCGACCTCGCCGACCAGGCGGGTCACCGTCGCGTCGCCGGGACGGACGTCCTGCGGGCGGGCGGTGATCTTCGCCTTGCGGGTCAGGTCACGCACGTCGCCACGCTCCTCCGGCAGCATGATCGTCACGACGTCGCCGCCGGAACCGGCACGCGCCGTCCGCCCTGAGCGGTGGAGGTACGCCTTGTGCTCGGCGGGCGGGTCGACGTGCACCACGAGCTCGACGTCGTCCACGTGGATGCCACGCGCGGCGATGTCCGTCGCGACGAGCACCCGGACCTCGCCGGACGAGAACGCGGCGAGGTTGCGCTCACGCGCGCCCTGGCCGAGGTTGCCGTGCAGGTCGACGGCGGGCACGCCCGCGGCGGTGAGCTGCTTGGCGAGCTTCTTGGCCTGGTGCTTGGTCCGCATGAAGAGGACGCGGCGGCCGGTGCCCTGCGCGAGCTGGTGCACGACGTTCTTCTTCGCGTCCTTGTCGGACACGGCGAGGATGTGGTGCGTCATCTGCGGGGGCGGTGCGGCGGCGTCGTCCACGGAGTGGGTGACCGGCTGGTTCAGGTAGCGCTTGACCAGCACGTCCACGCCGTTGTCCAGCGTGGCCGAGAACAGCAGGCGCTGGGTCTTCGCGGACGTCCGGTCCAGGATGCGCTTCACGCCGGGCAGGAACCCGAGGTCGGCCATGTGGTCGGCCTCGTCGAGCACGGTGATCTCGACGTCCTCGAGCGTGAGGTGGCGCTGGCCGAGCAGGTCCTCGAGCCGGCCGGGGCAGGCGATGACGATGTCGACGCCGGCGTTGAGCGCAGTGACCTGACGCGACTGCGCCACGCCGCCGAAGATCGTGGTGGTCTTCAGACCCAGGGCCTGCGCCAGCGGCGCGATCGACTCGTCGATCTGGTTCGCGAGCTCACGCGTGGGGGCCAGGATCAGGGCGCGAGGGCGGCCCGATCCACGGCGCGGCTGGCCCGCCGCGACCGAGCGAGCGCTGGACGTCGCGAGACGCGTCACGACCGGAAGTGCGAAAGCGAGGGTCTTGCCGGAGCCGGTGCGGCCGCGGCCGAGCACGTCGCGACCGGCGAGGGAGTCCGGCAGGGACGCCGTCTGGATGGGGAACGGCGAAGTGATGCCACGGTCTGTCAGAACGCGCAAAACGGGCGCGGGCAGACCGAGGTCGGCAAACGTAGTCAAAGGAGATGGGCCTCTCGGGCTCGGTGGCGGCGCGCATCGCGCCGGTTGTCCGCCGTGCTCTCACACCGGGCGGCGGGGTGCTAACCCGGGCCGGGGCCACGACGTCGGGCAGCTGAAGCCGCCCACGACCACCCACTATCTCACGTCCTCGTGGCCGATGGCTGCGGCGAACGTCACGTTCCGTGTGGTTCTATGTGGCGCATGATTCCCGCAGCGACCAGCTCGGCCGGACCGTTCGCCGCCATCGGCGACGTGCTCGGCACCATCTGGACCAACGCGGTCACCCCGGTGGACCCGCCGTCGAACCTGATGGTGATCGGCATGTGCGCGGTCGCCCTGATCGTCGTCCTGTACCGGCCCCTGTGGCACGTGACGCGGCACGTCATCACCATCGCCCACGAGGCGTCGCACGGCCTCGGCGCCCTGCTCACAGGTCGCAAGCTCGAAGGCATCCGGCTGCACTCCGACACCTCCGGCCTGACCGTGTCGCGTGGCAAGCCGCGCGGCCCGGGCATGGTCATCACCGCGTTCGCCGGCTACGTGGGGCCGGGCCTCATCGGCCTCGGGGCCGCGTGGCTGCTCAAGCTCGGCTACGCCGTCGGGCTGCTGTGGCTCCTCGTGGCGCTCCTCGCGCTGCTGCTCCTGCAGATCCGCAACTGGTTCGGGCTCTGGTCGATCCTCGTCAGCGGCACCGCGCTCGCGTTCGTGACCTGGTTCCTGGAGCCCGAGGTGCAGAGCGCCGTCGCCTACGCGGTGACGTGGTTCCTCCTGCTGGGCGCGGTGCGCCCGGTGTTCGAGCTCCAGATCCAGCGCTCCCGCGGCCAGGCCCGGACGTCGGACGCCGACATGCTCGCTCGCCTGACCGGCGTCGGCGGGCTGTTCTGGGTGGCGATGTTCCTGCTCGTCACCCTGGGTGCGCTGGCGCTCGGTGGCGCGTGGATCCTCGGGGTCGCGCTCTGACGAGCTGCCGACCGCAAGAAAGTCCGCTTGTACCAAGCGATGAGGCCCAGAACTCACTCGAGTTCTGGGCCTCATCGCTTGGTACAAGCGGACTTCAACTTGCCTGGGTTGGCGCCCGGTCAAGGACGCCAGGGGTCACGCCGTGGGCGTGAGCACAAATCCCGGACCCTCAGCACCTGGGTCGGTGTCCAGCGTCAGCGTGTCCAGGGCAGGAGCAGCCTCCGCCTCGACGAACACGTTGGTGGCACCCGAGGCGTCGACGACCTGGTCGTCGGGCTGCGGGGCCGGAACCAGCGCGAGCTCGAAGTTGCCGGGCTGGCCGGACGCCTGCGCGATGCGCAGCCCGCCTTCGACCGGCACACCAGCCTGCTGAGCGAGGTCCTGGACGGCCGTACGGGCATTGTCGGTCACGGTGAGCACGTTGAGCTCCTCAGATTGGTTCTCCGCGGTCTCGTCCACCGAACCAAGCCCACCGGCACAGCGCAAGCGTGAGACGCATTTAGGGTGAAATCTCCCGGTGAGTGAGACAGCGGGTGACAGACGCCACTCGAAGAAGTACGGTGCCCCGCTCGGCGGCGTCTACGACCTCACCGCACCTGACCGGTAGGCTTTCTACTCGCGCCGCCCGGATGCCGGGCACGCGGGCCTCTAGCTCAACTGGCAGAGCAGCGGACTTTTAATCCGCGGGTTCCGGGTTCGATCCCCGGGGGGCCCACCATCGCGACCACGACCAGCCCTTCTCCTCCCCGGCACGCCACGGCGAGCGCCTGCCCGGGCAAAACACTTAGCCCTTGCGCTAAGTGTTTTCCGCGCTAATACTTAGCCACATGGCTCAGCATTCAGCAGTGCTCGACGGCGTCTTCGTCGCCCTCGCGGACCCGACCCGGCGCGCGGTGGTCCGGCGGCTCGGCCGCGGGCCGGCAAGCGTCGGCGACCTCGCCAAGGACGCCCCCATGACGTTGCCGTCGTTCATGAAGCACGTGCGGGTGCTCGAGTCGAACGGCCTGATCCGCACCGCGAAGTCGGGCCGGGTGCGCACCTGCGAGCTCAACAAGGAGCAGTTCGCGCTCGTCGAGGACTGGCTCGCCGAGCAGCGCGGCATCTGGACAGGCCGCACCGACCGCCTGGAGCAGTTCGTCACCGAGGAGAACGCATGAACCCCGAGCTCGACCTCAGCATCGACCGCATCATCCGCGCACCCCGCAAGCAGGTGTGGGAGGCCTGGACCCAGCCGGCCAAGCTGGCACAGTGGTGGATCCCCGCCCCCACCCAGTGCCGCGTCGAGCGCCTCGACGTCCGCGCCGGGGGCGGCTTCGTCACGCTGATGAGCGACGACGGCGAGGCGTTCGTCCCGCACCTGGACGCCTGCTTCCTGACCATCGACGAGTACGAACGCATCGTCTTCACCAACGCGATCAACAGCGAATGGCGCCCGACGAGCCCGGCGCCGGTCCCGATGACAGCGGAGGTCGTGCTGCGGGACCACCCGGACGGCACCGACTACCGGGTCATCGTGCGCCACGGCGACCCCGCCGACCGCGCCAGGCACGCCGAGCTGGGCTTCGCCGAGGGCTGGGGCTCGACCACCGCCCAGCTCGCGCGACTGGCCGAGGGCGACGCCGAGATCTGACAACCCGCTGTACCGCCGAGCGGTGCCGACCAGCGGTGCCGACCACACGAGAGCCCTGGTCAGCACCGCTCCCGCGGTGTAGCGTCGGCGATCCCGCGGCGAACTCCTCGCCGCTGTCGATGGACCGGTGCCGCCGCTGAAAGGCACCCCCTCATGTTCATTCGTCCGGGAGACACCGCCACCATCAGGTGAGCGGGTCCAAGTCGAAGCCGACCGAGCTCCGCCGACGACGACGCACCAGGCAGCACGGCTGCTGGGGTCATCTCGTCGTCGCTCCGCTCTGGGTCGCGTACGAAGCGAACCTCGGGACCCTGCTGCGCACGTGCGACGCCGTCGGTGCCTGCCTGGCCGTGCCCCGCACGCAGCACTACAAGGAAGCGCTGGCCAGGGGCGACACGCTGCGCGGTCGGCGGCCCTGCATCCACTGGGTCGCGCCGTCGAAGGAACGCTGGCTCGACGAGCAGCGCGACGGCGGCTTCCGGCTCGTCGCCGTGGAGCTGGCTGACGGCGCAACTCCCCTGCCGCGCCTCGAACCCGCCCGGAGCCCCACGGTCCTCCTGCTCGGGCACGAGCACCAGGGCGTGCCGGACGACGTGCTCGCGGACGTCGACGAGTGTGTCGAGATCCCCATGACCGGCTGGGGTGCGAGTCTGAACGTCGCGGTCGCGGGCAGCCTCGTCGTCTACCGACTCGCGGGCCTGTCCTGACAGCTCGTCCACGGAATGCGCACCACCGTGCGCTCCGCGACCGGTACCGTGGACGCCCACCCGACGCTGAGGGGTTCACATGACACAGCTCGACCGCCGCACAACTCTGGCAGGCGCTGCCGTCGTCGCGTTCGATCCGATGACGTCCCAGTGGCTCACCAGCTTCCCGGAGAACACCGGGGCGGTCCCGAGTCCTCCCCTCGACGGCGAGCTCGTCACGGACGGCGCATCCCTCACCGAGGCGGCCACCGACTACGGGCACCTCGTCCACCGGCGCCCGCGTGCGGTGCTGCGGCCGGGCTCGGTCAGCGACGTCGTCGCCGTGGTGCGCTTCGCGAACGAGCACGGCCTCACGGTCGCGGTGCGTGGGCAGGGCCACTCGACGTTCGGCCAGGCGCAGGCCGACTGCGGCATCGTCATCGACTCGCGCACGCTCGCCACGATCCACGAGATCGCGCCCGACCGGGCGGTGGTCGACGCGGGCGTGCAGTGGCTCGACCTGGTCCGCGCAGCCCTGGACGTCGGCGTCGCGCCGCCGGTCACGACCGACTACCTCGGCCTCTCGGTCGGCGGCACGCTGTGCGTCGGCGGGATCGGTGGCGCCTCGCAGCACTTCGGGCTGCTCGTGGACAACACGTTCGAGCTCGAGGTGGTCACGGGCGACGGCCGGCTCGTCACGTGCTCCGCCGATCACGAGCGCGAGCTGTTCGAGGCGGTGCTCGGCGGGCTCGGCCAGTTCGCCGTCATCGTGCGTGCGACGGTCCGGCTCGTGCCGGCCCCGGCCATGGCGCGCGTCTACACGCTGACGTATCCCCAGGTCACCGACCTGACTGCCGCCCAGCGCACGGCTCTGGCCGACGGCCGCTTCGACTACCTGGAGGGCCAGCTCGTCCCCACCGACGACGACGGCTTCGCGTTCGTCCTGGAGGGCGGCGCCTGGTTCACCAGCGCACCGCCCGACGACGACGCCCTGCTCGCCGGCCTCGCTCCCTCCGGCGTCGACGTCGCCGACCTGCCGTACTTCGAATGGCTGAACCGGATCTACGAGACCGTCGAGCAGATCGAGGCGCTCCGGCTGCCCGGACCGTGGCTCAACGTGCTCGTCCCGAACGCGGCGACGGACGACGTGGTCTCGGAGCTCCTGACCACGCTCACGCCCGCCGACGCCGGCGGCGTCGCCCTGCTCTACCCGACCACCCGGTCGCTGATCACCCGGCCGCAGGTGATGGTCCCCGAGGGTCCCGTGTTCTTCCTGCTCGCGCTGCTCCGCGCGGTGAGCCCGCCCGACGACGCCGAGGCGGAGCGCCTCATCGCCGAGAACGACGTGCTGTACGCCAAGGTCCGCGCCGTCGGCGGCACCAACTATCCGGTCAACGCCCTCCGCCTGACTCCTGCGGACTGGCGCACCCACTACGGAGAGCGCTGGCCCGCCGTGCAGAGCGCCAAGGAGCGGTACGACCCCCGGCGGGTACTCACGCCCGGTCAGGGCGTCTTCGAGGACGTCAACAGAGCTCCCGGTACTCCTTGAGACCCTCGACCGTCGAGGCGACGTCGAGCTCCAGCTGCTCGCCCTCCGCCTGGTCGAGCGACTCCTGCAGCTGCAGGAACGGCACCCGGATCTTCTCGATCGGGCCTCGGAACTCCTCCGGGACACGCGTCTCGAGCCGACCGAGCTCCACCGCTGTCGCGTGCATCTGGTCGGCCGCCTGGCCGTCGAGCCCGTCGCTCGCCCCGACGAGTGCGGTGCCGATGCGCTCCTCGAGCGTCTTGTCGTTGTCCACGTACATCGCGGCGCACGCCTGGTTCGCGTCCAGCGGCGCATCCGGGTCGGGCTTCGTGGAGGGCGCTGCGCTCGCGCTGCCCGACGGCGGCGCGCTCGCCCCGACGTCGGCACCGCCGCCGGGCGAGCAGCCGGCGAGCAGGACGAGCGTGGCGACGGCGACGAGGGCCCCGCAGGCCCGGAAGCCGGCCGGGGCGGTGATGACAGGTCGGACCATGGCGGACATGAAACCACCAGGCGCTGAGAATTCGCGCATCCGGCGGGTTTCGCCCGGGTGGCCGACACGGCGGCCTCAGGGCCGGGCGATGAACTGTCCCGGAACACTCCCGGAATTCGCCCGCCTCCCCCTGGGAAGGCGCGCGGGAGCGGCCTAGCGTGGTGAGTGAACCGCAGACCCGGAGGTCAGCATGGCCGTCGCCAGTCCCGCAGTCATCGCCCATCGCGGATACTCCGCGGTAGCCCCGCAGAACACGCTCGCCGCGGTCGAGGCCGCGTGCCGCGCGGGCGCGGACGCCGTCGAGATCGATCTCCAGCCCACCGCCGACGGCGTGGGCGCCGTGATCCACGACGAGACCGTCGACGCCACCACCGACGGCACGGGCAAGGTCTCCGCCCTGACCTCGCACGAGGTGCTCGGGCTCGACGCCGGCGCACGCTTCTCCCCCGTGTTCAGTGGACAGCGCGTGCCCACGCTCGCCGACGTGCTGGGCGTGCTCGCGCGGCACCCGGACACGGACCTGCTGCTGGAGCTCAAGGGCTCGTGGACCACTGAACAGGTCGAGCGGGTCACCGCCACGATCGCCGACGCCGGGTTCGACCACCGCGTTCTCGTCCAGAGCTTCTGGCCGGGCACCGTGGCCACCGTGCGCGACGTGGCGCCGCACCTGCCGGGCGGCCTGCTCGTCTCGTTCGACCCGCCCGGGCTGCTGCGTCTCTGCGAGCGCCTTCGTGTGGTCGCCTGCAACCCGTCGGTCGCGACGGTCGCGGGCAGCCCGCGCCTGGTGTCCCGGCTGCACGCGGCCGGCCTGCGGGTCATGTCCTGGACGGCGAACGACCCCGCCGCGTGGACCACGCTCGTCGACAGCGACGACGGCGCGGGCGTCGACGCCGTCATCACCGACCGGCCGGAGCGGTTCGCCGGCTGGCTCGCCGGCCGGACCGAGCACCAGGCCGCGCCGCCGCTGCCGGGCCGGGGCGGGATCCGGTTGCGGCGGCGGCGCGTCCCGGCGCAGCGGGTCGTGGCGGGTACGGCCTGACGCCCGTCCGGTGCGGCGGCGTCCGGGCTACGGCCGGTGCAGCCAGCCGTGCAGGCTGCGGGTCACCCACGGGAGCACCCAGTACGCCATGATCGGTGTCAGGATCAGCGTCGAGATCAGCACCTTGAGCACCAGCGCGACGTCGTCCCAGCCGGGCACCAGGTAGGTGAACAGGGCGGTGAAGAGCAGGTTCACCGGGAAGAAGCCGAGCCAGATGCTCGTCGCCTGCTTCCACCGGGGCGGCACGACGACGGCTGCGACGTCGGCCGGCTCGTCGGTGCGTGTCGGGTCCTCGAACCAGCCCTCGATGCCCGTCCGCTGCTGGTAGCGCAGCTCCTCGACGAGGCCCGTGCCCTGCGCCAGCCAGTCCCGGCGCTCGGCGGACTGCTCCCAGGCGGCGAGCCGGTCGGCGTCGGCGAAGCGGTAGAGCATGTGCCAGTCGCGGGAGCCCTCGGCGGCGCGGATCCAGCCCGAGCCGAGAAAACCGTCCCAGCGGTTGGCGAGGTTGACGCCCGACTGCACCCAGCGGGTGACCTCGGGAACGTGGTCGGGGTTGACGATGCGGTGGATGGACACGGTGACGGGTTGTCCGGCGGGGATGGGCACGGATCCGTTCGCGGCCTGGTCGTGATGGGCCATGCTCGAAGTGTCACGCATGGCTCTGCGCCCTTCAATGTGAGCGCGCACACCCCGGGTTGTCGGCCCTTCACGTTCGCACCACCATCTGCGCCCAGTTTTTGTGAGGCACGCCTCCGCGGAGGGGGTTCCATAACTCTTGGACGGTCGTCCAGCATTGAATGTCGCCGCATGGAACCAACCCCCTGGGCCTCCCGGCCCGGTTCCACGCGGCGACAGCCATGACCTCCGCGACCCGTCGCGTGCCGTGGCCAGACAGCAGCAGGCGCACCCTGCACCGTCCGCCAGAGGGATCAGCCCCTCACGGTGCCGGCGTGCCCAGCCGCAGAACGGAAGCTCAGCGTGCCCCAGACGCCGAACCCCGTCGCGCCCCGCACGGCGCGCCTTGTCCCTGTCCCCGAGTGTCAGGATCGTCCTTGACGCACGGCGACCACGCACTCGTTCCCCGTCGTACGCGACGCCCGGGCACCAGCGGAACACATGCCGCAGCCGTGGCGCCCTCGGGCCACCCCATGGTGCGCCGCTCCTCCTTCGCGATAGCCGCCGCACTCACCTCGGTCGCCCTGACCACCACAGCGGCGGTCAGCCTCACCGGGAACGACGGCAGCGCCGTCGGCTCCCCGGGCAGCGCGGCAGCCGCTGAGCGCGCCGGACAGGCCGACCCTGTCGTCGTCGGCGGCGCGCTGATCACCGACCCGGAGGTGCGGTCCGCCTCCGAGAAGGCGGCCGCCGTCCTGACCGACGCCGACTACGTGACCCGCGAGGGCGACCTCGACCGCAAGGAGCGCAAGCGGCTCCGGGCGGCCGCGGAGAACCTGCGGTCCATGCTGGAGCAGGCCAGTGACGGCTCGGGTACCGGCATCGCCGTCGCCCGGCAGGCTCCTGCCGCCTCCCGGGACGGCGAGCGAACCTCGCTCGCCGAGCGTGCGGCGGACGCCTCATCGGGTGAGGCGGACGCCTCCCCGAGCCCGGCAGCCACCGAGCCGACCAACCTGGCCGGCTCCGTCACGGGGGTCGCACCGCTCGGCGAGCCGGGCACCACCGGCCGCCCCGTCCTGGAGGCGCCGCTCGCGGCCTCGGTCGACCTGACCGCCAGGGCGCAGCAGGCGGACGCAGAGACCAGTGCTGGGGCGTCCGCCGACACGGCGGCGCCGTCGGCCACCCGCATCGAGAAGGTGACGACTTCGCTCCAGCGGCTCATCACGGAGGCCGACGGCGACGCGGTCGTGTCCGTCAAGGCAGGCCCGACGCCGGAGGAGATCGCCGCCGCCAAGAAGGCCGCCGAGGAGCGGCGCGAGGCCCGCGCGGCCCGCGCCGCCGAACGCGAGGCGGCCAAGGCGCGGGCGGCGGCCGCCGCCCGGGTCGCCGAGGCCAAGGAGATGGCCGAGGCCGCGCAGAGGTACGGCAACGGGCAGATCCCGTCGAGCGTGCTCTGCGACCTGGGCTGGGCACCGAACCAGCTGCTGCGGTGCGACGCCGCGGCCGAGCTGGAGAACCTGAACGCCGCCTTCCGCAAGGCATTCAGCCGGAACCTGGACGTGACCGACGGGTACCGCTCCTACGCGGAGCAGCTGTCGGTAGCGGCAACCAAGGGCGGCCTCGCGGCAGTGCCCGGCACCTCCAACCACGGTTGGGGGCAGGCGGTCGACCTGTCCGGCGGCATCGAGTCGTTCGGCACCGCGGAACACGCCTGGATGGTCGCCAACGCCGGGAAGTACGGCTGGAAGCACCCCGCCTGGGCCCAGGCGGGCGGCAGCAAGCCGGAAGCCTGGCACTGGGAGTACGGCACCTCGTACTGAACCGTGCGATCGAGCCGGCCTCGCGAGGATCAGCCTCGCGGGGCCGGCTTCGTCATGCCCAGCCGAGCTCGTGGAGCCGTTCGTCGTCGATCCCGAAGTGGTGGGCGATCTCGTGGACCACCGTCACCGCCACCTCCTCGACGACGTCCTCACGCGTCTCGCAGAACGCGAGCGTCGGGTTACGGAAGATGGTGATGCGGTCGGGGAGCGCGCCGGCGGCCCACATGTGGTCACGTTCCGTGAGCGGCACTCCCTCGTAGAGCCCCAGCAGGTCCGGCTCGTCGGCGGGCGCGTCGTCCTCGACGAGCACCACCACGTTGTCCATCTGCGCCGCGAGATCCGGCGGAACGAGGTCCAGCCCCTCGCTGACCGCTGCCTCGAAGTCCTCTCGCGTCATCTCCACCACCCACCCATCATCCCTGACAGGAGCCGGTCCGGGACCACTTGGTGGACTGTGCAGCGGGACCGCCGACCGACTGTAGACTTGCCAGGTCCCAGCCCCCATCGTCTAGCGGCCTAGGACCCCGCCCTTTCACGGCGGTAGCACGGGTTCGAATCCCGTTGGGGGTACGAAGGGGCTCGTCAGAGCCAAGTTTCGAACGCTGTGAGGCACGTCATCCGGTCGGAGTCCGAATCTGATTTCAGGTTCGGGCCCGGGATGGGTTAGGGTTCTCACGGTTCGGAAAGAGCCCCCCGGATGCGGGTAAGCATCCAAGGCCCTGTAGCGCAGCTGGTTAGCGCGCCGCCCTGTCACGGCGGAGGTCGCGGGTTCAAGTCCCGTCAGGGTCGCGCGAGGTACGCCCGGGTTGTCGGTAGTCTCGACTATCCGGGCGTTCGCGCTAGGGCTCTGTAGCTCAGTTGGTAGAGCGTTCGACTGAAAATCGAAAGGTCACCGGATCGACGCCGGTCGGAGCCA
>NZ_JBHSFI010000004.1:607699-922036 GCF_042654905.1 Promicromonospora alba
CTTGCATGACAAACCGCATGACATCCGTCGCTCGCCGCCCGCTCGACACAGCCTGGCGCCTTGCGCTCCTTGGCGACGTGGCCATCGCGCTGGTTGCGGCCCCCGCCAGCTCGACACGATGCAGAGCGCGCGGTCCACAACGGCTGCGACAGACGTAGCGGACCGGATCCGCCCTCGTTGACGCCTACGCGCCAAGGGCTGGCAGGGTTCACCCACCCAAGTGCACCGTCCTCCGGTTTCCTCGCACCTCAGACATAGGGCCACCCCTAGCATGAGTTCGGAAGGCCGCGGGTCGAAGCACACCGCACGCATCGCGTCTGCCTACTGCAGCTCCGTCGCGTTCGACAGGTGCCGCTTGATCGTGCCCGGCCGCGTTCCGAGGGTTGCCGCGATCTGCGGCACCGTCATGTCCTCGAAGAACCGCAACACCACCACCTCGCGCTGCCGCGGGGAGAGCCGTGAGCTGGGGACTGTCCAGATCGACGACCTGCCGTCCGCCGTCGCCCATCTCGGGCGGACGGCGGAGGCGGGAGTAGACCTTGACCAGCGCGTCCTGCACCAGGTCCTCGGCCTGCCGCTTGTCCCGGGTCAGCGAGTACGCATACCCCACCAGCGCACCGCTGCGCCGCATCACGAGCTCCGTGAGCTCCGTCTCCCAGTGCGCCATGTCGGACGCCCCTCTCCCTCTCATGCATCCTGACGGGTGGGGAGAGGAGAACGATGATGCTCCTGACGAGAGTGTCTACGAGCACGCCGGATCGAGCCCACCCTCGGCTGGCGGGCACCACTCGTCGTCGCCCTCGTAGAAGGTCGACCAGGTCGGCCCGTATCCTCCATCGCTCCGGATGCTGAGCTGCCACCCCGTGTACGTCCCGGCGGCACGGTCGACGTCGGCCTGCTCCGCACTGACAGCCCCCGCGTCGACCGCCTCCTGCCATGCGGTCTCGTTCTTCACGTACGTGGCCACCCTGGGCCAAGTCACGGCGTCCCCGTCGTCGGCGTTGACCGGCTCGGTCTCGGTCAGGAGCCGCGCGATCGTCGCGTAGGGAGTGCGATCACCCGACTCCGGTAGCGCGAAGACGTCATTGACCGATCGGGCAGCCTCCCACTGGGATCTCGGCGCCGTCTCCAGCTCGTTGCCGGCCAGCTCCACGGCCAGCCGCTCGTCGCAGGTGGTGACCGCCTCCAGCAGCCGCGCGGCGACGGCCCGTAGGCCCTCAGGTGAGCCCGGCGCGACCAGGTCCCGCCCGGCATAGGCGGCCCCGCTGCAGTCGTCGGACGGCGGGGCGAACTCCGGTGGTGGTGCCACGCCGCTCCTCAGGTTCACGGTGACCGGGTCACTGACGAGCAAGCGCCGTGCGTTGTCCTCCGGTTTGTCGGCTCGGTCGGGGTCGGCGACGATCGCGATCAGCTCGTACCGCCCACCCGCGCGTTCATTGTCGTAGTAGCGGGCGAGCGGCTCGTCCTCCTCCCCTACCAGGGTGTCCGCACGGCAGGACGACGCGTTATCCGCCTCCGCAAGGCCCGTCCAGGTACCGTGCTCGACGAGCTCCGGGGGAGCCTCGGCGTTGGCAGCCTCTGCCCAGTAGCGCGGGAGGTCGACGATCCTCCCCTCGTGCGTCCAGACGATCAGCGGATAGGTCATGGAGGCGAACTCCTCGTCGAAGACGCCGTCCGGTACCTCGCCCGAGATCGTCACAGGCAGGCTCCAGAACGAGGTGAGCCCGCGCGGGTTGGCCGCCAGGTCGCCGCTGATCTCGATGTCGAGGGTGCCCGTGTCCATCGCCAGGAGCTGCTCGACGGGCATGCCGCAGTAGACGCCGGTGCTGTCGTTCCAGTGGACGGGCACGTACCCCGGCGTGTACTCGACGCTGTCGATCGCAGGCAGCGGCTCCGACCGGATCCACGGCTTGACCGCGAACGCGCCCCACGCGAGCGCCACGGCCAGCACCATCGAGACGCCTGCGACGGCGCCCACCTTCGCCGTCCGACGGCGACGCACCGCACCCGTCACGGCGTCCAGCCGCTCGTCCAGCGAGGTCTCCAGCTCCGGCGTCGCCATCTCCACGAGCGCCGTGCGCAGCAGCTCGATCGCGTTCGACAGGTACCGCTTGATCGTGCCGGGCCTGGTCCCCAGGGCCGCCGCGATCTGCGGCACCGTCATGTCGTCGAAGAACCGCAGCATCACGGCCTCGCGCTGCCGCGGGGAGAGCTGGGCCAGCGCGGCTCCGACGTCGACCCGCGCGGTGGCCACCCGGTCCGCGCCGGGCGACCAGTCGTCGTCGGCCAGGAGGTGCTTGAAGCTGGACCAGCTGCTCTGCCGCCGGTAGCCGTCCAGGTAGATGGTCAGGATCGCCCGCCGCACGTACGCCTCGGCGTTGGTCAACCGGGGCTGGTCCAGGTCGACGACCTGCCGCCCGCCGTCGGCCGTCCCGGGCAGGCGGCGCAGGCGCGAGAACACCTTCACCAGCGCGTCCTGCACCAGGTCCTCGGCCTGCGCCCGGTCGCGGCACAACGAGTATGCGTACCCGACCAGTGCCCCACCGCGACTCGTCGCGAGCTCCGTGAGCTCGTTCTCCCACTGCGTCATCCGAAGACGCCTCCTCTCCCTGCTCATGCTCCCTGACGGGCCGGGAGGGAAGAACGATGCTTCCGGCGGCGAGAAAGCTCACCGTCAGCCTCCGATGACGTACTCGGACGAGACTTCCACGGACATGAACTGCCGGTCGCCGCCCGAGCCCGGATCGAGCTCTGTGAGGACATACAGGACGTATTTACCGCTCGGCAGACCGGCCTCCGGGTCTTCCAGGCAGGTACTGTCGGGCTCGAGAGGCACGGTGGTCGACACCTTTCCCTCGGCGCCGACCTGGAGGTCCTCCGCGGGATCGGACCAGACATCACTGCCGGCCCCAACCACGCGCCCATTCTTGAGCCAGATCTGCGATATCGGTGTGCGGGTCGTGTCGACGGGGTCGCCCTCGGTCTCGGTGAACGTGACCGTTACCCCGACGGCGGTGTCTCCGTCGTCACCGGTCGCCTCGGCCTCGAGTCTCAGGCCCGAACGCTCTGAGCGCACCTGCGGGCCGCCCGGGATACTGCTGTGCCCGAGGGTCCGAGACACCTCTTCCAGCGGACCCTCTCCGGCCGACATCACCGACGTATAGGTGTGTCGCCAGCCGCGCGGCGTCCACTCGTCCGGGGACGATCCCCGGCACCTTGGCGAGCGCTCGGCGAACGTTGCGGGAGGCGTTCCGGGAACTCATCATGGCTCCGTTGCGGGTAGAGACATCACCCGCCCGAGCACTCCAATGGGATGATCGTCCTCGGGCAACTCCAAGGCAATTCCTTTCAGTGAATGTCCATTCGCGCACGGTTCCCTTCATCGCTTTTCCTCGGAGCCACGCCGCGCCAGGAATTGCCCCATGCGCACTTGACCTGTTGAGTTGTCCTCAGCGGCGCAGTTACGAAAACGGCGGCACGGGAGGGCAGATGATCGAGAACGTGAAGATCGACAGCCACA
Organism: Promicromonospora alba; assembly: GCF_042654905.1. NCBI lineage: Bacteria > Bacillati > Actinomycetota > Actinomycetes > Micrococcales > Promicromonosporaceae > Promicromonospora > Promicromonospora alba. The sequence continues at coordinate 611,220 of NZ_JBHSFI010000004.1, forward strand.
CGGGGGCAGCAAGCGGCGCCCCGACAGGTACGCCGGAACCCGAGCGACCCGCGTCACTGGGGAAGCTCGTCGAGCAGATCTCCGACCAGGCGTCCCGGCTCGTACGCGCGGAGATCGCGCTCGCCAAGGCGGAGCTGGCCGAGAAGGCGAAGAAGTCCGGCATCGGTATCGGACTGCTGGTCTTCGCGCTACTGATCCTGGTCTACACCGTGGGCGTGCTGCTCCTGGCCGCCGTGTACGGCCTGGGGACCGTGTGGCCGCTGTGGCTGTCCGCGCTCGCCATAGGCGGCTTCATGCTGCTCGTCACGGCCGTCCTGGCACTGGCGGGCGTGCAGCTCCTGAAGAAGGGCACCACCCCGCCGGAGAGCGTCCAGCGGGTGAAGGACGACATCGCGTCGATCAAGGAGGGGATGCACCGATGAGCACTCCGACAACACCGCCGCCCAGCAGCCACGAGCTCGAGGCCGAGGTTCTCCGCACCCGTGCGGAGCTCGCTGCGGCCATCGACGAGCTGACCACCCGCCTGAGCCCGAGCTATCAGGCCTCCCGCATAGCGCGCGAGGCCAAGCAGGCCGCCAGCGACGCCGGCGCGATGGCCACCGGCACGTTCGGCAACAAAAACGGCCCGGCGCAAGATCCGCGCCGGGCCCGCAACGCCAAACTCCTGATAGGAGCCACGCTAGGTCTGGTGGCCCTCGGTACGGCAGTTGCCGTGACCGCTGTACTCAGGCGCGCGCGGGGCTGAGCTGGGGGGCAGCACCCGGCGCGCCTTCGTTCTGCTTGCCGACCAATCCGTCAACGACGCCTGACTAGTTGTCAGAGTCGCCCGAGCTGTCCGCTGCCGCACCGAGCAGCGCCCGTACCTCGGACTCCTTGTAGCGGCGGTGACCGCCAAGTGTCCGGATCGACGAGAGCTTTCCCGCTTTTGCCCAACGCGTTACTGTCTTGGGGTCAACACGGAACAAGCTCGCTACCTCGGCGGGCGTGAGCAGGACCTCGGATTCTCCGTGGATGGACATCCCCGCACCTCCTCCGGAACGGTGTCGGCCTGGCCGTACCAGGCGGTTGACGACACCCGCTCTTGCACCATTGTTAGCAGCAAACGGGATTTAGGCGACTTGGGGGAGCGGTTTATTTCCTCACTTTCTCCAGGCCTCGCCACGCGCGCCCGTTTCGGGCGTGTCTCGGACACGTGCGACACGCCAATGGCACTATCCGACCGCACCTCGTCGCCGCGTACGGTCCGCGGCAGGGGCGGGACCGGTCTACATCCGTGCGTCAACCAGGAGTCGGCAAAGCGCCAGAGAAAGACGTCCCGGCCCGGCGAGCGGGAATCTCCCGGTAGGCGGCACCAGTACTGACCGGCGGCCGGCCATGGTAATGCGTCAGTCTTGTACCAGTCATCCACCCGTCAAGGCATGGAGAGCACCCGAGCGAGACGCGCTGGGCCCGGTGATCCGAATGTCACATCAGGCGATCGGACGAATCACGTCCACGGACTGGAAGAAACGCCGTACCAGCATGTAACGTTGGAACCTGGACAGACGAAACGCTACGGGGCCGCACGTCCATGCACGGTGCCGCCCCGCTCCTACGTTGAGGGGGGTCGGAGCCATGGGCCGCGGCCGTCAGAAGGCTAAGCAGACCAAGGTTGCTCGCGAGCTGAAGTACTACAGCCCGGACACCAATTATCACGCCCTCGAGCAGGAGCTCAGCGGAAGCTCCCGCACGGATGTTGCGACACAGTCGCGGTGGGACGCCCCGGAGGACGAGGAGTACGACAATAGGTACTCCGACTGGGTAGAGCAGGACGGCAACACGCGTTAAAGGTGCCGGCGCCTTAGCGCCGGCACCGCGCTCAGCCCTCGATGAGGTCTCGGCTCCGCATCATCAGCGGTAGTCGTTCACGAGCCTGACAGCGCCGCCGGAAACACCCTTTGTCCCTGCGACCAGGTCTTCCTGCGCCACAGAGGCATCCAGGGTCTCGACGCTCCCGAGCGTCCACGCGGGCACGCCCAGCGTGGACAGGCGGGAGAGAGCCGCGGCGGCGCCGTCAGCGCCCACTACCGCCACCATGCCCACACCCAGGTTGAGGGTGTTCTCCAGGTCGCGGTTCGGCACGCCGCCGAGATCGCGCACCATGCGGAACACCGCCGGCACGTCCCAGGACGCACGGTCGACCGTGGCGACCAGCCCCGCGGGCAGCACGCGCGCCAGGTTCGCGGCGAGGCCGCCACCCGTCACGTGCGTGAACGCGTGGACCTGTGCCGCCTCGTCCGCAGCGAGGGCCAGGCAGTCCGTCGCATAGACGCGCGTCGGCTCCAGGAGCTCCTCGCCCAGTGCCCGACCGAGGTCGTCCACGTGCCGGTCGAGGGACCAGCCCGCGTGCTTGATCACCGCGCGTACCAGCGAGTACCCGTTGGAGTGCAGACCGCTGGACGCCATACCGATCAGCACGTCGCCGGGCTGGACCCGGTCCGGGCCGAGGACCTTGTCGGCCTCCACGATGCCTGTGGCAGCCCCCGCGACGTCGTACTCGTCCGGCTTCAGGAGGCCGGGGTGCTCGGCGGTCTCGCCACCGACCAGCGCGGTGTCGGCCACCTCGCAGGCCTGCGCGATGCCGCGGACGATGTCCGCGATCCGCTCCGGCACCACCTTGCCCGTCGCGATGTAGTCCGTCATGAACAGCGGCTTGGCGCCGATCACGACGATGTCGTCGACGACCATGCCCACCAGGTCGAACCCGATGGTGTCGTGCTTGTCCATCGCCTGTGCGATCGCGACCTTGGTGCCGACGCCGTCGGTGGACGTCGCCAGCAGGGGCGCGCGGTAGCCCTTGAACGCCGACAGGTCGTAGAGGCCGGCGAAGCCGCCCACGCCGCCGAGCACGGCCGGACCCTGCGTGCGGCGCACGGCGTCCTTCATGAGTTCGACGGCCTTGTCGCCCGCCTCGGTGTCGACGCCGGCGGCGGCGTACGTCAGGCCTTCGGATGTCACTGGTGCTCCATGAGGGTGGTCGGGGCGGGTGAAGCGGTGTTGCTGGTGAAGCGGTGTGGTCACGGGTGTTCGAGCGCGGTCGAGCCGCCCCTGCTCACGGCGAGCTGCTTGAGCCCGTCCTCGGGCGGGCCGAGCGGCAGCTCCGCCTGCTCGAGCAGGTGCTTGCCGAGCTGGTCGTCCGGGGGCAGCTCGATCGGGTACTTGCCGGTGAAGCATGCGGCGCAGAGCTGCGAGCTGGGCTGCTCCGTCGCGGCGATCATGCCCTCGGTGGTGATGTAGCCGAGGCTGTCGGCGCCCAGCGACTGGCCGATCTCGTCGACGGCCAGCCCGTTGGCGATGAGCTCCGCGCGCGACGCGAAGTCGATGCCGTAGAAGCACGGCCACTTCACCGGCGGCGAGGAGATGCGCACGTGCACCTCGGCGGCGCCCGCCTCCCGCAGCATCCGGATCAGGGCGCGCTGGGTGTTGCCGCGCACGATCGAGTCGTCCACGACCACGAGGCGCTTGCCCTTGATGACCTCGCGCAGCGGGTTGAGCTTCAGGCGGATGCCGAGCTGCCGCAGCGTGTCGGACGGCTGGATGAACGTGCGGCCCACGTACGCGTTCTTCGTGAGGCCCTGCCCGAACGGGATGCCGGACTCCGCCGCGTAGCCGACGGCGGCCGGGGTGCCGGACTCCGGCGTCGGGATGACGAGGTCGGCATCGACGGGGTGCTCGCGCGCCAGCTGGCGACCCATCTCGACGCGCGCGGCGTGCACCGAGCGGCCGTTGATGGTGTTGTCGGGGCGAGCCAGGTAGACGTACTCGAAGACGCAGGCGGCCCGCTCGACCTCGGCGAAGCGCTCGGAGCGCATGCCGTCGGCGTCGATGCAGATCAGCTCGCCCGGCTCGACGTCCCGCACGTAGGACGCACCCACGATGTCCAGGGCAGGGGTCTCGCTGGCGACGACCCAGCCGCGGTCGAGACGACCGAGGACGAGCGGGCGCACACCCTGCGGGTCGCGTGCCGCGTACAGGGTGTTCTCGTCCATGAAGACGAGGGAGAAGGCACCGCGCAGACGCGGGAGCACCTCCAGCGCCGTGGCCTCCAGGGTGCGGTCCGCGTCGCCGGCGAACAGTGCCGTGATGAGCGCTGTGTCGGTCGTGTTGCCGCGGGCGAGCTCGCCCCGGCGCTGCGCGCCGTAGCGCTCGGCCACGAGGTTGACGAGGTCCGCCGAGTTGGTCAGGTTGCCGTTGTGGCCGAGGGCCACCGTGCCGGACGCCGTCGCGCCAAGGGTCGGCTGGGCGTTCTCCCAGGTCACGCCACCAGTGGTGGAGTAACGGCAGTGCCCGACGGCGATGTGGCCGGTCAGGGCGTTCAGGGCTGTCTCGTCGAAGACCTGGGAGACGAGTCCCATGTCCTTGTAGACGAGGATCTGCTCACCGTTGCTGGTGGCGATGCCCGCGGACTCCTGTCCGCGGTGCTGCAAGGCGTACAGACCGAAGTACGCGAGCTTGGCGACCTCCTCGCCGGGTGCCCAGACCCCGAAGACGCCACATGCGTCCTGGGGGCCCTTCTCGCCGGGCATGAGGTCGTGGTTGAGTCGGCCATCTCCGCGCAGAGGCATGCCCCGAGTATCCCATGCGGTCGGATCGAAGTCGTCTGCCCGACCTGTGACCTCTGTGTCAGCGGCCCGCCGCGTCAGCGACCGCGCAGGCTCCGGCGGTCGGCGATCACCGCGAACAGGCCTGCCAGCAGCGTGGTCACCATCGTGACAAAGGCCGTCAGCACCGTGACGTACACGCCGGGCTTCATCATGGCCGCGCCGGAGGGCGAGTTCACCAGGTAGAGGGACAGCGCCAGCCCGAGAACTATCCCGATCAGCGCGCCGGTCCAGAAGAAAGCCTTGTACCGCGGAGCCCGGCGAACGCTGGCCGGGTCGATGACGTCGCGCACCTCCACGTCGTCGGCGGAGTCGCTCGGTGCCTGGGTTTCACTCACGAAACCAGGGTACGCGCCGCCCGGAGTGCCGGAGTAGAACTGTGGCGAGGTAGAACCCTGACGAAGTAGAACCGCAGCGCACCCGTCGAGGGTCGCGCTGCGGTTCTATTTCGCTGCGGTTCTACCTCGCCACAGTTCTATCTCCGCGAAGGCGGCGGGCTAGTCGACCAGCTGCCAGGGGCTGCGCTTTCCGACGCCCGGGATCTGAAGGATCGTCGGGCGGGTCGCCTCGTAGACCAGGCCCTTGTAGGTCACCAGGTCACCCCACCAGTAGAGCTTGAACGGCCGCCAGGCGGGCGCCTCAGGCTCCACCGGATCCGCTGCCTCGACGGTCAGCGGCAGGCGGGCGGTGGTGCCGGACGGCGCTGCCTGCACCAGGAGCTGGTACGCCCCGGGTGCCGTGCCTGCCGGGACGGTGACGGTCGCCGACGTCGCGCCGCCGGTGACCGGGCTAGTGCCGAGAGAGACGCCGTCGGCCGCCGCGCCGCCCGACGGGACCAGGAAGGTCTCGACGGCGGTGTTCTGCGGGGAGCCGAGCGAGGTCAGGTCCAGGCCGGACAGGCTGACGTCGGTCGAGGCACCGGCCTTGACCGTGCCCGGCAGCGCCGGGGTGACCGTGCGGGTGCGGGCGAAGCTCGGCGTGATCGGCGAGGAGCTCTTCAGGTACGAGATCCAGGCCTCACGGTCGACGAGACCCGAGTCGCGTCCGTCCGTGCCCTCGGTGAAGACCCGGAAGTTGTCGCCTCCCGAGACCAGGAAGGAGAACGTTCCGACGCGGTACTCCGCGGCCGGGTCGACGGGCACGCCGTCGATGGTGATCGACGAGACGTTGTCGCCCGGCGTCGCGTTGGGGTCCGCCGTCCGAGCCGTGTACGAGACGTTGTCCGACAACCCCAGCGCCAGGAACGGGCGCGAGGGGCGGTTGCCGTTGGCGTCCGTCTGCCACTGCTGCTCCAGCAGCGTGTCGAGCTGCGCGCCCGTGAGGGTGGTTGTCCACAGGTTGTTGACGAACGGCAGCACCGCGTTGGCCTCGGCGTAGGTGATCACGCCGTCCTCGCCGAAGTAGAGCTCGTTGCGCAGGCCGCCCGGGTTCACGACGCCGATGTCGGCGCCGCCCCGCTCCTCGGCGGCGAGCGACTCGCGCAGCGAGTTCGCCACCAGGTTGCCGAGCGCCGACTCCGACGAACGGTCGTCCCGGTTGCCGCCGGTGTAGACGCCGTCCGTGTAGGAACCGCCCGCGAACGCCGTCGTGACGTCGGCCGTGACCTTACCGACCGGCTGCGCGCCGATCTCCTGGGCCTCGGCCAGCGCGGCGTCGACGATCGAGTCGACCTCCGCGACCGCCGGGTACGTCGCGATCAGCTCGGCGGCCGGGGTGGTCGTGCGCGCCACGTTCTCGGCGGTGTAGTCGGTGACGTCGAACGTCTCCGTGTCCACCGTGAGGGAGACGTGGCCCAGGAACTCACCGTAGTTGCCGGTCTGGATGATCGGGCGGGTCTCCCCCGCCGCACCCGGGACCGGGGCGTCCCACGCGTACTGCTTGTGCGTGTGGCCGGTGAAGATGGCCGCGATGCGCGGGTCGGTGTCCTGCACCAGGGCGGCGAAGGGGCCGCCGGCGGCGATCTCCTCCTCGACCGTGGCTCCGTCGGGCGTGCCCGCGCTGGCACCGTCGTGCGCGAGGGCCACCACCACGTCGGCCTCACCGTTCGCGGCGTCGCCGTCGAGCAGCTCGTCGGTGACGCGGTTGAGCGCCTCCACCGGGTCGCCGAACTCGAGGCCCTCGATGCCCGTGGGCGTGACCAGCGTCGGGGTCTCCTGCGTGACGACACCGACGAAGCCGACGTCGACACCGTTCACCGGCACCACGTCGTACTCCGGCAGCGCGGGCTCGCCCGTCGCCTCGTCGTAGACGTTCGCGCCGAGGATGCTGAAGTCCGAGGCGGGGACGACGCGGTCGGTCAGGTCCGTCATGCCCTGGTCGAACTCGTGGTTGCCGACCGCAGAGGTCTTCAGACCCAGCGCGTTCAGCACGTCGAGGGTCGGCTGGTCCTGCTGCAGCGCGGAGGCGAACAGCGAGGCGCCGATGTTGTCACCCGCCGAGACGAAGGCGGTGCCGTCGGGGTTCTGCGCCCGGATCTGCTCCACCGTGCCCGCGAAGTTGACGGTGTTCTGGTCGATGCGGCCGTGGAAGTCGTTGATGGCAACGAGGTCCAGGTCGACCGAGCCGGGCTCGGAGGCGCCCAGGTCGAGCCCGACGATCGCCGGGTCGTGGTCCGAGGACCGGAACGGCGTCTCGTCGTAGAGGATCGACGCGTTGTAGTTGTGGCGGCTGTACTCGTTCGCCACCGGCTCGTACGCGTTGATGTTCCAGATGTCCACGCCGGTGACCAGCTCCGCCGCCGCGGGCGAGGCCAGCTCGTGGTCGAGCGAGCCGACCATGCCACCGAAGTTGTAGGAGTACTCACCGGTCTCGGCCGCGAGGTCGACGTAGCCGGCCTCGGCCAGGACCTGGATCGGGTCCTCGTGCTCGTAGGCGTTGAAGTCGCCCACCAGCAGGACCTTGTCCGTCCCTGCGGCCTGCGCCTGGGCGTCCGCGAAGGCGACGAGGTCGTTCGCCTGACGCACGCGCGACTCGTTCGAGGCACCCTGGCCGTCGCCCTGGTCGGCGTCGCCCGGCCACGGGCCGGCCGAGCCCTTCGACTTGAAGTGGTTCGACACCACGAGGACGTCGTCGGCCGCGTCGGCCGCACCACCCGCGGGCTGGAAGACCTGCGCGAGCGGACGCCGGGCGTTGTCGAAGGCGTCGCCCGTCAGCAGGATGTGCGACTCGCCCACCGGCTCGGCAGAGGCCGTGCGGTAGATGAACGCGTTACGGATCACGTCCTCGTCGGCCGGTACCTCGGCGGGCGAGGCCACGTAGGCCCAGGTCCCGGCACCCGCGGCGGCGTTGAGCGCGTCCACCAGGTCGGACACCGCCTGGTCCCGGGACTTGCCCAGGAAGTAGCGGGAGTTCTCGACCTCGAGCAGCGAGACGACGTCCGCGCCGAGCGCGTTGATCGCCGCGACGATCTTGGTCTGCTGACGCTGGAAGTCCTCCTCCTCGGCCGCGCCGCGGACGTCGCAGCCGCCCGAGACGGTGACCGGGTCACCGGCACGGTCCGTGTAGTAGGTGCAACCCGTGAGCTCGTCGCCCGTGGTGCTGAAGTAGTTCAGCACGTTGAACGTCCCGACCTGGAGGTTGCCGCCCACCTCCGCGGGCGCGTCCTCACGCGTGTCCTCGAAGGTCGCGGGCTGCACGGCGTCGGCGACGTCGGGCGTCAGCTGGGACGTCGGCTGGAAGCCCCACGCGTCGAACCGGTAGTCGAGCACGACAGGACGCGTGAACGTGACCGCGGCGCCCACGCGCAGCGGCGCACCGCCGGTCAGGTAGGGCAGCGGCTTCGACTTGTTGGCGGTCGAGTTGTAGTTCAGCGACGAGCCGTCGTCGAGGAGCACGCTGCGGGCCGCGTTGTCCGCGATCTGGGCGTCGTACTCCGCCGACCCAGGCCGGCCCGCCGTCGTGGGCTGCACGAGCGGGCTCTCACCGGCCGCCAGGCCGATCGTGCCGTAGTAGTTGGTGTCGTAGTTGTCCGTCACCGTGAAGGAGCCCTGCGGGGCGAGGAGCATGCCCTCGAGGGCCTCGCGCTCGGCGGCGGCGGCCGGCCAGGCGGTCACCGTCGGCTCGACCGTCGCGGGCTCGCTCAGCGCTGCCCAGCCGCCCGACGACGGGGTGATCTCCGTCAGCCCGTTGTGCTCGGAGACCGCGCCGGTCACCTCCACGTGGTCGCCGGCCGAGAGGTCGGCGGCTGCCGCCGCGGAGAACACGAAGATGCCGTCCGACGCACCGGGCGTCGGGTCCTGGCTGCCGCCCGTGCCGGCGGTCTGCAGGTACAGGCCGTTGAACCCGCCGGTCGGGTAGACGGCGGTGACGACGCCACGGGTCGTCACCGTCTTGCCCGCGAGCGGCGAGGCGTCGCCGGTACCCTGGATCTCGGCGATGGGGGTGACCTCGCCGGGCTCGGTCGGCACCGACGGCGACGGGGTGGGGCTGGGCTCGGGCTCGGAACCCCCGCTGTTGACGGGGGTCACCGCGGTGGAGAACACGAAGTCCGCCGAGTTATCACCGGCGTCGCCGGTGCGCTCCAGGGACCCGACCACGCCGGTGCCCTGGCCGGCCGGACCCTGAGCGGTCTCGAACGTGTCGGCGGTGCCGTAACCGAGCAGGTCGACGACGCCCGCGGCGCCCTCGGCCGGCACGGCGCCCTTCGCGGGCGTGACCGCGGTGGCCTGCGACGCGAGCGCCACGACGCCGGCCGTGCCACTCGGGTTGAGGGTGCCGACGGCGTCGGGCGTGGGGAGCGGCTCGCCGTTGGCCGCGTTCGAGGCGCCCTGCACGAGGTAGCGACCGCCGGCGGCGATGGTGCCGCTCAGCGCGGTGACGCCGGAGAACGTCGCGCCCGTCGCGGACTTGTACTGGACCGACCAGCCGTCGACGCTGACTGGCTCGTCGGTCGGGTTGTACAGCTCCACGAACTTGTTCCGGTACGGCTGGCCGGTGCTGCCACCGACGAGGTAGGCCTCGCTGATGACGACGTGCCCGGAGTCCGGGCCGTCTGCGCTGGCCGCGGGTGCGGCGAAGGCCGCCGTCGCGGGCACGGCGAGCGCTGCGGAGAGGGCCACTGCGACTGCGGCCCTTCCACGGTGGTGGGGGTGCGGTCGCGGGGACCGGAGCGTGGTGGGTCTCACGCTGACTCCTTCTGCAATAGCCGACCGAAGGCCGGGCTGGGAGTGCACTGCTGCTGGACGTCTTGTTCGGCGGCATCGCCGTGGCCGGGCGCGCATCAGTTGCGCAGGCGGTCCGGCACGAGTGTCACCAAACCAATCACTGCCTCGTGAACCAGCGGTTACAACTGGGCACCTGTCGGGAAAACTGCTGTTCCAGCACCGGGTGAACCTGCCGCAGCCGATCTACGAGATCGACGCCGAGGCTAACGGGTGTCACCGACATCCGTTACCCCGCGCGCCCCGGTTCACCCGGGAGCGACCGGGGACTCCGGGTCTCCGGCCACCCCGGACACCGCCCGACGCCCGACCGTCAGCGGCAGCAGGTCCGAGATGTCGGAGCGCTCGCCCGAGGCGTGCACGCGGCCGTCCGCGACGGCGTCCGCCCAGGTCACGGTGCCGGTGGCGAGGCCGAGCCAGGTGACCGGGTCGGTCTCGACCACGTTGGGCGGCGTGCCGCGTGTGTGCCGCGGCCCGGCCACGGCCTGCACCGCGCCGGCGGGCGGCACGCGCACCTCCACGGAGTTTCCGGGGGCGGTGTCGGCCAGCTCCTCCAGCGTGAACCGGACGGCGGTCGTCACGTCACGCCGATCCACCTCGCCCCGTGCCCATGCGGCAACGGCGGTACGCCCGGCCGCCGGGTCGGTCCGGCGCCGCGGGGGCACTACCGCACCGCCGGTAGGTCGCCGAGCCGCATCCGGGCGGCAGCGGGAGCTGCGTGCTTCATGGAGCCAGTATCGCGGACCGCGATGTCAGTAGCGGTAGACGTCCGAGCCCGGGCCCTCGACGGCGAGCAGGTCCGCCGCCACGACCATCGGCAGCTCGAGCGAGGCCACCGACGGGTAGTCCACGTGCGTCACGTCCGGGAACGCGTCCCCGCGTACCGCGGCCACGGGCTGTGACGGCGTCGCGAGCCGCCGGGGCGACCCGCTCTGCGGTGCGTGCCGCGGCCAGGGCTCGGACAGCGGCATCTCGTCGCGGACCTGAGGGCGCACGGGCCGCCGCATGGGCGGGTAGCTGATGCCGTGACCCGGGTGCCGTGGAGCCGCCTCCACCTCGCCGTCCGGCCGCGGCTGCGGGGTCGGCTGGGGACGCTGCGGGACCGGTCGGGGCCGGGGAGTCGGACGTGGCCCGGGGCTCGGGCTCGGCTGCGGGGCCGGCTCGGGGCTGGCCGCGAACGCGGGTTCGACGGTGGACCGCAGGACCCTGCCGTGCGCCGGTACCGGGCCGTCGGCGACCGGGACCGAGAAGGCCGCGGGATCCGCCGCACGTCGTGCCACGCCGGCTGCGGAGCGCGGGCCGGTGGTGGAGCGCGGGCCGGTGGTGGAGCGCCGTCCGCCGCCGTCCCACGTGTCGGCCCGACCAGCTGCGGTTCCGGCGCCGGCACCCGTACCCGGGTCGACCGCGCCGTCACCGAGCAGCGTGAACATCACTCGGCGCTCGGACACGTCCGCCTCGGCGAGCTTGACCCGCACCTTGTCTCCCAGCGGGAGCCGCGGACCCGTCACGCGCGCACGTACGGCGGGGTCGCGCAGCACCACCAGGCCGCGCTGCATGTCCTTGGTGTCGTCCTCGACGTCGACCACCACGCCGTCGAACTCCTCGCCGATCCGGGCGGCCAGGAGGGACGCCTCGACGATGTCCACGCACTCACGCTCGAACGACGCGGTCCGCCGGCCGGTCTCCGCCATCACGGCGGGCAGGTGCGGCAAGGCGTCGAGCACCCACCGGGGGACGGCGGTGCCGGCAGAGATCGCGAGGCAGACCTCCGTCGCGTAGCGGTCCACCAGGCGCCGCAACGGTGCGGTGACGTGCGCGTAGTCGGCGGCGATGGCGGCGTGGCGCGTGCTCTCGGGCGGCGGGACGGGGGCGCCGTCGGGCCCCGGCATGCCGAACGCGACGTAGCCGGCACCACGGAACAAGGTCGTCGCCTCGTTGAGGAACGCCGCGTGCTCCGGGACCCGCGAGACGAGCGTCGGAACGAGACGCGAGTACGGGACGCTGTCCGCCCAGTCGATCCCGAGTGCTCGGGCGGTGCGGTGCAGGCGGGCCAGGTCGCGCGGATCGGCCTCGGGGAGGGTACGCAGGATGCCGACACCCGCCTCACGCATGAGATGGGCCGCGGCGATGCCCGTGAGCAGGGAGATCTGCGCGTTCCACTCCTCGACCGGCAGGTTGCGGCGGAACGAGAGCGTGTACGTGCCGTCCTCGCGCCGCTCCACCTCCTGCTCGGGCACCTCCAGCGAGACGCCGCCGCGCGCGGCCTCCAGCGACTGGCGCAGGCGGCCGACGTCGGCCAGCAGCTGGAGGGACTCGCTCGCCGTGCCCGCGTCGAGGGCCGACTGGACCTCGGCGTAGGTGAGCCGTTCGCGGCTGCGTACGAGCACCCGCTCCAGCGAGGCGCCGGTGATGATGCCGCGCGCGTCCAGCGTGACGGTCCACAGCACCGCCGGGCGGTCCTCCTCGGGCAGGAGGCTCGCCGCACCCTCCGACAGGATCTTCGGGTGCAGCGGTGTCCGGGCGTCCGGCCCGTAGACGGTCATGCCCCGCTTGCGCACCTCCATGTCGAGCGCGCCGCCGGGTGTCACGAAAGCGCCCAGGTCCGCGATCGCGTAGTGCACCACGTAGCCCTCGCCCGACTGCTCCACCTGCACCGCCTGGTCCAGGTCCTTCGAACCCGGCGGGTCGATGGTCACGAACTCGATGTCGCGGCGGTCGTTCCGGCCGACGGAGAGGTCCTGGTCGGCTGCGGCCCGAGCCTCCTCGAGAACGTCTTGCGGGAACATCGCGGGCAGGCCGACCTCGGCGCGGAGCGCCGCGAGGGCACTGCTCACGTCGTCGGTGGCGGCGGGCGCGAGGCGCATCTGACGAGTGGGCACAACTGCGAACATAAGCCGGTTTCGCCCTCCCCGCGCGGTGTCGCTGTGTTGCCGGCCGTGCAACCGGCCGCTCGGGCGGCCGCGCTACTCGACGACGACGGTGGCCAGGACCGCCCGGTGGTCGGTGCCCGGCACCTGCATCGTGACGACGTCGGAGACCGGCATGTCCCGCTCCACCACCACGTGGTCCAGGGCGAACAACGGGGGCACCTGGCTGCCTTCCGGCCAGGTCACGGCGGGTCCGGCGCCCCACTCGCGCGTGGCGTCGGAGAAGCGCGAGCCGAGCAGGTCACGGAACCCGGCGTGGTCGTAGGTGGCGTTGAAATCGCCGGCCAGGATCTGCCGCGCGTCGTCCGCGTGGACGTGCTCGGTGAGCTGGGCCAGCTCCGTACGCCAGGCGGTGATGTCCGTGGGCATCGGCGGGTGCGGATGCACGACAGTGACGCGAACGGAGGTGCCGTCCACGCCGACGAGCGCGGACGGCATCGCGAAGCTCGTGCCGGGCAGCTCTTCCTCCTCCGCCAGCGGCGTGGAGGACCAGAGGCCGCTCCCCGCGGGGCTGTCGTCGGCGGCAACCGTGAAGCTGTGCGGGAGCAGCTCGTCGAGGCCCGCGGCCGTCAGCGCCTCCTCGAAGGCGGGCGTCAGCTCCTGGACCGCGAGCACCTCGACGTGCTGGGACTCCACGAGGCCGACGACGGTCTGGGCGTCGGCCTGCCCGTACAGGACGTTGACGGTCATGACCCGGAGCGTGCCGGGGTGGGCGGGGTCGGCCGGCGACGACGTGCTCGGCGGCACGAAGAAGGGCGCCAGCCAGTACACGTAGCCGGCCAGCGCGGCCGCGAGCAGCACCGCCAGTACCTTGCGCCGGGCGAAGAGCGCGACGATCAGCAACGGCAGCGTCGCCAGTGTCGCCCACGGCGTGAGTGCCACGAGGTGCGGCAGCGGGATCATGCCGTCGAACGGCAGGAGCCGGGCGACGGCGATGAGGAGCAGGGGGATCGCGATGATCCAGAGCACTGACGAGATGAAGCCGTGGACGAATCGCACTCCAGGACCTTACCGGCATATGCCGAAGTAGAGCGTATGTCCGGACACCCGCTCTACTTCGGCGGCGCTGATGCACCGAAGTAGAGCGGGCGTCCGGACGCCCGCTCTACTTCGGCGTCAGCGGGTCAGCCGAAGATGCGCGGGAGGGTGGCCTCGTGCGCCTCGCGGGCCTCGGCCAGCGGGATCTCGAACTGGCCCTCGATCACCACGGCGTCGCCGCCCGTGGTGCCGAGGCGGAGCACCGGCACACCGGCGTCCTCGGCGAGGTGCGTCAGCTCGCCCTCGTGCTCGGGGTCGACCGCGACGATCACGCGCCCCGTCGACTCGGAGAACAGCGCCACGAACGGGTCCACCTTGTCGCGACCGGTCACGCCCTCGAGCGCTACCGACGCGCCGACGCCGAAGCGCAGCGACGCCTCGAGCAGCGCCTGGACCAGGCCGCCCTCGGACAGGTCGTGCGCGGCAGCGGCGAGGCCGGTCTTCCGCGCCTCGACGAGCGCCGAGGCCAGTGCCTTCTCGGCCGCCAGGTCCACGCGCGGCGGCAGACCGCCGAGGTGCGAGTGGACGACGTCGGCCCACGCCGAGCCGTCGAGCTCGTCCCGCGTCGTGCCGAGCAAGAGGAGCGACAGCCCCTCGGTCCGCCAGCCGGACGAGAGCGCCGTGCTGACGTCGTCGAGCACGCCGAGCACGCCTACCACGGGGGTGGGGTGGATCGACGAGTCGATCTGGCCGGGCTCGCCCGTGCCGTTGTAGAGCGAGACGTTGCCGCCGGTCACCGGGACGCCGAGCTCCTGGCAGGCGTCGGCGAGGCCCTCGATCGCCTCGACGAGCTGCCACATGGAGTCGGGGTGCTCGGGCGAGCCGAAGTTGAGGCAGTCCGTCACGGCGAGCGGCTCGGCGCCCGACGTGGCGACGTTGCGGTACGCCTCGGCGAGGGCCAGCGCGGCGCCCGTACGCGGGTCGAGCTTGCCGTAGCGGCCGTTGGCGTCGGTCGCGAGCGCGACGCCGAGTCCGGTGGACTCGTCGACGCGCACGACGCCGCTGTCGTCGGGCTGGGCGAGCGCCGTGTTGCCCTGGACGAACCGGTCGTACTGGTCGGTAACCCACGCCTTGGAGGCGAGGTTGGGCGAGGCCAGCAGCGTCAGCGCGGTCTCGCGCAGCTCCTCGCCGGACGCCGGACGGGCGAGGCCCGCCGCCGTCGTCGAGTCGGCCTGGAGCGCGTCCTGCCACTCCGGACGCGCGTAGGGCCGGTGGTAGACGGGCCCTTCGTGCGCCACCGTCTTCGGATCGACGTCCACGATCCGCTGGCCGTGGTGGTCGATGGTGAGGCGGCCGGAGCCGTTGACCTCGCCGATGACGGCGGTCTCGACCTCCCACTTGCCGGTGATCGCGAGGAACGCGTCGAGCTGGTCCGGCCGCACGACGGCCATCATCCGCTCCTGCGACTCCGACATGAGGATCTCGCCGGCGTTCAGCGTGGGGTCGCGCAGCAGGACGTCGTCGAGGTCGACGTGCATGCCGCCGTCACCGTTGGAGGCGAGCTCCGAGGTGGCGCAGGAGATGCCCGCGGCGCCGAGGTCCTGGATGCCCTCCACGACCTTCGCCTGGAAGAGCTCGAGGCAGCACTCGATGAGCACCTTCTCCATGAAGGGGTCGCCCACCTGCACGCTCGGGCGCTTGGCGGGAACGCCGTCCTCGAATGTCTCGGACGCGAGGATCGATGCGCCGCCGATGCCGTCGCCGCCCGTGCGGGCGCCGAACAGCACGACCTTGTTGCCGAGGCCGGTGGCGTTGGCGAGGTGGATGTCCTCGTGCCGCAGCACGCCGAGGCACAGCGCGTTGACCAGCGGGTTGCCCTGGTAGGAGCCGTCGAAGACGAGCTCACCGCCGATGTTCGGCAGGCCGAGGGAGTTGCCGTAGCCACCGACGCCGGAGACGACGCCGTGGACGACGCGTGCCGTGTCGGGGTGGTCCACGTCGCCGAAGCGCAGCTGGTCCATGACCGCCACGGGGCGCGCGCCCATCGAGATGATGTCGCGGACGATGCCGCCCACACCGGTCGCGGCGCCCTGGTAGGGCTCCACGAACGAGGGGTGGTTATGCGACTCGACCTTGAAGGTGACGGCCCAGCCGTCGCCGATGTCGACGACGCCGGCGTTCTCACCGATGCCGACGAGGAGGTGCTCCTTCATCTCGTCGGTCACCTTCTCGCCGAACTTGCTCAGGTGCACCTTCGACGACTTGTAGGAGCAGTGTTCGCTCCACATCACCGAGTACATCGCGAGCTCGGCCGCTGTGGGGCGGCGGCCCAGGATGTCCTTGATGCGCTGGTACTCGTCCTCCTTGAGGCCGAGCTCTCCGTACGGCTGCACCTCATCAGGGGTGGCCGCGGCGGTCTCCACCGTGTCCAGTCTCGGGACGGCGGGAGTCGTGCGGGAGGGTGCCTGGGACGCGGGCGCGGTCATGTAGTTCCTCGCGTGCGGGGTAGGTTTCTTGGCGCCGGAGCGCCCCGCCAGTCTACGACGCGTCACGTGCCGGGGCGGTCGACCGCCATCAGATGTGGTCGGGGTCAGAGCTGGGAGTCGTAGACGCGGACGTAGTCGACCACCATCTGCTGCGGGAGCTGCGTGGTCCCGTCGGGGTATCCGGGCCAGTTGCCGCCCACTGCGACGTTCAGCAGGAAGAAGAACGGCTGGTCATAGACCCAGGGGTTACCACCGACGTCGGCGGTGGTGCGGGTCTGGTAGACGGTGCCGTCCACCGACCAGCTGATCCGGCCGGGCGCCCAGTCGATGGCGAAGGTGTGGAAGTCGTCGGCGAAGGACCAGCCCTGCGGGTGCGTGTACGCCGCGCCGATGCCCGCGCCGCCCGAGTAGCCAGGGCCGTGCAGGGTGCCGTGCACCATGTGGGGCTCGAAGCCCACGTTCTCCATGATGTCGATCTCGCCCGAGTCCGGCCACGGGACGCCGTTGCCGATCTGGCCACCGAGCATCCAGAACGCCGGCCAGATGCCCTGACCGCGCGGAATCTTGATCCGGGCCTCGAGGTGCCCGAACTTCGGCTGCACCTTGCCCTGTGTGGTCAGCCGGGCCGAGGTATAGCCGCCGTTGCCGTCGCGGCGCGCCGTGATGACGAGGTTCCCGTTGCCGTCCAGCGCGGAGTTCTCGCGCGAGCTGGTGTAATTCTGCAGCTCGTTGTTGCCCCAGCCGCCCGCGCCCGTCTCCAGGTTCCAGTTCGCGGGGTTCGGGGCGCTGCCCGCTGCGCCGTCGAACTCGTCGGACCAGCTCAGGGCGCCGACGGCGGCGGGCGCGGCGGCAGACGCCGGTGCCGAACCGGCGTCGGGTGCCTTGGGCGCCGCCGCGGAGGCCACGAGCGACGCCGCCAGGACGAACGTCATGGCAGCGGCGGCCGTGGCCGTGGTGCGGATGGTGCGGTGTCTCGTGCTACGCATCGGACGCTCCTTCGCGAAGATGTGTTTCCCCCGCCACACGGGGGCGGGACGTGCATGCGGCCGGTCGCACCGGCATGGTGGGGCGACGCTACTTTTCACCCGGTCGGTGGGACAAGATGGTGAAAACACGTAGCCAGAGCCGCCGCCGACCCTTCAGTCCGGCTGAACGGTCAGCCAGTGATATGCGATAGACGTGCACGGTTGCTCGGAACGACGATGGCCGCATGCCCCTGCGCCACTCGCTCCTCGCCGTGCTCGTCATGATCATCTGGGGCGTCAACTTCCTGGCCATCGACTTCGGCGTCGACGACGTACCGCCCGTGCTGTTCGTCGCGATCCGCTTCGTCGTGGTCCTGATCCCGGCGATCTTCCTGGTACCCCGGCCGGCGGCCGCCCTCAAGGACGTGCTGGTGGTGGGCCTGTTCCTCAGCCTCGGCCAGTTCGCCCTCCTGTACACCGCCATCGCGCTCGACCTGCCACCCGGCCTGGCCTCGCTCGTGCTCCAGGCGCAGGTGGTCCTCACCGTCCTGTTCGCGAGCGTCGCGCTCCGCGAGCGACCCACGACGCCGCAGCTCGTCGGCGTCCTGCTCGGCGCGGTGGGCCTGGTGATCGTCGGTGTCGGCCGCTCGGCGGCGACGCCTGCGCTCGCGTTCCTGCTCGCCATCGCGGCCGCGGCGTCGTGGGCGACCGGCAACGTGATCGTGCGGCGGCTGGGTTCGGTGACGCAGGCGGCCGGCACCCGGCAGAGCCCGCTGGCAGGCCTGTCGATGACCGTGTGGTCGGCGCTCGTCGTGCCGGTACCGATGTTCGCCTTGTCCCTGGCGCTGGACGGTCCTGCCGCCGTGGGGTACTCGCTGACACACCCGACCTGGGCCGCCGTGTTGTCGACCCTGTACACCGCCTGGCTGGCGAGCCTGGTCGGCTACGGCATCTGGAACACGCTGCTGGACCGGCACCGGGCGAGCGCGGTGGTGCCCTTCACCATGCTGGTGCCGGTAGTCGGGATGACGGCGGCCTGGCTCGTGCAGGGTGAGGTGCCCAACGTGGCGGAGGCCGGCGGTGGCCTGCTGCTCCTGCTGGGTGTGGCGATCACGTCGGGGCTGCTGCGGTGGCCGGACCGGCGGCGCTACAGCCCCGGCACGTAGCTACAGCTCCAGCACGTAGACGAGCAGGTCGACGCCGGGCACGGGCGCCCAGTCCCGGCTGGGCTCGCGCACGAACCCGAGCCGCTCGTAGAGCCGGTGCGAGCCGTGCGCGACGGGCTGGGTGGACAGGACGATCCGGCGTGTCCCCGCGGACCGCGCCATGCACTCGCGCATCAGCGCGGTCCCGGCTCCCCGGCCCTGGGCGTCCGGCGCGACGCCCAGCATGCGGACCTCGGCCTCGCCGTCCCGGGCGATGTCGGTCATGGGACCGCCGTGCGGCACGAACGTCACGCCGCCGACCACCACGCCGTCGTCCAGCGCCGCGATGATCTCGGCGGCGTCCGCCCGGCTCGCGACGTCGCGCAGGACGTCCGCGTAGAACTCGGAGCCGGGGGCGTCGAGCTGTCCGTCAGCGAAGAACGCCTCCGCGACGATCTTGCCGATCGCCTCGTACTCCGCCGGCACGGCGTCCCGCACCTCGATGGGCCTTCGTTCGCCGGCCCGCACCTCGCCGGTCCGCACCTCGATCGCCTGTCCCTCGTCGCTCATGCGACAAAGGTAGGCCGCGCCTCTGACAGTGTCCGCCGCATATCCGGTGCAGCACTCCTGCCCGCGCCGCGGGGCGCGCCCTGCGAGCGCCGCCGCACGCGGCCGCCCGGCTTGTACACGGAGAGCACGGTCGCGACCGCGAGCAGGGTGAGCGACACCGCTGGCGGAAACACGAGGAACGAGATGTCCGTCGCGGGGAGCCTGCCCGCCTCCGTCGCGACACCGGCGGCGCCGACGTCGGCCATGCCCGGCCGCAGCGCCACGACGATCAGGACGCACAGCAGCACGTTCAGGACGAGCTTGACCGCGACCCACCAGTAACGAACCAGGCCCCACTTGGTCGCGAGACCGAGCAACAGGCCCGAGCCGAGGCAGACCAGTGCCGAGACGAGCATCGGGGTCACCACGAACTCGGCGAGAGCCCGCAGGGCGAGGCCCCGGACGGCGTCCGAGCCGCCGCCCAGACCCACCCCGACGAGCACGGCCACCAGCACGTCGATGCCGATCCACGCACCGGCGGCCACGAGGTGCACGGTGAGCACCGCCTTGCGTGCCCGTGGCGCCAGCCTCATGACGTCACCTTCCGCGTACGAGGTGCGGAGTCCGGCCGTACCACCAGCAACGTCCCCGCCACGAGCACGACCAGGACGCCGATGGCCCGCAGTGCGGTACCCGCGCCGAGCAGCGGCTCGGCGAAGCCGAGGTTGCCGAGGCTCCCCGTCAGGATCACGCCGGCGGCCTCGGCGACCGCCACGACCACTGCGACGACGGCGGGCCAGGTCCGGGTGCGGAACACGGCGAGCAGTACTGCGGCGACGACCATCAGCACGACGGCCGGCGGCACGATCGGCACCGGCGCCCCGCCGGCCCGCACGACGTAGATGCCGATCGTCGCGACGACGAGGCCGGCGACGGCGACTCCCCTGAGATTCATGATCCTGTCCCTCCTCGGACGCCGGGCGGCGCCTCTGCGTCCCAGCCTCCCGGCCAGGGCCCGGCACGGAATCGGCTGTGGGACGGCAGTCGCGCTGCGTCGTCCGACGTGGTGGCGGTGGCCCGTCTACGCTCCCGGACGTACGGCGGTGTACGGCGCGCAGGGGGTGACGCCCGGTCCGCCGTCGGACACAGTGGGGCCGGAGGTGAGGAACATGGGGAAGCCACGTCTCGTGGACGTAGGAGTGACAGCCGCGCTGACGGCGCTCACGCTGGTGTCGTTGCCGTTCCTGGAGGCGTCGGCCGGGGTGCGCCCGGTCGACGGCCTCGCGTACGCGCTGGCGGTCACCGCGGCGGTGGGGACGCTGTTCCGCACCCGCTGGCCGGTGGTGACGCTCGGTGTGGTCACCCTCGCGACGGTCACCTACCTGCTCCTCGACTTCCCGTACGGCCCGGTGATGGTGTGCGTCGTGGTCGCGGTCTACTCCCTGGCCCGACGGCGTCCGCTCCGCGCCGCCCTCCTGTGGGGCGCTGCGACGCTGGCCCTCCTCCTGCTGCACGTCTTCACGCATCCGGGCGCGCTTCCCCTGCCGACCGGGCTGATCCCGGCGAGCGCCATCGTGGCGGTGCCGTTCAGCATCGGCGTGGCCCGGCGGATGTGGCACGAGGCCCGGTCCGCCGAACGGGACGCGGCGGAGCAGCAGGCGCGCGACGACGAACGGCTGCAGCTCGCGCACGAGGTGCACGACGTCGTCGGGCACGGGCTCGCCGCCATCCAGATGCAGGCGGACATCGCGCTCCACCTGGGCCGGCCGGAGGACGCCACCACCGCGCTGGAGGCCATCTCGAAGGCGGCGAACGAGGCGCTGACCGAGCTGCGCACCACGCTTGCGGAGATCCGACCGGGTACCGCGTCCGGCACGGGTCCCGAGCGTGCGCCGACGGCCGGGCTCGCCAACCTGGAGGTGCTGGCGCAGCGGGTGCGTTCGGCGGGGGTCGCGGTCGACCTCGCGATCGGCGGCACGTCCCGGCCGCTGCCCGACGCCGTGGACCTCGCCGCCTACCGCGTGCTCCAGGAGTCGCTGACCAACGTGGTCAAGCACGGTGCCGGGGCGGCGGCGCGGGTCGAGGTGGGTTACGAGCCGGACCTGGTCCGGCTGTGCGTCAGCAACCTGCGCGTCCGCGACCCGCGCGCCCCCGACGGCGGCTTCGTCGCCGGTTTCGGCATCACCGGGATGCGGCATCGGGTCGAGTCCCTGGGCGGACGGCTCGACGCCGGCCCCGTCGACGAGTATTTCGAGGTGCGGGCGACACTGCCCGCCGGAGGTGTCGCATGATCTCTGTACTGCTCGTGGACGACCAGGACCTGGTGCGGATGGGCCTGCGCGCCCTGATCTCCGGCGAGGCGGACGTCACGGTCGCCGGTGAGGCCGCCGACGGCATAGCCGCCGTCGCGGAGGCCCGCCGCCTGCGGCCCGACGTCGTGCTCATGGACATCCGAATGCCCGGCATCGACGGCATCGAGGCGACCCGGCGGATCGCCGAGGACCCTGCCCTGACCGCAACGCGCGTCGTGGTGCTCACGACGTTCGAGCACGACCAGTACGTGGTCGACGGCCTGCGCGCGGGGGCCAGCGGCTTCCTCCTGAAGAACACGCCGCCGGCGGACCTCGTCACCGCGATCCGCACGGTGCACGACGGCGGCGCGCTGCTGGCGCCGTCGGCCACGCGCACGCTGATCAGGGAGTTCACCGCCTCGTCGCCGCGCGCGCCCGTGCCGCACCCCCGGATCGGGGACCTGACCGATCGCGAGCACGAGGTGGTCTGCCTCGTGGCCCAGGGGATGAGCAACCACGAGATCGCCGAGCACCTCGTCCTGAGCCCCGCGACCGCGCGGACGCACGTGTCGCGCGCGATGATCAAGCTCTCCGCGCGGGACCGCGCCCAGCTCGTCGTGTTCGCCTATCAGTCGGGACTCGCGTGAGCCCATGCCGCTCTGGGTGCCGCTATTGAGTAATCGCGTAACAAAGATGTCATCGGGGGGTTCCCGGCGTTTACCCGACAGTGGTTTCATTCGGACATGAAGCTGCTTCGAACTTTTCCGAAGGTTTCCTTCGAGTTCGGGCTCTCCTCATGGCAGTGGTTGGGGCTTCGCGAGCAGACCCCGCGCTTCGCGACCTGTTTCGGCGACATCTTCCTCGAGTCGCTGGACGGATGGTGGTTCCTGGACACGGTCGAGGGCACGCTCGAGCTCCGCTGGGCCTCGGCAGTCACGATGTACGCCGAGCTCGAGTCGGCAGAGGGCCGCGCCACGTATCTCATGGACGACCTGGTCCGCGACGCCCGGAACCGCGGCATCCACCTCGGCGAGGAGGACGTCTACGCCTTCAACCCGCACCCAGCCCTCGGCGGTGAGCTCGGCGTGAACGGGCTCAGCGCCGTGCGTTTCGAGCTGGCGGTCAACTGGGTCGGGCAGATGCACGACCAGCTGCTGCACAGCCCGGGCGAGATCCGCCTCCCCCCGATGCCCGACGACGGCCGCCGCACCGGCGCGTCCCGGGCCACCGCGGCCTGGGACGGCGCGTGGTCGGAGGACGAGACCTTCGACGTGCCGTTCGAGCAGTACCTCGCCACCACCACCTTCGCTGCGGTCGCCGCGCCGGGCCAGAGCACCGGCACCCGGACCGACCGCACCCGGCCGTACAAGGCCAAGAGGTACGCGGCGCCTGCCGAGCCGGAACAGCCCGCGCCACTCCCTTCCTCGCCCGCGCCGTCCTGGTCGGGACAGAGCGAGGCCGCCGCCTGGTCAGAGCAGACCGAGGCCACCGCCTGGCCGGGACAGACCGAGACGGCGCAGCAGTGGCCGGAGCCGAGCCAGGCGCACGAGCTCGCGACGCCGCTCGACGGGTACGCGGTGGAGTACGACCCCTCGCACCCCACCGCATACGCCGCCGCCGAACAGTACGGAACGGGATCAGACGATCGGTGGACCGGCGGGTCCGACGCACCCCAGGACTGGCTCCCGTACAACAACGACCAGGGCAGCGGCGGCCAGGATCACCCCGGCCAGGCCGGCGCCACGTGGAACAGCCCCGGCTGGGGCAGCTCGCCGTGGGCCGGCACCACGTGGGACAACCAGGCACCGGCCGTGGCGGCCGGCGGCAGCCCGCAGCAGGCGCCACGGACCGCCGACCCGTTCACCGCGTGGGACGACCTGTGGGGGAAGCGCTGAGCCGCTGCCGCCGAGCGGCCGCTGCTTGACGTACCACCGGTGCCGCCGTCGGCCGTTCCGGGCGGAGTCGACGCTCACGTTCGATCCGCGCGACAAGGCTCAGCTCGCCCGGCGTGGTGCTGCGCGCGTGCTTCAGCAGGCGGGTCTCCAGCGCCACCCGGTTGCTCCGCCCCAGCCCGTCCGTATAGCCGAGGATGGTCTGCGCATGCGCGTGGGTGATGTGCCCGCCGCGCAGTGCGGCAAGCGTGCGGGGATGCTCGTGCACCAGCGCACGGGACTCCTCGATGAGCGCGATCGCCGAGCTCTCCGGCATCCGCAGGACCCTGGCCAGCCGCTCGACGAGCTCGGGTGCCAGCCCGGCCGGTTCCTCCGCGTCCACCTCAGGAGCGTCGAACAGCTCGGGCTGGTCGGCCACCCACTCCCGGACCGATTCCATGAGAACTGCCCGGGAGGCAGCGAGCGAGGCAAGGAGCGCGTCGACCGCAGCCACGGCGTCGACCGCCTCCGTAAGATCCGCGAACCCGTTCGCGAACCCTGACTCGCGCGGTGCCGCAGCACCACGCGGAGACTGGCCCGGCACATCGGCGGGACCACGAGTCACCAGCACCTTGTTCGAACGCATGTTCTAAAGATAGGGGCTGACGCCGACACGCGCCACCCAGCGCGCCGTCCCGTGTCGATCACCCGCACAATGGGGAGGTGCCGATCCGACGAGCCGCCCAGTCGCCCCTCGCCGCGTGCGTCGCACTGGCCACGCTCCTCGCCCTGAGCGGCTGCGGCCTCGCCGACCGGGCAGGCGGCGCACGGGGCGCGGACGCGGAACCGACGCCCACGGCGACGCGTTCGGCACAGCCACCCGGACGGTCGCAGACACCCGCCGGCGGCCGGCCCGAGCAGCGCACGACCACGGTCACCCTGGGCGACGTGGTCCTCGAGGTCGTCACCCTGAAGGCCGCCGACGTACGGGCGGACGAGGACGGACCGGGCACCCGGACGGTCACCCTCACGCTCGCCCCCGGACGCTCAGCACGCCTCGCGCTCGCGTCCCCCGGCGCACTCGACGTCGACACGGACGGCAGCATCACCGTGCTGGACGGCGACGGCGACCCTGTCGCGGCGATCGGCCCGCCCGCACCGCCGTCGGACACGGAGGACGACGCGCCCCGCATCGAGGTCACCGACGTCGACGCCACCCACGCCCTCGTGGAGGTCGAACCGGTCGCGCCGCTCCAGGAGTCGGAGTCCCCCGCGCCCACGGACCGGGCCGAGCTGCTGCCCGTCACGTTCGTGGTCGGGACACAGGCGATCGAGAGCGCGACCTGGGGCGAGAACGAGGGCGGACGCTCGCTCGCCGTCGACCCGACGGACTGGGCGCGGTACGCCGGCCAGGCGGGGCTGGACCTGATCCGCACCCAGCTGGTGGCCGCCGAGCCGGACGCGGACACCTCGACGATGGGCGACCAGCTCGTGTGCCACGCGGTGGGGGCACCCGACAAGTCCACGTGGAACCTCGAACCTTGGCGGCCCGACGTCGGGCTGATCCTCACCGCCACCGCCCAGTGCAACCCCGTGTGATCACGACGGGCAACCAGTCCTGGCGACCCGCGCCGTGACCTGTTCGTGACCATCGACGTCGCGGTTCGGCGTGCGAAGGTGCCCGGCTTGAGGTTTCCTGGAAACGAGGCGAGGCAGGCTCGCCACACAATCTGATGAGCCCCAGCTCGGCCGGACCCCGCTCATGTGGTCGTGTGCACCAGGCGTCCGACCGCCATCCGCAGGCGCCCAGCGATCCACGGGAGTCCCCTGGGGTCAGGCATTGCTCCTCGGAGATACCTTGGCAGGGAGGCTCCTGATGACCCGTGTACTAGTCCGTGGATCAGTCGTCGCGGTAGGTTGCGGCGCACTGCTCGGATACACCGTCGCGTACCAGCTCGTACCGCTCGCCGTGCTCGCCGCCCTCCTCGGGCTGGCGGGCACCTTTTTCGCCGTGCGGGCGACACCTGAGCCGACGACGGAGCCGGGCGAGCCCGTGACGCTCGGCGGGCCGCTCGCGCGCGGGGCCGAGGACGACGAGCCCTCGAACGAGCCCGTCCAGGCTCCCGTGCAGCAGCTTCCCGTGCCCGTCGTGGCGGCGGTACCCGACGCCGCGTGACCCTGCCCGGAGCATGACGAAGGGGTCTCGACGGGCTCGACCACCGGTGGTCGAGCCCTTCGAGACCCCTCGCCTGCCGCGGCCGCGACGCCGTCAGGCGCTCTTCGCGTCCCGCTTGCGCAGCTCCTTCTCGCTGACCGGTGCCGTGCCGCTCGCGCGCAGCTGGCGGTAGTACGCGGCCGCCTCGTCCTGCCGGACCTTCTCGGAGCCGTCGGCGATCGGGGCGCGCAGGTGGTCCTGCGTGAAGCCCCAGGCGTCGATGACGTCGAGCACGTGGGGACGGAGCTCCTTGAGCATCCGGTCGATCGTCGAGGTCACCGCCTTGGCGCGGCCCGTCGAGAGGCGGCCGTTGGTCAGGTGCCAGTCGAGGTGACGCTCGATGGTCGTGAGCCCGTAGATGTCGCGGAGCAGGGTGAGGACCTTGCGGGTGCCGGCGTCGGACACCTTGCCGATGGCCTTCGTGAACGCGTCCCAGCGCACCAGCTCTGCCCACGCGGCGGCGGACCCGATGAGGCTCACCTGGTTGTCGTCGAAGATCTCCTGTGCACGGATCGAGTCGGCCTTGAGCGCGGGGCGCATGCCCATCGCGGTCGAGGCGACCATGCCCTCGAAGCGTCCGGCGATCAGCTCGCGCTGCACCTCCGCGTCCAGCAGGCGGCCCGCGGCGCGCGCACGGCCGCCGTCGGCCACGGTCTGGCCGAGCCGCTTCAGCGGGAGCTTGTGCAGCACCGCGTCCTTGGCCTGCCCGGCGACGATGCTCGCCACGCCGCCCGGCGACTTCGCCACGTCGGCCATCCGCTTGCCGTGGTCGCCGACGAGGCGCTTGGCCGCGAGCTGCAGCAGCACGTGGTTGTCGCCCTCGAACGTGGTGTAGATGTCGAGGTCGGCACGCAGGCTCGTGAAGCGGTTCTCCGAGAGGAAGCCGGCACCTCCGCAGGCCTCGCGGCACTCCTGCAGCGTGTCCAGCGAGTACCAGGTGGAGGTCGCCTTGAGCGCGGCGGCCGTCGTCTCGAGGTCCTCGCGCATGGCCGGGGTGTCCTCGCGGCCGGAGAACACGGCGTCGAACATGTCGAGCAGCTCGTCGTGCGCGAAGTGCATCGCGTACGCCTCGGCGATCCGCGGGAAGAGACGGCGACGGTGCGTGGCGTAGTCGAGCAGCGTCAGCTCGTCGGCGCCCGCGGACGGCGAGAACTGGCGGCGCTGGTCGGCGTACTTCGTGGCGATCGCCAGGCCGATCTTCGCCGCGGAGATCGCCGCGCCGTCGAGCGATACGCGACCCTGCACCAGGGCACCCAGCATGGTGAAGAACCGGCGGCCGGGGCTGTCGATGGTGGACGTGTAGGTGCCGTCCGGGGCCACCTGGCCGTAGCGGGCGAGCAGGTCCTGCCGCGGCACGCGCACGTTCGTGAAGTGCAGCTTGCCGTTGTCGATGCCGTTGAGGCCGCCCTTCTGGCCGTCGTCCTCGCCACCGACGCCCGGCAGGAACTCCATGGTCTGCGGGTCACGGATCGGCACGTAGAAGCAGTGCACACCGTGGTCGACGCCGTTGGTGATCAGCTGGGCGAACACCGTCGCCGCGACGCCGTGCTTCGCCGCGTTCCCGAGGTACTGCTTCCACGCCCCGCGGAACGGGGTGTTGAGCACGAACTCCTCGGTCTCGGGGTCGTACGTGGCGGTCGTGCCGATCGAGGCGACGTCGGAGCCGTGGCCGGTCTCCGTCATCGCGAACGCGCCGGGCACGCTCAGGTCCATCGCGCCGGGAAGCAGCCGGTCCTGCTGCTCCTCGGTACCGAGGTGCAGGATGGCGGAGCCGAACAGGCCCCACTGCACACCCGCCTTGATCTGCAGCGACGGGTCGGCGGCGACCAGCTCCTCGAACCCCACGAGGTTGGCGCCCGCCTGCGCGCGGCCGCCGAGGCGCTCCGGGAACGCCCGCAGGACGTGGCCGTAGGGCACCATCTGCTTCATCTGGGCGAGGGCGATCTCCCGGTGCTCCTCCTTGGTGATCCCCTCCCGCTTCCAGAGCTCGGGGTGCGTGGCCACCATGTGCCGAGCCTCGGCACGCTCCTCGGCCCAGCGGCCGAGCAGCATCTGCTCCAGGGCAGGCACGTCCACGCGGGTACCCGACGCCGGCCGGGTCGCCACGGGTGCGGGCGCAGCGGCCTCGGTGGCCGTGGGGGTGGTCACGGGCTCGGAGGTGGTCGTCATCGGGTTCTCCTCGGTATTTCGGCCGGCGGGCCAGGTGCTGGGTTTCGGGAGGGTGGGTCGAAGAGCGTTCGGGGTCAGGCGGTAACTGGTGCGGAACCAGGACGGTTGTGGTGCAGCACGCCCACCGGGCCGGTCCAGAGCCAGAGCGTCACGCGCTCGGTGAGCTCTTCCCGGGTCAGCGGGCTCGACTCGACGTTGCGGTGGCCGAGCCACCACTCGCCGGAGCCCCGCACGAAGCCGACGGCGCCGGCCGCCCAGGCGGCAGCATCGGCCTGGGGGACGTCGGTGGCCCGCGCGAACGGCTCGGCGACGAGCTCGATCACCGAGTCGAGGTAGGCACCCAGCGGGTGCAGGTCGACCGGCGTCGTCGGGACGGCGGCGTCGGCCGCCTCCTCGGCGGCCGTGGCACGACGGCCACGACGTCCGCTCTCGACCGGCGCCGGCTCGTTGCCGCCGATGGCGGTGCGGGTGACGAACCAGTAGACGTTGGGCGAGCTCTCGATCATCTCGAGGTAGACCCGTACCATCTCGCGCAGCGCCATCTCAGGGTTGTCCGCGCGCTGCGCCGCGGCGCGCAGCGCGTCGTGCATCTGCATCACCACGGTCTCGGCGACGGCGAGCCGCAGGCCCGCCTTGTCGTCGAAGTACCGGTAGACGATTGACTTCGACGTACCCGCCGCGGCGGCGATCTCGTCCATCGAGACAGCAGGTCCGAGGCGGTGCACAGCCTTGCGCGCGGCCCGGACGAGCTCCGCCCGGCGTGCCGTGCGGTGGTCGTCCCAGCGGGTCGAACGACCGTCGACTCCGATGCTCATCGGTCCGCCTCCCCACCGTGACTCGCTAGAGGTCTTGTGATTCGTCTCACGAGACTGAGAGTATCAGGTACTGTGAGTCCTGGGCACCACCCCGGGTGCGAACCGGGTAGCGGCCTGTCCTGGCCTCGACGAGGCTCGATCTACGAAGCCACTTGCCCGACGACGAAGTGAGAAGGAACAGCGACGTGTCCACTACCCCCTCCCCCGTCCCGTCCACGCGCGAAGCCGTGATCATCGGCGGCAACCGCATCCCGTTCTCCCGCGCCGGCAAGAAGTACGTCCGGACCAGCAACCAGGACATGTTCACCGCAGCGCTCGAGGGCCTCGTCGCCCGGTTCGGCCTGCAGGGCGAACGCCTGGGCGAGGTCGCGGGTGGCGCCGTCCTCAAGCACAGCAAGAACTTCAACCTGATCCGCGAGTCGGTGCTGGGCTCCTCCCTGTCGCCGACGACGCCCGCCTACGACGTACAGCAGGCGTGCGCCACGGGTCTCGAGGCCGCCATCGCGGTGACCAACAAGATCAAGCTGGGCCAGATCGAGTCGGCGATCGCCGGCGGCACGGACACCGTGTCGGACGCGCCGATCGTCGTCAGCGACCGCCTGCGCGCCGCACTCCTGGACGCGAACCACGCCAAGACGACCAGCGCGAAGATCAAGGCGCTGCTCAAGGTCCGCCCGAAGGACCTGGCCCCCGCCACCCCCGGTACCGGCGAGCCGCGCACGCACCTCTCCATGGGCGAGCACCAGGCGATCACGACCGCCAAGTGGGGCGTGTCGCGCGAGGCGCAGGACGAGATCGCGTTCAACTCGCACCAGAACCTGGCCCGCGCCTGGGAGTCCGGCTTCTTCGACGACCTGGTCACCCCGTACAAGGGCCTGACCCGCGACGACAACCTGCGTCCCGACACGTCCCTCGAGAAGCTCGCGAAGCTCAAGCCGGTGTTCGGCACCAAGCTCGCCGAGCCGGCGAGCATGACGGCCGGCAACTCCACGCCGCTGACCGACGGCGCCTCCGCCGTCCTGTTCTCCTCGCGCGAGTGGGCAGAGGAGCGCGACCTCCCGATCCTGGCGAAGTTCGTGGATGCCGAGACGGCCGCCGTCGACTTCGTGCACGGTCACGAGGGGCTCCTCATGGCGCCGGCCGCCGCCGTGCCGCGTCTGCTGGCCCGCAACGGCCTGACCCTCGAGGACATCGACTTCTTCGAGATCCACGAGGCGTTCGCCTCCACGGTGCTGACCACGCTCGCCGCGTGGGAGGACGAGGAGTACTGCCGCACCGAGCTCGGTCTCGACGGCGCGCTCGGCAAGATCGACCGCAGCAAGCTCAACGTGAACGGCTCCTCGCTCGCGGCGGGCCACCCGTTCGCGGCGACCGGCGGACGCATCATCGCCACCGCCGCGAAGCTGGTGGCCGCCAAGGCCGCCGAGACCGGCCGTCCGGCACGCGCGCTCATCTCTGTCTGCGCGGCGGGCGGCCTCGGCGCAGTCGCCGTCGTCGAGTCCGTCTGAGCCCAGCGCGCAGCGAAGGGTGAGGGCCGAGGAACGGGGCACTCGCCCGTAGCGAAGCAACGGGCTCAGACGGTAAACGACACTGCCTGACCCTCGCTCCACAGATCGGAAGGAATTTCGTGGCTGACCAGCCCGCCCCGTCAGACAAGTACACGGTGGCCGTGAACCGCGGCTTCACCAAGACCATCGCCAAGAAGCTGGGCCTCCCCCGCCCGGCGATCCTGCGCCGCTACGCCGCCGACGCCCCGCTCACGGTGGGCCCGGTGCTCGTCGTGTCGGACGGCGCCTCGGCCGGCGACGCCGACGCGATCGCCAAGTCACTCGGATCGTGGGACGTCGACGTGCGTCGTTCCACCGAGGGCGCCGACGACGTCCGCTGGGGCGGCGTCGTGCTGGTCGGCACGGCCGCCGAGTCCCCGGAGGCCGTCTCGGAGGCGGTGCTCACCCTCGGCGGCACGCTCCGCAGGCTCGCGGGCAACGGCCGGGTGGTAGTCATCTCCCGCGCGCCGGAGGCCGGCGACTCGCCGGCCGTCGCCGCCACCCGGGCCGGCTTCGAGGGCTTCACGCGTTCGGTGGGCAAGGAGCTGCGGGCCGGCGCCACGGCGAACGGCGTGCAGCTCACCGGTGGTGCCGCCGCCGACTCGATCTCCGCGCTCGGCGCGCTCCGCTTCTTCCTGTCCGCCAAGTCGGCGTACGTCGACGGCCAGGTGCTCCCCGTCGGTCCGGCGGACGACCTCGACGACGTCGACTGGCAGCAGCCGCTGGCCGGCAAGGTCGCCGTCGTCACGGGTGCCGCACGCGGCATCGGCGCGGCGATCGCGCGCACCCTGGCCCGGGACGGCGCCAAGGTGGTGGTCGTGGACGTGCCGGCCGCCGGTGAGTCGCTGGCCGCCGTCGCGAACGAGATCAAGGGCACCGCCGTGCAGCTCGACGTGACCGCCGCCGACGCGGGCACCAAGATCCTGGAGGCGACGCGGCACCTCGGCGGCCTCGACATCCTGGTGCACAACGCGGGCATCCTGCGCGACAAGCTGCTCGCGAACATGAAGCCCGCCCAGTGGGACGCCGTCATCGCGGTGAACCTCGCGTCGCAGCTGCGGATCAACGAGCAGCTGCTGGCCGCCGGGGTGGAGGGGCTGCGCATCGTGTCGCTGGCCTCGACGTCGGGCATTGCGGGCAACAAGGGCCAGACCAACTACGCGTACTCGAAGTCCGGCGTGATCGGCCACACGGCCGCCACCGCGCCGCTCGTGGCGGAGCTGGGCGGCACGGCCAACGCGGTGGCGCCGGGCTTCATCGAGACGGAGATGACCCGGTCGATCCCGTTCGCGACGCGCGAGGTGGGCCGGCGCATCATCCCGTCGCTCCAGCAGGGCGGTCTGCCGATCGACGTCGCGGAGGCCATCGCCTTCCTGTCGTCCCCGGTGGCTCGCGGCGTGAACGGACAGGTGCTGCGCGTCTGCGGCCAGTCCATGCTGGGCAAATGACAGAGCTGACAGTTCCGGGAGCACCGGCGTCGTACGACGTGACAGAGCTGGCCCAGCTGCCGAGGCTGGGCGGCCTGTTCGCCAAGGGCCTCGCCGGCTCCGCGAGCAAGCGCCCGAAGGGCGCTGTCCGGCTGCCCAAGCTGGCATACCAGGTGGCGGACGTCGACACCGCGGGCGAGGTGGCGCACCTCGCGGCGTACCAGCGGCTGCTCGGTGAGCCGTCGTCCGAGGTGCTGCCCGCCGGGTTCCTGCACGTGCTCGCGTTCCCGCTGGCGACCGCCGTCATGGTGCGCGGCGACTTCCCGCTGCCGCTGCTCGGCATGGTGCACCTGCGCAACACCGCACGGGTGCTCCGGCCGGTGCGGCTCGGCGACGCCCTGACCGTGCGGGCCTGGGCGCAGGACGCCCGGGCCCACCGCCGCGGCGTCCAGGTGGACCTGGTCGCCGAGGTGCTGGTCGGCGGCGAGCTCGCCTACCAGAGCGTGTCGACGTACCTCGCCAAGGGCTTCAGGGCGCCCGACGGCGCAGCACCCGACGCTGAAGCCCCGCGCGAGGAGTGGACGGCGCCCCTGCCGACCGCACGCTGGAAGCTCGGCGCCGGCACGGGCCGGGCCTACGGCGCGATCTCGGGCGACCAGAACCCGATCCACACGTCGAGCCTGGGCGCCAAGGCGTTCGGGTTCCCCCGGGCGATCGCGCACGGGATGTACACCGCGGCCCGGGCGCTGGCCGAGGTAGGACCCGCACGCCGCGGCGAGACGTACGAGTGGACCGTCGAGTTCTTCAAGCCGGTCCTGCTCCCGAGCACGGTAGACGTGGCGATCCGCTACGCCTCGGAGGTCTCGACAAGCTCGACCAACGGGGTGGGCTCGACCGAGGGAGCTGGTTTCGTCTACGAGGGCTGGCGCTCTGGCAAGAACACCCGCCACTTCCGAGGCACCGTCACCCCCCTCTGACCACCCCAGGGATCCACGAAGTAGAGCGCTTGTCCGGACGCCCGCTCTATCTCGGCGCAGCACGGCGCGCGAGGTAGAGCGGGCGTCCGGACAAGCGCTCTACTTCGCGGAGGAGGTGGGGAGGACGGGGAGGAGCACCTCTTCCCAGAGGATCGCCCGCTTCGGCCGGAAGAAGCCCGAGTGCCCGATCCGGCTCAGGCCATGATCGGCAGCCCGCAGCTCGACGAACTCGATCGGCGCGTTCGGGAACTCCTTGCTCCAGTACCGGATCGACTCCGGGGAGATGAGCTCGTCGTCGGCGGTCCAGAGGGCGGTGACCGGCGTCTGCACCTTCACGAACCGGTCCCGCAGCTCGGGGTGCTCGCTGAACAGGTAGTCCCGGTGCAGGCACCAGCGCCCCCACTGCCGCATGACGCCGGCCGGCAGGTCGTCCAGGATCCGGAGGCGCCGACCCGGGTAGTAGCCGACGGCGGCGATCGCCACGGGCGCTATGGCTCGCCACAGGAGCGGCGACCAGCGCTTGATCATCGGCACGGCCTTGCCCCGCCAGCCCGTCCCCGAGGCGACCATGACGCAGCTGTCCACGCCGACGTCGGACAGGAAGCCCAGGCTCTGGCCGCCGAACGAGTGCCCCACCCAGGTGAGCGGGACGCCGGCGGCGTCCGCCCGGGCGTGGGCGTGCCCGGCCGCGAGCTCCGCGTCGTGGTACCAGTCCAGGGCGGTCGCCGACGAGTCCCGCATCGGGCCGTAGAGCTCGGGCTCCGAACCGCGGTACGAGAAGGTCAGCACCGCGAAACCGCGTTCCGCGAGCCAGGCCGCGAGGTGCCGGTAGAACCGCATCGGCATGGCCATCGCGGGCGCGATCGTCACGACGCCGACCAGGTCGCCGTCCGGCAGGAACCAGCGGGCGGCGACCGACTCGCCGTCGTCCGCGGGAAGCCTCACGTCCTCGGTGCTCACGTGCCGGAGGGTATCCCGTATCCTCGCCAGGGCGCTGCGAACTTCATCCGGCGGGAGGACCCCATGCTCGGCGACGTGCTCGGCCTGACGAAGTCGCAGTCCCTCGCGTACCGCGACCTCGTGGCTTCCCCGTCCCTCGACGCGGCGGAGCTGGGTCGCCGCCTCGACTGCGACCCCGGCGACGCGCTCGACGTGCTCCGTGCGCTGGAGAGCCACGGCCTGGCCACCCGGCAGAGCGCCGACGACTCCCGCTTCCAGGCAGCGCCGCCCGAGATCGCGCTGGGCGCGCTGCTCGCCCGGCGCAAGGACGAGATCCGCGCCGCGCAGGTCGAGCTGATCGAGCTCGAGGAGGAGTTCCGGCGCTCGTCCGCGCTGCGGCCGGCCACCGACGTCGTCGACGTCGTGCGCGGTGCCGACGCCGTGAAGCACCGCATCATCCAGCTCCAGCTCGGCGCACGCGAGACCGTCGAGTCGTTCACCAAGCCGCCGGTGTTCGTGATGCCAGCCGACGAGAACACCGCCGAAGACCAGGCGGTCGCCCGCGGCGTGCGGTACCGCGTGGTGGTCGACCGCGTCTTCCTCGACACCGGTGTGCTGCGGGTGGACGACATCGCCGAGGCCATCGAGAACGGCGAGGACGTGCGGTTCTCGGAGCGGGTGCCGATCAAGCTGTTCATCATCGACCGCCGGCTCGCCTTCGTGCCGATCCAGACCGTCGTCGAGGCGGGCACCGAGGGATCCGACCTCGCGCCCGACCTGGTGGGCGCACTGATCATCCATCCGTCCGGGCTGCTGGACGCCCTGATCGCCCTGTTCGAGAGCGTGTGGCGGGACGCGACGCCCTTCGCACCGCCGGGCGAACGCGCCGAGACCTCGGAGCTCGACGAGGAGGACAGCCGGATCCTCGCGCTCATGCTGGCCGGTCTGACCGACCAGTCGGTGGCCAACCAGCTCGGGCTGTCCCTGCGCACCGTGCAGCGACGTGTCAAGGTCCTGATGGGCGTCGCCGGCGTCTCGACCCGCATCCAGCTCGGCTGGCACGCCGCACGTAAGGGCTGGATCTGACCGGTCGCTCCATGACAGCGTGAGTCCATGACCACGCTGGCGTGCATCATCCGCCCCTCGACCCCGCCGTCTCGCATCGTCCCGCTCGCCCGCGCCGTCGAGTCGGCGGGCATCAAGGAGATCTGGCTGTGGGAGGACTGCTTCCAGACCGGTGGTATCTCCGCTGCCAGCGCGATCCTCTCCGCCACCGACCACGTCCGCGTCGGGATCGGCGTCATGCCGACGCCCCTGCGGAACGTGGCACTCACCGCGATGGAGGTCGCGACCGTCGAGGGGATGTTCCCGGGCCGGCTCGTCCCCGGCATCGGGCACGGCGTGCAGTCGTGGATGGCGCAGGTCGGCGCCAAGGCCGCGTCGCCCCTGACCCTCATGCGCGAGTACTCGACGGCGCTGCGCGCGCTGCTGGCGGGTGAGCGGGTGACGACGTCGGGCCGGTACGTATCCCTCGACGACGTCGCGCTCGACTGGCCGCCGGCCCAGCCCGTGCCGGTTCCGGTGGCGGCCACCGGACCGAAGTCGCTGCGGCTCGCCGGCGAGATCGGCGACGGCGTCGTCCTGGAGGGCTCGGTCGGCCTGGCCGGGCTGCCCGCCGTGCTCGAGCGGGTCGCCGAGGGCCGGGCGGCCGCAGGCCATGACGCCGCCGCACCGTTCCCGGTCATCCAGAACGTGTCCGCCGCGACCGGCCCCGACGCGGCCACGCGGCTGCGTGCCGAGCTCACCGCCTGGGGCATGGACGTGGCCGGTGACGACGGCCTCGGCTCCTACGCCCTGTGGGGCGACGCTCAGGCGCTGGCCGACGGCGTGCTGCGGTACGGCAAGGCGGGCGCGAGCACAGTGGCCCTCCAGCCGACGGAGGACGAGCCGGACATGGAGCGGTTCATCGAGGTGGTGGGCGCGGCTCAGGAGCTGCTGGCCAGCGCCTAGCACACCGGCGCCGTCGAGGCCTCGACATTCGGCGTCGGCCAAAACTCGTTGAGTCGCGGGGCGCCTTGCCTCAACGTGGTCGCGCCGGGGGACCGCCCTTCCGGCGACGAAGGAGGCGCACCATGAAGAAGTCCGCACGAATCGCTGCCGCGGGCGCCGCAGCTGTCCTGACCGCGGCTGTCGGTGTCCTGGGTGCTGCGTCGGCCACGGCCGCCGACATCTGGGAGTGGAGCACCGACGGCACACGCGTGACGTCAGTTCCGGACAACCGGGAGTTCGGGGACAACCGGGAGTTCGGCACGGACGGCACCCGCGTGACCTCGGTACTGGACAACCGCGACTTCTGAGTCGCACACGACACGACGCCGGGGTCGTACCGTCACGGACGGTGCGACCCCGGCGTCGTGGTGTGCCGGCCGGTCAGGCGATCAGACGTCGCGCGGCGGCGGCGCGAACGAACCCGCCGTACCGGGAGCACCGTCCGGGGCGGCGACAGGCTGGGCCACGGGTGCGGCTGCGGCGCCGACACCCGACAGGTTGTCGAGGACACCTTCGACACGCGAACGCATCGGGCCGATCAGCGCACCGCCGACACCGACGATCAGAATTCCCGCCACGGTAGCCAGGAATGCCACGAGCACAGGCATTGTCACGGTGGTACCGATGCCGATCTGGTTCACCGCGGCGATAACACCGAGCGCGATGATGAAGAACGAGACGACCTTCGCGACGAGCGGGCCGTAGGAAACGCCGCCCATGGAGCCCTGAATGAGGTCCTTCACCGCATTCGCGATGGCACCGGCGATCACCACGATCACGATCGCGACGACCAGGCTCGGGAGCCAGGCGACTATGTCGTTCACGATCGCGCTCACCGGGTTGGTGGGCCCGAACGCGCTCAGCGCGAGCTGTAGCGTGATCAGCAGGATGAAGTAGTAGATGATCTTCGTGAGCAGCGAGATCGGCTCGATGCCCGAGCCGGCGAGGAGCCTGTTGGCCCCTGCCCTCTCCAGCACCCTGTTGAAGCCGATCCGCGTCAGGATCATCCCGACGAACCGGGCGACCGCCTTGGCGATGAAGTACCCGATGAGGAAAACGATCAGGAACACGAGCAGCTTCGGGATGAAGCTTGCGATCGCACCGAGAGCGCTCGTGAGCGGCTCCAGCCAGTCGACCGCGCCCGGCACAACGAGACCTGTATTCAGGAATGGCATATTTCTCTCCCCCTTGCGATCTTTCTCGTCACCTCCTGCACACCGCTGTGGTGCGCCTTAAAAGGTGACAGCACTCCACGAACATATGCCGCAGAAGCACATTCTGCGCGACGGGATTTGCCGCCGCGGCGCACCATCAAGACATTCAGGATCTTTCTCCGTGCGTCAGCCGAGCGCCCGGCCGACGGCGGCGGAACACATAGCCTGGCCGGATGGATGCCCTGCATGAGCGGACCGCCGTCGAGCTCCGCGACCTCCTCGCCTCCGGAGAGCTCACCCCTGCCGAGGTCACCGACCATTTTCTCGAGCGCGTGGAACGGCTGAACCCCGGCGTCGGGGCCTTCGCGACGGTCACTCCGGAGCTCGCCAGGGAGCGGGCGGCAGCACTCCTGCGGGACGGCGACGGGCCGCGCCGTGACGCGTCCCCGGCGTCGGGCAGCCTGTGGGGACTGCCCACCGGCGACAAGGACCTGTGGAACCGCGCGGGCGTGCCCACCGGATTCGGGTCGCGCGCGTTCGCGGACCTGCCGCCGGCCCAGGAGAGCGACGAGATAGTCCAGATCCTCGATGCCGCGGGCATCGTCAGCCTCGGCAAGACCGCAGCGCCCGAGCTCGGTTTCCCTGCCTACACCGAGCCGGTCCACGCCCCGCCCGCGCGCACGCCGTGGGACCTGACCCGCGGCGCCGGCGGTTCGAGCGGCGGGGCGGCAGCGGCGGTGGCGGCCGGCATGCTGCCGTTCGCCCCCGGCTCCGACGGCGGCGGATCGATCCGGATCCCTGCGGCGGCCTGCGGCGTCGTCGGGCTCAAGCCGACGCGAGGGCTCCTGCCCGCGGGCAGCGGCGTCGACTCGCTGGGTGGGCTGGTCGTGAACGGACCGATCGCGCGCACGGTCGCCGACGCCGCGCTCCTGCTCGAGGCGATGCTCCCGAGGCGCGCCGGGGGCGACGTCGCGCACCCTTACTCGCTGCGGGCGCCGTCGTACGAGGCCGGAACCTACCTGGCGACGGCCCAGCGCGCGGCGCTGCCCGCGCCGGGAACGGGCGGACGCGGGCCGGGGGACAGCCGCGCACGCATCGGCGTGACCACCTCGTCGGCCTGGGACGGGTTCTACGACATCAGCGTGTCACCCGAGGCACGCGTCGCGCTGGAGGCCGGCATGCGGGCGCTGTCCGGGCTCGGGCACGACGTCGAGGAGACCGCGCTGGCCGAGGCTCCCGAGTACGCGCCGGCGTTCCGGACGCTGTGGATGGGCGGCGCCTCCGCGGTGCCGATCGACGACCCGGAGACGCTCGGCAGGCTGGAGCCGCTGACGCAGTGGCTGATCCGGTCGGGTCGCGAGGTGCCCGCGCGGCAGCTCGCCGAGGCGGTACGCACGCTCACCGCCTTCGAGCGGTCCCTGGTGGCGCAGATCAGCGCGTACGACGCCGTAGTAACGCCCGCACTCGCCCTCACGCCGAGGCCCATCGGGTGGTACGACGCCGAGAACCCCGAGCGGAACTTCGAGCAGCAGTGCCAGTACACGCCGTTCACGTCGATGCTCAACGTCGCGGGGCTGCCCGCGATCACCGTGCCGACGCACTGGACCGAGGCCACCCCCGAGGCGCCCGCTGGGCTGCCGATGGGCGTGCAGATCATCGGCAGGCCGGGCGGGGAGCTCACGCTGCTGGCGCTGGCGGCCCAGCTGGAGGCGGAGCTCCCCCGTCCGGGGAAGTTCCCGCTCTGACGTGTCAGACGCGCAGGTCACTCGCGTGACCTGCGCGTCTGACACAGGTCAGTCCGCGTCCGGGAGGCAGCCGAAGTCCTCGTCGAAGCCCAGGGCGGCCGTGGCCAGCAGGCCCGCGAGCCCCGAGCCCTCCGGGACGGGGCGCGGGTCGTCGGTCACGACCCAGAGCCCGTCGACGACGTCGTACCCGGCCTGCGGGCCGTCGGCCACCAGCCGGCCGACCGCAGCGATCAGGCGCTCGACCTCCTCGCCGGCGGTGCCGACGCCGACCGAGGCGCGCACCGCACCGGCGTCGAACCCGAGACGGCCGAGCAGCGGGTGGGCGCAGAACCGGCCGTCGCGCACGCCGATCCCGTGCTCGGCGGACAGGTAGGCGGCCACGAGGCCCGGGTCGTAGCCCGTCACCGTGAACGTGACGACGCCTACCGGGTCGACGGCGTCGGCCCACACGCGCACGACCTCGACGCGGTCGATCGCCTCGAGCCCCGACACGAGGCGACGGCGGAGCGCGTTCTCGTGCGCCGCGACGTCGGCGGGGGCGAGCGCGGCGAGCTCCTCGCACGCCGCGGCGAGGGCCACGGCACCGATGACGTTCGGGGACCCGGCCTCGTGCCGGGCGGGACCCTCGTGCCATTCGGTGCCGGCGACCCGCACGCGCCGCACGGCGCCGCCACCGGCGAGGTAGGGCGTGCCGGCGTCGAGCCAGTCGCGGCGGCCCACCAGCGCGCCCGCACCGAACGGGGCGTAGGTCTTGTGCCCGGAGAAGGCCAGGTAGTCGACGCCGGTGGTCTCCAGGGAGATGCGGCGGTGGGGTACGAGCTGGGCGCCGTCGAGCACCACGCGCGCGCCGTACTCGTGGGCGATCGCGACGATCTCGTCGACCGGGAGCGACTCCCCCGTCACGTTGGAGGCGCCGGTGAGGGCGAGGAGGGCGAACGGGCGTTCCGCGGCGGCGGCGTCAGACAGCTCCTCGCGGATCTGGTCGAGCGTCTCGGCAACCGTCGCGCCGCCGGTCAGCACGGTGGCGTCGGTACCGCGCTGCCAGGGCAGCAGGTTCGCGTGGTGCTCGACGTCGAGGACGAGCACGCGGCCGGGCTCGCCGTCGGGCTGCGCCGGGACGCAGCCCGCGAGCAGGTTCAGGGAGTCGGTGGTGTTTCGCGTGATGATCGTCAGGTCGTCCTCGCGGGCGCCCACGAACGCCCCGATGGTGCGCCGGGCGGTCTCGTAGAGCGCGGTGCTCACCTGGGAGAGGTACCCGGCGCCGCGGTGCACGCTGGCGTACAAGGGCAGCACCTGGGTGACGCGGTCGGCCACGGCCTGCAGGGCGGGTGCCGACGCGGCGACGTCGAGGTTCGCGTACGGGACCCGGCTGCCGTCCACCAGCGGGACGAGGGTCGCGCCGCCGACGACGGGCCGCAGCGGGGCGACGTCGGCGACCGCGTCGTTGTGGGCGAGGGTGGTTGCAGACATGACGTCCTCCAGCACAGTCCTGGGGGAGGTTCCCCCGCGCTTGCCACGCGCGGCTGCGCGCGGCCAGGTCGTCACCCGGGGCACCCCACCGCGGTAGGAGGGTTGCCGACCAGCGAGCCGGGGCTTGACGCTGGCACTCATGACCTGACGTCATCCTGTGCTGCGGCAAAATTCCTGTCAACGCTCGTCTCAGATATTGGTCTCACGATCCGGTCGCTCCGGCTGTGAGACGAGCGCGGCGATCCGGTCGGCGTCGGCCCGGTACATCGCGGCGTGCTCGCGCAGCTCGGGCGGCCCGTCGGCGTCCGCCCGGGCCTCCGACCAGGCCGCCAGGTCGCGGAGCCTGCCGGCCATCGCGTCCAGCACCTCCGCACGCCGGAACGGCGCTCCGTACGCCTCGGTCAGGGTGTCGAGCCGCGCGATCGGATCCACGTGCCCGATGTCGTAGGTGGCGCCCGCGAAGGCGTCCGAGGAGAAGGGCGCGATCCGGTAGGCGAGGTACGCCAGGTCGCGGACCCGCGGGCCGGGCGAAGCGGTGTCGAGGTCGAACAGGCCCGCGAGACGGCCGTCGCGGAAGACCATGTTGTACGGCGCGGCGTCGTTGTGGCAGATCACCTCGGCGGGTTCGGTCGCCGGGAGGCGCCATACGGCGTCCGCCCGCGGGAACCCGGCGGTCGCGTCGTGGAAGCGCCGCAGGAGGCGGCCCGCCTCGGCCAGGACGCCCTCGGACCAGAGCCATGCCGGAGCGGGCCAGCCGGGGACGTCGCCGGGCAGGTACGAGACGATCTCCCGGCCCTGGCCGTCGAGGCCGAGGGGCTCGGGGACCTCGGTCATCCCGGCGGCGCGGACGTGGGCGAGCAGCCGCTGGACGGTGGGCGTCCACGGGCCCGCCTCGCGGTGGACCGTGTCGCCGATCCGTACGACGCCGGTGGTGTTCCCACCTGCCAGCTCCAGCTCGTCCACAGCGTCATCCACAGCTTCCACAGGCTTGTCCACAGCGTCATCCACACTCCGACCGTAGCCCCCGACCAGTGTGCGAGACACCATCCCACCTAGCGGACGTCGTGTCGTAGGATCGCAGCGACCATCCCGAGCGGCCGAGTGACGTGGCACGACGACGCCGCAGCAACCCAGCGTTCCCGCCCCTGGCGAGGACGGACGAGGGTGCTACCGCCACGACCGATGGAGGAGCACATGAGCGTCCCCGCGCACATCGAAGCCCACCCCGCCGACGGCTACGCCGGCGACATCACGCCCCAGCAGGCCTGGGACCTGCTCGCCGCCGACCCGGCCGCCACCCTCGTGGACGTCCGCACCGAGGGCGAGTGGCGCGCGATCGGCATCCCCGACACGGCATCGCTCGAGAAGCAGCCGGTGTTCAGCGAGTGGGTGCGGGCCGGCGGCCGCCCCAACCAGCAGTTCCTGGAGGAGCTCAAGGCCGCGGGCGTCACCGATGGCCCCGTCGTCTTCCTGTGCCGCTCCGGCCAGCGTTCGATCGGCGCGGCGCGGCTCGCCACGGCGGCCGGCATCGCGCCGTCGTACAACGTGCTGGAGGGTTTCGAGGGCGCGCCGGGAGCCGACGGCGTCCGCGACCAGCAGGGCTGGAAGGTCGCCGGGCTGCCCTGGACGGAGGGCGCCCAGTGACGGTCACCGGCGCCTTCCCGGCCGACGCGACCCCCGGCGGGTCCGGCCGCAAGCCGCTGCCCCGGAACGTGCGACCCGCGACGCTCGCCGTGCGCGGCGGGCACCAGCGGACCGAGTTCCAGGAGACGGGCGAGGCGCTGTTCCTCACGCAGGGCTACGTCTACGACTCGGCGGCCGAGGCGGAGGCCGCGTTCGCCGGCGACATCGACCGGTTCGTCTACTCGCGCTACGGCAACCCGACGGTCCACACGTTCGAGGAGCGCCTGCGTCTGCTGGAGGGCGCCGAGGCCTGCTACGCGACGGCCACCGGGATGTCCGCGGTGTTCACGTCACTCGCCGCGCTCGTGCAGTCCGGATCGCGGATCGTCGCTGCCCGGGCCCTGTTCGGGTCCAGCGTCGTGATCTTCGAGGAGATCTTCAAGAAGTGGGGTGTGCGCACCGACTACGTGGACGGGCACGTGCTCTCCCAGTGGGAGGAGGCGCTCTCGACGCCGGCCGACGTCGTGTTCTTCGAGACGCCGTCCAACCCGATGCAGGACATCGTGGACGTGCGCGCCGTCGCCGACCTCGCGCACGCCGCCGGGGCGACCGTGGTGCTCGACAACGTGTTCGCCACCCCGCTGCTGCAGCGGCCTCTGGAGCTCGGCGCGGACGTCGTCGTGTACTCCGCGACCAAGCACATCGACGGTCAGGGGCGGGTGCTGGGCGGCGCGATCCTCGGCACCACCGAGTACGTGACCGGGCCCGTGCAGACGTTCATCCGCAACACCGGGCCGTCGCTCTCGCCCTTCAACGCGTGGACGCTGATCAAGGGGCTGGAGACGCTGCCGGTGCGGCTCGCGGCGCAGGGCGCTGGCGCGCTCGCCGTCGCGCACGCCCTGGAGGAGCTGCCCGGGGTGGGCGCCGTGCGCTACCCGTTCCTCGACTCCCACCCGCAGGCCGAGCTGGCGCGCGCGCAGATGAGCGGCGGCGGCACGGTGGTCACGTTCGACCTCGCGGTGCCGGAGGGCACGGACGCCGAGACCGCGAAGAAGCGGACCTTCGGGTTCCTCGACGCGCTCCAGGTGATCGACATCTCGAACAACCTCGGTGACGCGAAGTCGCTCATCACGCATCCCGCTACTACCACGCACCGGAAGCTCGGTGCGGTGGGGCGGGCTGTCGTCGGCATCGCGGAGACTACGGTGCGGCTGTCGATAGGCCTGGAGGACACGCTTGATCTGATCGAGGATCTGGAGCAGGCGTTGGCTTCGGGGCGCTGAGTTTTTCTGGTTCCGGTCTGGTTCGGTCCAGTCCGGGGTGGGGGAAGGGAAGGTGCGGCCGGCCTCGCTCACGGGCCCCAGGGGGCCCTCCGCTACGGCTTGACGGCTGGCCGCACCTTCCCTTCCCCCACCCCTCGTAGGTCAGGTCGGGTCAGTCTTCGCTCGCCTCTTTCAGGAGGCGGAGGGCTTGGGCCTTTTTGCCTTCCAGGAGGGCTACGTCGGACTTGGCTATTGCCTGTGCGGCCTGGGGCGGGACGCCGTGGGTCGGGTCCAGGACCGCTTCTTGGAGGTCTAGGCGGTGGTGGTCGAGGGTCGACTTCTGGCCGCCTGTGGAGAGGCCCCAGCCGAAGGGGAACAGCGGGTCGTAGTTCTTGTCGCCGACGTTTGTCACCGGGTCGTCGGCTGAGCGGGGCCAGGAGAGCGGGAGCTTGCCCGTGAAGCGGCGGTCGCCGAAGAGCACGTCCGCTACGCCGTCGCCCTCTGTGCCTGGGAGCCAGGAGGCGACCAGGGCGTCGATCGAGCCGAGCTGTTCTGTGATCACCTGCGGCCTTCCCGACACGATCAGGACCACGCAGGTCTTGATCTCGGCGCAGACCTTCTCGACGATCTCTGCGTCGCGGGGCTGCAGGGACATCGACTTCTCCTCGCGGGGGACGCCGCCGTCGGCCGGGTCCCAGGCCCACTCGGGGCCGCCTACGTCGCCGAAGCCCTCGGCATAGGGGGTCTCGCCTATGACGACGACGCCGACGTCGGCCCCGTCGGTCGGGGCGGAGGCGTCCTCGCTGAAGGTGACGTCGTCGGCCGCGGCCTCGATGCCCTCCAGGATCGTGGTGCCCTCGGTGACCTCGCCCGAGAAGCCCTGCCAGGTGCCGGTCCAGCCGCCGGCCTGGTTGCCGAGGTCGTCCGCGTTGCGGCCGGCTACGTAGATGCTGTCGTCGTCGTCCAGCGGCAGGGCGCGTCGGCTGTTCTTGAGCAGCACCTGCGACTCCGCCACCGCCGTGCGGGCGATCTCCCGGTGCGCTGCCGAGCCGATGTCGTCGGCGTGCGACCGGTCGGCGAAGGGCTCCTCGAACAGCCCCAGCTCGAACTTGGCGGCGAGGATCCGGGACACGGCGTCGTCGATGCGCTCGGGCGTCACCGCGCCGTCCTGCACCGCCGCCACCAGCCGCGTGTGGAACCGCTCGAACTGCGACGGCTCCATGAACATGTCCACGCCCGCGTTCACGCTCGTGACGATCTGCTGGGTGGTGGGCGAGTCGGCCGCGAGCGGCGGGATCTGGTGGATGCCCTGGTAGTCGCTGATGACGAAGCCGTCGAAGCCGTGGTCCCGCTTGAGCCACCCGTTGATCAGCTCGTCGTGGGCGTGCATCTTCACGGGGTTGCCGAGGCCGTCGTCGGTCCAGTCCATGCTGGAGTAGCTGGGCATGACCGAGCCGACGCCGGCCACGATCGCCGCGGCGTACGGCGGCAGGTCCACGGACTCGACGTGCCTGCGGCTCTGCTCGGTGATGCCCTGGTCCACCGTGTACTCGCCCTCGCCGGTGCCGTAGGCGGTGTCGCCGTCGGCC
Organism: Promicromonospora alba; assembly: GCF_042654905.1. Classification (NCBI taxonomy): domain Bacteria; kingdom Bacillati; phylum Actinomycetota; class Actinomycetes; order Micrococcales; family Promicromonosporaceae; genus Promicromonospora; species Promicromonospora alba. The sequence continues at coordinate 655,212 of NZ_JBHSFI010000004.1, forward strand.
ACGAAGTGCTTGGCCGTCGCGAGGACCGACCGGCTGCTGTCCAGGCGCGAGCCCTGGAACCCGAGCACCGCGGCCGCGCCGAGCACGCTCGCCAGCGCCGGATGCTCCCCGAACGACTCGTAGGTCCGGCCCCAGCGGTCGTCGCGCACGACGCACAGGCAGGGCGCGAACGTCCACGGGATGCCCGTGGCCCGCGTCTCGGTGGCGACCATGCGCTCGGCCCGGGCGACGAGCAGCGGGTCGCGCGTGGCGCCGAGCCCGATGTTGTGCGGCAGGATCGTCGCGCCGGCCAGGTTGCCGTGCCCGTGCACCGAGTCGACGCCGTAGAGCAGCGGGATCTGCAGGCGGGTCACGAGCGCACGCTCCTGGAAGCCGTCTATCGCGTCGGCCCAGCCCTCCGGCGTGTTGTCGGCGGGCGTGGAGCCGCCGCCGCTGAGGATCGAGCCCAGGCCGAGCTCCGTGATCACCGCCGGGGAGCCGGCCACGTTGCCGCGCTCCGCCTGCGTCATCTGCCCAGCCTTCTCCTTGAGCGTCATCCGGCTCAGGAGGTCAGCGACGCGCTCGTCGACGGGCAGCCGCTCGTCCAGGTAGGGCAGGTCGTGCGCCCGGACGACGACGGTGGGCTCGGCGGTGACCTCCGCGTCGCGAGATGCCAGCGCCAGGGGGACGGTCTCCGCCGTCTCACCCGCCTCGGACTCCCTGGTCCGGACGGTGATCGTGCGTTCGGTGCCTGACGGCGTACCCGCCGCGAACTCGAGGGTGCCCGAACCTGCCTCGTAGTCCGCGTCGGCGGTAGCGGTGCCGGAGCCCGTGCGCCAGTCGACACTGACCGGCTCGGCGAGGACCGCGCTGCCCGCCTGGAGGGTGACGGTGACGGTCGCGGTGTCGCCGTCCTCCACGAAGACGACCGGACCCGCACTCACGACCACCTCGGCGTTCGCGGCGGACGCCGCACCCGAGACGGGGGTGGGCACGAGCAGGGGGGTCACGGCGAGGGCCGTTGCTGCGAGGAGTGCCGTTGCTGCGTGGAGCGCGGTGGTGCGGGCGCGGGGGTGCTGCGCTGTGCCGCGGATGGCAGACATCCTGGGTTCCTCTCGACCTTGGGAGGTGATTTACCGATCTCACACCGGAGTTCGCACTCGCACAAGCCCTGTTGACCACTGGATAACACAAGCCCTGTTGACCACTGGATAAGGTGATGCGGTGGACTTCGTTGCCCCCTTCGTGTGGATGCTGCGCGCCGACAACCCCGGCCCGATGACCCTCGACGGCACCCGGTCGTACGTGTTGCGCGCGCCCGGCTCGTCGAGCTGTGTGGTCGTGGACCCGGGCCCGGCGCTGGAGCCGCACCTCGCCGCGCTGGCCGGGGCCGGCCCGGTGGAGCTGGCGCTCGTGACCCACAGGCATCCCGACCACACGGGCGGGCTGGCCCGGTTCCGGGAGCTGACCGGGGCGCCGTCGCGGGGTGGGCTGCCTGAGTTCAGCGTCAGTGGCGGCGGCGGTGGGCGTGTCGACCCGCTGGCCGACGGCGAGGTGCTGGACGTCGCCGGTCTGCGCATCGAGGTGCTGGCCACGCCCGGCCACACCGCGGACTCGGTGTGCTTCGTGGTGTCGGACGGGTCGTCGTCCGTGGTGCTCACCGGCGACACGGTGCTGGGCCACGGGACCACCGTGCTGGCCGAGCCGGACGGCTCGCTGCGCGACTACCTGCGCTCGCTGGACGGGCTGAGCGCGCTGGACCTGCCAGGGCCGGTCCTCGGCCTGCCCGGGCACGGGCCGGTGATCCAGGACCTCGGCTCGGCGGTGCAGGCGTACCGCGCGCACCGCCTGGAACGGCTGGAGCAGGTGCGGTCAGCGCTCACGGGCCTCGGGGCGGAGCTGCCCGGCGCCGGGTCACCGCTGCCGGACACACTCCTGGACGCGGTGACCGGCGCCGTCTACTCCGACGTCGACCCGTCCGTCCTGATCGCGGCCCGCTCGTCGGTGCGGGCGCAGCTGGAGTATCTCCGGGGGCGGTGAGCCCCGCCCGAGCGTGCAGGGTCAGAGGGACTTGCCCAGGAAGAGGAGCAGCGGGTCGTCCGCGGCGGCGTGCGGCGGGAACGGCAGCACCGGCCGGTAGCCGAGCTTCACGTAGAGCCGCAGCGCCTCGGGCTGCCGGACGCCCGTCACGAGGTACAGCGCGAGCCCGCCCCGGCGTCGGGCACTCTCCTCGATCTGCCGGACCAGAGCCTTCGCGACGCCCGCCCGCCTGGCGGACGGGTCGACGAACACACTCCGCATCTCGAAGCCGCGCGGGTCCTCGGCGCCGGAGCCGACACCCGACTGCGCGAGCCCGGCATAACCGATCAGCGGATCCGTCGTGAGGTGGGCCGGTCCCACCTGCGCCGCCGCGAGCGTCGCGCAGCCCACCGGCTGCCCGTCTAGCGTCGCCAGGAAGGTCGCCCGCGCGTCGCGCCCTCGCTCGGCGTCAAAGATGTCGTACCCGCCGCGTGCCTCGACGTCGCGCACGAGCTCGGGGTAGCGCTCCTGGTGAAAGGCCCACATGCCGCGGCGCAGGGCTGCGGCGTCAGGGTGGTCCCAGGGCACCTCGCGGATCTCCGGGGTCTCGACGAGCTCGTCCAGCGAAGAGGGCTCGACCACCGGACGCGGCTCGACGTCTTCCGTCGGTCGAGCCTGTCGAGACCCGGACACCAGCCACTTGCCGAAGCACCGTGAGTCGGGCTCGTCCGCGAACACGCCGAACGGCTCGACCGGGTCGTAGCCCAGCCGCAGGTACAGCCCCAGCGACTCGGGCTGCATGAGCCCGCTCTCCAGGATCAGGTGCCGCACGCCCGCGGCGCGGGCCACGTCCTCCGCCGCGGTCATCAGGGTGCGGGACAGCCCGCGACCGCGGAAGTCCGGCGCCACGTACACGCGCTTGACCTCGGCGGTCCCGTCCGGGTGTAGGCCGCCCTGGTGGTCGTCGCGGCCCGACAGGTCGCGCATCGCGGCATGCCCGGCGGGCTCGCCGTCGACCCGCAGCAGCAGGGTCGCGAACACTATCGAGGGATCCACCTGGTCCCGCGGGTCCGGCCCGGACGTCACCGGGGGCGTGCCCGGCTGCGCGTACCGCGCGTCGATCTCACGCTGCTGCTCGGCGCGCAGCCGGACGGCCTCGCCGTGGTCCCAGCCGACGTTCTCGACGCTGATCCCCGTGAGGACCTCAGCGGTCATGCGCGCCTGCCCGGACCGGACCGACGGTCACGCGTGGACCAGCGAGGACAGCACCGACGTGAAGAACGTCAGCCCGTCGACGCCGGCGCGCGGCCCCTCGGCGGACGCCGGGCCGAAGCCCGCCTCGACCGCGTGCTCGGGGTGCGGCATGAGCCCCACCACGTTGCCGCGGTCGTTGGTGATGCCCGCGATGTCGCGGCGGGAGCCGTTCGGGTTCCAGCCGTCGTAGCGGAACACGACGCGGCCCTCACCCTCGAGCTCGTCGAGCGTGCGCTCGTCCGCGACGAACTGGCCGTCCTGGTTCTTCAGCGGGATCTTGATCTGCTGCCCGCGGCGGAACTCGTTGGTCCAGGCCGTGCGCGCGTTCTCGACGACCAGCGACTGCTCCCGGCACACGAAGTGCAGGTGGTCGTTCTTGACCATCGAGCCCGGCAGCAGGTGCGCCTCGGTCAGGACCTGGAAGCCGTTGCAGATGCCGAGCACCGGCATGCCGCCGTTGGCGGCGTCGACCACCGCGGCCATCGCCGGCGCGAACCGGCTGATCGCACCCGCGCGCAGGTAGTCGCCGTAGGAGAAGCCGCCGGGCAGCACCACGGCGTCGACGTCCTGCAGCGACGCGTCCGCGTGCCACAGGGACACAGCTTCAGCACCGGCCAGGCGGATGGCGCGCGCCGCGTCACGGTCGTCGAGCGTGCCGGGGAACGTGATGACGCCGATGCGGGCGTCCTCGATCCCGGGCATCGGCGTGGCGGCCGACGTCGGCTCGGTCGCCGACATCAGGCGCTCACCGGCGCGCCGCTCGCCTCACCGGCGACGTCGGCGTCCTCCGTGGCCTCGGTGACGGAGACCACGTCCTCGATCACCGGGTTGGACAGCAGGGTGGCTGCGGCTTCCTGAGCGGCCGCGAGGATCTCGGGCGTCACCTCACCGTCCACCTCGAGCTCGAACCGCTTGCCCTGACGCACACCGGAGAACTGGGTGAAGCCGAGGCGCGGCAGCGCTCCGACCACAGCCTTGCCCTGGGGGTCCAGGATCTCGGGCTTGGGCATGACCTCGACGACAACGCGTCCCACGAAAGCTCCTAGCTGACTGGCGAAAGGCGATGGGGATTCCGGGGAGAGTCTACTTGTGCGCCAGGGCGCCTCGCCGCCCAGGGGCAGTGACCTGCGCCGCGCCGTCAGACCGTCAGGTACTGGTCCGCCCAGGCGCTGATGATGCGGGCCGCGCGCTTGGCCTGGCCCGGCGCCGTGAGCAGGTGGTCCGCGCCCTCCAGCGACACGAACGAGCGCGGGTGCCGCGCCTCCCGGAAGATCTCTCCCGCGTTCGAGATGTCGACGGTGCTGTCGGTGGGCGAGTGCATGACCAGCAGCGGTGAGCCCATCTCGCGGATCTTCGAGCGCAGCTCGGCCCGCCGGACGTCCTCCACGAAGTGCCTTTTGAGCGTCAGCGCACGCCCGCCCACCATCCACTGGGCGTGCCCGTCGTCGAAGACGCGGCCCAGGACGGCGTCGTAGTTGTGCTCGGCGTGCCGCGGCTGGACCGGTGCGCCGATCGTCGCGACCGCCTGCACGCCGGGGACCTCCCCGGCGGCCGCGATCACTGCCGCGCCGCCGAACGAGTGACCCACCAGCAGGTGGACCGGCCGCCCCTGGTCCTCCATGAACCGCGCGGCCTGCACGGTGTCGGCGACCTTGTGCGTGAACGAGCCGTCACCCCAGTCGCCCTCGGAGTCGCCCAGGCCCAGGTTGTCGAACCGGAGCATCCCGATGCCCTCGACCGCGAGCTGCTTGCAGATCCGGGCGGCGGCCGGTGAGTCCTTGCCCAGCGTGAACCCGTGGGAGAACACCCCCCAGCCGCGCACCTCGCCCTCGGGCAGATCGACGATGCCCGCGAGGCGCGGCCCCGTGGTGCTCTCGAACGTGACGCGCTCAGCCACGACAACTCCCCTGTCGACAGGCGGCGATATTAACGTCACCCGAGTTTCGTGGAGATGACGCCGACACGCAGCGAGACGGTCTCGGCAGGCTCGACCGGTGCACGTGTCAGACGCGTGCGCACGTGTCAGACCCCCAGGTCACCCGAGTGACCTGGGGGTCTGACAACTGCGGGAGCGTCTGACAGCTCAGCTCAGCAGGCGCCCAGGTCCTGCCACACTCCCCACTCGCCGGTGGTGCCCGGTGTCTGGCCCTGCGTCCACCACTTGGCGCGCCACTCGTGCCCGGCGTGCGACACCGTGTTCCCGCCCACGTAGACGGCCGACGCGCTCCAGGCCGCCGCCGTGCACACCTCGACCGGCGGGTCGGTCGGGTCGGTCGGGTCCGTCGGGTCCGTCGGGTCCGTCGGGTCGGTCGGGTTGATGGCCGGGTACGCGTTGGCGACCAGCATCTCGAACTGGGCCTGGAACCAGTGGCCCGACAGCGGCGCGCCCGCCAGAGCGCCCGTGAGGTTCCCGCCCAGCTCGCTGGACTGGTAGGTCGGGTCGCACATCCGGTCGAGCCGCTTGCCCTCGTCGTTCGGGATCTCGGTCGAGGCGCCGTCCGACTCACCCGGGGGCTTCACCCAGACGTAGGCGTCGAGGTGGGACTCGGGGTAGCCCGACGGCGTGACGGTCGGCCGCTCACCGATCCCCGCGCCCGACGGGTTGCACCAGGCGCCGCGGTGGTTGCGGCGGTCCACCTTGGACTGGTTCACGTAGGTGTTGCGGTCGGTGGACGTGCTGACCGCCGTCGGACGGGCCGAGCCGCCCCAGCCGTTGCGGCCGGTGTCGATCAGCATGCCGATGCTCGCCGGTGCGCCCTGCGCGACCATCAGGTCGTAGAGGTGGGCCGTCCAGTCGGTCTCGTCGAAGTCCGGGTTCCACTCGAACCAGCCGGCCGACTTGATCGGGCTGCCGCCGACCTGGAGCTCAGGGTTCGGCAGGAACGGCTCCTCGAGCGGCGTGGTGTTCGCCGTGTTGGTGATGAACCCGGAGACAGCGCTCCAGCCGTAGGTGCCGGCCTCGATGACGTTGGCGAACTCCTGCGCGGCACCGCTGGAGTTGTTCGGCCAGCCGAGCCAGCCCGAGTGGCCGGCGTCGATGTACGAGTACACGTTGCCGACCTCGTACAGCTCGGTCAGGGCGTACTGCACGCCCTCGCGGTAGTACGGCGCCGAGGCCGCGCAGTCGGCGTCGGACTGGTTGGTCACGAGGTTGGGGAGCGAGTCCGGCTCGATCGTGGCGACGATCCGCAGGTTCTCGTACTCCGGCTGGTTCAGCAGCGCGGCGATCGGGTCGATGTACTCGGTCTTGTACCGCTGCATCCCTGCCGCGGTGGCCGGCAGCTCACCGTTCGAGGCGAGGGCGTGGCAGTCGCGGCCCGGCAGGTCGTAGATGACCACGTTGAACACGAAGGGCGAGCCACCGGACTGGGCATCCGCCTGGTCGAGGTGCCACTCCAGGCCGTGCTGGCGTTCGGTGCCCGCGATCGCGGCTATCCGGTCCATCCAGACCGACGTCGGCTCGTCGGCGATCGCCAGCATGTCGGCGGCGACGCCTGCGTTGCCGACCTGGCCGGCGGCCGTCTCGACCAGGTCCGCCCAGTCCGGGTTGACGTACTGCTCAGCCCCGACGAACGGGTTGTCCTCGAGCGCGACGGCCGGCGCACTCCCGGCTACCAGTGCGGGAGCTGCGAGGAGTGCACCCACTGCTGCCGCCGCCACGGTGCGGGACCTGCGTGGGCGGGATCTGAGTGCGGACGTGCCGCGCGTGCGGCGTTGTGCTGTAGACACGGTGACCTCCGTTGGCCGTACCGAGCGCGTCCCGCACCGGCACTGGAGGCCGGATGGCGACACGCGCACCGCGGCGGCTCGTTCCGCCGTGGCATGTCGCTACTTTGCCTACCGTTAGGCTCCGGCAGAACCGCCTTAAACGATTAGTCGCCGGCCGGAGGCGCGGTCGAGCCGCGCACGACGAGCCTGCCCACCGGCACGGTGCCCGACGGCGGTGCCTCGCCCTCCGTCGGGTCCACCCCCACTGCCCGCCGGGACACGGCGGTGCCGAGCGCCGCGCGCAGGGCCCAGCCGGCGGCCCGGCCGAGCTCCTCGACGGGGTACGGCACCGCGGTGAGCGACGGCGTCGTCAGGTAGCACGCCGGCGAGTCGGTCCCGGCCACCACCGACAGGTCCCACGGCACGCCGAGCCCCAGCCGCCGGGCGACGTCCAGCACCAGTCCGGCCGTCGCGTCGTCGTCGGTCACGATCGCCGTGGGGCGGTCGCTCGCCGAGAGCAGGGGGCGCAGCGCCGCCGACGCCCGCTCGGGGCCGTCGCCCGCTACCGTGCGCAGCTCGATGCCGTACCGCACGAGAGACGCCTCCAGGGCGGCGGCACGGCGGACCGGCGCGAGAAGGTGCTCGGACCCGGCGACCATCGCGATCCGCCGGTGCCCCAGCTCGGCGAGGAAGACACCCACCTGCGCGAAGGCATCGCCGTCGTCCAGCACGACATGCTGCCAGGTGGCGGGGGCGCCGTCGGCGACAGCACCCACCACCACCGTCGGCGCGGGGAGGGTGCGCAGGGCGGCGAGCCGGGCGTCGTCCTTCCGGACGCCGGTGACGACGAAGGCCGCGTAGCGGCGCTCGGTCCACCAGCGGTCCATGAGCTGGGCGGCGTCCGCCGGCGACTTCGCGACGTGCACCGCGAGGGTGAGCGTCTCCGGGCCGAGGGTCTGGAGCGCGCCCGCCACAAGGTCGAGCGGGAACGCCGCACGGGTGCCGAAGGGCTGGTCGTGCACCACGACGAGGGCGGCCGCCGCCGGGCCGATGCGGAGCGAGCGGGCGGCCGTGGCGGGGCGCCAGCCGAGCTCGTCCGCGACCCGGAGCACGCGTTCACGGGTCGTCGGGGACACCCCGCTGCGCCCGTTCAGGGTGTACGAGACGACCGCCGTGGACACGCCGGCGGCTCTGGCGACGTCAACAATTGTCGGTCGGCGCCGATGAGTCGAAAATTCTGACAGTTCAGGATCATTCGGTCGCGACGTTGGGACCATAACCACGTAGCATGCACCCTCGGGTGAATTTTGCACAACGTCAACGAAGACGGGTGTATTTGCATGTTTATCGGAAAGCGCAGGTATGTGATCGGGGTGCTGTCCCCGGTGGTCGGCGGCTACTACTTCGGCCGGGTGCTCGCCGGGATCGCACGCACCGTCCGGCCGGACGGTCACCGCGTGGTGGCGGTGCAGACCTACCCGGCGGACCTGGAACGCGAGCAGTTCCCGGACCGGCCACCGGGTACGGCGTCCGTGAGCCTCGGCCAGGTCGACGGCGTCATCGTCATCACCTCGGCCGTGAACGAGGCGACCCTGCTCCAGATCGAGGAGGACGGCACGCCCGTCGTGCTGATCAGCGGGCGCACCACCAGCATCGACGCCCCGGTGGTGACCCCGGACAACGAGGGCGGCACGCGCGCCGCCGTCGAACATCTCATCGCGCACGGACACCGGCAGATCGGGTTCCTCGGCAGCCTGCGGCAGGCCGACATCGTCCAGCGCCACGACGCCTACCGCGCCACGCTGCTCGCGCACGGCATCACGCCCCGGCCCGAGTGGCTCTACCGCACCGCCGACAACCAGGAGGCGAGCGCCGCCACCGTCGCGCAGGCCGTCGTGGGCGGTCCGGGGTTGCCGACGACGGCGACGTTCGCCGCGACGGACCGCAACGCGATCGGGTTCTCCCGCGCGCTGCAGGCCCAGGGCCTGTCGCTCCCGGGTGACCAGGCGATCGTCGGGTTCGACCACTCCGAGGCGGGGGCCCGCGTGCGGCCCCGGCTCGCGTCGGTGGACCCGCACCACGACCAGGTCGGGGAGCTCGCCGTCTCGCTGCTGCTCGCCCGGATCCGGGGCGAACGCGTCGCGGGCCAGCACCTGTCGCGCTCGACCCTCGTGACCCGCGAGTCGTGCGGCTGCCTCGACGCGCGGACGGGCGCGCTCGTCGAGGGGCTGCCCGCTCAAGACGGTTCGACGGCGTGGCGGCGGCTCGGCGAGGTGGCACGCGCGACCTTCGACGGGGCGGAAGCACGTCTCGGACCCGGCGCCGACCTCGACTCGTGGCTGCGCGGCGTGCAGCGCGTGTTCCGGAGCGCGGCAGCCCTGGGCCAGCCGCCCACGCAGGCCACGCTCACCAGCCTCGCCGAGAGCACACGCGCGCTACGGCCCCACCCCGAGGCGATCGAGCAGCTGATCCCCGCACTGCGGTCGGTCGAGGAGGAGTTCCGCGAGCAGGTCAGACGGGGCGAGGTGCCGGCAGCCCCCGGCGAGCGGCCGAGCGCCGTCGGCGGGAGCGGCGACCCCACGCCGAAGGCACCCCGCGCGCCCAGCCGCGCCGCCCGTGCCCGCGCGGTCACCCAGACCGCCACGGACGTGCTCGTCGCCTTCAGCGCCGGATGCACGCAGACCCTGCTGGCCCGGTCCGGCCGGCTCGAACGCACGATCACCGAGCAGTACGAGCTCGACCTCGACCTGCTGCACGCCGACGGCCGGGCAATCCGAGCCCTCACCTGGCTCCCCCGCGGGCACCCTGGCCCTGCCACGCTCGCCCTGTGGACCAGCTCCGAGGGCGCGCCCGCACCCGGCGCGTCTCCAGCGTCGGGCCCCGTGAACGGGGCGCGCACGCTCGAGATAGTCGGCACCACCGCGGCCTCCCGCAAGGCGACCGCCCTGGTGGGCACCCACGTGCCGGTGAGCAAGTTCCCACCCCCCGCACTGGCCGGCGAGGGCGTGGTGTTCGTCGTGCCCGTGACCTTCGACCAGAGCGACTGGGGAATGCTCGCGATCGGCGGCGGCGTGGACATCCATGCCACCAGCTCCCGCGACAAGTACGACCACTGGGCGGCGATGGTCGCCGTCGCACTCGACCGGGAGGACCGCCTCACCTCGCTGCAGCGGCAGCAGGCGGCGCTCGCGGAGGCCGCGTACCGGGAACGGGCGCTGGTGCTCGACCTGCGCACCGAGGTCGAGCGCAACGCGCTGGTCCAGGACGTGGCGCTGGAGGGCACCTGGGACTGGGACATCGCCACCGGCGAGGTCTTCTACTCCCGTACCTGGCGTGCCCTGGTCGGCCTGCCCGACGACGCCAGGTGCACGGGTATCGAGGAGTGGACCGGACGGGTGCACCCCCAGGACATGCGGACCGTCCAGACCGCGATCGCCCGGCAGCTCGCGGGCGCAGCCGAGCCGCTCGACCTGGAGCACCGGCTGCTCGCCGCCGACGGCCGCGAGATGTGGGTGCGCTGCCGCGCCACCACCGTCACCGACGACGCGGGCATCCGCGCGCGGATGATCGGCGTCCTGATGGACGTCACGGGCATGCCCGTGCGGGAACGCCGGGGGGTGACGAGCTAGGGCCACTGACCTGCGGAGCGGCCACGCAAGGGGCGCGGGACCTTGCGCAACTGCGGACCGACGTGCGATGTTTGCGCCAACATAGGCCTCGGACCGGCGCAGCCGCCTCGGGGCCGCGGACGGCGGTGCAGCGAAGCGCCCCCAGATCGGAGTCCCCCATGACACGTGCAGTCCGGACCGGCGCCCTTGCGGTCGCCGGCCTCCTCATAGCGGGGGTGGCGGTGGTTCCCAGTGCCGCTGTCGCCGCCCCCTCGGTCGGACCGTCCGGCACCAGCGAGTTCCGCGGGGTCAACTGGGCGGACCCCCGCGACAACTACGCGGACGACGAGGTCGTGCCCTCCGGTCTGAGCACGGAGGACGACTACGCCACGACGTACGCGAAAGCGACCGACATCCTCCTCGAGTTCCGGCACGAGACGCGCGCCAACACGGTGCGGCTGCCGATCAACCCGTCGAGCGTCGGCACCGAGTGGTGGGACTCGTACCAGGGCGCCATCGACTCCGCCACGGACCACGGGTTCAAGGTCATCCTCAGCTACTGGGAGGCGGACAGCGCCAAGGACGGCCTGGCCGACGACCCCGCCGCCTTCGACGCGATGTGGGACACGGTCGTCGCGGAGTACGAGCGCAACCCGAAGGTGTACTTCGAGCCCATGAACGAGCCGTTCGGCTACACCCTCGACGCGTGGGTGGAGCTGACCTCCGGGTGGCTGGACGACCACGACGACGTGCCCCGCCGTCGCGTCATCATCTCGGGGACCGGCTACAACGACGACGTCACCGGTGTCGGCGCGGCCAGGGAGCTGAAGGGGACGCTGCTCTCGCTGCACTTCTACGGGTTCTGGGCCGACCACACGACCGAGGACGAGTGGAAGGCGAACCTGCTCCCGCGCCTCGGCGAGTACGGGTGGCGCACGGTCGTCAGCGAGGCCGGCTCACCGATGACGACAGGCCTCAACTACGGCAACCACGAGGGCGACGTCTACACCTCGTACCTCGGCGCGCTGACCGAGGTCGCACGGGACCAGGGCATCGGGATCGTCTACTGGCCCGGCCTCCGGACGGGCGACGCCTACACGCTGACGGAGGTCGTCGGCGACGGCGACCTCGAGGTCACCAACGCCTCCGGGCTGGCCCAGATCCAGTGGGGCTGGCGACTGCTCAAGAAGGAGGCCGTGAACGACCTGCCGCCCGCACCGCCGGGTGAGCCGCTCGTCAGCGTCCAGCACGACGTGTGCGTCGACGTGCCGGGCTTCTCGACGACGGCGGGCACGCAGCTCGGCCTGTGGCACTGCAACGGGGGCGGCAACCAGTCGTTCGACTGGAACGCGGACCGGCAGCTCACGGTCTACGGCGACATGTGCGTCGCGCCGAGCGGTGCACTCGCCGCCGGCGGCAAGCTCGCCATCGCCGACTGCACGGGCACGCCCGAGCAGCAGTGGGAGCTGGGCGCCGACGCGACGATCAGCAGCGTCGTCGACCCGACCCTGTGCTTCGCCACCCCGGCGGACTCCTGGGATCTCGCGCTCGCGACCTGTGACGCCACGGCCACCACCCAGCAGTGGAGCCGCACGGCGTAGCGGAGCCTGACGCGGGCGGCCGCACCGGACCTCCGGTGTGGCCGTCCGCCCGGTCCCGCGGCCCTGCGACGGCCCGCGGCCCTGCTACGGAACCGTGACCTCGCCGCGTTCCGCCTTCAGCGCGATGTCGGTGCGGTGGTGCGAGCCCTTGAGGTCGATCTTCGCGACACCCTCGTAGGCCCGGCGCCGGGCGTCGGCCAGGTCGGTACCCAGGGCAACGACGGACAGCACGCGGCCGCCGGCGCTGACCAGCTCGCCGGTCTCGGAGAGGCCGGTACCCGCGTGCAGCACGTGCACGCCGGGGAGCGCCTCGGCATCCTCGATACCCGTGACCGGGTCGCCCGACCGGGCGCGCTCGGGATAGCCCTCGGACGCGACGACGACCGTCACCGAGGCCTCCCGGCGCCAGCGGAGGGGCTCCAGCTCGGCGAGCCTGCCGAGGGCCGCCGCCAGCATGACCTCCGAGAGCGGCGTCAGGAGCCGGGCCAGCACGGACTGGGTCTCCGGGTCGCCGAAGCGCGCGTTGAACTCGACGACGCGCGTGCCCCGGCTGGTGAGCGCGAGCCCGACGTACAGGACGCCGGAGAACGGCGTGCCGCGCCGTGCCATCTCGTCGACGGTCGGCTGGGCGACGCGCGCCATCACCTCGTCCACGAGGCCCTGCGGCGCCCAGTCCAGCGGGCTGTAGGCCCCCATGCCGCCGGTGTTGAGACCTTCGTCCTCGTTCCCGACGCGCTTGAAGTCCTGCGCGGGGACCAGGGGGACCACCTTCGCGCCGTCGGAGATGCAGAACAGGGAGACCTCGGGTCCGTCGAGGTACTCCTCGACCACCACCGTGCCCCCGCCCGCGAGGCACGCCTCGCCGTGGGCCAGCGCGGCAGCGCGGTCGTCGGTGACCACTACACCCTTGCCCGCCGCCAGACCGTCGTCCTTGACCACGTGCGGGGCGCCGAACGCGTCCAGCGCGGCGGCGAGCTCCGTGACGTCGGTGCACACGTGCGCCATGGCGGTCGGCACACCCGCGGCGGCCATGACCTCCTTGGCGAACGACTTGGAGCCCTCGAGCCGGGCGGCCTCGCCGGACGGCCCGAACACCGGGATGCCGGCCGCCCGGACGGAGTCCGCGACACCCGCGACCAGCGGCGCCTCGGGGCCGACGACGACCAGCTCCGCGCCCACCTGCTCGGCGAGCGCTGCCACGGCCGTCCCGTCCAGCGGGTCGACCTTGTGCAGCGTGGCCAGCCCGGCGATACCCGGGTTGCCGGGCGCCGCGTGCAGCTCGTGGGCGGCGGACCCGGACGCGGTCTCCCGGTGCAGGGAGTGGATGATGGCGTGCTCGCGGGCGCCGGTCCCGATGACGAGGATCTTCACTGTGGCGGAGGGCTCTCTTGGTGGGGTTACGGACTCAGCGGCTGTGGATGAGGTCGTGGACGGGGATGATCTCGTCGCGCTTGGGGCCGACGCCGATCGCGGAGATCCGGGTGCCCGACATCTCCTCGAGCGCCTTCACGTAGGCCTGGGCGTTCGGCGGCAGGTCCTCGAAGGCGCGGGCCTTGGAGATGTCCTCCCACCAGCCGTCGAGCTCCTCGTAGATCGGCTTCGCGTGGTGGAACGCCGTCTGGTCGGTGGGCATCTCGTCGTGGCGGACGCCGTCGACGTCGTAGGCCACGCAGACCGGGACCTTCTCGAAGCCCGTCAGGATGTCGAGCTTGGTGAGCACCATGTCGGTGAGACCGTTGACGCGCGTCGCGTACCGGGCGATGACCGAGTCGTACCAGCCGCAGCGCCGCGCCCGGCCGGTGGTCACGCCGTACTCGCCGCCCTGCTTGAGGAGGTACTCGCCGTTCGCGTCGAACAGCTCCGTCGGGAACGGGCCCTCGCCCACGCGCGTCGTGTAGGCCTTGATGACGCCGATCACCGAGTCGATCCGCGTGGGCCCGACGCCGGATCCGGTCACCGCGCCGCCCGCCGTCGCGCTGGACGACGTGACGAACGGGTAGGTGCCGTGGTCGATGTCGAGCATGGTCGCCTGGCCGGCCTCGAACAGGACGGTCTTGCCCGCCTGGATGGCCTTGTCCAGCTCGACCGCGGTGTCCGTGACCATGGGCCGCAGGCGCTCGGCGTACTGGAGCAGCTCGTCGAGCGTCTCGTCCACGGTGATGGCGCGCCGGTTGTAGATCTTCACGAGCAGGTGGTTCTTCTGGTCGAGCGAGCCCTCGATCTTGGCGCGCAGGATCTTCTCGTCGAACAGGTCCCACATGCGGATGCCGACGCGGTTGATCTTGTCGGCGTACGCCGGACCGATCCCCCGGCCGGTGGTGCCGATGCGGCGCTTGCCGAGGAACCGCTCGGTCACCTTGTCGATGGTGCGGTGGTACGGGGCGATGATGTGCGCGCTGCCCGACACGAGCAGCCTGGACACGTCCACGCCGCGCGCGATCAGCGCGTCGAGCTCCTGGAACAGGACCTCGATGTCGACCACCACGCCGTTGGCGATGACCGGCACGACACCCGGCGACAGGATCCCGGACGGCAGGAGGTGCAGCGCATACTTCTCGTCGTCGATGACGACCGTGTGCCCTGCGTTGTTCCCACCGTTGAACTTGACCACGTAATCGACGCGGGAGCCCAGGAGGTCCGTCGCCTTTCCCTTGCCCTCATCGCCCCACTGGGCCCCGACGAGCACGACGCCTGGCATGGATCTCCACCTTCTCGGATTGCTTGGGTCGCCCGCGTCGTGCGCCACGACGGCGCCCGCGGGCCGCGCCCGAGTCTACTTCGTGGTGGACGCGAGGGCGCGTACCTCGTCCACAGACGTGCCGGAGTCGACCAGGAACTTCGCGCAGCGCTCCGCCTCGTCCTCCTCGCCGATGAGGTGGGCCGCCTCGGAGAGCGCGAGAAGCGCACGGAGAAAGCCCTGGTTCGGCACGTGGCTCGCCGGGATCGGGCCCTGCCCGCGCCAGCCGGCCCGACGCAGCACGTCGAGGCCGCGGTGGTAGCCCGTCCGGGCGTACGCGTAGGCCTCGACGTTGCCGGAGGCGCTGCCCGTCGCGATCGCACCCTCCGCCAGTACCGCCCAGACAAGGGACGACGCCGGAGCCTCCGCTGCCACGTCGACAGGGTCGTCGCCGCTGGTCAGGCGCTCACGGGCGGCCGGGAAGTCGTCGGGAAGCAGGGTGGGGGCCGGGCCCTGCAGGAGGTTGTCGTGGGTGCTCATGCTCAGATCCTCACATCTCCTGGCCACCGATGGACAAACCAGGCCGCACCGGATTGCCCTCCGCGGCGGCCAAGACGGTGAATTTTGCCTTTCATCCGGTGCGATCGGGCAACAGTCGTTACGCTCGACACATGATCGAGATCGCGACGTCTCCCACGACGACGACGCTCGTGATCGCCGGCGACCTCGACCTCGCCGAACGAGACCAGTTCCCGGAGATCGCAGCGCGCGTCGTCGGCCTGCGCCGACAGCTGCTCGTGATCGACATGTGCCGCGTCACGTTCATGGACTCGACAGGTGCCGCGTTCCTCATCTCGCTGGCCGACGCCGGCCGCAAGCGGGGCGGCGCGACAGTGATCCGCGGGGCCGACGAGCGCGACCTGTTCGTGCTCGAGGTGTGCGGGGCGATGGAGCTCTTCCGGATCGACGACGAGCACTCGTGCGAGCCCTCGGCTCCCGACTCGGGGTTTGCGGTGATGACATCGCGGGACGACGACGGCTCCCCGTTGTCCCACCGCGACGTCTCGACTGCATAAAACGTTATCCACCTCACCCCACGGTGATCTGTCGAAGTAGAGCGCCTGTCCGAGAATGCGGGGCCTACTCCCGCGTTCTCGGACAGGCGCTCTACTTCGACAGATCACCGGTGGGGTCAGTTATTTGGGCGGGGTGGGCTGGCGGCGGAGCTTCGCCCAGACCAGCTTGCCGCTGCCCGATGGGCGCCAGCCCCACTCGGCGAGGCGGTCCACTATCTGCATGCCAAAGCCGCCCAGGCGGTTCGGGTGCCCGTCGGTCGCCACGGGCGGGGCCGGGTTGTTGTCCTCGACCTCGATCCGCAGGCCGTCGCCCGTGTCGTACAGACGCAGCGCGATGTGCCCCCAGCCGTGCAGCACGCCGTTCGCCACCAGCTCCGACACGACGAGCTCGGCCTGCGCCGACTCCTCGATGCCCCACGCCTGGCAGGTGCGCAGCACCGCGTGCCGGGCCCGGCCGATCGACGACGGCTCGCTCGGCAGCATCCAGCGCCGCCACCGCGGTGACAGGGCCGTCTCGCCGGCGTCGCCGGTCGGGTCGGGGATCCGCACCACGACGATCGCGACGTCGTCCTCCGGCGCGTCGGCCAGGCGGGAGAGCAGCTCCTCGCCCACGCCCGCGGCGTCGCGCGCCGTGATGGCCGACGCCGTCTCCAACAGCGCCTCGAGGCCCAGCCGCAGGGACCGGTCGCGCCGCTCGATGAGGCCGTCCGTGTAGAACAGCAGCGTGTCGCCGGGCTGGAGGCGCGCCTCGCCGGTGGTCCGCTCGCGCGACCCGAAGCCGACGAGCGCGCCGCCGCCCTCGTCCAGCTTGATCACCTGCCCGGCACGCAGCAGGAGGGGCGGCAGGTGGCCCGCACGCGAGTAGCCGATGGTCCAGACGTCCGGCTCGTCCTCGCGCTTCAGAGAGGCGTACACCATGCTTGCCGAGCGCGGTATGCCCATGCCCGCCACCAGCTGGTCGACCCGTTCGAGCACGCGGCTCGGCGTCGACAGCTCGAACGCGTACGAGCGCACCACGGAACGCAGCTGGCCCATGGTCGCGGCCGCCTCGACGTCGTGCCCCACGACGTCGCCGATCACCAGGCCCACGAGCTCCGGCGAGATCTGCAGCACGTCGTACCAGTCGCCGCCCACCTGCGCGTGCTCCGCGTTGGGGGCGTAGTAGGTCCACACGTCGAGCCCGGCGACGTCCGCCTGCTCGGGGAGCATCGCGCGCTGCAGGGTCTCGGCGAGGCGGTGCTCGCGCGCGTACATGCGGGCGTTGTCGATGGCGCTGCCCGCGCGGCGGGCGACGACCTCCACGACGGTGCGCAGCGTGTCCGGCTCGTCGGCCTCGACGTAGTCGCCGGGCTCGTCCTCGTCCGGGACGATGACGACCAGCCCGAGCACGTCCCGCCGTCCGGCGACGGGGTGCACCACCACCGAGTCGGGCGCCTTGCCGAGCTCGTCGGCGAGGCGCAGCGTGAGGTCGCGCTGCAGCCACCCCGACGCCGAGTGCGGCGCGTGCGGGATGTCCAGGTGCAGCGTGACGGGGCCGTCGAGCACGCCGTCGAGCACGTCCTGGACCGAGTCGACGACCTCAAGGATGGGCATGGGACCGGTGGTCACGGAGTCGCCGAGGGCGTCGACGGACGGGCGGCGGCGCAGGGACTTGTCCGCGATGTTGTCGCCCTCGATGTACCGCGCGTGCCGGCGTCCGCGGCCGCTGGGAGGCGCCGCGACGTCGATGCCCGCTGCGTGCTTGAGGCCGTCGTCGTTCACGTAGAAGCCCGCCCAGCGCACCATCGACTGGAGCAGCTCCGCGATGTCGCGCAGGGCGTACGGGTACTCGAGGTCGGTAAGGATCTCGGTGGTCTGCGCGATGAGGTCGAGGTCCTCGCGCTGCTGCCGCTCGACCTCGAGGCTCGCGAGCTGGGCCGCGTGCTGCTCCATGTGGTCGGAGACGTCGACGCTGAACCCGATCCAGTGGGTGATGCGGTCGCTGTGGCCCGCGCGGGCAGGGGTGAGCGTCAGCTGGGCCCAGCCGTGCGTGCCGCCACGCAGGTGGGACTTCACGGTCGCGTGCACCTCCTGGCCCGCGTTCACCAGCTCGGTCATGCGCTCGAGGTCCTGCGGTTCGACGAGCATCTCGCCCAGGCGACGCACCGTGTATCCCGCGAAGTCGCTGAACCGCACGCCCGCGTAGTGCTCGAAGGCACTGTTCGCCCACAGCATCGGCATGCCGTCCTCGGTGGGCCCGGTGAGGAACACGGGGATACCCACGTTGACCGCGGCGCGCAGGACCACGTCGCCGATCGACGGCGGCAGGGTGCGCGGGATGCCGGTGCTCGGTGCGTGCCTGCGCGGCTCCGCGCCGGACGTCCGGTAGGCGCCGAAGGGCGGGTTCGACGGGACGCTCGGGGGCACGCTCGCGGCGGCGGGCGTCGCGGGCAGGCCGGCGTCGAAGCCGTTTCCGTCAGACGTTCCGTTCGACACGCCGTTGGTTCTACCGTTCGTTGTCCCGTCCTGAGTCGGACCGAGGCCGAATACGGAAAGGCCGGGGTGCCGCGGCGGCGGAGAGGACGGTGTTAGACCGGATGAATCGGTCAAAATGCCCTCCCAACGGTATCTCTTGCTCGAGGTGCTGTTCCAGCAGGACATTCAACCGTAGATTGGGACGGTCCGAGATCTGAACCTCAACCTCTATCATCGGACCGACACAGCGCCACGACCACTGCTCCCGGAAGGAGAACCGTGCAGGACGGAACTTACGACCCCCCGCGCGGTCCGCAGGGCGGGAGCCCCCAGGACCCCGGCCATAAGACCCCCGAGATCGGCGACCCCGCCAGTATCCACGTCATAGTGGGCCGCTCGCGTGCGCGGATCGTCCTCTCCGGGGAGATCGACGCCGATATCGGCGGTGATCTGCACGAGGCCACTGCCGCGGCCGAGGAGTCACGTCTCCCGGTCGAGATCGACGCGCACCACGTGACCTTCATGGACTCCTCAGGCGTCGCGTTCCTCGCGCGCCTCGCGAGCCGCAGCCCGCACCGGGTACGCGTGCTGCGCGCGCCGCCGACGGTGCGCTTCCTGCTGGAGGTGACCCGGATCGGCGACCTCCTCGACATCGTGGACGAGGACCCGGGCTTCGAGCTGGACGACGAGGACCCGACAGGCCCACCGCCGTCCGGCGACGCGCCGGCCCCGGCAGGTGTAGGCGGCCCGCCCGCTTCCTGACCCCCGCCCTCCATGGGGCGTCACAACTGGATAATCGGTAAAAGGTCAGGTGATCGGTAGTTCGAACTACCGATCACCTGACCTTTTACCGATTACCCGAGCGGGTAACCGATCACATCTTGTGACCGGCCGAACGGAGCTGCTGGCAGGCCTCGACGATGCGGGCGGCCATACCGGCCTCCGCTGCCTTGCCCCACGCACGCGGGTCGTAGGCCTTCTTGTTGCCGACCTCGCCGTCGACCTTCAGGACGCCGTCGTAGTTCTTGAACATGTGCTCGACGACCGGGCGCGTGTACGCGTACTGCGTGTCGGTGTCGATGTTCATCTTGATGACGCCGTTGTCGACGGCCGCGGAGATCTCCTCCGCCGTCGAACCCGAACCACCGTGGAACACGAGGTCGAACGGGTTCTCCTTGCCGATCTCCGCGCCGACGGCCTTCTGGATGTCGAGCAGGATCTCCGGGCGGAGCTTGACGGCACCCGGCTTGTACACACCGTGCACGTTGCCGAAGGTGAGGGCCGTCAGATAGCGGCCCTTCTCGCCCGAGCCGAGCGCCTTGACCGTGGCCAGGCCGTCCTCGACCGTCGTGTACAGCTTGTCGTTGATCTCGGCCATGTGGCCGTCCTCCTCGCCACCGACGACGCCGATCTCGATCTCGAGGATCGTGCGCGCCGCCTGCGACAGCTCGAGCAGCTCAGCCGCGATGACGAGGTTCTCCTCGATCGGCACGGTGGAACCGTCGAACATGTGCGACTGGAACGTCGGCAGGCCGCCGTTCTTGACCTGCTCCGCCTCGATCGCGAGCAGCGGCTTGACCCAGGAGTCGAGCTTGTCGGCCGTGCAGTGGTCCGTGTGGATGGCGATGTTGACGCCGTAGCCCTTGGCGACCTCGGTCGCGTAGGCAGCGAGTGCGAGCGAGCCCGAGACGCGGTCCTTCACCGTCGAGCCCGACGCGTACTCGCCGCCGCCCACGGAAACCTGGATGATGCCGTCGGACTCCGCCTCGGCAAAGCCCTGAAGTGCGGCAGTGATGGTCTGCGACGAGGTGATGTTGACGGCGGGGTAGGCGAACTTGCCGGCCTTCGCCCGGTCGATCATCTCGGCGTAGACCTCAGGGGTTGCGATGGGCATCTGCGAAACTCCAAATGACTGGTGAGATGGGCGGTCGCAATGAGTGTCCAAGGCCGCCCGGGTATGCACCTTCGATCTTGCCACGATCCACAGGCAGCTGTGTGCGGTCGTTCGACAGTCGAACGGCCGAAACACTGTGGTTTTCGTCTGTCCGCCGCCTTCGGGCGGCCTCGGAACCCGCTCTGACCTCAGCTGACGGGGCGGTCCTCCGGGTTGCGTTCACGGATGGGGGTGAAGACCGCCGCGCCGACCACCGCCAGATAGATGACGGCCACCGCGAGCAGCGGCCCGGACGCGCCGAAGCGGTCCGCGGCCGCCGTGAGCACTGCCGCGCCGAGCGGCGCCAGGCTGTAGTGGATGGTCCAGAACGCCGCGGTGACCCGCCCGAGCAGGGCGTCGGGCGTGACCAGCTGGCGCAGCGACATCGAGCAGACCGCCGCGAGCATGAGCCCGAACCAGAACACGAAGACCGCCGCCCCCATGACCACCGCGTCGCGGTTCAGCGCGAGCGCCACGCCCGCCAGGCCGCACAGGGTCATGGCGGAGATCCAGCAGGCGCCGAAGCCGAACGTCCGGCGCAGACGGGCGGACAGGACCGCTGCCAGGCACGTCCCAGCGCCTCCGGCGGCCATCACGTAGCCGACGACGTCCTCGCTCTCCCCGAGGCCGTGACGCACCTGGTAGATGATCACGTCGGTCAGTCCGTAGGTGACGAAGGTGGTGATCGTCAGGGAGATGGTCAGCACGCGCAGCACCGGGTGCCGCCACAGGAACCGCGCGCCGGTGACGAAACCCGTCCGGAGGTCACGTCCGAGACCGGGGCGGTCCACCGACGCGGCGGGTGCCACCCGCGAGAGCCGGACGGCGAGCAGCCCGAGCGCCGAGACGCCGAAGGTTGCCGCGTCGATGGCGATCGCCGCCGTGACGCCCACCGTCGAGGCGATCAGCCCGGCGAGCGCCGGTCCGCCGATGCTGGCCAGCGAGGCGGTGGCCTGGAGCTTGCTGTTCGCCTCGGCCACCCGTTCGCGGCCGACGATGGTGGGCACCGCCGTGATGTAGGTGATCTGGAACAGCTGCCCGAACACGGAGGCGACACCCGCGACGACGAACAGCAGCCACACCTGCGGCTCCAACGCCCAGCAGACGGGTACCGCCGCGAACAGCAGCAGGCGGGCCACGTCACAGGCGATCAGGAGCCTGCGCCGGTCGAACCGGTCGACCACGGCCCCGCCGACGAGGCCCATCGAGAGCGAGCCGACCGCCATGACGCTCGTCAGCAGGCCCATCTGCACCAGCGAGCCGGTGGCCTCCAGCATGAGCAGCGGGAAGGCGATCACCGAGAACGAGTCGCCCAGCACCGAGAGCGTCTGGGTGCCCCAGAAGACCACGAAGTTCCGGTCCCGGGTCAGGGACTCGCTGCTCATCCGTCGCTCCGGTCCACCGGACGATCCTGGCCGAGACCGCACCCGGAAGCAACGATGCCTCCCGGGCCGACGGCGTCCCGTACGCGCCCTGGTACGACGGCCTACGAGGCGTGCTGCGTCGCCCAGGCGTGCATCGCGACGGCGGCAGCGGCTCCCGCGTTGATCGACCGGGTAGAGCCGTACTGCGTGATGTGCAGGACGACGTCGCAGGCGGCCTGGGCCTCCGCCGTCAGGCCGGTGGACTCCTGGCCGAACAGCAGGACGCACTCCCGCGGGAGTGCGTACCCCTCGATCGGCACGGAGCCCGGCACGTTGTCGATGCCGACGATCGGCAGCCCGCCGGGGGTCACCGTCCGCACCCACTCGGCCAGCGCCTCGGCGTCCGGGTGGTGCGTCACGTGCAGGTACCGGTCGGTGACCATCGCGCCGCGGCGGTTCCACCGGCGTCTGCCCACGATGTGCACGCCCGCCGCGTTGAACGCGTTGGCGGTGCGAACCACCGAGCCGATGTTCAGGTCGTGCGCCCAGTTCTCGATGGCCACGTGGAACGGGTGCCTGCGCGTGTCCAGGTCGGCGACTATCGCCTCCACGGACCAGTAGCGGTACTGGTCGGCGACGTTCCGGCGGTCGCCTTCGGCCAGGAGCTCCGGGTCGTAGCGCGGGTCGTCGGGCAGCGGTCCGGACCACGGGCCGACGCCGACCTCGTGCTCGGGGTTGGTCATACCCGTCGTCGTGCCCATCAGACCAGGTCGACGATGTCCGCTATCGAGTTCACCACGTGGCTCGGGCGGAACGGATACGTCTCGACCTCTTCGGCCGACGTCGACCCCGTGAGCACCAGGAACGTCTCCAGGCCGGCCTCCATGCCGCCCAGGATGTCCGTGTCCATGCGGTCCCCGATCATCGTCGTCGACTCCGAGTGCGCGCCGATCAGGTTGAGCGCCGACCGGAACAGCACCGGGTTCGGCTTGCCCACGTAGTAGGGCTGGCGGCCGGTCGCCGCCGTGATCATCGCGGCCACCGACCCGGCGGCGGGCAGCAGGCCCTCCTGCGACGGTCCGGTCACGTCCGGGTTGGTGCAGATGAACCGCGCACCACCGGTGATCAGCCGGATCGCCTTGGTGATGGCCTCGAACGAGTAGGTGCGGGTCTCGCCGAGCACCACGTAGTCCGGGTCCGACTCGGTGAGCGTGTAGCCCGCCTGGTGCAGCGCCGTCGTCAGGCCCGCCTCGCCGATCGCGTACGCGCTGCCGTTCGGGATCTGGTCGGCGACGAACTGGGCGGTGGCCAGGGCCGACGTCCAGATGTTCTCCTCCGGCACGTCGATGCCGCTGTACGCGAGCCGGGCACGCAGGTCGCGCGGCGTGAAGATCGAGTTGTTCGTCAGGACGAGGAACGGCAGCTCCTTGTCCCGCAACGCCTTGATGAACTCGGGGCCGCCGGGGAGGGCGGTGCCCTCGTGCACCAGCACGCCGTCCATGTCCGTCAGCCAGGCTTCGGTGGTCCGCTCGATCATGGCCGCCAGCCTAGCGGTCGGGTCGCAGACGCCCGTGCCGTGGTTGTTGACGGGGTCAGGTCACGTCAGGTCAGGCCACGTCAGGTCAGGCCCGGGATCCCGAAACCGTTGATCGTGCCGCCGGACTCGAAGCGCGGTCCGCCCTTCTCCATGGGCAGCACGATCCGCGCGACCTCCGCGACACGCTTGGCCCGCTCGGTCAGGGTCGTCACGTCGGTGCGGCCGGGCCGCCACAACATGATCGACGGTCCCTCGATCCGGAGCCGGGACCCGTGGAAGTCGGGCAACATCACGATGTTCGCGAGGCGTGCGTCGAGGGCCCGGCGCGCGAAGTACTCGTCCGAGGTACGCACGAGCCACTGGCCGTCGAACGCGGGGTTGTCGATCTGGACGTCCTGCGCACCGAAGAGCTTCTGCCACTTCTCGCGGATGCCCTCTGGCGACAGGTCCACGACCGGCTCGCCCGGTAGCGCGTCGAGCGCCACGACGTGCGCCATCCGGCGCAGACCCGCGCGGCGAGTGTCGGCGTCGGGCGAGCCCGAGCGCCACGTGTACGTGAAGGAGACGATGTCGTGGCCGTCGACGTGCCCTCGCATCACGTCGCGGGCCTCACGGTCCAGGCCCATGCCGAACGGCCGGCCGCTCCAGCGCTGGGCGAGCATCGGGTCCTTGCCGATGTACTCCCACCCGTTCGCCTCGGCCCACTGCTCGACGTCCTGCGAGCGCCCGCGCTTCATCACGCGCGCCGCAGCGACGGTGAACACCACCAGTCCGATGACGAGCAGGACTAAAGCGACAAATGGCCCCATGAACCTAAAGATACAGTAGGGCTAGGCAAAAGTCTTCACGGCAAGTGATATCGAGACGACCGAATTACGGTATTGAGGAGCTCAGGAGAGGCCGAGGTCCTGCAGTCCGTAGAGGTAGTGGTACGGCACGCCCAGCGCCTCGATCTTCTCGCCGGCCCCGGTGGCCCGGTCGACGATCGTGGCCACGCCCAGCACCTCCGCGCCGGCCGCGCGCGCCGCCTCGATCGCGGCGATCGGCGAGCCGCCGGTGGTGGTGGTGTCCTCGACCACGACCACCTTGCGGCCCGCGATGTCCGGCCCCTCGATCTGGCGCTGCATGCCGTGCGCCTTCGCCGCCTTGCGCACCACGAACGCGTCCAGGTCCTGGCCGCGGGAGGCCGCGGCGTGCAGCAGCGCGTCCGCGATGGGGTCGGCGCCGAGGGTGAGGCCGCCCACCGCGTCGATCTCGGCGGTGCCCAGCCCGACCTCCTCGAGGTGGTCGAGGAGCACGTGCCCGACGAGCGGGGCCGCCCGGTGGTGCAGCGTGATCCGGCGCAGGTCGACGTAGTAGTCGGCCTCCTTGCCGGAGGACAGGGTCACCTTGCCGTGCACCACGGCGAGCTCCTTGATGAGCTCTGCCAGCTGCTCGCGCGGGGTCGGGGAGAAGTCAGCGTTCACGGTGCAAGGGTACGTCGCGGCGGACGCCGGTCCGGGTTGCCGGGGACCTCTGGGAGGGTTCTGCTGTGAGCATCATGGACAACGCGGTGTACGTGGACGGCAAGCGCACGGCGAACCCGGCGAGCATCGAGGAGACCTGCGAGGTCACGCGCGAGCGCGGCGGGACCGCCTGGGTCGACCTGGCCTGGCCCGAACCCGACGAGATCCGGGCGGTGGCCGAGGAGTTCTCCCTGCACCACCTCGCGGTCGAGGACGCCATCCACGCGCACCAGCGCCCGAAGATCGAGCACTACGACGACGTGATCTTCGTGGTGCTGCACCCCGCGCGCAGCGTGGACGACGACGGCGACGGGCACGTCGACCGGGTCGAGTTCGGCGAGGTGCACGCCTGGGTGGGGCCGGACTTCGTCGTCACGATCCGCCGGTCCGTCACGCCCGACCTGGGCGCCATGCGGGGCCGGCTGGAGCAGGAGCCCGACCTGCTGCGCCTGGGACCGGTCGCGATCCTCACGGCGCTCCTGGACGAGGTCGTGGACACCTATCGGCCCGTTGTCGCGCGGCTGCGCGGCGACATCGACCAGATCGAGGACCAGCTGTTCTCGCGCGACCCGGAGGTGTCGTTCCGCATCTACGAGGCGACCCGCGAGGTGATCGGCCTGCAGCGCGCCACCGGCCCGCTGGTGGACATGCTCCAGGAGCTGCACGACGCCAAGCAGCGGTACGTCGGCGGGGAGCCCGGCACGGAGCACCTGGACGCCGACCTCCCGCAGGGCCCGCTCTGGGTCGAGCTGCTGCGCAGCCTGCGCAACGTGCTGGACCACGCCGTCAAGCACGCGGAGACGTCGGGCACGTTCCGCGCGCTGCTGACGAACGCGCTGAACGTGCACTCGACCCTGGTGACCCAGGAGCAGAACGAGGAGATGCGCCGCATGTCGGAGATCAGCCTCCAGCAGAGCGAGCAGACCAAGAAGATCTCGGCCTGGGCCGCGATCCTCTTCGCGCCGACGCTGATCGGCACCATCTACGGCATGAACTTCGACTACATGCCCGAGCTGCACTGGGTCCTCGGGTACCCGCTCGCGCTCGCCGGGATGCTCGGCCTGGGCGGGGTCTTCTACTGGATCTTCAAGAAGGTCGGCTGGCTCTGACGGCCCGGCGCCAGGAGGCGCCGGGACCGCCCGCCCAGCCGCGCCGCGCCGTCCGTCAGCGGTACTTGCCGACGGCGCGGACGGCCCAGCGCGGCGCCATCCGCAGTGCGGCGGCGGCCACCTTGTACCGCACCGAGGGTGTGGACAGGACGACGCCGCGGCGCACGTCCTCCAGCGATACCCGGACGACGTCGGAGGCATCGAGCCAGGCCCAGTCCGGGATCGCCGACTTGGGGATGCCCGCCCGCTCGTGGAACTCGGTGTGCGTGAAGCCCGGGGACAGCAGGGTCGCGGTGACGCCGGTGCCCTTGAGCTCGACCGCGAGCGACTCGGTGAAGGTCCGCACGTACGCCTTGGCCGCTGCGTAGGTACCGCCGGCGGTGAGGGCCGCCACCGAGCCGACGTTGAGGATCGCGCCCCGGTCCCGTTCGAGCATCTGCCCGACGGCGGCGTGGCTCAGCTCCACGACCGCCTTCACCATGACGTCGATCCCGCGGCGCTCTGTGCTGACGCGGCCCTCCGCGAAGTTCGCGCTCGTGGCGAAGCCCGCGTTGTTGACGAGCAGCCCCACGGGCGGCAGGTCACCGTCCTCGGGCCTGCCCCCGACGACGGCGAGCCGCTGCGCGACCCGCGCGACGTCGTCGGGCACCGACAGGTCCGCCCGGAGCACCTCGACCGCCACACCGTGGGCGCCGCGGAGCTCCGCGGCGACCTGGTTCAGCCACTCCTCGTCGCGGGCCACGAGCACCAGGCCGTGTCCCGCCGCCGCGAGCTGCCGTGCGAACTCCAGTCCCAGGCCGGCGGACCCGCCGGTGATCAGTGCTGTACCCATGTCCGCAGCCTAGGCTTGCGCCCGTTCCCGGCGCTTCAGCCAGATGCCGACGACCACCAGCACGATGATCGCCACGTACGCCGAGGCGGCGAACGGGCTCGCGACCAGGTAGCTCAGGTCGCCCTGGCTGATCGCGAGGGAGCGGCGCAGGCGGTCCTCCGCCATCGGGCCGAGGATCATGCCGACCACCAGTGGTGCCACGGGGTACCCGTAGCGCCGCATGAAGAACCCTGCCGCGCCGATGAGCACCAGGAGCAGCACGTCGATCGGCGAGAAGTTCAGCGCGTAGGAACCGAGCGCGCCGAACATGAGGATGCCCGCGTAGAGGTAGTGCCGCGGGATGCGCAGCACCTTCACCCACATGCCCACGAGCGGCAGATTCAGCACCACGAGCATGAGGTTGCCGATGTACAGGCTCGCGATCAGCGCCCACACCAGCGCGGACTCGTTCAGCATGAGCTGCGGGCCCGGCTGGATGCCGTAGGACTGGAACGCGACGACGATGATCGCCGCGGTCGCCGTCGTGGGCAGGCCGAGGGTGAGCAGCGGGACCAGCACACCCGCCGAGGCGGCGTTGTTCGCGGCCTCCGGACCGGCCACACCCTCGATGGCGCCCTTGCCGAACTGCTTGCGGCGCTCCTTGCCGGCGAGCCGCTTCTCGGTCGCGTAGGAGAGGAACGTCGCGACGTCGGCCCCACCTGCCGGGATGGTGCCCACCGGGAAGCCGATGGCCGCTCCGCGCAGCCACGGCTTCCAGGAACGACGCCAGTCGTCCGGCTTCATCCAGGAGCGCCAGCCCTTCTCGATCGGGATGACCTTGATCGGTCCGTGCCGCATCCGGGAGCCCACGTACAGGGCCTCGCCGACGGCGAACAGGCCGACGGCGACCACCACGACGTCGATCCCGTCGGCCAGGTTGGGCACGCCGAACGTGAAGCGCTGCTGGCCCGTCAGGGTGTCCGTGCCGACCAGCCCGAGGAACAGGCCGAGGGCGAGCGACGCGAGGCCGCGCGGGACCGAGGACCCGATCAGGGCGCCCACGGTGATGAACGCGACCACCATGAGGGCGAAGTAGTCGGGATCGCCCAGCTGGACCGCCACGTCGGCGATCACCGGCGCCAGGAACGTGAGCGCGACCGTGGCGATCGTGCCCGCCACGAACGAGCCGATGGCAGCGGTGGCCAGAGCTGCGGCGCCGCGCCCGGCGCGCGCCATCTTGTTGCCCTCGATCGCCGTGACTATCGAGGCGGACTCACCGGGGGTGTTGAGCAGGATCGACGTCGTCGAGCCGCCGTACATGCCCCCGTAGTAGATGCCGGCGAACGCGATGATCGCCGCCGTCGGCTCCAGGGTGTAGGTCAGCGGGAGGAGCAGCGCGATGGCCATGGCCGGGCCGATGCCCGGCAGCACGCCGACCGCCGTGCCGATGAACACGCCGAACAGCGCCCACAGCAGGTAGACCGGGTGCAGGACGGTGGCGAACCCCTCGAGCAGTGCGGAGAAGTTATCCATGGAGGAACGGCACCCCTTCGAGCAGCGGGCCAGGCGGGAGCGACAGCCCCAGCAGCCCGCCGAAGATCAGTTGGACTATCAGGCCCAGCACGAGCCCGGTCAGGGCCGCGCGCCACCACGGGCGCGCGCCCAGGATCATCGCGGCAGCCGCGAACAGGACCATCGCGGCGAACGGCCAGCCGATGACGTTGATCAGGAACACGTGGACCACCAGGGCGACCACGAGCAGGACCACCGTCAGCCAGTCGGTGCGGACGGTGGGATCGACGTCCTCGCCACCCTCCTCCTCACCGCCCCGGCCGCTCAGGACCAGGAGGACCAGCACCACGCCGATGACGGCAAGCAGCCCGCCCACCAGGTACGGGAAGGCCCGCGGCCCCAGTGTGTTGGTCGAGCTGGGCACGGTGATGCTCCCCGCGGCGACCAGCACGTACACGCCGAGCGCGGTCGTGGCCAGGGCCAGGACGAGCTCGCCCCACCGACGGCGCGGCGGCCCTGCGGCCCCCGGCTCGAGCCTGTCCGACGGCGGAGGGCCGGCCTCCGCCGTCGGCTCACCCGGTGCTGTGGGCGCCAGGGGCGCCGCGTCGTCGGGCCTCACTGGATGAGACCGATGTCCTGGAGCACCACCTGGATCTCAGCGATGTTGCCCTCGAGGTACGTGTCGAACTCGTCGCCCGCGAGGAAGGCGTCGTCCCAGCCCTTCTCCTCGAGGGTGGCCTGCCACGCCTCGGACCCGGCGAGCTCGGTGACGGCAGTGGTCAGCGCCTCCTTGTCGGCGTCCTCGAGGTTGCCCGGGGCGACCACGCCGCGCCAGTTGGTCAGGACGACGTCGTACCCGGCCTCGGTGAGGGTCGGGGTGTCGGGCAGGGCGTCGACGCGCTCCTCGCCGGACACCGCGAGCGCACGCAGCTCGCCGGCCGCCACCTGCTCGGCGTACTCGCTGACACCCGAGATGCCCGCGCTCACGTTGTTGCCGAGCAGCGCCGCCAGGGACTCGCCGCCGCCCGAGTAGGCGATGTAGTTCAGCTTGTTCTGGATGTGCTCCGACGGCATGCCAGAGGCCTGGAGCAGCATCCCCGCGAGGATGTGGTCCGTACCGCCGGCGGACCCGCCGGTGATCGACACGTCCTTGCCGTTCTCCGTGATGTCCTCGACGAGGTCCTCGACGTTCTTGTACGGCGAGTTCGCCGGGACCACGATGACCTCCTGCTCCTCCGTGAGGCGCGCGATCGGGGTGGTGTGCTCGATCCGGGCCTGCGCCTCGTTGGTCTCGACGGCCCCCACCATGACCAGGCCCATGACGAGCAGGGTGTTCGGGTCCGTGGCGTTGGCGATGTTCGCCAGGCCGACCGTGCCGCCCGCACCGTCGACGTTGGTCACCGTCGCGTTGCCGACCAGCCCTTCCTCCTGCATGTCTGTCTGCATGGCACGGCCCGTCTGGTCCCAGCCGCCGCCCGGACCCGCCGGGACCACGATGCTGAGGTCGTCGATGGCCGCGTCGCCGCCGCTACCGCCGCCTGCCTCCAGGGCCGAGCAGCCCGCGAGGGTCAGGGCCAGGACTATCCCGACCGGGGCAGCCCCGGTTCGCATGACGCGCATGTCTTCTCCTTTGAGTGGATGCGGCTGAGTGAAAGTCGCGAGATCGTGGACCGGTCCGGCCACATCGCCGGTACTCGCTCCACCTCGGCGTGAGCGTAGGGAGCACCCCCGGAAAGGTCCGGGTTGTGGTCGCAACGAAGGTTGTGGTCGTTTTGGTCACGACCCCTCGGCTACCGCACCTGCCGCCACCCGGTGCACACTGGCCTCCGTGAGAAGAGCGATGACGCTCCGAGCACAGCTGCTGATGCTGCAGGTGGTCATAGTGCTCGTGCTCGTCTGCACTACCGGTTTCGTGGCGTCCACCCTGCAGGAGCGCCAGCTTCGCGATGCCTACATCGACCGGATGACCGGGGTGGCGCAGTCGGTCGCCCGCCTGCCCGCCATCCTCGAGGCGTACGACGACGAGGACCCGTCTGCCACGATCCAGCCGATCGCCGAGGTGATCCGCGAGGCGTCCGAGGTGACCTACGTGGTCGTCACCGACGAGAACGGCGTCCGCTACTCCCACCCCGACCCCGAGCAGATCGGGCGGCGCGTCTCCACCGACCCCTCCGTACCGCTGTCCGGGCACGTGTGGACCGGCACCCAGACCGGGACGCTCGGCACGTCCTGGCGCGTCAAGGTGCCGGTCTTCGGCCACGCCGCCGACGACGCCGCCCCCGCCCCCGTCATCGGCACCGCCAGCGTCGGCATCCTCGAGTCCGAGCTGCGCGCCGACCTGACCGACGATCGCGGCTGGCTGCTCGGGGCGCTCGCGGTCGCCGCGGCGGTCGGCGTGCTGTGCGCGGCCTGGGTGACCCGCCTCGTCCGCCGCCGGATCTACCTGCTCGAGCCGGAGGACATCGCGGGCCTCCTGGAGACCCGCGGCCTCACCGACGCGCTGCGCTCCCAGTCGCACGAGTTCGCCAACACCGTGCACGTGATCTCCGGGCTGCTGGAGCTGGGCCGCACCGAGGAGGCGGTCGCCTTCATCGAGCGGTCGGGCTACGGCGGGCTGCTCACCTCGTCCGCCGTGGCGCCGGGCGTGCGGTCCCCCGAGCTCGCGGCGCTGCTCCTGGTCAAGGCGATCACGGCACGGGAGCGGGGAGTGATCCTCGACATCGACGACGCGTCCGCACTCGACCCGCCCACCACGCCGGAGGCCTCGTCCCTGCACACGGACGCGCTCGTCGTGCTCGGGAACCTCATCGACAACGCGGTCGACGCCGTCGGCCCGGAGGGCCGGGTCCGTGTGCTGCTGCACGCCGACGGCGCGCTCCTGCACCTCCGGGTGGACGACGACGGCCCGGGGATCCCCGCCAACCTGCACCACCAGGTGTTCAAGGCCGGGTTCTCCACGAAGGTGCTCGGTGACCGCGAGCACAGCCGCGGCATCGGCCTGGCGCTGGTCCGGCGCGTGGTGGACCGGCGCGACGGCGAGGTGGTCATCGACACCGGCGACCTCGGCGGGGCACGGATCACCGTCGAGCTGCCGTTGCCCGCGTCGGCGTCGGACGCCGAGCGCACCCCGGCCGCCGCGGGAACCAGGGAGACGACATCATGACCGAGCAGGCACGGACGCTCGTCGTCGAGGACGACCCGGCGGTCGCCGTCGTGCACCGGGGGTTCGTGGAGAGCCACCCGCGGTTCGTGGTGGTGGGCGAGGCCCGGAACGGTGCCGACGCGCTGCAGCTCGCGTCCGCCCTGCGCCCCGACCTGGTGCTGCTCGACCTGCACCTGCCGGACATCGGCGGGCTCGACGTGCTCCGGCGGCTGCGGCTGCTGCCCGGCCCGCCCGTCGACGTCGTCGCCACCACCGCCGCACGCGAGCTGGACAGCGTGCGGCAGGCGATGGCCGGGGGCGTCGTCGCCTACCTGGTCAAGCCGTTCACGTCCGCCGCGCTGCGCGAGCGGCTCGACGAGGTGTGGCAGCGGCGCGAGGACGTGCGCCGAGCGCAGACCACTCTCGACCAGGACGAGGTGGACCAGCTCCTGGCCGGGCCGCGGACCGCGACCACCCTGCCACCCAAGGGGCTCTCCGAACGGAGCCGCACCCTGGTCCAGGAGGCTCTCGGCCGGCTGTGCGGCACCGCGGAGGACGCGTCGGCGGCGGAGGTCGCCGAGTCGGTCGGCATGTCGCGGGTCAGCGCCCGCCGCTACCTGGAGCACCTGGTCGCGGAGGGACACGCGCAGGTCAGCCCCCGGTACGGCTCGACGGGCCGCCCGGAGAACCGCTACCGCCCGGCGTGACCCCCGCGAGCCGTCAGAGCGGGGCGGCCAGCGGGTCCGGCGTCGGCTGGACCTGGCCGGTCGCCGTGTCGTACACGAAGCCCTCCCGGACCCAGTACTCGAAGCCGCCGATCATCTCCTTGACCTCGTAGCCGAGCTTCGCGAACTCGAGGGCCGCCTTGGTCGCCGCATTGCAGCCGGGGCCCCAGCAGTAGGTCACGACGGGCCGGTCCCGGTCGATGGTCTGCTCGGCCCGCAGGCGCACCTTGCCGCCGGGCAGGTGCACCGCACCGGGCACGTGGCCCTGGTCCCACGACTCCTGGGACCGGACGTCGACCAGCGTGAACGGGGCGTCCGCCGCGGTCCGCCCGGTGAGCGCGGTGTGGACGTCGGCGACGTCGGTCTCGAAGGCGAGGCGTCCGGCGAAGTGCGCGACGGCGGCGGAAATGTCCTGGGAGGTCGTCATAGCCGAAGTGTGCGGATCCCAGGGCGTCGGCGACAAGGGGGCGCGTCCCCACACTCTCTGAAGCGTCCGTAAGCCGCGCTACTCCGAGCCCAGGAAGAGCCCACGTATCCGGGGTGTGTTGCCGAGAGTAGATGTTGTCCACTCTCGGCAACACAGCCCCAGGGGTACCTGTCTCCTTGAGGCCCGTCAGGCGCTCTGCAGCAGGTGCGGGTGCTGCGCCTCCACGACGTTCGGGTGCGCGCGCAGCCGGCTCTTGAGCCAGTTGTCGCCGAACACCGCGTGCAGCGGGTTGGCCGGATCCGCGGTCACGCCGGGCGCGTCGGCGGCGAGCGCGGGTGGCAGGTCGATCGTCGGGATGGACGCGTCCAGCGCGGGCCCGTGGAAGTACGGGATCGAGATGCGGTCCGTGCCGGGCGCCGGGGAGACCACCCGGTGCAGGGTCGCCTTCAGGTAGCCGTCGGTGGCGATCTCGAGCAGCTCGCCGATGTTCACGACGAACGCGCCGGCGGGCGGGACGACGTCGAGCCACTCGCCGTCCTTCTCCACCTGCAGGCCGGCCTTGCCGTCCTCGACGGAGAGGAGCGTGAGCACGCCCAGGTCCTTGTGCGCGCCGACGCCCTGTGCGGGCGCGTCCGCCTGGATCCCCGGATAGCGCGCGATCTTGAGGGCCGGCGAGGGGCGTTCGAACACGGCGTCGAACGTGTCGGACGGCGCCCCGAGCGCCTCCGCCCACGCCCGCAGCAGGCGCGTGGCGACGCCGTCGAGCCGGCTCAGCCACTCCTCGGCGACCTCGCGCAGCGCGGGCAGGGACTCGGGCCACAGGTTCGGGCCCTCCAGGACCCAGTAGTCCGGCTTCCCGGGTTCGGCCGGAACCGCGGGGCGCTCGGCGCCGATGTCGATCTGCTCGCGCTGGTCGACGCGGCCGAGGGTGCGTTCGCCGCCCATGCGGGTCCAGCCGCGAAAGTGCGGGCTGTTGACGTTCTCGATCGCGCGCTTCTGCTCCTCGGGCAGCGCGAAGAACTCCTCGGCCGTGGCGTAGGCGCGGTCGATCAGCTCGCGCGGGACGCCGTGCCCGACCAGGGAGAAGAAACCGACCTCGTGGGTGGCGCGCCGCAGCTCGTCGCGGAAGCGCGCCTGGTCGTCGGGGCCGCCGTCGAGCAGCGAGAGGTCCAGTACGGGGATGCCGGGCATGGGTGGGTCCTTTCGAAGGGTGCGTGGGTGCGCCGACAGCGGCGGTCCAGGCATCCGTCGATGGCTCCGCCCCGGCCTCCTGGCCGCCCGGAAGGGGCGAACGCTGGAGTCGGCGCGTGCGGGTGGATGCGGTGTGAGCGCGGACTGCTGTCGGCGGCGCGAGGGATCGCGCCAGGGGGTCGCCTCGTCGGCAACCGCTCAGCGGCGACAGCAGGAACAGGTAAAGATGCTCACGATGTGAGACACATTAGCACTCGCCCCGTAGGGACGGAGCGGATCGTGACGCGTCAGTCCGTCATGGCCTCGCGCAGGAACCGGACGACCCGGCGCGCCCGGAACATCAGCGCGTAGCCGATGGCGATCACGTGGCCGACGACGCGCATCGTCTCGTTGACGGCGCCCTCCAGCAGCGTGTCCTCGTCGTCGACCACGCCGTCCCTGGCCGATCGGAGGCTGAGGATCTTCGCCCGGTCGTCCGGGCCCAGCTCCTCCAGGAGCTTCGGCACTGTCGACAGCGACTGCGCGAAGGGCGCGTTGCGCACGAGGACCGGCTTGATGATGTCCTCGGGTTCGAGGAACTTCCCGGCGATGATGATGACGGCGACCACCGAACGCCGTCGGGCGTAGGCCGCCAGAACCGCACCCGCGCCGGCGGACGCACCCATGAGCGCCACCCGCTCGCCGCGCTGCTCGTAGCGCTCGATCATCTCGTCGAGCCGGTCCAGCCGGTCCTGGAACGAGGCGTCCGAGGACCAGCGGACGCGGAACATGGTGGTGCGCACGCCGAGCGCCCGCCAGGTGCGCAGCGCCTCGCGCTGGAGGTGCACCAGGGGTGGCAGCCGGTCGCCGAGCCCGGGCACGAAGATCACGCGGATCGGTGCTTTCCCGGCCGACCCGATCACTCGGCGCGCGGCGTCGTCGAGCCCCGGGAGGTCACCGTCGCCGCTGGTCGTCTGCTCGCTCATGTCGCGCAGAGGCTACACGGCACAGGTACCTGTCAGACCCACAGGTCACCGGAGTGACCTGTGGGTCTGACATCTAGGCCGGTGTCAGCGGACGCCGTACGCCCGGATCACCGTCTGCTGGACGGTGCCGCCCGCCTTGTCCTTCGCGCTGACGCGGACCGAGACGTGCTCGGTGCCGGCCGGCACGTCGAGGCCCGCGGTGTAGACGCCGGCACCCGTCCGGCGCAGCGTTGCCTTGTGCCAGGTGCTGCCGTCGTCGGCCGACCACGCCAGGCTCGCCCCGGTGACCGGGCTACCGGTGCTGCCTGCCTGGTGGCCGACGGTCACCGTGACGGTGGTCCGGCGCGGTGCCTCGTTCCTCAGGTCCGTGCCCTTGACCGCATAGGCGACGTCGAGGGCCGGCACGTGTACGGGCTCGGCCGCGGAACCGCCCGGCTCGGTGTGGAAGTTCCACTCCGTGCGCACCTGCGTGGACCTGTCCCACCAGGACCCGTCCTGCGCCGCGCCGAGCACCACGCGGTAGTCGGCGCCCCCGGCGGGAATGCGCGCCTCCGCCGACGGGTACGTGTTGTCGGCGACGGCAGCGCCGTCCTGCCAGACGCGCAGCCGCGTGGTGTCCCCGCCGAACGACTCGAACGGGTGCCTGCCCGCGTCGCTCCAGGGGGCGAGGCCGAGGTCGAGCGTGCGCCCCGCGGTGGTGATCGATCCCTCGCCGAGCCGGGTGCTCAGGACCGCGCCACCGACGGTCGTCCGCGCTTTCTCCCGCGGCGTATACGTCCGGGGCGCATCCTGGAAGTAACCCTGGTCGGCCTCCTCCGCGCCCGCGTAGACCTCGTGGCCCCATGCGACGCCGTTCGCACTCACGTACTCCGTGCGCCGGCCAGGAGTCGTGACGGGGCTGGAGACCGCCGAGCCCCAGAGATGATCGGCCGCGAAGCCGACCCGCGCGCTCGCGCTCCGGTGGTCCGCGCCGAGCGCCGCGTAACCGGTGGTGATCGCCGCGGTGTTCCGCTCCGTCGCACGGAACTTGAACGTGTCCACCACCTCCTGTGCGTACAGGAGGTCATAGGTGTACGACGGCGCGCGACTCGCGTTCGACGGTCCGGTCAGGACGAAGTGCGTCTGCAGGTCGTGCTTGCCGGTGGTGACCGCAGCCGTGGTGGGCGTCGCGTAGACCTTCGCTCCGGCGGTGACCACCATCCCGAAACCGTAGGGTTCGCCGTCGGCCGCGGTCCGGGTGTCGTCCAGCGCGAGCCACGTGAGGTCCGCGGGCCGCTCGGTGGTGGCCGTCAGCTCCCGTGCCTTCCGCGCGTCGAGGACCAGCGCCGTGTCGTCGGCCACCTCGAACTCGGGGTGCAGCACGGCGACCGCCTCGGAGACCACGAACTCCTCGTCCGCCGTCCACAGGAAGCCCGTGACCGAGTAGCTGCCCGGCGGGACCCGCAGGTCGACGCCCTCCGCACCGATCTCCAGGTGCTCGCTGAACAGGGCGGGGTCGTCGACGTTCACGACGCGGACGGTGGACGAACCGGCGTGCGGCTTGCCGTCGCGCCCGACCGCGTCGATGTTGAGGTCGGCCAGGTCGCGCTCCTTGTAGTAGCCGAGCGGGGTACGGATCTCCTGGCCGTCCGGCCCGGTGGCGGTCACGGCACCCGAGTAGCGGCGCTCGACGGCGCCGACCGTCGTGTCCACGCGGACGTCGACGGTCGCGGTGCCCTGCGCGGGGACGGTCAGCGTGGTCGCGCTGAGCCGCACGGCGCGGGCCGGCAGGGGCTTGCCGTCCTGCCGGGTCGCCGTGACCGCGAGGTCGAGCGTGACCGCGGCGTCGGTGTCGTTCTCATAGGTGAGCGTCCGCTTCACCTTGCCCTTCTGCGGAAACTCCAGCGCGCCGAACGACAGCGAGGCGGGAGACGCCATGACCGGCAGCTCCAGCGCGGCGGGCAGGAAGATGCGCCCGGCACCCTCGTCGAACACGCCACCGCTCGTGTGCTGGGCGGAGCCCATGAGCACTGCCTTGAGCTGCTGCGCCGACAGGTCGGGGCGGGCCTGCTTGAGGACTGCCGCCGCGCCCGCCACGTGCGGAGCGGCCATCGAGGTGCCGCTCCAGGCGACGTACTCGCCCGTCCCCGACTCCGGCTTCGTGCCGACGGCGCGGGCCGCGACGATCTCGACTCCCGGCGCGGTGACGTCCGGCTTGATCGCCTGGTCGAGCGCTCGCGGGCCGCGGCTGGAGAAGGTGGCGACGTCGTCGGCGTCGTCCACGGCGCCGACGGTCAGGGCGGAGCTCGCGGCCCCTGGGGTGGCTACCGTCCCGTACTCGCCGTCGTTGCCCGCCGCGACGACGAAGAGGGTCCCGTGCCGGGCACTCAGCGTGTCGAGGGCCACGGAGGTCGGGTCGGTGCCGTCCGTGTAGTTCTCGAACTCGCCGAGGCTCAGGTTCACGACGTCGGCGCCCTTGCCGGCCGCCCACTCCATGCCGTCGACGACCGACGACATCTCGCCGCCGCCGAACTCGTCGAGCACCTTGCCGACGAGCAGGTCTGCCCCCGGCGCGACGCCACGGTTCGTGCCGTCCGACGCGTCGCCGGAGCCCAGCGCGATGGAGGCGACGTGCGTGCCGTGACCGTAGAGGTCGTCGGTGTTCCCGGAGCCGGTGAAGTCCTTGGACCCGACCACCACGTCGTCCAGGTCCGGGTGGGTGCGGTCGAGGCCCGAGTCGAGCACCGCCACCGTCACGCCCTCACCGGTGTATCCCGCTTCCCAGGCCGCGGGGGCGCCGATCTGGGGCATCGAGTCCTCGTCGAGTGCCTGGACGGGTGCGTCCAGCCACACCTTGACCTCGGGTGTGGCCGAGCGAGCTGCCGACGTGT
Organism: Promicromonospora alba; assembly: GCF_042654905.1. NCBI lineage: Bacteria > Bacillati > Actinomycetota > Actinomycetes > Micrococcales > Promicromonosporaceae > Promicromonospora > Promicromonospora alba. The sequence continues at coordinate 692,679 of NZ_JBHSFI010000004.1, forward strand.
CGCGCCGCAGTCCTGCGAGCAGGTCCGCCGCCGCCGCGCGGTCCAGGTCCGCCGAGATCGCCCCTGCCGACTCGAGCGTCCGCTCGGGCTCCAGGCCGAGCGCCGCCCAGTCGGGCTGCGGCCGGTCCTGTGCCGTGCGCTCGGCGGGCCGGTCGCCACGGAGGGACGCGTCCCGCCCCGCGACTGCTTCGTGCGCCACGGCGGCGTCCTGCACGATGACCGGGACGGTGTCCCGGTGCGCGTCGTCGTACCCGGCCGCGACCAGGCCCGTGACGTTGAACAGCGCGCGATCCATCCGGTCGGGCACGAGGCCCGCGACGTCGGCGGGGATCACGTACAGCCGGTCGCCCTCCGTGATCCGCTGGAAGGCGATGCCCTCGCGTCCCTCACCTGGTGTGACGGCCGCCGAGCTGCGGCCGTCGGCATGCCGGGTGAGCGTCACCCGGTCGCCGGTGATCAGGGTGACGGACGCGGTGGTCGGGGTGTCCGCTGTCGTCAGGGCCTCTGGTCCGACGGCGACGCCGTCACCGTCCGCTCCCGCCGCGGCGGCACCGAGCGTCCACGCCGGCACCCCCGCCCCCATCGCAACCGCCACGGCGAACGCCGCCGCTGCTGCGCCTGTTCTGGCACGCATCTGCTGTCTCCTTCGTGAGAAGCCGGCGGCATGAATGCCACCTCACGGGGGATAACGCGCGAGGACCGCAGATGGTTGGGCGAAAGATTCGGCGTTGTGCCTGCTCAGCGCGCCAAGGGGGGGTGTCACCTCGCAGGCGCGCCGCACGACGCCGAGGCCGTGCGGCACGCCCGCTGCGGGGTCTGGTGTCAGCGGACCCCGTAGGCCCGGATCACCGTCTGCTTGATGGTGGTGCCCGCCTTGTCCTTCGCCTCGACGCGGAGCGAGACGTGCTCCGTGCCCTTCGGGACCCGAAGGTCAGCGGTGTAGACGCCGGCACCGGTCCGGCGCAGCGTGGCCTTGCGCCAGGTGGCGCCGTCGTCGGGCGACCACGAGAGGCGGGCGCCGGTGACGGTGCCGCCCGTGCTGCCGGCCTGGTGGCCGACGGTCACCGTGGCGGTGGTCCGCCGCGGCGCGTTGTTGGCCAGGTCCATGCCTGCGACGTCGTAGGCGACGTCGAGCACGGGCAGCCTGACGAACGGAGGCTCGCCATCCGGGTCGGGCTCTCCGGGCTCGGCGTGGAAGGTCCACTCCGTGCTCTCTCTCGTGGACCGGTTCCACCAGGGGGCGGCCCGTTCGGCGTCGAGGACGACGCGGTAGTCGGCGCCCTCGACGGGGATGGGGAGGCCGAAGAAGATCTCGTCCTCGTCCACGATCTCGGTGCCGTCCTGCCACACCCGGACCTTTCCCGGCTTGTCGAGCGAGTTGATGTGCTGCCCGTCCGAGTCGACGAACGCATCGAGGCCCAGGCGGAGCAGGTCGCCCCAGGTACCGATGCGGTTGTGCTCCGAGAACTTGGCGCTCATCACCGCCCCGCCCAGCGCATTTACCGCTTCGCCCGGGGGATAGACGTGGTCGACACCGTTGATGTACACCTCGTCCGAGCCGTCGCGCGGACTGAGCACTGCAGTGTTCCTCCAGGTCACCTCGTTCGCGGTGACATATTCGGTGCGGCTGGTGCCCGGAGCGACCGGGCGGGAGTATCCACGCAGGTGGACCCACTCCTTGCCGACCGGCAGGCCCCACCGCGAGCTCGAAACGTCGACGCCGGGACCGAGGTCGGCGTAGCCCACGGCTACCGCCGTCGTGTTCTCGGGCGTCGCAGCGAACGCGAGCGTCTCCACCACCTCGTCCTGGTCGTACGCGAGGTCGTACGTGTACTCGGGCGCCTCGTCGGCGGTGCTGGTGGGCGCCGCCAGGTTGAACGCCGCGGTGAGCCCGAAACCGCCCTCGGTGACCGGCTCGGTCCGCGTCGCGTACACGCCGGCGCTGCCGGGGACGGTAGCGCCGAACCCGCTGAACCACTCTTGGGGCTCGTCCACCCGGTGGACGTCGAGGAAGACCCGTTCCCGGACCGCCGGCCGCTCGGTCGTCACCGTGACCGGCTCGCCGACGGTCGCGTCGAGGACCACCGTCGTCTGGCCCGTGACCTCGATCTGCGGCTCCAGGACGTCCGTGAGCTCGGTGACCGATCCCTCGGCGTCCTCGTCCCACAGCTTGCCGTTCACCGAGTACGTGCCGACCGGGACGCGTCCGGTCCACGTGCCGTCCTCGAGCTCGACGAACTCGCTGTACCGGGTGCCGTCGTCGACGTTCGTCACGTGCACGAGGGATCCGCTGTCATGCCGCTCGCCGTCCCGCCCGATGCCTTCGACGGTCAGCTCGTAGTGCTCGGACTCCTTGACCCAGCCGAGGGCCGTGCGGGTCTCGCTGCCGCCGGGAGCGGTGGCGACCACCGCACCGGAGAAGCGCCCGAAGTCACCGGTGGTGCGGTCCACGGTGACGTCAACGGTGGTGGTGCCCTGGGCGGGCACGGTCACCGATGCCGCGGAGAGCGCGGCCGCACCGGCCGGCAACGGTTCGCTGTCCGGGCCGGTCACGTCGATCGCGAGGTCGAGCGTGACCTCCGCGTCCGTCGGGTTCTCGTAGGTGAGTGTTCGCGTCTCCGCGCCCGTCTGCGGGAACAGGAAGGTGCCGAGGGAGAGCGACGACGGCGAGGCCATGACCTGCTGGTCCAGAGCGGCCGGCAGGTAGATGCGCCCGGCGCCCTCGTCCCACACCGTCCCGGAGGTGTGCTGGGCGGAGCCCATGAGGACCGCCTTGAGCTCCTGGCCGGTGAGCTCCGGCCGGGCCTGCTTGAGCACCGCAGCAGCGCCCGCGACGTGCGGGGCAGCCATCGAGGTGCCGGAGGCGGCGACGTGCTGGTCGTCCACGACAGTGCCCATCGCCGTCCCGGCCCCGCGGGCCGCGACGATCTCCTCGCCCGGGGCGGTCACGTCGGGCTTGAGGGCGTTGTCCCCGCCGCGCGGGCCACGGCTGGAGAACCAGGTGACCTCGTCGGCGTCGTTCACCGCGCCAACGGTCAGCGCGGCGTCGGCTGCCCCGGGAGCGGATACCGTCCCGTTGCCGTCCTCCCCGGAGTTGCCCGCCGAGATGACGAACAGGGTGCCGTACTGCGCGCTCAGCGCATTCACGGCCAGGGATCCGGGGTCCGTGCCGTCGCTGTAGTTGCCGCGCTCGCCGAGGCTCATGTTCACGATGTCGGCGCCCTCCGACGCCGCCCACTCCATCCCGTCGATCACCCAGGAGATCGCGCCGCCGTCCTCACCCAGGACCTTGCCGACCAGCAGGTCCGCGCCGGGGGCGACGCCGCGGTTCACGCCGTCGGACGCGTCGCCCGAGCCAAGCGCGATGGAGGCGACGTGCGTGCCGTGCCCGTGGTGGTCGGCAGTGCTACCCATACCGGTGAAGTCCCGCGACCCGACCAGCACGTCGTCCAGGTCGGGGTGGGTGGTGTCCACGCCGCCGTCGAGGACCGCGATGGTGACGCCTTCACCCGTGTATCCCGCCTCCCAGGCTGCGGGCGCGCCGATCTGCGGCGCGGAGTCGACATCGAGCGCCTCCACCGGGGCATCGAGCCAGACCTTGAGGTCGGACGGCGCCGCGGCTGCCGTCCGGGCTCTCGCCGCCGGCTCCTTGAGGGCAGCCAGCAGGTCGGACGCCGCAGCGCGGTCGAGGTCCGCAGCGACTGCGTCGACGGACTCCAGCCTCCGCTCGGGCTCGATGCCCAGGTCTGCCCAGTCGGGCGCGGCCGAAGCGGCGCGCCGAGTGCCCTTCGCCGCCGCCCCACCCGTCGCGGTGGCCTGCACGATGACGGGGACGGTGCCCGGGTGGGACTTGTCGTAGCCGGAGTCGGCGAGGCCCGCGACGTCGAACAGAGCGGGGTCGAGGCGGTCAGGGACCAGGCCGGCGACGTCCGTGGGGATGACGTACAGGCGGCCGTTCTCCATCTGGTGGAGGAAGCCGACCCCTTCACGACCCTCTCCGGGTTCGGTCCCGATCACCTGGGCTCGGCCGCCCGACTGCGTGAGCGTGACCCGGTCGCCAGTGATCAGCGTGACGGTCGAGATCGGGGTTCCTGGTGTGCCGGACGGGGTGGCGGCCGTGCCGAACGCCGTGCCGGACGTCGTGGCGGACGTCGTGGCGGCGGGCGGGTCGCCGGGTCCAGCGGCCGAGGCCACCGTTCCCCCGCCCACCAGGACCGCGGCGAGCATCGCTGCTGCACCTGCTCTGACGCGCATCTGCTGTCTCCTTCGTGAGGAATGGGCGGCATGTGCCGCCCGCACGAGGGCAGACGAACGAAGAGCTCAGGCGGTTGGGGCTGCCCAGCTGTCAGAAACCCGCGGACGTGTCAGACCCACAGGTCACTCGGGTGACCTGTGGGTCTGACACGTCCGGCGGTTTCTGACAGGTCAGCGGAGGAGGAGCGGGGTCGCGTCGCGGAGCGCGCGCGTGTACTCGTGGTGTGGGGTGTCGTAGACGTCGGCGGTGGGGCCCTGTTCCACGATCAGGCCGTCGCGCATCACCGCCACGTGGTCGCAGACGTGCCGCACCACACCGAGGTCGTGCGACACGAGCAGCAGCGTCAGAGCCTGCTCGTCCGCGAGCCGCGCGAGCAGGTCCAGCACCTGCCGCCGGACGGAGACGTCGAGCGCGCTGACGGGCTCGTCCGCCACGAGGATGCGCGGCCTGCACACGAGAGCCCGCGCGATGGCGATGCGCTGGCGCTGCCCGCCCGAGAACTGGTGCGGGTACCGCTCGGTCGCGTCGAGCGGCAGGCCGACGGCGTCCAGCATCTCCCGCACCGTGTCCCGGCGGGCCGACGCCGTCCGCGGGCCGCCGGCCCGGACGTTCGCGGGGTTGAGGAGCGGCTCCGCCACGATGTCGCCCACCGTCATGCGGGGGTCGAGCGAGCTGTACGGGTCCTGGAACACGACCTGCAGGGCCGCGCGCAGGTCGCCCAGCCCGGGAGCGCCCGCACGGCTGGTCGGGCCCGTCGAGTCACCGTCACCCGCACCGCTGGTCGGGCCCGTCGAGACACCGTCCGCGCCGAGCCGCACCCCGGCGCTCGTCGCGTACCCCGACGTCGGCCGGTCCAGCCCCGCCACGATCCGCAGCAGCGTCGACTTGCCCGACCCGGACTCGCCCACTATCCCGAACCGCTGCCCCTCCTGGACCTCCAGCGAGACCCCCCGCAGCGCGTGCACCACGTCGCCGCGGCTCGGATAGGTGCGGGTCACGTCCGCGACGCGGATCAGCGGTTCCCGGGCATCCCGCGGTGCGGCGGGCAGGCGGGGCTCCAGGGCCGACGCCGCCAGCAGCCGCTTCGTGTACTCGTGCCGCGGGTGCGCGAACACCTCGGCGACGGGGCCCTCCTCGACCACCACGCCCTCGAGCAGCACCACCACCCGCTCGCAGACCTGGGACACCACTGCCAGGTCGTGCGTGATGAACAGCAGCCCCGCACCCCGGTCCTCGACGAGGCGCACCATCAGGTCCAGCACCTGGCGCTGCACTGTGACGTCCAGGGCCGTCGTCGGCTCGTCCGCCACCAGCACGGCCGGGTGGTTGGCCAGCGCCATCGCCAGCCCCACCCGCTGGCGTTGCCCGCCGGACAACTCGTGCGGGTAGCGCCGGGCGGCGCCGGCGGGCAGGCCCACCTCGACCAGGAGCTCGGCGGCGCGCCGGGTCGCCGTACGGCCCGTCGTCCCGTGCAGGGTCATCGCCTCGGCGACCTGGCGACCCACCCGCATCAGCGGGTTCAGCGCTGTCATCGGTTCCTGGAAGACCATCGACATCGCCTCGCCGCGCAGCCGGGCCATGGCTTGCTCGCGCCGGTCCAGGAGGTTCCCGGGCACGTCGGCGAGTCGCACCTGGCCGGTTGCCGCGACGCCGTCGGGCAGCAGGCCGAGCGCCGCGAGCGCCGTCATCGTCTTGCCCGAGCCGGACTCGCCGATCAGGCCGACGCGCTCGCCGGGGGCGACCCGGAGGGAGACGTCGGACAGGAGCGGGCGGCCGCTGCCGGTGCGCACCGTGAGGTCGCGGATGTCGAGGGCGGTAAGTTGCTCGGTCTCGTCGGAAGGGTGCTGGGTCTCGACAGGCTCGACCAACGCTCCGGGCTCGGCCACCGAGCGGCTGGGCTCGACCAACGCTCCGTGCTCGGCGCCCGCCGTCCGGGGCTCGACGGCGGAGAGGCGGGGGTCGAAGACGTCGCGCAGGCCGTCGCCCAGCAGGTTGAACCCGAGCACGGCCACCGCTATCGCGACGCCGGGCACTATCGCGAGGTGGTCGGCGACGCCGAGGAACTGCTGGGACTCCTGCAGCATGCGGCCCCACGACGGCGTCGGCGGGGGTGTGCCCAGGCCGAGGAACGACAGCCCGGCCTCGGCGAGCACGGCGATCGCGAAGTTCACGGAGCACTGCACCATCACCATGCCGCCGATGTTGGGCAGCACGTGCCGGGCGGCGATCGCGAGCTCGCCGCGGTTCGCGGCCCGGGCGGCCAGCACGTAGTCGGACCGCACGACCTGCAGCGTCCCGCCGCGTGCGACACGGGCGAAGGCGGGGATCGAGCCGATGCCGAGCGCGACCATCGCCGTCACGGTGCCCGCGCCGTAGACGGCGCCGAGAACGATCGCGAGCAGCAGACCGGGGAAGGCGAGGAGGATGTCGCTGCCCCGCATCAGGAGGGCGCCGAGCCGCCCGCCGCGCATCCCCGCGAGCACGCCGAGCGGTACGCCGACCACTGCCGCGATGCCCACCGCCACCAGGCCGACCAGCAGGGTGATCTGGGCACCCGCCATGACCTGCGAGAGCACGTCGCGGCCGAACCGGTCGGTACCGAGCCAGTGCTCCGTCCCTGGCGGGAGGAGGCGTTCGGCGCCCGCGTGCTCGGGGTCGTACGGCGTCCAGACGAGCGAGACGAGGGCCGTGACGACGACCAGCCCGACCAGCAGCGCGCCGATCACGAGCTGGGGGTGCGTCCCAGGCCGACGGCGGCGGGTCTCGACTCGTGGCTCCTGAGCCTGTCGAAGGGCGACCAGCGGTTGTTGGCCGGTCATGACGCCCTCCTGAGCCGGGGGTCCAGCAGCGTGTAGGCGAGGTCGACCAGGAAGTTCAGCAGCACCACGAGCACGACGAGCACCGCGACTATCGACTGCACGGCGAGCAGGTCGCGGTTGCCCACGGAGTCGAGCAGCAGGCTGCCGAGGCCGGGCACGGCGAACACCCGCTCGATGACCACCGCGCCGATCAGCATCGACGCGATCTGCACGCCCACCACTGTCACGATCGGCACGCCGGCGTTCCGCAGCCCGTGCCGCACCAGCGCGCCGGTGAACGTGAGCCCCTTGGCGCGGGCGGTCCGCAGGAAGTCCTCGCGCATGATCTCCAGCACGGCGCTGCGGACGTACCGCGTGATGATCGCGGCCTGCACGGAGCCCAGCGCGACGGCGGGCAGCAGCACGTGCCGCCAGAACTCCCCGAACCCGTCCACGGGCGCCGTCCACCCGCCCGACGGCAGCCAGCCGAGCCGCACGGCGAACAGCGCCACGAGCAGCACGCCCACCAGGAAGTTCGGCACCGCCACGCCCACCTGGCTCACCGCGGACAGCGTCACGCCGCCCGCGTTCCGGTGCCAGACGGCGGCCAGCGTGCCCACGGGCACCGCCACCACCAGGGCGATCAGCATGCCGAGCAGCACGAGGATGCCCGTCACCTGCACCCGGTCCGCGACCAGGGGCGTGAGGTCCTGCGACGTCACGTAGCTCGTGCCGAGGTTCCCCGTGAGCAGGCCGCCCATCCACTCGAGGTACTGGGACACGAGCGGCCCGTCCGTGCCGTGCTCAGCCCGCCAGGCCGCAAGCGCCTCGGGGGACGCCTCGATCCCGAGCGCGACGGCGGCGGGGTCACCGGGCAGCACCCGCAGCAGCACGAAGATGGCCGCCGTCGCCACGAGGAGGGTGGCGACGAGCTGGGCGAGGTGCGAGGCGAGGTGTCTGGCCACGGGTGGTTGTCCGGCGTCGTGCCGGGTCAGTCGAGGGGCCAGGTCAGGCCGGTCAGGTCCATCGATTCCGTGGTGGCGTTCGCGGCGATGCCACCGAGGCGGACGTCGGCGACGACGGTGTTGGGGAAGAGGAACAGGGGATCGCTCGCTGCGTCGTCGACGATCATCCGAGCGACCTCCTGCATGCCCGCCACGTACTCGTCGGGGCTGCCCCGGTCGGCCTCGTCGGCGACCGTGGCGATCTCCGGGTTGTCGTAGCCGATGTAGTAGTCGGGGTCGCCGAAGATCGTCAGCATGTCCCGCGCCTCGGTGTGGAGGATCACGGACATCTGGTAGTCGTGCTCGGTGAACACCTTGTCCAGCCAGACGGCGGGGAACTCCGCCGGAACGATCTTCGCGTCGATGCCGACGTCCTTGAGCTGTGACACCACGACCTGGGCGACGGCCTCGGCGTAGGGGCGGGTCGGGACGTCGAACGCGATGCTCAGGTCCTCGACGCCGGCCTCGGCCAGCAGCTCCCGGGCCCGGTCCGGGTCGTGCGGGTAGGCGTCGGTCAGGTCCTGGTAGTACGGGTCGGTGGGCGGCACCATCGAGCCGATGAGCTCGCCGTGCCCGGCCCACGCCGTGTCGAGGACCGCCTTGCGGTCGATCGCGTACATGACCGCCTGACGCACCCGGAGGTCGTCGAAGGGCGGCGCGGCGTTGTTCAGCGCGAGCAGGACCTCGCCCGTCGAGGTGCCGTCGACGACCTGCAGGTTCTCGTCGCGAGCGAGACCGTCCAGCAGGTCGGGCGCCTGCAGGTTGTACGCCATGTCGATGTCACCGGCGCGGACGGCGTTGGCCTGGGCGTTCGCGTCGGCGAAGTAGCGGACGGTGACGTCCTGGATCGCCGGCGCCTCGCCCCAGTAGTCGTCGCGGGCAGCGAGTGTGATGTGGTCGCCGGGGGCGACCTCCTCGACCGTGTAGGGGCCGGTGCCGACCGTCTCCGTCGCCAGGTCGGCGGACAGGTCGTCGGGGAACATGGCGCCCACCGACGTGCCCATGTCGAACAGCCAGGAGTTGCTCGGGTGCTTCAGGGTGACGGCGACCTCGGTGTCGCTCGTCGCCCTCACCTTCCGTACGACGTCCATCTTGGACCTGAGGCTCAGCGTCCAGTCGTCCTGGACCCGCTCGATCGACGAGACGACGTCGTCCGCGGTGAACGGCGAGCCGTCGGAGAACTGCACGCCCTCGTGCAGCGTGAACGTGTAGACGGTGCGGTCCCCGTTGACCTCCCAGGACTCGGCGAGCTGCGGCTGTACCTCGCCCTCCTGGTCGATGGTCACCAGGCCCTCGTACACGTTGTTCATCAGCAGCTGCGGGATGGCTGAGCCCGACGTCGTCGTGAAATCGAGGTTGGTGGGCTCCCCCGTCAGGCCGACGACGACGTCCGTGCGCTCTCCTCCGGGGCTCTCGCCGGAGCCTGCCGAGCAGGCCGCGACCAGGGCCGCGGTGGTCAGGGCGACGACGACGCCGACGGCGCGGCGCCTGGTGAGGATCTGCACGTCACCAGCGTAGTCGGGTGAACATAGGGTGGGACCGTGCGCCTCGTCACCTGGAACGTCAACTCCATCCGCACGCGCGTCGACCGCGTGCTCGCCTTCCTCGACCGGTCCCAGGCCGACGTCCTGGCCATCCAGGAGACGAAGTGCCGGGACGACCAGTTCCCGACCGCGGCGTTCGAGGCCGCCGGGTACGAGGTCGCGCACTTCGGGCTGTCGCAGTGGAACGGTGTGGCGATCGTGTCGCGGGTCGGCCTGACCGACGTCGCCACCCAGTTCCCGGAGCAGCCGGGCTTCGCCAAGGCGATCATCGAGGACGGCCCGGACCCGCTGCTCGACGTCGTCCCGCCGCTCGAGGCGCGGGCGATCGGGGCGACCTGCGGCGGCGTCCGCGTGTGGAGCCTGTACGTGCCACACGGCCGCGCGCTCGGCGACCCGCACTACACCTACAAGCTGGCCTGGCTGGAGGCCCTGCGCACCTCCGCGCAGACCTGGGCCGACGCCGGCGACGCCGTGGCGCTCATGGGCGACTGGAACGTCATCCCGCTCGACACGGACGTGTACAACGCCGCGGACTTCGCCGGAAAGACCCACGTGTCCCCGCCCGAGCGGGCGGCGTTCGAGGCCTTCGGCAAGGCCGGGTACACGGAGCTGACGCGGCAGTTCATCCCCGAGGAGCACGCGTACACCTACTGGGACTACCAGCAGCTCGCCTTCCCGCGGAACAAGGGGCTGCGGATCGACTTCTGTTGGGCGTCGCCCGCCCTCGCCGGCCGCGCATCGGGTGCCGTCATCGACCGGGACGAGCGCAAGGGCAAGGGCGCCTCCGACCACGTCCCGGTGATCGTCGACCTGGCCGACTGAGACTCCCTCCCACGGCGCAGGAGGCGCCGAGGTTCCACCGGCGATGGGGAAATCAGCGGGTGAAACTGTCCACAAAGAGGGTGCACTCCAGGCGTGCGTCGTCCTGGTGACAAGGTCGTCGTCGAATGTCGGTAAGTTAACCTGCATGACGTCGACGCCCGACCACCTCCCGGCCGCCACCGAAGTCGCCAGGGTGCCTGCTACGGATCCTGTCGAGACGGCGTCTGCGGACGAGGCGGAGCGGGATCCCGCGGGCAACGGCACGGTCGTCGACAGCCGTTCCGGGGACGACGCGGCGCCCGAGCAGGCCGACGACGACGGGTCCGACACCGCTGGTGCGTCGGCCACGAACGGCGAGCCCGAGGGCGACGGCGCCCAGGGCGGGGTAGCCGGGGCCGAGTCCGGGGATGCCTTGTCCGGGGCTGAGAGCGCGGTGGCCGGCTCGGCGGAGGTCGGCTCGGCGGAGGTCGGCTCGGCGAAGACCGGCTCGGTGGAGCCCGAGGTCGCAGAGGAGTCCACCGCTGGACCGACGGCAGTTGCCGCGCCGGACGCGGGGTCGTCGGCTGGTGCGGAGAGCGCACCGAGCGACGTCGAGCCGGCCGCGAAGGCCGATCCTGTCGCGGAGGCGGAGCCTGCGGTGGACGTCGAGCCCGTTGCGGATTCCGAGCCTGCAGCGAACGCCGAGCCCGCAGCGGACGTCGCACCCGTCGCGGACCCCGGGCCCGTGGCGAAAGCCGCGGATCGTGAGCCCGCTGCAGACGCTGAGCCCACCGGGAGTGCCGAACCCGCCGGAGACGCTGCTGACGCGGAGCCTGCCGCACCGGAAGAGCCCGTCGCGGACGCCAAGCCTGCGGCGGGTACCGGTTCGAAGCGGACAGCACGCACCGAGGAGATCAGCGTCGTGCCCGCCGCCGCACTGCCGAAGCGGGTGCCGCCGTCGGCTCCCCCGGCCGAGCCGACGCCGTCGCCCACCAAGGACGTGGACCCTGCGACCACAGCGCCGGCGGAGGAGCCGGCCGAGACCGACAGCACCATCGGCACAAGCATCGCTGCTGACACCGACACCGACACCGACGCGGGCGTCGACACCAGCGTGTCTGGCGAGGACGCCGCCTCGGACGACGCAGCCGATGCACCGGATGCGCCCGTCTCGACGAGCGCTCCCGACTCGCCCGCCGCGACCGACTCGCCTGCCGCGACCGGCTTGCCTGCCGCGACCGGCTTGCCTGCCGCGACCGACAGCAAGCCCGCTACCTCCAAGGCCCCGCGTACGGACGAGGCCGAGCCCCGGACGCCGTCCGACAGTGCGGCTGCGCCGGCCGTCGACGAGACCTTCGACTTCAAGGCGCTCTCCTTCGCCGCGATCGCCGCAGCACACAAGAAGGAGCTCGGGCCGCGGACCGTCGCCGGGGAGACCGGGGAGACCGGGGCGTCCGAGAAGCAGAAGGCCGCGGGCCCCGAAGCGGTTGCCCGCGAGACGGAGGCGCCCGCCGAGGTGCGGCCCGCCGCACCGGACGACGCCCCCACCGAGGAGCTCTTCGCGCCGCCCGCTACGCGAATCCCACCGGCCGTCACGCCGCCGAGCCCGTTCCCGACGCCTGCGGCCCCGCCGCAGCATCAGCCAGGCGCCCCGCGCCAGGACGAGGGCGCCGGCCAGCAGCCGCCGTCGCCGTTCCCCTCCCCGCGCGGCGGTTCCGCGCACCCGTTCCCCGCCGTGCACGGCTATGCGCCGGAGGCCTCCTATGCCGGCTGGCGCCCGCCGACCGCGGCTGACGACGCCGCCAAGCGACGCCGGTTCGCGATGATCGGTGGGGCCGCCGTCGCAGTCGTCGCCCTGGTGACGGTGATCGTCCTCGTCGTGAACATGGTCAGCAAGCAGCAGTGGGAACCGATCGAAGCGATGATCGCGGAGCCGCGCGAGGTGCATCCACTGCAGCTGGTGCTCGGTTCGTGCGTGGAGACCGTCCCCGAGGACGGCGAGGTCTCCGAGGTGCTCGCCGTTCCCTGCGACGCCTCGCACACCGCGCAGGTCGTGGGCCGCACCGACTTCGCCGACGCCGCCGTCTGGCCAGGCCGTGACGAGGTGGACAAGCGCGTGGCCCTCGTGTGCGGCACCAAGCAGCTCGGTCCGATCGCCCGCACCAGCCAGATCGTGAACTCCGTGAGCTACGTGGTCTGGGGCCCCAGCGAGGAGTCGTGGAGCGATGGCGACCGGGTCGGCCTGTGCCTCGCCACCACCGACGAGCCGATCACACAGGATCTCCTGCAGTAACAGCAGGCTGTGTCGCGGCCTGACCCTGCCCGGCGCAGCCGTCGAGCAGGGTCTGGCCCAGCGGGGTCAGCGCGTGGATCACGGTGTTGCGGTCGCGCCCGCTGGCGATCAGGCCGGCGTTGCGCAGCACCGTCGCATGCTCCGACGCCGACGCCGGGGAGATCGCCAGACGATTCGCGATCTCGCTGGTCGTCGCCCCGGTGCCGAGCACTCGCAGCACCGCCGCCCGGGTCCGGCCGAGGAGTGCGGTGAGCTGCCGTCCGCCGTCGGACCGGACCTCGAAGCTGCGGTCCAGCCCGGCAGGCTCGTGCACGATCGGGTAGAGCAGCACCGGCGGCAGGTCGGCGTCCGCGAACGTGATCGGGGCCCGGACGCAGAAGTACGACGGGATGATCAACAGGCCACGACCGGCCAGGTGGATGTCCCGCTCGGCGGCTGTCGAGACGGACAGGACCGGATGCTCCCAACGCACCGACGGGTGCAGCGTCCGCAGGGCGTTCTCCGTCCCGCCCTCCACCCAGGCGCGGGTGCGCGCCGCACGGTCGACGTCCACGGCGGCCCGGATCCCGCTCCAGTACGGCCCCACCGCATGCTCGTAGTAGGACCGCACCGCGACGCCGAGCCCGCGCACGGCAGGTGCGGAACCTGCGGCGAGATCACGCATCCAGAGGTGCGGCCTCTGCTCGCCCACCAGTACCTCGATGTCCCTGCGGAGCAGGGCCCTGGGGGTGGACAGCATCGCGTCCAGCCCGGCCTCGAAGCTGTCCGAGCCGGTGACCGGCGTGAGGAAGTCCGGCGAGTAGCCCCGCGGCGGTGCCAGCCGTAACAGCATGCGAGCTGCCGGGGGCAATCCGGACAGCGCCCGCTGCCGCCAGCGCCCGAACAGCACACTGCCCGAAGGCTGGTTCATCACATGTGCGCTGAGCAGCACCTCCCACATAGGGTCCGGGCCCGGAGCGATCCGAACCCGGGCAAGATCATCCGAAGTGAAGTGGAACCGCAGCACCAGGCCTCCCTGACCGTCTGCCCTCTCCCGTGGCCCCCGCCGGCTCGCCCCCGCGCGCCCTGACCGTGCGGGACCGTACACGGCATTCCGCACACAGCTTTCACCCCCGCGCAGAGAGGGACGGCCGAGCATTCAAGTTCTGGGCGAGCGGGCGCTCACCTTCACAACACCAACACACACGGTGCTGCTCAGACATCGATCACCGCCCGCCCTGCAGATCGCGCGGCCATTCCCCCTGGCACCAGGATGGCAGGCGGGCCCCGCCCGCACATCGATAAATAGTCGTAGTCCGATGTACGCAGATCGACGTACACGGGGTCCCTTGGTCCTCGTCAGGCGGTCAGCACCCTCGTCAGCCGGTCAGTCTTGCGTCAGGCGGTCAGCCCCTTCGTCAGGTGGTCAGCACCCTGCGGTCGAGAGCCAGGCCCTCGCCGTCCGCGCGGTCCACGACCACCGTGTCGCCGTCGGACACCTCGCCCGCGAGCAGCAGCCGTGCCAGGCGGTCGCCGATCTCACGCTGCACGAGGCGACGCAACGGCCGGGCGCCGTAGGCCGGGTCGAACCCCTCCAGCGCGAGCCACTCGCGCGCCGCCTCCGTCACGTCGAGCGTGATCCGGCGGTCCTCCAGCCGCTTCGCGAAGGCCCCTACCTGCAGCTCCACGATGCTGCCGAGCTCGGCCAGCGTCAGCGCGTCGAAGACCACCACGTCGTCCAGGCGGTTGAGGAACTCCGGCTTGAACGCGGCCCGCACGGCAGTCATCACGGACTCGCGCCGTTCGTCGTCCGACAGCATCGGTTCCACGAGGAACTGCGAGCCGAGGTTCGAGGTCAGCACCAGGATCGTGTTGCGGAAGTCGACGGTACGTCCCTGGCCGTCGGTGAGCCGGCCGTCGTCGAGCACCTGGAGCAGGACGTCGAAGACTTCGGGGTGGGCCTTTTCTACCTCGTCCAGCAGCACCACGGAGTAGGGCCGTCGCCGGACGGCCTCGGTGAGCTGACCGCCCTCCTCGTACCCGATGTATCCCGGAGGCGCGCCGACGAGCCGGGCCACGGAGTGCTTCTCGCCGTACTCGGACATGTCGATACGCACCATCGCGCGCTCGTCGTCGAACAGGAAGTCGGCCAACGCCTTGGCGAGCTCGGTCTTGCCGACACCCGTGGGGCCGAGGAACAGGAAGGAACCGGTGGGCCGGTCGGGGTCGGAGACACCCGCCCTGGTCCGTCGCACCGCGTCGGACACCGCGGCCACAGCAGCCTTCTGGCCGATGAGGCGCTGCCCGAGGACATCCTCCATGTGCAGGAGCTTCTCGGACTCGCCCTGCAGCAGCCGCCCGGCGGGGATGCCGGTCCACGCCGCGACCACCTCGGCGATCTCGTCGGCGCCCACCTTGTCGGCGATCATCGGGGCTTCGACAGGAGCCAGCGACGGGTCGGCGTTCGAGACCTGGCTCGTCGCCTCCGCCTCTTCCGCCGCAGCCAGCTCCTTCTCGACCACCGGGATCTCGCCGTATCGGATACGCGCGGCGCCCTCCAGGTCGCCCTCGCGCAGCTTGCGCTCGGCGTCGGTCCGCAGCTCGTCGAGGCGAGCGCGCAGGTCACCGACGCGGTTGTGGCCGGCCTTCTCGGACTCCCAGCGCGCGGTCAGCGCGGCCAGCGCCTCCCGGCGGTCGGCGAGATCGGCCCGCAGCCGCTGCAGGCGCTCCTTGGAGCCGGCGTCCTCCGACTCGGACAGCACCACCTCTTCCATCTCGAGGCGCGTGACAGCGCGCTGCAGCTCGTCGATCTCCACCGGGGAGGAGTCGAGCTCCATGCGCAGGCGGGACGCGGCCTCGTCGACCAGGTCGATCGCCTTGTCGGGGAGCTGCCGCCCGGAGATGTAGCGGTCGGAGAGCGAGGCGGCGGCCACGAGAGCGGAGTCCGCGATCGTCACCTTGTGGTGCGCCTCGTAGCGCTCCTTGAGCCCGCGCAGGATCGCCACGGTGTCCTCCACGGAGGGCTCGCCCACGAAAACCTGCTGGAACCGCCGCTCCAGGGCCGGGTCCTTCTCGATGTGCTCGCGGTACTCGTCGAGCGTGGTGGCGCCCACCATGCGCAGCTCGCCGCGCGCGAGCATGGGCTTGAGCATGTTGCCGGCGTCCATGGCGCCCTCGCCGCCGGCACCCGCGCCGACCACCGTGTGCAGCTCGTCGATGAAGGTGACCACCTCGCCGTCCGACGCCGTGATCTCCTCCAGGACCGCCTTGAGGCGCTCCTCGAACTCACCGCGGTACTTCGCCCCGGCCACCATCGAGGCCAGGTCGAGCGCCACGAGGCGCTTGCCCTTGAGGGACTCGGGCACGTCGCCCGCCACGACCCGCTGAGCGAGCCCTTCGACGACCGCGGTCTTGCCGACGCCCGGCTCTCCGATGAGCACCGGGTTGTTCTTGGTGCGCCGGCTCAGTACCTGGATCACACGACGGATCTCCGAGTCACGGCCGATCACCGGGTCGAGCTTGCCGTCACGGGCGCGCTGCGTCAGGTCGGTGCCGTACTGCTCGAGCGCCTTGTACGTGCCCTCCGGGTTGGGGCTCGTGACCCGGCCGGCCCCACGGACGGCGGGCAGCGCGGCGCGCAGGGCGTCGGCAGTGGCTCCGGCGTCGGACAGGATCTGGGCCGCGGGCGACTGCCCGGCCGCGACGGCGATGAGCAGGTGCTCGGTGGAGACGTACTCGTCGCCGAGCCCCTGCGCTTCCTTGGACGCCAGGTCGAGGACCGTGGCCATGGCCCGGCTCGCGCTCGGCTGAGCGGTGCTCGCGCCGCTGGCCTGGGGCAGCGCGACCAGAGCCGCGCGCACTCGCTGGCCGATGGCCTGCGCACTGGCCCCGACCGCGTCGAGCAGGCCGACGGCGACACCCCGCTCCTGCTGGAGCAGCGACGCCAGCAGGTGGACCGGCTCGAGCTGCGGGTTGCCGGCAGCCGACGCCGACTGGATCGCGTCGCCGATCGCCTGCTGCGACATGGTCGTGAACTTGGTGTCCATGAGGCCTCCCAGGATGGTGCTGAAGTCTGCGCGGCAAGACCGCGTTCAAAGTTGAGTCTACTCCGCTCAACCCTGGAATTCACTGTAGCGTGCGCCACCCACTCGTACCGTTGCGGCATGAACACCCAGGTGATCGTCCTCAACGGCGGTTCCAGCTCCGGGAAGTCCGGCCTCGCGCGCAGCCTGCAGACGGCCTTGCCCGACGCCTGGCTGTCCCTCAGCATCGACACCCTCGTCGACGCGATGCCCGTCCGCCTGACCACCGGCGGCGACGGGATCGGTTTCGCGGACGACGGCGGCGTCGACGTCGGGCAGGAGTTCATGGCGCTGCAGGACGCCTGGATCGCCGGGCTGGTCGCCATGGCACGCGCCGGCGCGCACATCGTGGTCGACGACGTCTTCCTCGGCGGTGGCGCGTCCCAGCGGCGCTGGCTCGACGCCCTGGGCGATGTCCCGACGCTGTGGGTCGGTGTGCGCTGCGACGCCGCGGTCGCGGAGGCGCGCGAGGCTGCCCGCGGCGACCGCGTCGCGGGCATGGCCGCCAAGCAGGCAGAGGTCGTGCACGAGGGGGTCACCTACGACCTCGAGGTCGACACCACGCACACCGGGTCGGTGGACTGCGCACGGACCATCGCGGCACACCTGAGATCATCGCGGGGTGACCGAACAGACTGACGAGTCCCTGACACCTCCCCGCGCCGTCCTCGTCGGGGTCGTCGGCGGCACCTTCTCCGGACTGTTCGGCCTGGGTGGCGGCATCGTCATGGTGCCGCTCCTGACGTCGCTCGGCGGCCTCACGCAGCGCCGGGCCAGCGCGTACTCGCTCGCGGCGATCCTGCCGGCGGCGATCGTCGGGTCCATCCCGTACCTGACCCACGACGCCGTCGACCTGATCGCCGCCGGACTGCTCGTCGTGGGCGCGGTGATCGGCGCCGTCGTCGGGGCGCGGCTGCTCGCCCGCGTGCCGGAGACCCTGCTGCGCTGGCTCTTCGTCGGGGTGCTGGTCGCGGGGATCGTGCGGTCCGTGATGGACGCGTTCGGCGAGCCCCCGTCCGTCGACACCGCCCAGGGGCTGCCCAGTGTGCTCGACGGCGCGGGAATGATCGGGCTCGGCCTCGTCATGGGCGTCGCGTCCGGTCTGCTCGGCATCGGCGGCGGTCAGCTCGCCGTCCCCGGCCTGTCCGCGCTGTTCGACTTCGCGCCCGCGCTGGCCAAGGGCACGTCTCTGGTCGCGATGATCCCGACCGCGGTCTCCGGCACCTGGGTCAATGCCCGCAACCGGCTGGTCCACCTGAAGATGGCCGCGCTCATCGGCCTCGTGGCGTCGGGCTTCTCGTTCGGCGGCGCGAGCCTGTCGGTGGTCATGCCAGACGACGTCGCGTCGATCGCGTTCGCCGCGCTCCTCGTCTTCGCCCTGGTCCAGCAGATCCGCAAGGCCCTGGAGAAGCAGCGGCACTGAGCAGAGGCCGATGCCCGGGTGATCGGTAGTCCGTCAGGTAATCGGTAACTCGGACTGCCGATCACCTGACGGACTGCCGATCACCGAGTCGGTGTCCAGCTCCCGCAGCACCGCCGCGCACTCGGCGGCGACCGCCACCGCTACGTCGCGGGCGGTGTCAGACTCCCGCTCCGGGACCACGCGCTGCACGGCGCCCTCCGCGAGCAGGTCGACAGCCCGGATGTGCTGGGCCTCCGCCATCGCCGCCGCGTGCGTGGTGTCGCCGTGCACGATGACGCTCGCGCCCTCGGGCGGCAGCGGCGACAGCCAGGCGTGCTCTGCGGCGATCACCGCCTGCGCGGGCAGCAGCGCGAGCGCCCCGCCACCGCAGCCCTGGCCGAGGATCACCGACAGCGTCGGCACCGTCATCCGGGTGAGCGCCGCCATGCAGCGCGCGATCTCACCGGCGAGCGCACCCTCCTCGGCGGCCTGCGAGAGCTCGGCTCCCGGGGTGTCGATCACCGCGACCAGCGGCAGCCGCAGCTCCTCGGCGAGCCCCATCGCGCGCCGCGCCACGCGCAGCGCGGCGGGTCCCATCGGGGTGCTCTCGGTCTGCCGGGTCCGGTCCTGCCCGACGACGAGACACGGCCGACCGTCCAGCCGCGTCAGCGCCACCAGCATCGACTCGTCGCGCTCACCCTCCTCCGTGCCGGAGAGCCGCACGGTCCCCGAGGCCCCGTAGCGCAGCAGGTCCCGCACCCCCACGCGGCCCTCGGCCCGGGTCCGGAGCACGGAGTCCCAGGCAGAGCTGTCCGCCGCGGCCTCCCCGGAACGGCGCGGAAGGGACGGCGCCGAGGGCGGGTCCACCAGCACCGCGAGCGTCCGCTCGACGAGCGCCGGCAGGTTCTCGGGCGCGACGACGCCGTCGAGCACGCCCTTGGCGGCGAGATTCTCGGCGGACTGGACGCCGTCGGGCAGGGCCTCGCCCGTCAGGGCCTCGACCACGCGCGGCCCGAGGAAACCGATGAGCGCACCGGGCTCGGCGACCGTGAGATGCGCGAGCGAGCCCCACGAGGCATAGACGCCGCCGGTCGTCGGGTGCCGCAGGTACACGAGGTAGGGCAGGCCCGCGTCGCGGTGGTCCATCACGGCGCGCGAGATCTCGACCATCCGGAGGAATGCGGGGGTGCCCTCCTGCATCCGCGTGCCGCCGGACGCCGTCGTCGCCAGGAGCGGCAACCGTTCCGCCGTCGCGCGCCGGATCGCGGCGGTGATCCGCTGCGCCGCGGCCCGGCCGATGGAGCCGCCGAGGAACCGGAACTCGTTCACGACGACCACCACGGGCCGCCCCCGGACCCGGCCGCGACCCGTGAGCACCGACTCGTCCGTGCCCGCCTTCTCCGCGGCCGCCGCCAGCACGGCGCGGTACTCGGCAGTGTGCCCCGACGCGTCGACCGGCTCGTCCCAGGACTCGAAGCTGTCCGCGTCGAGGACCAGGTCGAGCAGCTCGCGTGCCGTCCACCGGCGGGTCATGGACCAACCTCCGGGCCGGGCCTCTCCGGGCCGGGCCACTCCCGCCCGGGCGTGTCGAGCCAGGCCCGGATCCCCGCGGCGTGCTCGTCGAGCACCGGCGGCGCCTGGTGGTCCCGCCGGGTCACCTCGGCGCCAGCTGGGTCGAAGAACCGCAGCGGCGGGCCGGGCAGCGTCACCGTGCCGAGGCTCGTGTGCTCGACGTCGACGAGCAGGCCCTGGCTCGCCGTCTGCTCCCATGCGTACACCTCGTCGAGGGTACGCACCCGGCCCGCCGGGATCCCGGCGTCGGCCAAGCGGGTCAGCAGCCGGTCCGCGTCGAGGTCGGCGAACGCCGTCTCGACCAGCTCGATCACCTCGTCGCGGCGGGCGACCCGCTCGGGGTTGCTCCGCAGGCCCTCCGCATCGGCGTCGAGCCCGAAGGCCAGGCAGAACTTCTGCCACAGCACCTCGGAGCCGACCGCGATCTGGACGGCGCCGTCACGGCAGCGGAACAGGCCGTACGGCGCTATGGAAGGGTGGTGATTGCCCTGCGCGTGCCCCACCTCCCCGGCGACGGTCCACCGCGTGCCCTGGAACGCGTGCACGCCGGTGACCGCCGCGAGCAGGGACGTCCGGACCACCTGTCCGACGCCGGTCGTGTGCCGCTCGTGCAGCGCCGCGAGGACGCCGTACGCGCCGTAGATCCCGGCGAGCAGGTCGCCGATCGGGACGCCGACGCGCTGCGGGTCGTCCGGGCCGGAGCCCGTCAGGGACATCAGCCCCGCCTCGCCCTGGGCGATCTGGTCGTACCCGGCACGGCCGCCCTCCGGGCCGTCGTGCCCGAACCCGGTGATCGAGAGCACCACCAGGCGCGGGTTGCGCTCGAGCAGCGTGTCGACGCCGATCCCGAGCCGGTCCAGCACTCCCGGCCGGAAGTTCTCCACGAGCACGTCCGCCCGGTCGACGAGCGCGAGGAGGGTGGCCAGGCCTTCGTCGGCCTTGAGGTCGAGCGCTATCGACTCCTTGTTGCGGTTCGCGGACAGGAAGTACGTCGACTCGCGCGCACCCTCCTCGCCGACGAACGGCGGGCCCCAGCCACGCGTGTCGTCGCCCCGCTCGGGCACCTCCACCTTGACGACGCGCGCACCCAGATCGCCGAGCATCATCGTGGCGTGCGGCCCGGCCAGGGCCCGGGAGAGGTCGACGACGACGACGTCGTCCAGCGGACCGGTCATCGTGCTCACCAGCCCGGCAGCACGAGGATGGCCCAGACGAGCAGCGGCCCCACGAGGGTGACGATGATGGCGTAGTTGAGGATCTGCTTGTAGTACGCCTGCTCCGAGATCGTGTCCGGGCGGTTGGCGAGCATCAGGGCTCCGTTCGTGGAGAAGGGGCTGACATCGACGATGGTCGAGGAGACGGCAAGGGCCGCCGCCATGGCCCACGGGCTCACGCCGCCGGTCGCGATGAGGGGCACGGCGATCGGGATGATGACCGGCAGGAGCGCCGTCGACGACGCGAAGGCCGAGACGATGCCGCCGACGTAGCAGAGGACGAGCGCCCCGATCGCGGCGATGCCCAGGCCCGCGGCCCAGGTGCCGATGTACTCGGGTGACCCGGCCTCGTTGAGGATCGTCGCGTAGGTGCTCACGCCCGCCACCAGCAGCACGGTGGGCCAGGCGATCTGCTTGACAGCGTCCTTGTGCTGGTGCGGGGACAGCATCGCGAGCGCCACGGCGGCGGTGATCGAGACGAAGCCGATGTTCTGGTCGAACGCGAGCGCGGTGGTGGCGACCGC
The DNA here is from genome assembly GCF_042654905.1 of Promicromonospora alba. Classification (NCBI taxonomy): domain Bacteria; kingdom Bacillati; phylum Actinomycetota; class Actinomycetes; order Micrococcales; family Promicromonosporaceae; genus Promicromonospora; species Promicromonospora alba. Next base: position 714,147 of record NZ_JBHSFI010000004.1, read on the forward strand.
GGCGAAGGCGACGAGCGTCAGCACGTGGTCGCGGCGCACGCCCAGCGCCTGGGTGGTGGTCGAGACGCCGGCGCCCTGTCCGCTGACGGTCACGGACTTTCCACCGGTGTGCAGGTCGTTGGCGATGTGGCCGGCCGCCTCGGCGGGGTCGACCCGCTCGCGCATGAGCTGGCGGCCGCCGAGGGCGAGGAACAGGATCACGGCCATCGCCGTGTTGATGGCGAGCGACGCGACGAAGACGGCGATCTCGGTGCCCTCGTAGCCGACGTCGGTCATGACCGAGTTGGTGATGGTGCCGTAGATGCTGATCGGAGAGAACCCGCCGCCCTGGGCGCCGTGCACCACGAACATGCCCATCATCAGCGGGTTGATCTTGTAGCGGCGGGCGAAGCCGAGGGCCACCGGGCCGATGATGGCGCACGCCGCGGGGCTTGCCGCGCCCATGGCGGTGAGCAGGGCGGTCACGGCGAACATGACCCACGGGATCAGCGCCACCCTGCCGCCGACCGCCTGCACGGCCTTGGAGACGATGAGGTCGACGGTGCCGTTGTTCTTGGCGATGGAGAACAGATAGGTGACGCCGATCAGGGTGAGCACGAGGTCGGCGCTGATGCCGCCCAGTACTTCCTTGTCGTCCATGTTCAGCGCGAAGACGCCGACGAACCAGGCCGCGACGTAGGCCAGCGCCCCCATGTTGATCGGCAGCACCGTCCCGGCGACGAACAACGCGACGAGCGCGATGATCGCGATCCACTCAGGACCCATGACAACTCCTCTTCCCATCGCGGCGGACACCTTTGACCGACGAGACACGATGGATCAGTGGCCTAGCCAATAGTCCAATGGGCTTTCTGTCAAGTATTCTCGACTGGTGACCCCCAAGGCTTCCGCCGAACTGCCGACACCGCTGGCCCGCACCCGCCTCTACGAGCAGGTCGCGGAGCAGATCACTGCCTGGATCCGACAGAACGGCCTGCAGGCCGGGGACCGGCTGCCGCCCGAGCGGGAGCTGGCGGCGCGTCTCGGCGTCAGCCGCGCGACCCTCAGCCAGGCGCTGGTCGCGATGGAGGTGGTCGGCGTCGTCGTGGTGCGGCACGGAGACGGGACAGTCCTGACGGGCAAGCACACCGAGAGCCGCATCGTCGAGGCGATCCGCGCGCACGCCGACCGGATGCCCGAGATCATCGACATCCGCGACGCGCTGGAGACCAAGATCGCCGCGCTGGCCGCCCAGCGGCGCACGGAGGACGACCTCGTGGCGATCGACGCGGCGCTGGACATGATGGAGGACGCCATCACGCACGGCGACCGCGGCGTCGAGGCCGACGAGCACTTCCATGCGGCGGTGACCGGCGCCGCGCACTCCGACCTCCTCGCCCAGACCATGCGGGAGATCGCGAGCCTGATCCGGGAGAGCCGCATCGAGTCCCTCTCGCAGCCGGGCCGGCCGCGCAACTCCCTCAACGGGCACCGGGCCATCGCCGACGCCATCCGGGCCCGCGACCCGGAGGCCGCCGCGGCCGCCATGCACGCGCACGTCGAGATGGTGAGCGACGTGGCCCTCCTCCGTGACCAGGACCGGGAGCAGGGCCGGGACCGATGACCGGCTGGGAACAGCTCGCGGTCCTCGGCGCCGGGCTCGGCGCGGGGATCCTCTCCTCGACGGTCGGCGTCGCCTCGCTGCTGAGCTTCCCGGTGCTGCTCGCCGTCGGGCTGCCGCCCGTCGTCGCGAACGCGTCGAACACGGCGGGCCTGGTGGCCGCGGGGGTGAGCGGCTCGTTCGGCTACCGCCAGGAGCTGCGTGCGCATCCCGCCGTCACGCTCGCCGTCCTCGTGACGTGCGCGGTCGGCTCGGTGGGCGGGGCCGTCCTGCTGCTCGCGCTCCCGCCCGGCGTGTTCGAGGCCGTGGTGCCCTGGCTGATCCTGGTCTCCTGCCTGCTGGTCGGCGCGCAGCCGTGGATCAGCAGGTGGCTGCGCCGCACCCGCGACGAGCCGACCCGGCTGCGCCACCACATGTCCCCCGCGACCGTCGTCTTCTCGGTGCTGACGGGCGCGTACGGGGGCTACTTCGGGGCGGGGGCCGGGGTCATGATGGCCGCGGTGCTCGGGCTCGGCACCGACCTGCCGGTGCACGTCGTGAACGCGCTGCGGACCGTGTCGCTGCTCGCCGCGAACGTCGTGGCGACCCTCATCTTCGTGTTCGTCGCCGACGTCGACTGGCTCGCGATCGGGCTGCTCGCCGCCGGCTCCGTGGTGGGCGGCTACGTCGGCGCCCGCATCGGCCGCAAGATGCCGCCGACGGTGTTCCGCGTCCTGGTGGTCATCGCGGGCGTGGTGACCGCCGTCGTCATGCTCCTCTGACCACCCTCGACACCTGTCAGAAGCTCAGGTCACCCCGGTGACCTGAGCTTCTGACTCTTCAGTGTGCCTGTGCACAATTTTTGTGCATGACTCTTGTGCACAGAGTTTGTGCATGGGTATTGTGCACGCATGCCCGCCTCTCAGGATGACTTCCGCCTCACCCCCGAGGCCGTCAAGGTGCTCGCCCACCCGCTCCGCTCGCGCCTGCTCGGCACCCTGCGGCGCGGCGGCCCGGCGACGGCGACCACGCTCGCGACGACGCTGAGCACCAACTCGGGCGCCACGAGCTATCACCTGCGCAAGCTCGAGTCCGTGGGCCTGGTCGCGGACACCGGCGAAGGTGCGGGCAAGCAACGGCTGTGGCGTGCCGCGACGAGCTCCCACAGCTGGGAGCGCACGGAGCTCGCCCAGGACGAGGACGCCGCCACCGCGCTCGGCTGGCTGGAACGGGACTACCTGCGCCTGTTCAGCAACGACTTCGGCCACTGGCTCGACGTCGCCGAGGCATGGCCCGGCGAGTGGCAGGACGCGGCGGGTATGGGGGACACGTGGGTCACCGTGAACCCGGAACAGCTCCGGAAGCTGCGGCGGGAGCTGGACGCGGTCTTCGAGCGTTACCGCGACGCCGAGCCCGCCCCCGGCGCGCGCCGGGTGACCTTCTGGCAGGCGGCCTACCCCCTGGATCCGGACGAGCTTCCCGACGGCGCGGGGGATGCCGGCGAAGACGATGAGGCGGAGCCGTCATGACGCCGCTGACGCCGGCCCGGGCGCGACGGGCGTTCCTGCTGCTGACCCTCACCCGGTGGTTCCCCGTCGGGCTGATCGTCACGGTGACCACGCTGCTGCCGATCGAACGCGGCCTCTCCGTGCCCGAGGCGCTCACGGCACTGTCCCTCACCGGGTTCACGGTGTTCGTGCTGGAGCTGCCGACCAGCGGTCTTGCCGACTCCCTCGGCCGCCGTCCGATGCTCATCGCGGCGGCGGTGCTGCAGGTGGTGGCGGCCGTCCTGTTCCTCAGCGCGACGACGTTCTGGGCGTTCGCACTGGCCGCGGCGGCCACCGGCGTCTTCCGGGCGCTCGACTCCGGTCCGCTGGAGGCATGGTTCGTCGACACGGTGCACGCCACCGAGCCAGGGGCCGACGTCGACCGGCCGCTGGCCGCGCACAGCACCGTGCTGGGCGCCTCGATCGCCGCAGGCGCCCTCCTCTCGGGCGTGCTCGTCTGGTGGCACCCGTTCGAAGCCTGGTCGTCGCTCGCCTTCCCGTACGCGGTGTACGCGGTGCTCTCCGCGGTTCATCTGGTCGCCGTCACGATCCTGGTCCGCGAGGTGCCCCGCATCGTCGCGCCGTCGGGCGGCCGGAATGCTGGGGTGGCCGGCCGGGTCCTGGAGTCCGCGCGCCAGGCGCCGGGCGTGATCCGCGACGGCCTGCGGCTGGCGCGGGACAACCGGGTGCTGCGCTGGCTGCTGCTGGTCGAGGTGTTCTGGAGCGTCGGGATGGTGGTGTACGAGACGTTCCAGCCGATCCGCCTGGCCGAGCTGCTCGGGGGAACAGCCGCCGGTGCCGCGGTGGCGGGCCCCGCCGCGGCGGCCGGATGGGCCGTGTTCGCCGGCGGGGCGGCGCTCACCGGGCTCGCCACGCCCCGCATCGGGGTGGCGCGCACGGCGATCATCGCGCGCCTCCTCAACGGGCTCGGGGCAGTCTGGATGGGTCTCGCGCTCGGCCCGGTGGGCCTGGTCGCCGCCTATCTCGTGACCTACGGGCTGCACGGGGCGAACGGGCCCGCCTACCAGGCGCTGCTGCACCGCGAGGCCGAGTCCCGGAACCGTTCGACGGTGCTCTCGATGGCGTCGATGGTGGCGTTCGCGGCGTACTCCCTGGGCGCCCCCGCGCTCGGCTGGGCGGCGGGAGTCCTGTCCGTCCAGGCCGCCATGGTGATCGGCGGCGTGTTCAGCACGCTGGGTGCGGTCTGCTTCCTCCCCGCGCTGCGCCGGGAACGGGCCCTCGCCGCCGCTGCGCGATCCAGCGCGACACCACCCGCCGTCGCCCCCCTGTAGGCGCTCGGTTACCTATATCGTCAGCCGACGGCAGCACGCACGGCAGACCACACGGTGAGCCGGCCAGGCAGGCATGACGCACGGGAGCGACATGGACGACAGCGGGAACGGCTGGACCGAGGACGTGCTGGGCGCGGGCTTCGAGGCGCGCACGCTACGGCTGCCGGGTGGCGCCGAGGCGACGCTGGTCCGCTACACGCCTGAGGACGGGCCAGCCGTCGGGCGACCGCCCGTGCTGTATGTGCACGGGTACACCGACTACTTCTTCCAGCGCAATCTCGCGGAGGCGGTCGCCGCGCGGGGCTACCCGTTCTACGCGATCGACCTGCGCGCCCACGGGCGCTCCATCGACGCGTGGACGACGGCGGGCGGTGCCCCCAACATGGTGAACGACCTGCGGCTCTACGAGCAGGACCTGGACGCGGCGGCGGACGTCATCGCCGCCGACGGGCACGCCGGGCTGGTGCTCCTGGGGCACTCGACGGGCGGGCTGATCGTCTCGCTGTACGCGAACGTGCGCCCCGACCGGGTGACGGCCCTCGTGCTGAACAGCCCGTGGTTCGACCTGCGGGGAACCTGGTCGGACCGGACGCTGCTCACCCAGGCCGTGTACGTGCTCGGGCGGATCGCGCCCCGAACCGTCGTGAACAAGAAGCCGAGCGAGGACTACGGCCGGGCCCTGCACCAGGCCACGAGCGGCGAGTGGGACTACGACCTGCGCTGGAAGCCGCACGGTGGGTTCCCCGCCCACGCGGGCTGGAGCGCCGCGATCCGGCGCGGTCACCGCCAGGTCGGCCGAGGGCTGGCGGTGCGCTGCCCGGTCCTCGTGTGCACCAGCGACAAGACCGGGCCCGACGGCGGGGAGGCCGCCGTGATGCTCAGCACCGACGCGGTCCTCGACGTCGCGCACATGCACGCTCGCGCCCAGAAGCTGGGGGCCGCGGTGGACCTCGCCGTCATCGAGGGCGGCGCCCACGACCTGGTCCTGTCCCCGAAGCCGGCCCGCGAGAAGTACCTGGCCACCGTCCTGGACTGGCTCGACGCGACGGTCTGAGCTCGTGGTGGTTTGAGTTTGTGGTGGTTCGAGCTCGTGGTGGGATGACCGCATGCAGCACGATCTCCACCTCGCGGCCCACGGCGTCCGTCTCGAACCGCTGTCCCACGACCATGCCCCGGCACTGGCCGGCCTCGTCGACGCGCAGCTCTGGGCGGGCATGACCAGCGCCCTCCCGGACACCGTCCCGGCGATGGAGGCGTACGTGGACGCCGCCCTCGCGGCCAGGGATCACCTCGCCTTCGCCGTGCTCGGGCCGGACGGCGAGGTGCGTGGCTCCACGCGGTTCTACGAGCTCAGCACCGGGCAGCGCCGGGTCGAGATCGGCTCCACGTTCTACGGCCGGGACTGGTGGGCGGGGATGACGAACCCGGCGTGCAAGCTGATGCTGCTGCGGCACGCCTTCGACGAGCTGGGGCTGCGCCGCGTCGCCCTGCGCTGCGACGCGCGGAACGACCGGTCACGGGCCGCGATCCTGAAGCTCGGCGCACAGGAGGAGGGCAGGCTGCGGGCGCACCGCATCGCGCCCGACGGCTCGGTGGGCGACACGCTGTACTTCTCGATCCTCTCGGAGGAGTGGCCGGACGTCCGCGACCGTCTCGAGGCCAGGCTCACGGCCGGCGCCGCCGTGCCCGAGCCTCGCTGACCCCGCCGTCGCGCACGGCGGGGCCGCACCTGGCGGCGTCAGCGCAGGTCGCGCAGATATGCCGCGGTGCCTCCGGAGGCCGCCGTCCTGCGCTCGTCGAGCGTCGCGATGATGAGCAGCACGACGGCGGCGGGGACGAGGGTGAGGATCCACGGCAGTGGTGAGACGCCGACGCCCAGCTTCGCGAACACGATGACCACCTCGACGGCCAGCGTCCACACCCCGAGCCAGAACGGTGCCGAGAGGCGCAGACGCGACCCGACGAGGACCGACGCGAGGGCGGCCAGCACCACCCAGGACGCCCGGATCGTCAGCGGGTCGGTGGCGGTGGACAGCACGGACGGGCCGACGAGGGCCGCGATCCCGAGGCCGACGGTGCGCCAGGAGCCGCCGTGACCGAGTGGCCAGGTCATGAGGCTGACAGACGCGTCCTTCGGTTCGCCCGCCGCCATCCAGCGACGCAGCGCCGTCGCACCCGACCAGATCAGGCCCGCGCCCAGCGTCACCGAGAACGCCTCGACGCGCAGCTCGCGCGGCGCCCAGGCGGCGATCGCGACGGCAACGGCGCACAGCCAGACCAGCCACGGTGGAGCGCCGACTCCCGGACGGCCCGCCCGCCGCGTGACCAGCACGAGCAGCGCGAGGAGCCCGAGCTCGACCACCAGCAGCGACACTATCGAGCCCCATACCGGGCGGGTGTTCACCACCGCGCCGAGCGTCCCGAGCACCAGGCCCGGCGCCATGCCCCAGCGGTCGAGCCACGACGCCGTCCGGCCGCGTGCCGACCGGCGCGCCAGGACGGCCGCCGCGACCAGCAGCGCGCCCGACAGGAGCGCCCACCCGAGACCGGCCGCGAACACCCAGCCGGCCGCGACCGGCGTACCGAACGGGGAACCGTCGTACCAGGTCAGCGGGGGCAGACCGGGCGCGGGCCCCGCGGCGGCCCCGATCCAGTACACCGGCTCGCCCGCGACGTGGAGCGACTCGACCACTCCGCTCAGCGCGGCCAGGGCGCCTACGGCCACCAGGCCGCGCCGCACCGGACGCGTCCACGAGTCGCGCAGGAAGGCGAGCCGCTCGCGTACCGGCCGCAGGTCCAGGGCGTACGCGGTCGCCAGGGCGAGCACAGCGCCGCCCACTAGGGCGAACGGCCGCCAGTCGGCGGGCTCGGTGCGGGTCAGGTGCACCACGAGGCTCGGCACGACGGCGAGTCCCGCGCCGACTGCGGCGAGCCGCCAGGCATGCGTCGCGGCAGTGACCGACGTGGTGCCGGCGCCGGCCGTCGTAGCAGCGGCCTCGGCGTCGGGCTCCGCGCCGGGCTCGGAACGTCCCCTCCGCCAGGCGACGAAGGCGCCGACCGCCACGGCGGCCAGTGCGGGCGGGAGGGTGTAGGCCTCGACCAGCCGCACCTCGCCGCCACCCAGTGCCGTCCAGAGCGCCGCAAGCCCCAGCGCCGCGACCAGCAGCCAGACACGCCGCCGCCCGGGCTCGCGGGCGACGAGCACGGCACCCGCCATGAGCAGCAGCAGCACCGCGACCGCGACGTCCGGTCCGGCCGCCGGCCGCGCGTAGGCGAGGAAGATGGTGATGGCTCCCGTGAGGAGTACCGACCGCTCCAGGCTCCGGCGTACCGCAGCCGCGAGCAGCGGCCCGCCGTCGGGCACCCGGGTGGCTATCCGTTCCGCGATGCGGGCCGCCCCGCCCGCGACCGCCGAGACGAACAGTGCGACGGCGGGCAGGACGTACGGGGATCCGGAGACCTCCAGGATCATGGCCCCCACGCTGGTGACCATGACGGACGCCGTGGGGAGCAGCAGGAAGGCGGCTCCGGCCCGGACGACGTGCGCCAGCCCGACACGGGCGGTGAGCAGCAGCACGAGCTCGAGCGCCAGCATCGCCGCCGCGGCGCCCGCCGACCACCAGGTCCGTTCGAGCACCACCGTGACGACGCCCGCCGCGAACGGCCCGGCGGTGACGCCGAGGACCACGTACCACTCGTTGCGCGAGGTGCGTCCACCGAGCGTGACCACGATGGCCACCAGCGAGGCGACCGCCGAGACCGTGCAGATCGCCGCCACGGTGGACAGCTCGAACCAGCTCAGCACGACGCCGAGCACGGCGAGCGGGTACGCGTATCCGGCACCGACCAGCCACGGGTGCGTCGTCGGCCGCAGGACGGCGCGCAGGGAGAGCAGCAGCACGCAGACGACGAGCGCGCCGGCGGCCGCCGTCGGGCGCGACGCCCAGGAGAAGGCGAGGAGCATGCCGGTCGCGGCGAACGCGCCGGTGAGTGCGGCGGCCCGGGCGAGACGCAGGTCGGCGCCGGTGATGCCGGTCCCGCCGATCGAACGCAGCCGCCCCGACGCGCGGACCAGCGCCCGGACCGCCCCCTGCACGGTGACGACGGCCGGACGCAGCGTGCGCCAGGCCGCCGACCGGTCGGCCGTGGCCGCGACGAGCGTGAACGCGAGCACCGCCACGGCGGTGAGCGAGAAGGCGATGGCGAGCCGGGGGTCGAGCGCGAGGCCGAACGCGGCAAGCAGCACGGCCACCGGGGCAACGACCGCCTCGACCCGCCGCCCACGCCGCGCGAGCCTGGCGGCCAGCAGCGTGACGACCACGAGCGCGGCGGTCCCCAGGTGCGCCCACGGGAGGTTCAGGCTCACGAGGCTCTCGACGGCCCTGCGCGCCGGGTCAGTCGATGCCGGGGGAATCAGCGCGCCGGTGGGCAGCGACCAGCTGGTGTCCCGCACCGACCAGGCCGCTACCCACGCGTCCGTCACGCGGAGCAGGACCAGCCCCACGGCCGGGACCGCGGCGGCCGCCGTGACGATCCAGCCGCTGAGCAGCAGGTCGTCCCGGGTGGTCGGGGCCAGCGCCCCGCGGACGGAGCCGAGACCGACCGTCCGCAGCAGACGTGGTGCGGTCAGGAGCGCGAGCGCCGTCCACACGCAGGCCGCCCCGAACGGGACCCAGCCCGCTCCCGACCACTGGCCGATCCCGCCCAGCAGGCCACCCGCGGCGACCGCGAGCACACCGCCGAGGACCGTCCAGTGTCGGTGGTGGGTGACGCGCCGCATGATCGCGACGGTCACCGCCGTCAGGGCGACGAGCAGCGCGGTGCCGCCGAGGCCCGGCAACGCCTCCGGCTGGTCGACGGAGAACGCGAGGAGCACGACGAACGGCACCGCCACGAGCGCGACGACGTCGAGCACAACGATCTCGGCCCGTAGCGGGGACCCGATGCGCGGCCCGGAGACGCAGCGGGCGGCACGCCCGAGGAGCGTGATGAGCGCGGCGGCGAGGGCAGCCACCGCGGGCAGCCAGGAGCCGTCGGCCGGGTCGACGGCGCCGAGCAGCAGCACCGGGATGACCGGCGCCGCGAGGACCCCGACGGACGTCCATGCCCGCACCCGGAGCGCATGGCCGAGCACCGCTCCGGTCAGGACCACCGTTGACCACAGAATCGCGGCGGCGCCCAGCCCGGTCAGGGGCGCGACGGGCACCATGAACACAGCCACGAGGGAGGCGACGAGAGCGGCGGGCAACCCGGCGGCGCGCACCACCCGGAGGACCCGGGCCTCCACGGCGAACAGCGACCCGCCAGGCGCGTCGAGGCGCCGGACGAGCGCCGGGAGCAGGCGCATCGCCGCCCACGCGACCACGGCGACCAGTACCAGGGCGAGCACCCACCACCAGACCGACCACCCCGACCACGCGGCGCCGGGCAGACTGAGCGCCGCGAGCACCGGCACCAACGGCGCGGCGACTACCGCCGTCGACAGCCAGGACCGGACGCGGAGCCAGTAGCCCAGAGCGACCGCGAGCAGCACCACACCGGACCACAGCACCGTGGTCGCGCCCAGCCTCGTCAGGGACGGCAGGGCCTCCACGGTGCAGGACGCCGCCAGCGCGAGCGGGAAGGCCGCCGCGCGTATCACCCGGAGCGTCGTCGACTCGATGGGGAAGCTCGCGTCGTGCCGCACCGAGAGGCTCGGCACCGCCCGGCCGGCCGCCCAGGCGACCAGCCCGACCAGCACCAGGGCGAGCGCCCACCACCACATCGACCATACGGAGGCGGGCAGGCTCAGCCCGACGAGCACCGGCACGAACGGTGCCGTGACCAGTGCGGTCGTCGTCCAGGAACGGACGCGCAGCCAGTACCCGAGCACCGCGGAGAGGACGACCACGGCGGACCACAGGACGGCCGTCGAGCCTGGCCCGGTGAACGGCGGCAACGCCTCGGCACCCCGTGAGGCGAGCAGGGCGAGCGGCGGCCCGGCACCTCGGAGGATGCGCAGCACTCCTTCCTCGAGCTCGAACGTCACAGCACCGCCGAGCCGCCGTCCGAACTTCGGGAGCTGCCGCATCGCCGCCCAGGCGAGCACCGCGACGAGCACGAACGCGAGCACCCACCACCACGCGGACGACGCCGGGCCGGGGAAGACGAGCAGGACCAGCACCGGGATCAGCGGCGCCGACACCAGACCTGCCGAGGCCCAGGAGCGAACCCGCAGCCACGCCCCGAGCACCACGGCGAACAGCACGACGCCGGACCACAGGATCGCCGTCGTACCTGTCACGGCGTCCGGCGTCACCGCCTGGGCGCCGAGAGCGGCCAGCAGGGCGAGCGGCGGACCGGCCGCCCGGACGACCCGCAGCACCCACGTCTCGGCGACCAGCCGGGAGCCGGACCGCTCGCCGGCCAGCGGCGCCATGCGCATCGCCGCCCACGCGACGACGCCGACCAGCAGCAGCGCGGACGCCCACCACCACATCGACCACAGCGTGAACGGCAGGCCGGCGGCGACCAGTACCGGAACCACCGGAGCCGAGACCAGTCCCGCCGAGACCCACGAGCGCACCCGAAGCCACGCGCCGAGCGCGACGAAGCCGGGGGCCAGCACCGCGAGCACCGTGGCCCGGGCCAGCGCCGGATCGACCTGTCCGAGCAGGCCCGCCTGCATGCCCAGCTCGACGTCCACCCACGCGAGCACCACCGCGAGCGCGGCGACCGCCTCGCTGGTCGTGCGCAGCCCGGCCCGGCGGAGCAGTGCGCCGACCGTCACCGCGGTGGCCGTGACGATCCCCGTGACGACCGCCCGCAGCAGCAGGTTGTCGCCGAACGTGAAGAACACGAAGACGACCGCGGACACCGCGAGCAGTGCCGCTCCCGCGCCTGCGAGGATCGGCTGCAGCGAGATGCCCGGGCCGGACGGGAGCGGCGCCGGAGCGGCGTCCCGTCCGGCGCCGACGGGCGCTACCGCGGGCTGCCGCGGGCTGGTCGCGGCCGGAGGCGTCACCTCGGCTTGGCGCACCGGCGGTGCGGACTGCACCGGCTGCGCGGACGGAACGGGCAGCGGTTGGGCGGGCACCGGCGCGCGAGGCGTCAGCGGCGCGGACTCCGGGGGTGCGAACATCGACGGCGGGATCGCTGACGGCCCGGTCGGTGCCGACCCGGTCGGTGCCGGCAGGGTCGGTGCCGGCAGGGTCGGTGCCGGCGGCGCAGGGACCGGCACGGTGCCGGCAACGGGCGCCGAGCGCGCCGCGCCGTCCGCGACCCGCGTGCCGGAGCCGACCTCGCCGCCCGTCGTGATGCCCTGTGCCCGCCGCATCGCGTCGAGCACCGCCTCCCGGTCCCGGAGGCTGTCCGCCGCGGCGACGGACAGCCGCCACACGTCCTGCGCCTGCCTGCCCGAGACGTTCAGCCCGCAGGCAGCGCAGACGACGGACGCGAGGTGTTCCCCGCAGGCGGGACACCGCGTGGTGTCGGTGAGGCGGGCGACGACGTCGCCGGCCCAGGTCGGAGGCATGCCGGACATCCTGTCGGAGTTGTCCGCAAGCGCGCCATCTATCCACAGGGTGAGTCGACCGGGGCGACGTCCGCCCGCGGTCGGCGCGAGCACCGCGGTGTCCGAAACCCGCTAGCCGGGAGGTCCGGGCGCAACGCAGGATGGTGGCTATGACCGACGTCGAGCTTCGCGATCCAGCGTTCACCGAGCGTTACCGCGCCATCGCCGCGCGCGACTCCCGCTTCGACGGGCAGTTCTACACGGCGGTCCGCACCACGGGCATCTACTGCCGACCGTCCTGCCCGGCACGTACGCCGAAGGCGGAGAACGTCGCGTTCTACCTGACGTCGGCCGCCGCGCACGAGGCCGGGTTCCGCGCCTGCAAGCGCTGCCTCCCCGAGGCCGCGCCCGGAACACCCGCCTGGGACCTGCGCCGGGACCTCACGGGTCGGGCCATGCGCCTCGTGGCCGACGGCGTCGTGGACCGCGAGGGAGTTTCCGGACTGGCGACGCGGCTGGGCTACTCCGAGCGGCAGCTGCACCGCCTCCTGGTCGGTGAGCTGGGGGCAGGGCCGCTGGCGCTGGCCCGGGCCCAGCGCGCGCAGACCGCGCGTGCGCTCCTGGTCGGTACGTCCCTGCGGCTCGCCGACGTCGCCTTCGCCGCCGGCTTCGGCTCGATCCGGCAGTTCAACGACACGGTGGCCGAGGTCTTCGGCGCGACGCCGTCCGAGGTACGCGCACGGGCCCGGCGCTCAGGACGCGGCGCGGCGGGCACCAGCGGTCGCGCGCGCTCGGGTAGCGCCGAGGTCGGCAGCTCCCTTCGGGCCGACGCCGAGGTCGGCAGCTCGCACCGAGGTCGGTCGAGGCCTGTGTCGACCTCGGTGCACGATGCCGACCTCGTGGGCTCAGCTCAGGAGACCGTCGACGAGCCCGTGCGGATCTCGCTCACCCTGCCCGTCCGGGAACCGTTCGACGCGCAGGGGGTGCTGGAGTTTCTCGCCGTCCGCTCGATCGAGGGCGTGGAGACGTCGGACGTGAGCGCCCTGCGGTACGCCCGGACCTTCGCCCTGCCGCACGGTCCTGGTGCGTTCAAGGTGCGCGTTCCGCGCCCGGGCAGCGGCCGGGTCGACCTGGACCTCGAGCTCGCCGACCTGGCCGACGCACCGGTCGCCGTCGCGCGTGTGCGACGCCTGCTGGACCTCGACGCCGACCCGGTCGCCGTCGACTCGGCGCTCGCCTCCGACCCGGTGCTCGCGCCGTCGGTCGCCGCGGTGCCGGGCATCCGGGTACCCGGAACCCTCGACCCGGCCGAGCTGCTGGTCCGAGCCATAGTGGGCCAGCAGATCAGCGTCGCCGCGGCCCGCACGCACCTGTCCCGCCTCGCGCGAGGTGTCGGTACGCCCTACGCCTCCGCGTTCGAGGGCCTCACCCGCCTCTTCCCCAGCCCCGCCCAGGTGGCGGACGGCGCCCCCACACACCTCCGCCTGCCCGCCCGGACCCTGGCGACGGTGGTCGGCGCCGGCCGCGACCTCGCGGACGGCACGCTCGCCCTCAGCGTCGGCGACGAGCCCGAGGACCTGCGCCGACGGCTGGTCGCCCGACCCGGTATCGGCCCCTGGACGGCCGGCTACGTGGCCCTGCGGGTGCTCGGCGACCCGGATGTCCTCATGGACGGCGACGTCGCGCTGCTCGCCGGGGCGCGCAACCTCGGCCTGGTCTCCGCGGAGGCGCCCCGGCCCCACCAGTTCAAGGAGCTCGCCCGACGTGGCGCGGCGTGGGCGCCCTGGCGCTCGTACGCCGCCATGCACCTCTGGCGCTCCGCCTGACATGTCAGACCAGTGGGTCACTTGAGTGACCCGTACGTCTGACAGCTCAACTCACGGAAGGAACACCATGTACGCGACCACTCTCACCACCCCGGACGGCCCGTTCAGCATCCTCGTCGGCCCAGCGAGCGCCGCGACCGGCCCGGCGAGCGGTCCCGCTCAGGAGGCGGTGCTCGCCGGCGGCTGGACCGACGACGTCGACTCGCTGCTCGCCCTCGTCCACCCCATCCTGCGGCCGGACACGGGTCCGGGGCAGTTCGCCCGGCCGTCGTCGCCGGACGGCGTGCTCGCCGAGGCCGCGGACGCCGTCCGCGCCTACTACGACGGCGACCACGGGGCACCGGGCCGCGTGCCGGTACTGCAGGCGAGCGGACCGTTCCGCACGCACGCGTGGGACGTGCTGCGCGAGGTGAAGGCGGGCGAACGCCTGACCTATACCGAATACGCGGCCCGGGCGGGTCGGCCCGCCGCGGTGCGGGCGGCCGCGGGGGCGTGCGCGATGAACGCGGCGGCCCTCTTCGTGCCGTGCCACCGCATCCTGCGCACCGACGGCACGCTCGGCGGGTTCCGCTACGGCCTGCCGATCAAGGAGAGCCTGCTGGCCCGCGAGACCGGTTCCGCGAAGTAGGGATTCGCGAAGTAGAGCGCCTGTCCGGGTCTCCCTGGCGACACCAGCGAATTTCGGACAGGCGCTCTACTTCGCGGAACCCGGGATCAGCCCTTGACCGAACCCGCCAGCATGCCCCGGACGAAGTAACGCTGCAGCGAGAGGAACACGAACAGCGGGACGACGATCGCGATGAACGCACCAGCCGACAGCACGTGCCAGTCGCCACCACGTGAGCCCGCCATCTCGGCGATGCGCACCGTCAGGGGGAACGTGTTGGGGCTACCCATCACCAGGGCGACGAGCAGGTCGTTCCACACCCACAGGAACTGGAAGATCCCGAACGCCGCGATCGCCGGTGTGAGCAGCGGCAGCATCACCGAGAAGAAGATCTTCACGTGCCCCGCGCCGTCCACCCGCGCTGCCTCGACCAGCGAGGCGGGGATGTCCTTCATGAAGTTGTGCAGCAGGAAGATCGCCAGCGGCAGCGCGAACATCGAGTGCGACAGCCAGATGGTCCAGAACGAGCCGCTGATCCCCGCGCCCACGTAGGCAGACAGCAACGGGATGAGCGTGATCTGGATGGGCACGACCTGCAGCGCGAACACCGCCACGAACAGGATGTCGCGGCCCTTGAAGTCGATCCACGCGAACGCGTACGCCGCCAGGAGCGCGACGGTGATCGGGATGAACACGGCGGGCAGCGTGATCACGAACGAGTTCACGAAGTAGCTGATCAGGTTGGTCGAGCTGCCGAACAGCGCTGTCTCGTAGTTGCGCAGCGAGAACACGCCCTCGCCCGCGAGCGCGTCGCCGAAGACCGTCCACCAGCCGCTGGTCCGGATATCGAGCTCGGGCCGGAACGAGGTGACCAGCAGCCCCACGGTCGGCACGGTCCAGATGATCGCGATGATGAGGGCGATCGCGCTCGCCCACGGGGAGGTGAGCGACTTCTTCGCCCTGCGCGCCCGTTCGCTGACGTCCGACACCGGAGGGGTCACCCTCGGCGTGACGGCCGGCTGAGTGGTACTCATCGGACCTCCTCAGCCAGGCGCATCTGGCGCACGTTGTAGATGATCACCGGGATGACGATGACGAAGAGCAGGACGGCGAGAGCAGCGCCCATGCCGGGGTTGAGCTGTCGGAAGCTCTGCTCGTAGAACTCGTTGGCCACGACCGAGGTGCCGTACCGGCCGGCGGTCATGGTGCGGACGATGTCGAAGGCCTTGAGCGTGGTCATGGCGATCGTGGTCAGCACGACGACGAGCGCCGGGCGGATGCTCGGGATCGTGATGCGCCAGAACATGCCGAGACCTGACAGTCCGTCCAGGCGCGCCGCCTCGACGATGTCCGTAGGGATCGCACGGATGGAGGCCGAGAGCAGCGTCATCGAGAAGCCGGTCTGGATCCAGATGAGCACCACCATGAGCAGGAGCGTGTTGCCCGGACGCTCCAGCAGGAACTGCGTCGGCGTGCCGCCGACCCACACCAGGAGCTGGTTGAGCAGGCCCGTCTGGTCCACACCCTCGGGCCTGTACTCATAGACGAACTTCCAGATGATGCTCGCGCCCACCATCGAGATGGCCATGGGCAGGAAGACGAGCGCCTTCGCGAACTTCTCGAACCGGCTGTGGTCCACCACCACCGCGTAGACCAGACCGATGAACGTGGCCACGAACGGCGCTACCAGCACCCACAGGGCGGTGTTCCCCAGGACGAGCAGGAACGCCGGCTCAGTGAACGCGCGGGCGTAGTTGTCGAAGCCGACGAACTCGGAACCGGTCTTGTTCTGGAACGAGTTCACAATCGTCCCACCGGCCGGATAGAGGAGACCGACCGCGAGGAGCACCAGCGCGGGGCCCACGAATCCGGCTGCGACGAACCACTTCGACGGGTTCCGTCGTCGGTCCACCACGAAGAGGATCAGGGCCATCACCACGACGAAGAGCGCGATCGCGATGAGCATCAGCAAAATTTTGTGTACCGGGTCGTCCCCGGCATGCAGCAGCCAGTCCATGGCTATCTCCTGTCGCTGTCCTGGTCCGGTCGTCCTTGACTGGTCCCGCCCTCAGCCTAGGACGGCGGAGGCGTGGGACTCAGGTCCCACGCCTCCGCGCGTCATATGCGAGAGGCGGGCGTCAGTTCGACGGCCAGGAGTTCTCGATGTTGTCCGTGACCTCCTGGCTGCTGCGGTCAGAGGCGAACCACTCGGTGATCTCGGCCCAGAACGAGCCGGCACCGACCTCGGACGGCATCAGGTCGGAGGCGTCGAACCGCGCCACCGTGGCAGGGTCGGCGAGGATCTCGGCCGAGAGCCGGTCGAAGTCCGTGGCGAGCAGCTCCTGGTCCAGGCCGTTGTTGGCGCTCACCCAGCCACCGGCGGGGGTGGCCGCCGCCTTGGCGTTGGCCCAGTCGGAGCTGGACAGGTAGGTCTGGAACGCCTGCACCTCGGGACGGTCGGCGAATGCACCGATGAACTCGCCGGCCACCAGGGTCGGGCGCTCCTCGGTGGTCTCGGCCGGCAGGTAGAAGGCGTAGACGTCGCCGTCGGGCGCCACCTCGGTGCCCTCGGGCCACTGCGTCTGGTAGAAGTTCGCCGCGCGGTGCATCCAGCAGTTGCCTTCCAGGATCTGGAAGCCGGCATCCGTCCAGGACGCCGAGGCGATGGAGTCGACCTCGCCCAGGCCACCGTTCACGTGGTCCGGGTTCTTGAGGATCTCGCCGGCCGTGTCGAAGGCATCGACGATCTGCGGGTCGTTGAACGGGATCTCGTGCTTGTACCACTGGTCGTAGACGTCAGGACCGGCAGTGCGGAGCACCACGTCCTCGATCCAGTCGGTGGCCGGCCACCCGGTGGCGTCACCGGACTCGACACCCGCGCACCAGGGCCGCGTGGCGCCCTCGTTGTTCGCGGCGATCTCTTCGGTGAGCGCCATCATGTCGTCCCAGGTCTCCGGGACCTCGTAGCCCGCCTCCTCGAACATGGACGGCGAGTACCAGACGTAGGACTTCACGTTGGAGCCCAGCGGTGCGGCGTAGAACGTGCCGTCAACCGTGCCGTACTCCTTCCACTCCGGAGCCCAGCCCTCGTCGACGTTTGCCTCGACCTGCTCCGGGGCGGGCAGGACGGCGTCGTACTGGCGCACCAGGGTCTGCAGCAGACCCGGCTGCGGCAGGATCGCGATGTCCGGCGGGTTGCCGGCCTGGACGCGCACGGGAAGCTGCGCCTCCATCTCGCGCGAGGGCTCGTACTCGATGGTGATTCCCGTGCACTCCTCGAACGGGTCGTAGGAGGCCTCCTGGGTCTCCGCCTCCGGCTCGACGATCGTCGTGTAGACGGAGACCGTCTTGCCGTCGAGCTCACCGAACTCGTCGTAGGCGGCGCAGTCGATCTCGAAGGATTCCGCCTCGCCGCCTCCGCCACCGCCGTCTCCACCGTCATCTGTATCGGCACAGGCCGACAGGATCAGGGCCAGGCTCGCGCCGGTCGCCGCTAGGGCGACCGCTCGGCGCTTGGAAGCCATCCGGATAGTCATCTCGTACTCCTCCACTGCTTCGTGGGCTGAGAACCCTCTGACGTGCGGGGACGGACCGGCAGACTGCCAGGTTGCCCTTCCTCCACGCAACCGTGGTTCACGATCCAATGCAAGCCCATACAGCACCGCCTTGCATTACGAAACCGTTGCAATCGCCCGATCGGCCCAAGGCGGGTGAAACCCGAGGTCGCCTTCGCGCAACGGGACGAAGCGCTCGCCAGATCGGCGGTTCCCGCTGGGACGTAGGCTTGTGCCGCCAGATCCCTGGTGCACCTACGGAAGGACGGACATGATCGAGCTGAGGACGCCGCGGGAGATCGAGGAGATGCGCCCGGCGGGACGCTTCGTCGCGGACGTGCTGCTCGCCGTCCGCGAGGCCGCGGGGGTGGGCGTGAACCTGCTCGAGCTGGACGAGATCGCGCACAAGATGATCCGCGACCAGGGTGCGGAGTCGTGCTACATCGACTACCACCCGTCCTTCGGCGCCATGCCGTTCGGCAAGACCATCTGCACGTCGGTGAACGACGCCGTACTGCACGGCCTGCCGTTCGACTACCGGCTCAAGGACGGCGACCTGCTGTCCATCGACTTCGCGGCGTCCGTGAACGGCTGGGTCTCCGACTCCGCGCTGTCGATCGTCGTGGGCACGCCCGCCCCCGGCCGCGCCGAGGCCGACTCGAAGCTGATCCGCACCACCGAGGTCGCGCTGGAGGCGGGCATCGCCGCCGCGCAGCCGGGCAAGAAGATCGGCGACATCTCCGCCGCGATCGCCGAGGTGGCGCACGCCGCCGGCTACTCGATCAACACGGACTTCGGCGGGCACGGCGTAGGCCGCACCATGCACGGCGACCCGCACGTGCCGAACAACGGGCGCGCCGGCCGTGGGTTCCCGCTCAAGCCGGGCCTCGTCATCGCCGTCGAGCCGTGGTTCCTCGAGACGACCGACGAGATCTTCACCGACCCCGACGGCTGGACGCTGCGGTCGAAGGACGGGTCCCGCGGGGCGCACTCGGAGCACACGATCGCGATCACGGAGGACGGCCCGCTGATCCTCACGGCGCGCGACTGACGTCGCGTCCGCCGAAGTAGAGCGCCTGTCCGATTCTCCCTGGTGACACGGGGGAGATTCGGACAGGCGCTCTACTTCGGCGAATGCGTCGTCAGAGCAGGGTCTTGAGGGCCTGGATCACGCCGTGCTGCGAGATGTCGCCCACCGTCTCGTGAGCGATCGCCTTCACCGCTTCGGGCGCGTGCCCCATCGCCACGGCGCGAGCGGCCCAGGTCAGCATCTCGATGTCGTTGATGCCGTCCCCGACGGCGAACGTGTTGTGCTGCGGGACACCGAGCGTGGCGCGGATGGTCTCCAGCGACGTCGCCTTGCTCAGGTGCCGAGGTGTCACGTCGATCCAGTCCGGACCGGCCTGTGTGGCGGTGACGCCGTGCCGGCGCAACGGATCGAGCAGGTCCAGGACGTCCGGGCCGCGCAGGATCGCGCGTGACGCGGGCAGCCCGCCCAGCTCGCTCACCGGGACCACGCGCTGCGCGCCGTTGACCTCGTGCGGCTCGAAGGTCCGGTTGACGCGGTAGCCGACGCCGATCTCCTCGACGCCGATCTGCACGTCCGGGAACCGGCTGAGCGCCATCTGCGCCACCGGTCCGACGTCGAACGTGAGGACGTCCTCGAGCATGTAGCCGCCGGCGCAGGTGTCGCACAGGCGTGCCGTGACGGCTCCGTTGGAGGCGACGACCCACCCGTCGGTGATCCCCAGCTGCTTGGCCACGGGCAGGATTCCCGTCAACGACCGGCCAGACGCCAGGACCACGTGATGCTTCCGGCCACGGACCAGCTGCACGGCCAGAACCGTCGGCTCGGGCACCCGCTGCCCGGTGACCAACAGGGTCCCGTCGATGTCGAGAGCGACCAGATGAGGCGCGTCGTTGCGCACTCGCATGGACACCGGCTGGTCGTCCAGGATCATCACGTACCCCCATGGCACCGTGAGCGCCGTCACACTCTCGACGGATCGCGCCCAAATGTACAGGCTTTCGGTCAGTGATCCATACCTTTGCACGGATAACTTTCACCCGTGGCACTAGCAGTTGGCTATTTTTACCATCAAAGTAGGGATCTGAGCACTTTCACAACACCGTCGTCCTCGATCGATGCCGTCACTTCGTTCGCTGCCGCCCGGACCGCTTCCGCCGCATGACCCATGGCCACGCCTCGAGCCGCCCAGCGCAGCATATCGATGTCGTTGCTTCCGTCGCCCACGGCGACCGTGTTCCCGGCCGCCACGCCGAGCTCCTTGCGTACCTGCTCCAGGGCGGACGCCTTGGTCACTCCCTGGGGCGCGATGTCCATCCACGCGGACCAGCCGACGGCGTAGGTCACGTCGTCGAACCCGAGGCGCGCGGCGATCTCGTGGAACTCCGCACTGGTCTCTCCGGGACTGCGCACAACCACCCGGGTGACGTGCCCCGCCCACAGCTCCTCGAAGTCGACGACGCGGTGCTCACCGTTGAGCTCCCCGTCGGGGAAGAGCTCGGTCATCCGGAAGCCCACGCCGACGTCCTCGACCGCGTAGCGCGCGTGCGGGAGCTCCTCCTTGAGCATGCGGAGCACCGGCTGCGGGTCGAACGTCTCCACCCGTTCCAGGGTGTAGCCCATGTCGGCGGACGGGTCGAGACGCGCGGTCACGGCGCCGTTCGACGCGACGATCCAGGACTCCTCGATCTTCAGCTCCGCCGCGATAGGCGTCATCGCGATGAGCGACCGGCCCGAGGCGAGCACCACGTGGTGCCCGGCCGCGCGCACGGCGGCGACGGCGTCCCGCGCGGCATCGGACAGCACTTCGTCATAGGTGACGAGCGTGCCGTCGATGTCGAGGGCTACGAGCATTCGGTCGCTGTCGCTGGGCACACCCGCAGCCTACCGACCGGAACGTGAACACCAACCGACCAGGGACGGAAGACCTGCCGGTTCGCTTGGTGGGCTACTTGGGCTACTTGGTGGGCTCCAGGAGCTCCAGGCCGCCCAGGTAGGGACGCAGGGCCTCCGGGACGTAGACCGAGCCGTCCGGCTGCTGGTGGTTCTCCAGGATGGCGACGATCCAGCGTGTGGTGCCCAGCGTGCCGTTCAGCGTCGCCACGTTCCGGGTGGACCCGTCCTCGGTGCGCTCGCGCACGCCCAGGCGGCGGGCCTGGAACGTCGTGCAGTTGGACGTCGACGTGAGCTCCAGCCAGCGCTCCTGGGTGGGCAGCCACGCCTCGCAGTCGAACTTCCGGGCCGCCGAGGAGCCGAGGTCGCCCGCGGCCGTGTCGATGACGCGGTAGGGCAGCTCGACCTTGGCCATCATGGCCTCTTCCCAGCCCAGCAGGCGCTGGTGCTCCGCCTCGGCGTCCTCGGGGGCGCAGTAGCTGAACATCTCGACCTTGTGGAACTGGTGCACGCGAATGATGCCGCGCGTGTCGCGGCCCGCCGAACCCGCCTCGCGGCGGTAGCAGGCGCTCCAGCCGGCGTACCGCATCGGCCCGTCGGACAGGTCGACTATCTCGTCGCTGTGGTAGCCGGCGAGGGCCACCTCCGAGGTGCCGACGAGGTACAGGTCGTCCTTCTCGAGGCGGTAGATCTCGTCGGCGTGCGCGCCAAGGAAGCCCGTGCCCTGCATGGTCTCGGGCTTGACGAGGGTCGGCGTGATCATGGGCGTGAAGCCCTCCTGCACCGCCTGGTCCATCGCCATGTTCAGCAACGCCAGCTCCAGGCGCGCGCCGATGCCGGTGAGGAAGTAGAACCGCGCACCGGACACCTTGGCCCCGCGCTTGGTGTCGATGGCGCGCAGGCCCTCGCCCAGCTCCAGGTGGTCCTTGGGCTCGAAGCCCTCTGCCGCGAAGTCGCGACGCCGACCCACCTGCTTGAGCTCGACGAAGTCCTCCTCGCCGCCGGCCGGCGCACCCTCGATCACGTTGGCGATCGAGTACAGCACGCGGTCGAGCTCCTGCTCGGCCTCCGTGGCCGTCGCCTGGTGCTGCTTGACGTCCTGGGCGAGCTGCTTGGTGCGCGCCAGCAGGGCCTGCTTCTCGTCGCCCTGCGCCTGGGCCACCTGCTTGCCCAGGGACTTCTGCTCGGCGCGCAGGTTCTCGAACTCCGACAGGGACGAGCGGCGGCGCGCGTCGGCGTCGAGCACCACGTCCACGAGGTCGGGGTCGTCGCCGCGGGCCACCTGGCTCGCGCGGACTACGTCAGGGTTGTCGCGCAGAAGTCGGAGATCGATCACAGGGGTGAGCCTATCGGGGCAGGGGCGGCCGGTCCGGCATCAGATCCCCGACTCGCCATCAGGTGTCTCCCACGCCCGAGGATCCTGAGGAGTGCACAGGCGATGCCGAGAGCGAAGAGACCCACGCAGAACCACTGCGCCTCCTGCCGGACGAGCGGCGAGAACCACTCCTGGACGCGGAGGAGCCGGCCGATGCCCGGTCCGGACGCCATCGGCAGCAACGCAAGCCCCATGACTCCGACTCCGGCAGCCGCCAACCCCCCGAGCGCTCGTCCCGTGGCTGCCAGGCCGAGCAAGGCCAGGCCCGCGATCGCCAGCCAGCCCCACAGCACGGCACGTTCCGAGATGGATTGGAGCACCACTCCCAAGGCGACATGGACACCTGCGGATCCGAGCAGCAGCGCGAGGTCGATGCGCCAGGCGGGCACCACCGGTCGCCAAGCGCTCCAGTGGAGCACAGGCCATGAGGTGATCAGCACGCCGGCAGAGCTCAGGAGACCTGCCACGGCGCTCACCGGTACCGGCTCCATCGCACCTGGCCAGGACAGCTGCTGCTCGCCGAGGAGAAGCTCGGTGACCATCGCGCACCCGAACAGGCCGAGAGCTGCCGCGCCGCCAGCGGCGCGCACGACGCGGATCACGATGTCCGGAGCAGAGGCACGTCCGACAGGTCACAGGTGCCGACGGCGGTAAGTGCCGCACGGAGGTAGTCCGCTCGCGCCTCGGCGTCCAGCTCCTTGAACCTCGCGATGATCGGATCGCCCGGAAGGACGTACTCGTTCACCTCCGGGCTGTCAGCGATGGACGTGGCGGTCCACCAGCCGAGGACCACCAGCATCTCCACCCAGTGCTCGGGGTCGTCCTCTTCTCGTCCGTCAGCGCACTCGGGCTGCACGGTGAGCGAGACAGCGGCAGAAAGGGCAGCACTGCCGGTCATCGGTACTTCGAACGTGCTCACTCGTTCGTCCGGTTCGAGGTCGATCCTTCCGTCCAGCCTGCGGAAATGTTCACCGGGAGTTCGCTGCCGGAACTCGCCCACCGGGGCGAGCCCCAGCTCCGCCCGAGCCGCTTCCAGGTCACCGAAGCTACGCACCAGATCCGGCAGAGACCTCTCTCCGCCGGGCAGAACACATACCCTCACGCCGCCGTCCACCGCGTCCAGGCACTCCGATGCCGTCGCGGTCGGGTCGCTCTGTACGTCAGGTGTGTCCGCGAGCAGGCCAGGCCCGTACACGACAAAGGGCACCGCGAGCGCCAGGCCGAGAGCCAGGCCGCGCCGCGCGACCGATCGAGCGGACCAGCGCCGCGGTGCGACGACCACGACGGCGAGCCCCAGCAGCAACAGGGCGACCATTGCTCTGTTCGCCAGGAGATCGAGCCGGAACTCGTAGCCGACGAGCGGAATCGATGCTCCGTCGAGGCCCAGCAGACCTCCCATACCGAAGGTGTCGGCCAACCCGGCCGAGACTGCCCACTCCAGCACCAGGACGAATCCGGCGACCAGCTGGCGCGGCCAGATCCTGGCGACGATCGCGCCAAGAGCGACACAGGTGACCGTGGAGGACAGTGCGGTGGCCAGGGCCGGCAGGAACCAGTTCATGTCGTCGCCCGCACCGTCTCGCAGCACCGCGACGACCGCCGCGGTCAGGAGCAGCACCGCGAGTCCGGTGGCAACACCTGCCACGAGCGGCAGCACCGTGTAGACCTGCCCTCGAACCGTCGACGCGGTCCAGTCACGACGTCCGTGGGCAGTCACCTCGGCTGTCGACCATGCGGTGGCCGCGCCGAGCAGCGGTGCGAGCACGAGTGCTTGTGTCGACCAGTTGACCCAGGCCCAGCCGGCGTCTGCGAGCCAGAGCTCCGCGTCCTGCTGAAGGAGAAGAAAGGTGAGCACCAGCGCGGCCGGGACAACCAGCAGTGACGGCGCCCACACGCGGTGACTAATCAGGAGACTCATGCCCTGACCCCGAGCTCCCGACGCAGGGCGGCCATCTCCTCGTTCGGCTCGCCACTCCCCCCGAACTGGGTGCGGACGATCGCGCCGTCGCTCAGCCGATAGATGACGCCGCCCCAGCGAATCGCGTCTTCCACGGAGTTCGTGCTCGCGATGATCGATGTCGCGTCGAGCTCCCGCACGAGTGTTGCGAAGTCGTCAGAGAATACTGGGTCTGCCTCTGCGGTCGGTTCGTCCAGAACGAGCACCTGAGGCCGATGAACGAGGGCTTGAGCCACCGTCAGCCGACGGTGCTGCCCACCAGAGAGACGCGCGACCCGATGCGACCGGATATCAAGGATCCCGGTCATCTCGAGACAGCGATCGGCCTCCGAGCGAACCCGGTTCCTGGGCACCCCACGCAACTGGGCCGCGAGTGCCACGACGTCGGCCACCGTCATCCCCCGGGGCCAACGAATGGACTGGGGTGCGTAGCCGACAGCGCTTGCGAGCCGGGAGGCGTTTGTCCCCTGCACGCCGATTCCCTCTACCTCAATATTTCCCGAATAAGGCAATATGCCCACGATGGCCTGCAGCAGAGACGATTTCCCCGACCCGTTCCTGCCCATCACCACGGTCGTTCGCGAGTCGAACGTGGCAGTTGCCGACTCCAGCACGCGGCGCCTTCCCCGCTTGAGTGAAACACCCTCGACAGCGATCATCGCTCCCCCTCCTCGGCAAGGGCCCATCGGCGCGTCTGCACCGATGGGCCCGATCTCGCGAACTCGTCTCAGCGGTAGCTCATACCCCTGAAGGTCTGACCGCTGCAGGTGTCAGCGAATGAGTCTGACTGGCAGATCTTGATACCGCCACGAATCGATTCAGCCGTTCCCTTGAGCAGCTTGCCGGAGTAGCCCGTCTTCGTGGCGCTGGTCACCGCCGTGTTGGTGGACCCGTCCCCGTACCAGCCTGAGGAGCAGCCCACGCTGCCCTCGCCGGCCGGGTAGCAGAAGCTGCCGTTGAAGTACCACGCCGTGTTCGTGTAGACCCCGTTTCCGTTGTCCCGGCGATCGGTGTAGTGCGACTTGAAGAACCACTTGTCGCCGGAATTGTCGTCGAAGTACGCCGTACCGTACGCACTGCCCAGACGGACGTTGTTGCTGTCGTAGGCGTTGATCGTTCCCCAGTTCTGGAGCGCCTGTGCACCGGTTCCAGCACCCACCAGCCCCGCGGTGACCGCCATCCCCACCAGCAAGCTGCGCAGCCATCGGCTCATAGCTCTACCTCCCCTTGTCCTGAGCAGGGCACCACGCCCTGCCCGCCTGGACCCTAGGAGGCGTACGGATGAAAGTCGACCAATGCCCAGAAGGTTCCACGATCCGTGGAAACATCCTTCAGAACTATACAAGAACTATTGATTCTGATAAGATACGCCCTCGCAACTTCAAAGATAACGCAAATTTCACCCTTGAGAACCTGTATACCGACCATTCGACGTGTTAGGTTGCTCGACACCCCAGAACGGTTACAGGTGACGCAGATGCCTTCCATTCCGCAGATTCGATCAATCGTTGCCATCGATCGATTCGGCACCGTCACCGCAGCAGCAGAGGCTCTCGGTCTCTCTGTGTCAGCCGTGAGCAATCACCTCAACGGTGTCGAGCGGAAACTGGGGGTGACCCTGTTCTCTCGCAAGGGTGGGCGCTTTGTCTCCACCAAGCAAGGTTCCACATTCCTTCAGCTCGGCAGGTCCACACTCGCCCTTGTCGACCAGATGTACGGCGTCGGCTGTGTCGCGGCGCCCGGCTACAAAGACACCCCTCGAGTTCCCCCTGCCCCGCAGTGAGGCCGGGCACGGCTTCGATTCACGACTCACGGTTTCGCGACGACACGTGCACACAGCGTGACCAAGCCGTCACCGTTCCAACGATTTCATCCGCCCGGTGCCACGTAGGCTTGTCAAGTGATTCACCTCTACGCTCTCGCCGCGACGATCACCGTCGCCCTGGCGACGATCGTCGGACT
Source organism: Promicromonospora alba (assembly GCF_042654905.1). Classification (NCBI taxonomy): domain Bacteria; kingdom Bacillati; phylum Actinomycetota; class Actinomycetes; order Micrococcales; family Promicromonosporaceae; genus Promicromonospora; species Promicromonospora alba. Next base: position 740,258 of record NZ_JBHSFI010000004.1, read on the forward strand.
GTTGTGGGGACGTCGAGCTCTGACCCGCATCGCAGCGTCCGCTGCCGGCCTGATGATTCTCGGGCTCATGACGGCATATCTCCTGCCGTCCGGCACGGTCGAGGCCGGAAGCGTGACCACCGACAGCCAGAAGCTCCTCAGCCGTGACCGACCGGTCGTCCTGATCGGCACGTCCGGGCTTCGCTGGCAGGACGTCGACCCGGAGACGACGCCTCACCTGTGGGAGATGCTGGACGCCGGTGCGGGAGCGGCGGGCGCGACCCCGACGACGGCTGGCAGCAACAGCCTGTGCGCGTCGGCCGGCTGGCTCGGGCTGTCCTCCGGCCAGACGGTCCTGACCGGCAGCACCGTGGGTTCCGGCGCGGACAAGGAGTACCGGTGCGCGGACTGGGCCGTCGAACCGGCCGACGGCACGGCTGAGGACGCCGACGAGCACGGCACCACAGGGGCATCAGGCCCGGCAGAGGTCGTGGGCTGGAGCTTCCTCCAGTCGCTGCAGCAGAGGTCGGTCTTCAGGCCGCAGCTCGGCACGCTCGGCGACGCCTTCGCCGACTCGGAGAAGTGCGCCACGGCCATCGGCCCCGGTGCCGCGCTCGTCCTCGCGGACACGTCCGGAACGGTCTCTCGCTATCTGACGATCGAGCAAGCGCTACGCGACCCGGTCGCGGCCTTCTCCTGCCCGTTGACCGTTGTCGACGCCGGGTCCGCGCCGCACGACATGCCCGATCAGGACGACCCGGCGTCGTCAGTGACACCGCCCGGCCCGGCTGCGGACAACGAGCGGGCGTCCGACGTCCGAGCCGTGGACGACATGGTCTCCCGGATCTCCGCCGCCGCCCCCGAGAGCGCACAGGTGCTGTCCGTCGATGTCGGCGGTCCCGCCCCGGGACGAAGCAGTCTCGGCGTCGCCGTGTCCGCTCCTGAGCCCGGCGAAGCCGGGCAGTACCTCTCGACGCCCGGCACCCGGTGGGTAGGGGTGTTCCGTGTGCTCGACCTGCCGATCACACTCACGAGCGCCGCCGGCATCCCCGCTCCGGCGGAGTTCACCGGGTCGCCGCTGACGCAGAGCGGAGCGCGGACCGCGGACACCGCGGAGAGCGTCGCCGAGCTCGTCAGCCTGACCGAGCGGGACCACACGCTGCGGCCGCTCACGGGCGTCGTCACCACCAGCGTCCTGTTCCTCGCTCTGGGCGCCTTCGCCATGATCACTGTTGGGCTACCACGTCTGCGGCAGCGGGGTCGCGTGGTCCTCGCGCGCCGCGCCTCACGCGCGACGGCGGGCATCCTGACCGTGGCGGCATCGGTCCCGGCAGCTCTGTTCCTGATGACCACCTGGTCCTGGTGGAACCCGGCAGCCACCGAGCTCCCCATGTGGACGGCACTGGTGGGCAGCACCGCTCTGGTCGCGTGCACCGCCGCCCTCGCACCCAGGAACAGGGTCTGGGCAGCCCCGGCGATCATCGCAGGCATCACGTTCGTGCTGCTCACGGTCGATGCGGTGCTCGGCACACCGCTGCACCGGGGAAGCCCCCTGGGTGCCGCCCCGACGCTCGGCGGCCGGTACTACGGGTTCGGCAACCCGACGTACTCCGTGTACGCGGCGGCCGCGCTGGTCTTCGCGGCCTGCCTGGCAACACTGGTCAAGCGCCGCTTCGGACGGGTGTGGGCCATCATCGCCACCGTCTCGGTGGGTGCGGTCACGCTTCTGATCGACCTCCTGCCCCAGTTCGGAGCGGACGTCGGTGGGGGGCTCGTACTCGTGCCCACCTTCGCGGTGCTCGTCATGGGCGTGGCGGGCGCGAGGGTCACCTGGCAACGCTTCGCCGTCGTCGGCGGGTCGGGTGTGCTCCTCGTCGTACTGATCGGCTTCCTGGACTGGCTGGGGCCCGCAGAACAGCGGTCGCACCTCGGCGCCTTCTTCCAGTCGGTGCTGGACGGGACCGCGATGCAGACCGTGCTGCGCAAGGGGGGCTACGCTGCCCGGTCGCTCTGGACCGATCCCCTGAGCTGGCTCACGCTGGCGATCCTGGTTGCTCTTGGGCTCCTGCTGTGGCGCGGGCGCACCTTCTGGCCTCGCTTCCAGGCGGGATGGCTGACCCGTACCGAGCGAGCATGGCCAGTTCTTCGTCCGTTGCTGACGAGCCTGATCGTCGCCGCTGTCGGCGGCGCACTCATCAACGACTACGGCATGCGGATCGCCACCTTCGAGCTCTTCGCGGCGCTGCCCCTGATCGGCCTGGCCGTGATCGGCGCCGCACGCTCCACCCCGCAGATCAAGGAGATTCCTTCGAGCCGCTCAGTTCCGGCGCGTTGACGGACGGTTGACGGACGGCCCGAGCGGTCACGGTGCTCGGACCAGCAGGGCACCCGCCTGGACGTGGACGTCGATCTCGACCGCCCGCCCGAGCGGGTCACCGTCGACCTGGGCCTCCTCGCCCGCCGGCACGCGGATCCGCGCCCGGCGCGCCTTGGTGTGGTCGATGCGGCCCAGCTTCTCCGGCAGGTCGTTGCGCACCCCCACACCCTGCATGGCGATCTCGAACGTCAGCTGGGCCCACCCGAACACCCCACCACGGACGTCGACGGCGGCCACGTCGAGCACCCCGTCGTCGAGCACGGCGTCCGGCAGCAGGGTGACGCCGCCGGGGAGCAGGCCGCAGTTGCCGACCATGATCGACCGGGCGCGGGCCTCGACCGGCGGGCTGTCGTCGAGCTGCAGGGTGGCGCGCATCCGCCGGGCCTGCAGGTGCGAGAGCCCGGCCACGAAGTAGGCGACCCAGCCCACCCGCTTCTTCAGGTCCGCGTCCGCTGTGGCGACCATCGCCGCGTCGAACCCGAGGCCGGCGATCACCAGGAAGATGTGCTCGCGCTCCGTGTCGGGCTCGTGGTCGGGCTGGTTGGGATGGTCGCCGTTACGCGGCGCCTCCGCGAACTCGGTCACCCGCAGCCAGCCGACGTCGATGGGGCGCGAGCGGCCGTGCACGATCACGTCGAGGGCATGGTCGACGTTCGTCAGCGGCAGCTCGAGGTTCCGGGCCAGGAGGTTGCCGGTGCCGACGGGCAGGACACCCATCGGCTTGCCGGAGGCGACCATGGTCTCGGCGACGGCCCGGACCGTCCCGTCACCGCCCGCGGCGACGACTATGTCGGCGCCGTCGTCGAGCGCCTGCCGGGCCTGGCCCTTGCCGGGGTCCTCCACCGTCGTCTCGTACCAGAGCGGTTCCGGAAGACCGTGGGCCCTGCAGTGGGCGCGAACCTCGAGCGCCAGGCCGCTCGCGCCCTGCTTGGAAGGGTTCACGATCACCGCGAGCTGCGGTGCGGCCTGCACGCTCTGCGGCGTCGCCCGGTGCGGGTCGCGGCGCCGCATCCGTGCCTGCTGCGTCCAGACGCCGATGGCGACGGCAAGTGCCAGCACGGCGACGCTGATCGCGGCAATCCCTAGCCAGACCTGCCACCCCATGGGATCAGGGTACGGGGCACGCGCGGTGGCGCCCGCGCATCAGCTGCGGACGTTCGAGCCCGCGTGCCGCACCGCGTCCACCGCGCCGCGCATCTTGCGCGCGTTCACGGCCAGCAGGACGTCGCGGTACTGCGCGGCCCGGTGGATCTGTCCCTTGAGGTCGTTCGTCGAGGCGCGGTGCTTGAGATCACAGGGCACCTCCACGGCGACATACCCCTTGCGCAGCAGGTCGATGGTCATGCCCGTCTCGACACCCCAGCCACGCGCCAGCGGGGTGGCCGCCTCGAAGGCCTCACGGGTGAGGCAGCGCATGCCGGACAGCGGCTGCGACGGGCTCCAGCCCGTCATCGCCTCGATCGCCCGGCGGGCCGCGCCGACGACTATGCCGCGCCCGCCCGCGCCGGCCTGCTTGGGCAGCAGGGCGATCGCGAGATCGGCCACGCCCTCGCGAACCGGACGGACCAGCGGTGCCGTGTTCACGGCGGTGTCGCCGAGGTCGCCGTCGATGAACATGAGCAGGCGCGGCGGGCGACCGTCCGCGTCGCGCATCGCGACGACTGCGGCACCCGTCTCCATCGCGGCGGCCTTGCCGCGATTGTGCGAGTGGCGCACGACGACGGCGCCGGCGGCACGAGCAACGTGCTGCGTGTCGTCCTCGGAGCCGTCGTCGACCACGAGCACGAGGTCGACATGAGGGATCGCGCGCGCAGAGCGCACGGTCGCGGCAATGCGCTCGGCCTCGTCCTTGGCGGGGATGACCGCCGCCACCCGCTGGACGTTCTTACCTGCCTGAGCATTGCCGGGACGCGTGGTCTTCGCGACCGGGAGAGCGTTCACACCTGTCCTGCCTGAAGCGTCGATTTGCCTTGGTGGGTGACCGGATAGTCCTTTGCTTGGTGAGTGCAAAGGTTTACCCCTGGAATCCTACTCCCTTGGTCCGCTAGTTGCCGAAACCTGGACCGCTCGTGGCGATCCTCGGTGACTGCCGACGCGTTCCGGGCCGCTCGCGAACGACCGGCCAGGGGGTCCGGACTAACGCAGGGTGACCTGCCGGGAGACGATACCTGCTCTGGCGCGTCGCTCGTTCGCATCAAGCGGCTCCTTGATGGAAAGTGCTTTCGCGAGCTTCTCGCCGAGCTCCGTCGCGGGGCCCTCCAGATCAGCCGCCTCGGTGCCCTTCGGCAGCTCCCAGACGGGTACGACCAGGCCTGACGCGCGAAACGCTCCCACGAACTTCCCACCCGCAAGCCCTGACTCACGCTTTGCGTGCAGACGGGAGAGCGCGTCGATCAGGTCGTCCTCCGGTTCGGGACGTGCCCAGCGCAGGAACTCGCGCGTCATGCTGCACCAGTAGGCCGACTCGACCGAGGACACCTTGACCGTAGGGATCGCGCCGTCGGCGGCGTCCTCCAGGCTCTCCTTGAGCTCCGGGGTGACCTCGGCGCTCGGGTCGAGCCAGAAGTCGAACGTCTCGTGCACGGTGACCTCGAACGGGACGCTCAGGTCGAGCACGTCCTGCAGGCGCGGGCCCTCACCCGGCAGCTCGCCCGACTCGACCGCCGTACCCGGCTCCAGCTCCAGCGCCTCGAGGAGGGCCGCCGCGAGGTCGCGGCTCACGTCGCCGGTGCTCAGGATCCCCTGCACGGCGAGCAGGATCGCGCCGTCGGCACGGTGCAGAGCGGTCCACGCCCCCGGAAGCAGCGTCACGATCGTAACGTCGCGCGAGCCGTACTCGGCGGTGGTGCGAGCCGTCGCGGTCGCTGACGGGACGATCTCACGCATCGCCACCCAGTCGGTCTCCCCGGGGAGACCTTCGAAGGGCCGGAGCACGAAGTCGGAGGAGGGGTTCTTGGCCATGCGGCGAGTGTATCCGCGCGCATGCTCCCAGATCTGTCCGGCCGGTGATGTTTTCGGAAACTGGTCGGGCGCGGCTCATGATGGAGCGGTGGAACCCTGGCTCGCCGCGCACCTGCCCGTGCTCGACCTCGCGCTCGACGCCGTCCGAGCCGTCCAGCGCGCGTCCGCCCGGGCCGGCCGCCGGGTGAACGGGCCGGTCGCGTCCGATGCCGCCCGCCCCGACCCTGTCCACCCCGATCCAGCGAGAGTCGCCACGGCGTTCGCCTCCGACCGGGTCTTCGCGCTCGACGGACGGCCCATGGAGGCGTTCGCCCCGCTCTCCGGCTTCTTCCGCACCTCGGACGGCTGGGTCCGCACCCACGCGAACTATCCGCACCACCGGTCCCGCCTGACCGCCCTCGTCGGCCTGCCCGACGACGTCGGGCGCCCCGCCTTCGCCCAGCGGCTCGCCGAGCTCGCGGGGCAGGACCTCGAGGACCGTGCGGCCGGCCCGGAACCGGGCGGCGGCGCGATAGTGGCGCGCGTACGGACCGAGCAGGAGTGGCGGACGTCGGCGCCGGGACGGGCGTCGTCGTCGGGCCCTCTGGTACGGACCGCGCGGCGGGCCGAGCCCACGGGTGCACGACGGCGCCGCGCGGCGGAGGCCCGGCGGAGTGGGGCGGCACCCCTCGCCGGCGTCCGGGTGCTCGACCTCACCCGCGTGATCGCAGGCCCCGTCGCCACACGGACGCTCGCCCTGCTCGGCGCCGACGTGCTGCGCGTCGACCCACCGGCACCCGCGGAGATCGAGTGGCAGCACCTCGACTCGGGGCAGGGCAAGCGCAGCACCGTCCTGGACCTCCGGGACGGCAGCGACCGCCGTATCGCTCAGGAGCTGCTGGACGCGGCCGACGTGCTGGTCACCGGCTATCGGCCGGGTGCGGTCGAGGCGCTCGGGCTCGAGGCACCGCGCGGTGTCGTGACGGGCAGGGTCTCCGCGTGGGGCGACACCGGACCGTGGGCCGGCCGGCGGGGGTTCGACTCGATAGTGCAGGCAGCGAGCGGTATAGCCCTGCTGGAGGGCCAGGACGGGGTACCGGGGGCGTTGCCCGCCCAGGCCCTCGACCACGCCTCCGGCTACCTGCTCGCAGCGGGGATCGTCGACGCGCTCACCCGTACGGACGACGGGCCAGGCGTCGACGTCTCGGTATCGCTCGCCCGTACCGCGGCCTGGCTGCTGGACCTGCCGGGGCGGGACCCGCTGCACCCGGCTGCCGCGAAGGCATCGGCCGGCGAGACTGTGACCCACGCCGGGGTCACCACAGCGCGCCCGGCCCTCCCGGACCACGACGACTACGCGCACCCCGCACACCGGTGGGGCACCGACGCACCGACCTGGCGCCCGACGCCGCCGAGGTAGAACCCTGGCGAGGTGGAACCATGCCGAGAAAGCAGGTCAGACGCGGACGTGGCTCCGGCGCGCGACCAGGAGCGAGCCCGCGCCACCGACCACCAGGGCGCCGGCCGCCGCCGTCAGCGCGGCCGCCTCGGCGCCGGTCGTGGAGAGCCGGGCCGGGGCGTCCAGCGTGACCTCGGCGAGCGTCGACGCCTCCTGCTCGATGGCGGCGGTGCTCTCGGACGGGACGTAGGCGGTGAGCTGGGCTCCCGCGGTGTCGGCCGCCGTCGGCCTGCCCTGCCACTGCTGCCCGGGCGCCTGGACGGCCGCCGGCTCCAGGCTGGCGGACACGTCGGGCGCGGCGTCCTGCACGGGGGCGGCAACCTCGGCCACCACCGGCTCCGTCTTCTCGACGGGTGCGGCCTCCGCTTCGGGGGCGGTGGGCCGCGGGGCGACGTCCTCCGGCTTCGGCGCGGGCGCCGCGGCCTCTTCCAGGTGCTCCCGGATCGCCTCGCGCACCTGCCCGCGGTCCTGCTCGTCCCAGCCGCCCTGCCAGTCGTCCTGGCCCTGCGAGTCGGTCTGGCTCATCGTCTCGGCGCCACGGTCGGTCTCGGCGCCGCGGTCGCAGTCGCCCCGCTGGGACCCGTACTGCGGCACGTCGTAGTTCGGCTCCGAGTAGGTGGAGGGCTCGTACGAGCGCGGGGCTCCGGCGTCCTGCTCGTGGCCGTAGCCGCGGTGCTGGCCCCCGTCGTAGCCACGTCCGTTGTCGGCGGAGTGGCCGGGGTGACCGTCGTGGCCACCGCCGTCGTGCGCCATCGCCGGGCTGGCGACGGCGGTCGCCGCAGTGGCGAGCGCGATCGTCGCCACGACGCGGGAGGCCGTGGTCTTGGCGACGGACGAAGGCTTGACGGCGGCGTGCTTCATGAGAGCTGCTCCAGCTGGTCGACGACAACTGCCCGGGACCGGGGACGCCACGACGTTACCGGATCGGGAATAGAAGGAAAAAGGGGCGCATCGGAAAAAGCCGGAGCATCGGTAACGATCCGATAACAACGGGCAGAAGAATGGAACCTGGACAAAGTCCCGGAAAACGTAAACAGGGTGGAGCGCCAATGGCGCTCCACCCTGCTACGTCAAGGTCGAAGAGGCTGGGGTCCTCTTGTTCTCAGCTCAGGAGAGGCCTCCCAGCAGGCCACCGGTGAGGCCGCTCACGGCACCGCCGGTCAGGCCGTCCACGGTGTCCGTGACGCCACCGACGGTGTCCGTCACGGCGCCGCCCGCGACACCCTTCACGGTGTCCGTGACGGGCTTGGCGACGCTGCCCACGGTGTCCACGACGGGCTTGGCGACGCCGTCCACGACGACGTCCTTGACGATCGGCTTGGCGACGCCGTCGACAACCGTGTCCTTGACGACGGGCTCCACCACGTTGCCGACCACGTTGTCCTTGACGACACCCTTGACCACGCCGCCGAGGACGACGTCCCCGACGACCGGCTTCGCGACGTCGTTCACGACGCCCGGAACCACGTCGCCCGTCACGGCGCCGACGGCACCCGGGACGACGGAGCCCGCCACGTCGCCGACGGCCGCGGTGGCACCCGGGACGACGCTGCCCTGCACCGAGCCGACCGCACCCGGGACGACCTGGGTGGTGACCGGCTTGACGACGCCGTCGACCGCGACGTCGCCCACGACGCTCTCGACCACACCGGCAGCCGGGGTGGTGACCTTGGCCACGACACCCGGAACGCCGGCGACCACGCCGGGAACCTGCGACACGACGCTGTTCACGACGCCGCCCACGCCACCGAGAACGCCCGGCAGGTTGGCGGTGAGGCCGGCGATCGGAGCGGTCACGCCGCCCAGGACGTTCGGCAGGTTGCGGATCACGTCGGCGACGGTGGACGGCACGCCGTCGACCGTGCTGGTGGCAGTGTTGACGGCCCCGCCGGCGACACCGGTAGCGGTGTTGACCACGTTGCCGGCCACGCCGGTGGCGGTACCCGCGACGCCGCCCACGACGTCACCCTGCAGCGCGCCGCCCGCGACTCCACCGACGACTCCGGTAGCGGTACCGACGGCACCCGTGGCGGTGCCGACGACGTTGCCGCCGAGCACGTTCGAGAGCGCCGACCGGGCGGTGCCGGTCACGCCGGTCACACCGGTCACACCGGAGACGGCACCCGTCACGCCGGAGACGGCGGAGCCGTTGGCCACGCCACCCACGACGCTCGAGACGACCTGGGGTGCGGCGCCCTTGAGGGCACCCGACACGAACTGGGCCGGCTCGTAGTTCGGCGCGAGGGCCGTGGTGGGGGCGATCGAGGCGGGCAGCTCCTTGACCACGGCCTCGGCCACGGGCGCGGCCTTCGTGAGCTCGCTCAGGTCGATCGACGTCGACGAGAGGGCGGGGAGGTTCGACTTGAGGCCCTCGGTGGTGGTCCCGAGGTCACCGAGCGAGTCGAGCGGCGAGGCCTCTGCGGCCATTGCCGGGGCGGCCATGCTCGTGGCTGCCGTTGCGATGGCGACGGTCGCGATGGTCCGCGCACCCGCCGATACGGTCTTCTTCTTGTGTGCTGCGTGCTTCAAGAGTTGCTCCAGCATCTCGTTGCGCATGAGCGCGTTCGGTCCTTGAGCCACCGAACTTAGCCCTCACCCCCGGGTGAATAAAATCACCCTTGTTACGGTTTGGTAACGATGGCCGAATTGGACTCTAGAAACCGGTCCGTCCCGCTTGTTCCGCCAGCTATCGCGTGAAGCGTTATCGGCGGCGAGAGGGATCGGCGTCTCGGTGGGCGGACGCTTCCATCGTCAGCGCCTCCGCACCCTGGACCAGAGCGGCCTCGGCGGCCCTCGCCGCGGCGGTGGCCTTCGCCCGGACGTCGACGATCTTGTCGTGCAGCTCGGCATGCACACGCTTGCGCACCTCACGGGCGATGGCGTCGACGTCGGCCTCGTCCGGGCCGGGCTCCCCGTGTGCGGCCAGCTCGGCGGTGAGCCGGGCGACCGAGTCGGCGATCTCGGCGACCACCCGGACCTCCGCCTCGTCCAGGAGGGCGATCACCGCGGCGTCGGCCTCCCGGCCCAGCCGGGTCTCCTCGAAGCGCCGGGCTGCCGTGTCCACTATCCGCTGCGCCTGCGCGACGACGTCGTGCGCCACGGCGGGGGCGTGCGCCTTGAGGGTGGCGAGGTCGAAGAGCAGCACGCCCTCGACGTCGGCCACGCTCGGGTCGACGTCGCGGTGCAGCGCGAGGTCAAGGATGACCAGCGGCCGGGGCTCCGGCTCGTCGCCGGCGCGGTCGGCGGCGCGCTCCCGCGCGCGGACCAGCGCTGCGGCGTCCAGGACGTGGCCGAGGCTCGCCTCGGGGCCGTTCTCGGTCACCAGGCCGGGGAGCGCCGTCGAGCCGCCGAAGTTGCCGGCCACCGTGGCGCTGAGCCGCTCGTCCTGGGACTCCCCCTGCGCGGCGGCCGCGCGGCCGCGAGCGCCGCTGCAGCTCACCACCAGGTCGGCGTCGGCTAGTGCCTCGATGAGCGAGTCCACCGGCTGCACGCCGTGCGACTCGGCGAAGGCCTCGGCGCGGCCTGACTGCGAGTAGACGCGGATGTCGTCGCAGCCACGCGCCCGGAGGGCGGCGACGGACGCGCCGGCGTACGAACCGGTGCCGATGAGCACTGCGCGCGTGCCGTCCCACGGCGGCAGCTCGCGCTCGGCGAGATCCAGCGCGAGCGCGACGACGGACCGGCCCGCCGCGCCGAGCTCCGTGTCGGTGCCGACGCGCTTGGAGGTGCGCGACGCCGTCTGGAAGAGCAGCTCGAGAGTCTTGGACGTGGTCTCCTGCTCGCGGGCCTCGGCGAGCGAGCGCTTCACCTGGCCGGCGATCTCGCGCTCGCCCACGACCATCGCGTCCAGGCCCGCCGCCACGGCGAACAGGTGCTCGGTGACCTCCGGCCCGGTGCGGACCGTGAAGCTGCGGGCGGCGACGTCGCCCGTCACACCCGAGGAGCGCGCCACCAGCTCGGCCACGTGCCGCGTCGCGTGCCGCACGCTGTCGCCGCTCAGCGGCGCGTCGACGTCGAGGTAGAGCTCGAAGCGGTTGCACGTCGAGATCACCACGGCGCCCGCGACGGGGCCGCACGAACCCACGACGACACGACCCACTGACGACGAACCCGTGGACAGGCGTTCCAGCGCGTCGAGGTCGAGCTCGCGGTGGCTGGCGGTGAGGGAGAGGAGAACCACAGTGCTCCAACTTTATGCACCCCGGCGCGGCAGGGCAGAATCGGTAAGCGTGAAGTCCACCACGATTGCCCCTGCTCATCCGCTCGCCGACGGGCGGACCTCTGCCGCACCCCTGGTGCAGGCCCTCCGGGGTGATCGTCCTGGCCGTACGCCCGTCTGGTTCATGCGCCAGGCCGGCCGGTCCCTCCCCGAGTACCGCGAGGTGCGCAAGGGCACGGGCATGCTCGAGTCGTGCCTGCGGCCAGAGCTCGCGTCGGAGATCACACTGCAGCCCGTCCGCCGGCACGGGGTGGACGCCGCAGTCTTCTTCTCCGACATCGTGGTGCCGCTCAAGCTCGCCGGGGTGGGCGTGGACATCAAGGCGGGGGTGGGCCCCGTCATGGACCAGCCCTACCGCACGGCTGACGAGGTCGCCCGCCTCACCTCCCGCACGCTCGACGACGCAGCCCTCGACCCGATCCGGGAGGCCGTCGCGCTGACCGTCGCCGAGCTGGGCACCACGCCGCTCCTCGGGTTCGGCGGGGCGCCGTTCACGCTCGCCGCATACCTCGTCGAGGGCCGGCCGTCGCGCGACCACCTGGCCGCGCGCACCCTGATGCACGCCGACCCCGCGACCTGGGACGCGCTCGTGACCTGGACCGCCGACCTCACCGGGGCGTTCCTCCGGGCGCAGGTCGAGGCGGGAGCGAGCGCCGTGCAGCTCTTCGACTCCTGGGCCGGTTCGCTCTCGCTCGCGGACTACACGTCGCGCGTCGCGCCGTCGTCGACGCGAGCGCTCGCCTACGTGGCGGACGCCGGCGTCCCCGCCATCCACTTCGGCACCGGGACCGGGCACCTGCTGCCCGCCATGCGCGACGTGCTGGTCGCAGCGGGTCTGGTGGACCACGCGGTGGGCGTCGACTACCGGACTCCGCTCGACGAGGCCGCCGCCCTGCTGCCGGGCGTGCCCCTGCAGGGCAACATCGACCCCGCCCTGCTGGCCGCACCCTGGGACGTGCTGGAGGCGCACGTGCGCGACGTGGTCGCCCGCGGGTCAGCGGCGCCCGGGCACGTGGTCAACCTCGGTCACGGCGTGCCGCCCGAGACGGACCCGACGGTGCTGACCCGCGTGGTCGAGCTGGTGCACTCGTTGTGACCGGGGTGGCCGGGGCCTGGACGGGGGCGGCCGGGGCGGCGATCTTTGACCATGCAGTTGCTGCCAAGATTGCGACTCGACTGGCAGCAACTGCATGGTCAACGAGGACGACCCTTGCGAGCCTCACTCTTCGGCACCCGAGATGACCGGGTCGCCCGAGATGGCCGGCGCCGTCGTCGTCGGGGCCGGGATCGGCGGGCTCGTCGCCGCGCACACGCTCGCTGCGCGCGGGCTGCGCGTCGTCGTGCTGGAGGCCGCCGACCAGGCCGGCGGACCGATCCGGGGCGGCGCCTTCGCGTCCCTGCCGGACGTCCCGCTGGACCTCGGCGCCGAGTCGTTCGCGGTGCGCGGCGGCGTGGTGGAGCGGCTGGCCGAGGAGCTGGAGCTCACCGTCGAGGCACCCGCAGGGCTCTCGGCCTGGGGCTACGCCGCCGGGCGGGCGTTCCCGCTGCCCGCCGCCGGGGTGCTCGGTATCCCCTCGCGGCCGTGGGCAGCGGACGTGCGGCGCGCGATCGGCTGGCCGGGTGTGCTGCGCGGGACGCTGGACCGGGTGCTGCCCGCGCGGTTCGTGGACACGACCGACCTCGGGACGTTCACCCGGTCGCGGCTCGGGTCCCGGGTCGCGGACCGGCTGGTCACGCCGGTCGCGGCAGGCGTGCACTCGGCGCCGCTCGACCGGCTCGACGTCGCCGCCGTCGCGCCTGGGCTGCTGGACGCGTACGCGCGGACCGGGTCCCTCGCGCGCGCGGTGGCGTCGCTGCGGGCTGCCGCGCCCCCTGGTTCGGCGGTGCGCGGGATCGACGGCGGTGTCCATGCCCTGGTGGACGCCCTGGTGGAGCGGCTGGACGTGCGGCTGGGGGCGCGGGTGACCGGCGTGGAGCGCGCGGCCGGGAGCACAGTGACCGGGGGCGCGGAGAGCGGCGCCGCCGAGCAGGCAGGCGCCGCCGAGCGGACCAGCGCCGACTGGCTGGTCCGCACCGAAGACGGCCAGGTACTGCGCGCGCCACGTCTGGTGCTCGCGACCCGCACCGAGTTCGGTCCTTTGCTGGGCGATCCCTCTGAGATCGGTCAGTTGCCTCGAGATCGGTCAATCAAACGACCGATCTCGAGGCAACCGACCGATGTCGAAGCGAAGGACGTGAAACCGGCCGAAGTCACGCCCTCCCCGTCCAGGGAACCGGCGCCGCCGCTCGCGCCGTTCGGCGGGCTCACCCCGCCGCTAGCCCCCGAGCGCGGCGCCGACATCCGGCTCGTCACGCTCCTGCTGGAGGCACCCGAACTCGACGGCGCCCCGCGAGGTTCCGGCATGCTCGTGGCCCCGGGCACGACGCTGGGCACCGTCCGCGCCAAGGCCCTGACTCACGCGACGGCGAAGTGGCCGTGGCTGGCGCGCCGGGTGCGCGACGCCGTCGGGCCAGGCTGGCACGTGGTGCGGCTCAGCTACGGCCGCATCGGCGAGCCGACGCCGGAGCCCACCGCCGAGGAGGCCACCCGCGACGCGTCGGCTCTGCTCGGCATGGACCTGACCGGCCGGGTGCGGGACGTCCTGCACCAGCACTGGGACGGCGCGCTCCCCCCTCCGACGCCCGCCTACCGGGCCACGATCAAGCAGTTCGAGCAGGCGCTGCTGGCCGAGCCCGGCATCGACGCCACGGGCGGCTGGATCGCGGGCACCGGCCTCGCGGCGATCGTCGGGCACGCGCGGCGCACGGTGGAGCGGCTCGGCGAGCCAGGAACGACGCGGAACGGCGCGTTCTGACACAACGTTCTGACAGTCCGCCAGCAAGGCTGTGAGATAGGCCGTCGCGTTTCCTCCAGGCGGGGGTTCGGGTGGAGACTGGGATAGTGACCCCGACCCCCCTCGCCGTCAGCACACCAGGAAGCGTCCCGGGAGACGCCGCGCCGATCCGTCTCGGTACGCGCGCGAGCGCCCTCGCCACCACCCAGAGCGGTCTGGTGGCCAAGCGCCTGGAGGAGCTGACCGGCCGGCCGGTCGAGCTGGTCCACATCCGGACCGAGGGCGACGTGCGGACCGGCAGCCTGGCCAGCCTGGGCGGCACCGGCGTCTTCGTGACGGCCCTGCGCGAGGCGCTGCTCGACGGCCGCTGCGACGTCGCCGTCCACTCCCTCAAGGACCTGCCGACCACTCCCGCGCCCGACCTCACCTACGTGACACCCGAGCGTGCCGACCCACGCGACGCCCTGTGCGCACGCGACGGACTCACCCTCGCGACGCTCCCCCACGGGGGGCGCGTGGGCACCGGCTCGCCCCGCCGAGCAGCCCAGATCCGCGCCGCCCGGCCGGACCTGGAGGTCGTCGACATCCGCGGCAACGTCGGCACCCGGCTCAACCGCGCGCTCGGGCCCGACGCCGACCTCGACGCCGTCGTCCTCGCCTGCGCGGGCCTGGCCCGCCTGGGCCGCACCGAGGTGATCAGCGAGGTGCTCGACGTCGACGTCGTGTCCCCGGCCCCCGGCCAGGGCGCGCTCGCCGTCGAGGTCCGCACTGCCGACCTCGTGCCCCCGTCGGACGAGGCCCGGCGTGCGGCCGACTCGTCGACCGGCCCGGGACACACCCTCGCCGAGGCGATCCACCTGCTCGACCACCGCCCGACCCGCCTGGCCGTGCTCGCCGAGCGTTCGGTGCTGGCGCGGCTGGAGGCCGGTTGCGCCGCGCCCGTCGGGGCCTACGCGACCGTGGCCGGCACCGTGCTCCGACTGCGGTCCGTGGTCGCCGCCGTGGACGGCACCGAGCAGATGTCCCGCAGCGGGGAGACGCAGCTCTCCCAGGACGTCGCGCCCGAGGTCCTCGACGACGCCGCCCGCGCGCTGGGCATCTCCGTGGCCGAGCACCTGCTGGCAGACGGCGCGGAGCGGCTCGCACCGCTGAGCGCGACCGTCCCGGAGAAGGCGTGACCGAGGCGGACTTCCCCATCGAGCCGGCCGACTCCGCCGGACACCCGGTGGTGCTGGTGGCGCGCACGCCGGTGCGGGCCGCCGGGCTGCTCGCGCTGCTGCGTGAGCGAGGGCTCGACGCAGTGGCGGCGCCCGTGATCGAGCGGGCACCGGTCGAGGATCACGCGGAGCTCGACGCCGCCCGCGAGCGTCTCGCCCGGGGCGCGTACGACTGGGTGGCGGTCACGAGCGTGAACGCGGTGGACGCGCTGCTCGGACCCGCGAGCGGAGAGGTACCGGCCCTGGCCGGCCGGATCGCTGACGAGCCCGTCCGGTGGGCCGCAGTCGGGCCGGCCACGCGGCAGGCGCTGGCCGGCCACGGGCTGGCCGTCGACCTGGTGCCCGACGTCGCGACCGGCGCCGGGCTCGCCGATGCGTTCCCCGCTGCGACCGCGAAGGACGCCACGACCGCCGGGGACCCGGCCCACCAGCCGCGCGTGCTGCTCCCGCTGGGGAGCCTCGCTTCCGACACGATGCGCGCGGGGCTCGAGGCCAAGGGCTGGACCGTCGACGTCGTGACGGTCTACCGGACCATCACGCGCGAGCTCCCGCCGGAGCTCCGCCGGCCGTACGACGTCGTCGTGGTCGCCTCGGGCTCGGCCGCCAGCCAGATCGCGGCCCAGCTGGGCCCGCAGCGGGTGGTCGCGATCGGTGAGCCGTCGGCTCGCGCAGCGGGCGCCGTCGGGCACACGGTGCTCGCGACCGCCGCCGAGCCAACGGACGAGGCCCTGGCCGCCGCCGTGGCCGAAGCACTTGTCAGAACCTGATGTACCTGTCAGAGGCGCAGGTCACGCTGGTGACCTGAGTGTCTGACAACTCCTCTCGCCTAACCGGAAGTAGGGAAAAACCTTGAGCTCCACCGGGATCGTGTACCGACCGCGTCGCCTGCGTGCCACACCCGGCATGCGCCGCCTGGTCGCGGAGACTCGGCTGCACCCGGCCGACCTGGTGCTGCCGCTCTTCGTCAAGGAGGGACTGACCGAGCCCGCGCCGCTGACGAGCATGCCCGGGCAGGTGCAGCACACGGAGGAGTCCCTGGTGGACGCGGTGCGGGCCGCACGGGACGCGGGGCTGGGCGGCGTCATGCTGTTCGGCATCCCGACGGTCAAGGACGCGACCGGCTCGCAGGCCGACGCCGAGGACGGGATCCTGCAGCGCGCGCTGCGGGCGTCGCGCAAGGTGCTGGACGAGGTCCCGGCGGGTACGGCTACCCCCGTCCTCATGGCGGACACCTGCCTGGACGAGTTCACCGACCACGGCCACTGCGGCGTCCTGACGTCCACAGGGGCTGTGGACAACGACACGACGCTCGCCCGCTACGCCTCCATGGCTGTGGCGCAGGCGAGGGCGGGCGCGGACGTCATCTCGCCGTCGGGCATGATGGACGGCCAGGTCGCGATGATCCGCGACGCGCTGGACGACGCGGACTTCCTCGACACGAGCATCCTGGCCTACAGCGCCAAGTACGCGAGCGCCTACTACGGCCCGTTCCGCGAGGCCGTGGACTCGGAGCTCAAGGGCGACCGCAAGACGTACCAGATGGACTACGCCAACGCCCGCGAGGGCCTGCGCGAGGCCGACCTGGACCTCGCCGAGGGCGCCGACATCGTCATGGTGAAGCCTGCCGGGTCGTACCTGGACGTGCTGCGCGCGGTCGCCGACCGGAGCGACGTGCCGGTGGCGGCGTACCAGGTGTCGGGCGAGTACGCGATGATCGAGGCGGCCGGTGCGAACGGCTGGATCGACCGGGACCGGGCAGTCCTGGAGTCGGTGACGAGCATCAAGCGAGCGGGCGCGGACGTGATCCTCACGTACTGGGCCCTGGAGATTGCGGAGTGGATCAAGTGACCGAGGCGATCGAGACCCAGTCCCTGCGCCGGGCGCCCGAGGCGAACCACGCGGCGTTCCTGCGTGCCCAGGGCGCGATCCCGGGTGGCGTGAACTCGCCCGTGCGTGCCTACGGCAGTGTTGGCGGCGACCCGCGGTTCCTCGCCTCGGCGAGCGGCCCGTACGTCACGGACGTCGCGGGGCGCGAGTACGTGGACCTGGTCTGCTCGTGGGGTCCGGCGCTGCTGGGGCACGCGCACCCCGAGGTCGTCGCCGCGGTGCAGGACGCCGCCGCGCGCGGCCTGTCGTTCGGCGCGCCCACGGTCGCGGAGGTAGACCTCGCGGAGGAGGTCCGACGCCGGGTGCCCGCTGCTGAGCGCGTCCGCCTCGTCTCCACGGGTACGGAGGCGACGATGACGGCGATCCGCCTCGCGCGCGGGTTCACGGGCCGGCCGCTCGTGGTCAAGTTCGCCGGCTGCTACCACGGGCACATGGACGCGCTGCTGGCCGAGGCCGGGTCGGGCGTCGCGACGCTCGCGCTGCCGGGTTCGGCGGGCGTCACCGAGGCGACCGCCGCCGAGACGCTGGTGCTGCCCTACAACGACCTCGCGGCCGTCGAGGCCGCGTTCGCGCAGCGCGGCTCGGAGATCGCCGCCGTGATCACTGAGGCGTCGCCCGCGAACATGGGCGTGGTGCCGCCCGCCGAGGGGTTCAACGAGGGCCTGCGGCGGATCACGGCGACACACGGCGCGCTGTTCATCATGGACGAGGTGCTCACCGGGTTCCGCGTGGGCCCGTCCGGCTGGTGGGGGCTCGAGAACGAGGCCATCCGCGCCGCCGGGGGCGAGGGCTACACGCCCGACCTGTTCACGTTCGGCAAGGTGGTCGGCGGCGGCATGCCGGTGGCCGCGCTGGGCGGGCCGGCGTCGATCATGGACCACCTGGCGCCCCTCGGACCCGTCTACCAGGCGGGCACGCTGTCGGGTAACCCCGTGGCGGTCGCCTCGGGCCTGACGACCCTGCGGCTGGCCGACGACGCCGTGTACGCCCGCGTGAACGAGGTGTCGCGGGTGCTGTCCGACGCCGTCGGCGATGCCCTGTCCGCCGCGGGCGTGAAGCACCGCGTGCAGCGGGCCGGCTCCCTGTTCTCGGTGTTCTTCGGCCCGCTGGCCGCGGCCTCGGGCGTGCGCGACTACGCGCAGGCACAGGCCGCCGAGACGTACCGGTTCACGCCGTTCTTCCACTCGATGCTGGAGTCCGGGGTCAACCTGCCGCCGTCGGTCTTCGAGGCCTGGTTCGTCTCCGCCGCGCACGACGACGCCGCGGTGTCCCGCATCCTCGACGCCCTCCCGGCGGCGGCCCGCGCGGCGGCTGCGGCGTCCGCCTGACCCGTCTCGGGCGCCGCGCGGCGGCAGACCGTCCGTGGGGAGGTCTACCCACCGACCGCTATGCCATGTTCTGTCACAATCTGCGAGCCCTGCGCACCGTGCGCAGGGTTCGAGATGAGGGAACGAAACATGGTCTTCTTCGGCTGGGGCAGCAAGAGCAAGACTGCGCCGCTCGACGCGGGGCGAGCCCTGGTGCTGCGCTACTCGTACTTCCACCTGTTCTGGCTGCTCCGGGTCTCGTGGGGCCTGAAGTACAGTCTGGCGACAGCCACCGAGGCCGGGTGGGCGACGCGGCCGCTCTCGGACGAGGAGGCCATGCAGCTCGACGCGCCCAACAAGCTCACGCTGAACCTCTGGTGGCGGTGGGGCCTCGTGCTCTGGGCAGCGGTGGCACTCGTCGCCATCGTCATCGGCAACCTGACGCGCTGACCGTCACGCGACGGCGGGGACCGTCTCCGGCCACGTGAACCACGACGCCGGGGCGGCCTCGTCGAGACGGCGCAGGGCGTTCTCGGCGAGGACCCCGGTGGCGAGCAGCCCTCGTGCCACCATCTGCCCCACCACGGCCGCGCCCGTGGCGTTGAAGTGCGTGTTGTCGTCGACGCCCTCCGCGGTGCGCAGAAAGTTGAGCCGGCTGGGCCCGGGCCCGAGCTGCTGCCACCGCGCGATGGTCTGCGCGGTGATGTCGATCAGGGGAACGCCCTCGTCCGCGGCCAGCGCGCGCATCGCGTCCGGGTAGCGCCCGTGGGTCGCGACGGCGTTGCCGTCGGCGTCGAACCGCCACCGTTCCGCAGGGGTGAGCAGCACCGGCACGGCACCCCGCTGCCGCGCGCCGTCGATGTAGAGGCGCAGGAAGGACTGGTAGGTGGTCCACGGGTCGGTGTGCACCAGCGGGTCGGACTTCTCGTCGTTGTGCCCGAACTGGACGAGCAGCACGTCGCCGGCGCGGAGGTCGGCCAGGATGCTGGCGAGGCGCCCTTCCTCGACGAAGGTCCGGGAGCTGCGCCCGTTCATCGCGTGGTTCAGGACCTCCGTCCGGGCCGCGACGTACCAGGGCAGCGCCATGCCCCAGCCGGTCTCGGGGGCGGCACGAGCGTACTTCTGCGCGGCGGTCGAGTCGCCGGCGATGTGGATCCGGAGCGGGTGCTGCTCCCTGGCCGTCCGGGCGACGGCGCGGACCGCCGGCTCACGAGCGGGAGCGGCCGCGGGTGCCGCGCTCGCCGTAGTGAGAACGAGCGGGCCGGCGACAAGTGCGGCGAGCATGAAGCGACGGGTCATCGGGGCGGCCATGCCTGTAGGGGTGCCTCTCGTGCGCAGAACCTGGGGTGTTCAGGACGAAAGATATCCGATCTACCTGCTGGTCAGCGCCGTATCTGTCCCGTGACCTGGGCCGCCGGCTCGGGCCAGGCGAAGCACTCCATCGGGACGTTCTCGTGGAGGCGGGCTACCTCGTGCTCGGCGAGAACCCCGGTGGCGAGCAGTCCACGCGCCACCAGCTGGGCGACCTGGCCGGCACCCGCCGGGCTGAAGTGGGTGTTGTCCTGCCGCTCGGGCAGGAAGCTGAGCAGGCTGCCTTCCGGGCCGAGCTCCTGCCACAGCGCGATGGTCAGCGCGGTGACGTCGACCAGACGCACTCCCTCGGTGGCGGCCAGCGCCCGCATGGCGTCCGGGTAGAGGCCGTGGGTCCCGACGGCGTTGCCGTCGTCGCCGAACCGCCTGCGTGACGCCGGGGTCAGCAGCACCGGCTCCGCTCCGCGCTCCCGGGCCGCGTCGAGGTAGAGAAGCAGGTGGGACCGGTAGGTGGTCCACGGTTCGGTGCCGATGGGCTCGGGCTTCTGGTCGTTGTGCCCGAACTGGACGAGCAGCACGTCGCCGGGCCGGATGACGTCGCGGATCGCGTCCAGGCGCCCCTCCGCGACGAAGCTCCGGGAGCTGCGGCCGTTCATCGCGTGGTTGACGACCTCGATCCCGGGCGCCAGGTACCAGGGCAGGGCCATGCCCCAGCCGGTCTCGGGGGCGGCCGGTGCGTACTTCTGGGACGCGGTGGAGTCGCCGGCTATGTGGATGCGGCGCGGACGCTGGTCTTCAGCCTTCTGCGCGACAGCAGCCGGCGCGGTGGGCCGGGAAAGGCGGGACGTTGAAGCGGGCATGCCAGCGGGTACCTCTCGTGCGAGACCTGGATGGTCGGAACGAAAGATATCCAATCGGACGGCGTCGGGGATCACCGGACCAGCCTGGCGGGCGCAGGTGCGAGTCACATTGCGGCAAGCAACTGGCTCACGAGAGCGGCAAATGCTGGCGCCACAGTCGGGTCCCCGGGTGCGGCGCTGGCCGCCAAGACAGGGATCCGCCCTTGTGCACTCGAGCCCTGTGCGCGGAGTAGGTCAAGTGCTTCGTTGGTGACGGCAGCGGCGTGCTCGTCAGCCGAGTGAGCCTTGAGCCCGCTGACAAGGTCGGCGGTCTCGACGGCTTGCAGGACGCGGAACATGTCGAGGGCGTCCTTCTCTTTGAGCCGATCGGGCTGCTGGTCGGCTTGTTCGAGGCGTTCGGCGATCTTGATCGCCTTCGCGGTCAGCAGTGCAGCCGGCCCAGCCACTCGCAGGCCAACCCTGCGGGTGTCGGTGGTCTCGAACGCGGTGATCGTGACTCGCTCGTTGTCGAGGAGCGCGGGCTCCAGACCGCGGGCGATGCGGGCGGTGCGCTTGTCGTGGGGATGCAGGCGAGCCGCGCGAGCGGATGCCCGTGTCGTGCCTGCCTGATGTGGCACGACCATCAGGTCGACTGCAACGTCGCTGGCTGCAATCCAGTGTCCGGGGTTGGGGCCGTGCGTGAATCCGGCTGCCCGAAGTACTTCGCCGATCTCGGGCACGTCGGCGAGACCGGTGGCGTTGATCGCAAGGTCCGCGTCGGTCGTCATCAACGGCACGTTCAGCTCAGCGGCACCAGTGTGGTGATAGACCGCCTGGGCACCGACGAGGATCAGGTTGTCGAGGTGTCCTTCGAGTGCGGCAAGTGCGTCAAGGAGAACGCGGCGCGCGGCGACGTACTCGGGGGCAAGGTCGTTCATCTCATTCGTTCCATGCGGGGTCGTTTTTCGCTAGTGCTTCCATGAGCTGGTCAGCCTCGGCGTCTGAGCGGCCGGGGAGTGTCAACAGATCAGCCAGCACGAGCGCTACCGGTGCCGTCGTCAGCGACAGGTCATTGAACCCCGGGAGAATGTCCTTGTCCTGCGGTGCGGCGATCACGACGTTGGCGGTCGCCGGCTCCGCGGCGATCAGATCCAGCTCTCGGGGCAGGGCGATTGGCTCAGCGGCATACAGAGCGAGCAGTTTGAGCGGAACGACGGATGTCATCCCGTGGGGCAGGATCCGTCGCGCCGCAGCCGATCCCGTGAGCGCGATACCCCCTCGATCTGAGAGTTGGGCCGCCGCGCGGTCGAGCCCTCGCGGCGCGATGTAGTAGCTGACGGCGCGGTTGGACTTTGCGAAGGAGTAGTCCTGCGCCCATCGCCGGATCAGTGCGCGCCGTCGCACCGTGTGGACTCCGCCGCGCTCGTCCCGGTCGACGACGCCCTCGGATGCCAGGGTGGCCAACAGCTTGGAAGCCGAGCCAGGCGAGACGCCGGCGAGGTTGGCGAGTTCCCGTACGCCGATGGGCAGATCGCTGTTCGACAAGGCACGGATCGTGCGGCTCGCCGCGATCCCGTTGAGCCGGGTGACTGCGCTGGCAACCCGGGTCTGCGGGGAACGCTTGGCCCCGTGGCTAGTGAGCAGGATGAGGGGGTCTTCGGAAATCACTCGCACCCATCCTGTGGCATCGGCAAAGCTGATGCCCTCGGCGATCAGGGCGGCTCGCAGGGACGGCCCGACGTAGTCGGAGGCGAACAGCACGGGCATGCCTGCGCGGCGTGCGTGCTCGCGCAGTACGTCGAGGAGGACTGCTGTCGACACAGACCCTGACAGCTTTGCCTCGACCGCGAACGCGGCTCGGTCGCCGCTCGGGCCTACCAGCTCTACGACGGCGTCGAGCCGCACGCCTCGGAGCACGACTTCCCGGCGCTCATCGAATCTCCAGGAGGCAGGCAGCAGTTCGACGATGGAGCGGAGTGCATCGCCAAGAGTGTCTGTTTCTCGAATGGACGCGTTTCTCATGATGAGAAACAGGGTAGTTTGAGAAACAGCGGTCGCCAAGTGGACTAGTCGATTCCACCCGATTCCACGGTCGTAGGCGAACATTGCTGCTCGTCACCGACCTCCGACCTTGATATCAGTGAGCCGAGTCGCCGCCATGGGCCACGCCCCTTCGCATCAAGATCTTCAGGCCGAACCGGATCATTGGGTAATGACCTGGGCCTCGCCCATCACGATGTTCGCCGTCGCCTCGAAGTCCAGCGGGATCGTGCCGGACTGGCCCATACCCTCCCACTGCACGGTCCAGTACGACGTAGCGGTGACCTCGTACTCGCCCTGCTTCGTGTAGCGGTGCCCACAGTCCGGCGACTCCGCGGTGTCGAACCGGTCCTCGTACGGAGTACCCGCACCCACGCAGGTCACGGTGGTGCCGTCGCCCATGTCCCACACGACCTTGTCGACCTTCGCGGTAGCAGTCACCGACGCCGACCCTGCGGTCGCCTTCCGCGTGATCGGACCGAACGACTTCGGCCTCGGCTCGTTCACCCACATCCACTGCGGCATCCCCACGATCCCGACCCGGTCGGGACCCTCCTCAGGGACGATGCCGATGTCGATCGCGCGCAGCTGCATCCTGGTCACGGCGCGTCTAGCGAGCTCTTCCGCTGAAGGGCCGCCCAGGTTGGGCAGGGATCCGGTCCAACGGTCGAATGCGCAGTCGGGCACCCACGACTGATCCGGCTGCTCCACACACATCGGCGGCGTGCAGGTCACGATCAGACCGTCCGTGTGCCCGCTCCACACGGGGTTGTTCGTCGGGGGTGGCGGATCCACGGCCTCCACGTAGCAACCTCCGTCCCAGATGCCAGCACTCGTGCGGCATGGGATCTTCTTCCCGCGGTCGGTGCACTGCGGTTCTCCACTACCGGAGTCACTCACCGGAACCTCGGCGCCATCGCCCGAGGAGCTATCGCCCGAGGAGCCGCCGTCTACGGTCTCCTCAGCCTTGCCCGTGCAGACCCCAGTGGCTTCATCACAGACAACGTCAGCACTGGCAGGCGATGCGACGGCGAGCAGAGAACAACAGAGGGCAAACACGAGCAGTACCCGCCTCAGCACGACTTGTCCTTCAGGTACTCGGTGTACGCGACCAGCCACGGCCCGTCCGGGTAGTCGTAGTTGGCCACTCCGACCCTGATCACCCCGCGGTCCTTGCGGTCCGCAGGGATAATCGAATCGCCGGCTTCGTCGACCGTGTCAAGGTTGGTCACGTCATAGCAGACGTTGAAATCGACGTACGGAATCTCCGGCGGCGTTACCTTCGGGTTGAAGGTCAGGTCCACCTTGTCAACGTCGAGGGAGACGATCTCAGTCACCCCGGTCTGGTGCAGCCCTTGCTCCCCAGCGGCACCGTGAAACCTCTTCAGGTCGTTTTGCGCTGTTCCGATAGCAACCTTCTCGAATTGCTGGTGCCTGAACGCCGCGGGGTCCTGCATCGCCTCGTCCTTCATCTGAAAGTATTGGGAGACAAGGGGCTCGGCCTGCGCGATCGCTTCCTCCTCCGGCGAGAGCTCGGTCGGAGACGGCGACGCCGTCGCGGACACCGATTCCGACGGCGCGGCGGCCGGCGCCGAGCCGCCGGAGCAGGCCCCGAGGCTCAGCCCCAGTGCCACGACAGCGACGGCACCCATGGTGCGAGCGGCAATGCGGTTGGTGCGTGACATGCGGGTCCTCCTGCGGGACAAGTGAGTTCTCAATCAGAGCGCCTCGACCATGAGCCGGTCGAAGCCCGCGCCAGGGCTCTTCAGCGCCGCCAGGAGCTGCGCCGTCTCGGGCTGCAGATCGCACTCGAGGCGCTCGGTGATGCTGAGCAGGCTCTCGATCGCCTCGGTCTCGGCCCCGGCGTCCCGACTCTCGTGCGCGGCCAGGATCCGGACGCGCCACAGGCTCTCCTGCGCCGGCTCGACCCGCAGCCCGACGGCGACGGCCTCCTCGGCCGAACGCCAGCGGCCCTCCAGCAGACGCCGCTTCGCGAGCGCGTACGACGCGTCCACGATCTCCGCGACGAGGCGCTGCCGGACCGGCTCCGCCCATGCGTAGCGGCGGCCGTGCGCGCCCTCGAACGGAACGCCCCGCACCAGCGGGAGGGCTGCCTCGAGATGCTCCGTCGAGGCCTCCAGCGGAGCTCCCGCCAGCAGCCGGTTCCACGTTCCGACGTCGGTGGTGACCGACGGGAGGAACCCGTACCCACCGTCGGCCTGGTGCCGGGGCAGGTAGTCCTGTCCGTCGGGGTCCTGCCCGACCCAGCGCCGCAGTCGCGACGTCGCGGCGTTACGTACGGCGAGGTTGTCGGTGCCCGTCCGCTCGGGCCAGAGCGCGTCGTCGATCTCCGTCCGTGTCGCTCCTGGGTGCAGCGCCAGGTAGGCGGCGAACTCCAGCAGGCGCGCGCGGTTGCCGTCCTCGACGCTCCCGGTCGCGTTCTGCAGGCCCACCTTGCCGAGCACGAGGATCTGGGGTGTGCCGCCCGAAGGAGTCGTCCGAGGGTCCGCGACGATCGGCACCTCCAGCGTGTCGGGCGCGGGCTCGCCGTCGTAGGGGTCGGGGGTCTCGACAGGCGCGACCAGCGGGGCCGGCGCGACCAGCGGAGCAGGCTCGATCCTCGGAGCCCGCTCGGCCAGCGACGTCGGCTCGACCCGCGGAGCTGACTCGACCAGCGGGTCGGGAACAACCAGCGAAGCGGGCACGATCGGCACCTCCGCGGTGTCGGTCCGCGGCTCCAGCACAGGCCTGATCGCCTCGACCTCAGCAACGCTGGGTTCGGACTGCCCCGCCCCCTCGAGCTCGCCGGGATCCGCCAAGGAGACGAGCCGCAGCAGGTGCCCGTACTCCTCGGACGGCAGCCGCTGCGGGCGCAGCTCCAGGCCTATCGGCGAGAGGACCGCGAGCTCCTGCCCGGGCAGTACCTGGAGAGCCCATTCGCCCACGCTTGTGCCGCCGGTGATCGTCGCGAGCGCCACGTGCGGCAGGACGTCCATCAGCTCGGTCAGTCGCGCGCGCTGCGCGTCGGAGACCTGGTCGGCGAGCAGCACGATCTCCGGCACCCAGGCGTCGGGCACCGCACCGGTCACCCGGGCCGAGTACAGGTCGGGCACGCTCTGCGCCGCGAGCGCCGCACGGTCGGCGTGCGCGCGCTGTGTCAGGTCCTCGATGATCCGGCCGACGCTCGGCAGGTAGCGGATGCGACCAGTGCGCATCGTGTCCTCGAGGTCGGGGAACGCGCCCACGAGGGTCACCTGGAGGTCGTCGGCCCACACGGACGTGGCGAGCTCGACGGCGACGGCCGCGAGGATCTCGAGGGTGGCGGAGTCGTCGCCCGTGATCCCGAGTGCGCCGAGGTGCTCGAGGTTGAGGAAGACGTGGCCGTGCTCGTCGTCGGACCCGATGGTGACGAGCGTCGGGTAGGGGGCGGGGACGACGGCGGGGTCGACCGGGGCGAGCCGTCGCAGGTCACTGACGTCGAGCGTCCAGACCGTGGAGTCGGCAGCGGCGCGCCACGGCTGGGGCAGGAGCGTCGGTTCCTCCAGGTACAGCTCGAAGGCCTGGGCGGTGAGCCGGGCCGCACGCACCACAGGGAGCGGGCGACCGGACTCGACGCACAGGCTCGCCAGGGACCGCAGCGCCAGGTCGACGGTCTCTACCGACAGCTGGTCGGCGGCGGCCCGGATCGTCTGCTCGAACGCCGCGGTGTCGCCGGCGGGAAGCGGGATGCGCTGCCCCGGGCGGCGCAGCCGCTGCTGGTCCCGGCGGCGGCGCGCGAGGACCGTGAGCATGCCGGCGGCCAGGATCGTCCCGACGCCGGTAGCTGTCGCGACCTGCCAGGGGGCTTCGTCCGACATGCCGTCGTCCGCCGCCTCGTCGTGGGCGGTCTCGGCCTGCCGCTCGGCGGCGACCTCGCCCTGCCGTGCGAGCGCGGGAGCCGGGGCGGCCTTCGGCCGCTGGGACTCGGCCCCGGTACGCGGCAGTTCGGCCGACGACGACGCGGGTGCCTCCGCGTGCGTCGAGGCCGCGTTCTCCGCCGGGGCGACCGGCTTCGGCTCGGGTGCCCGGCGCTCCGGAGCCGTGTGCGGCGCGGACGCCGGCGCGGTCTCCGCGGCACCCGGCACCTGGACGGTCCATCCCGGGTGGATCAGGTCCGGGTCGGTCAGGCGGGCGCCGCCGGGCTGGTCGACGTCCTGCGTGGCCTCGAAGAGCTCGGGGTACCGGGAGGCGTCGCCGAGCTCCTCCGCGGCGATGCCGGACAGGGTGTCGCCGCGCTCGACCACCACGGACCTGTCGGCGCCCTCCCGCGAGTGCCCGGCGTCCACGTCGGGCGCGGCGTCGGGCGCCGCCGGGATCGTCAGGACCCAGCCGGTCGTCAGGAAGGCCGGGTTGTCGGCGAGGTGCTCCTGGTTGAGCTCGACGATGTCCCGGTACCGGTGGCCGTCACCCAGGTAGGTCTCCGCCAGACCCCACAGCGTGTCGCCGCGCACCACGGTGTGCTGGACGGTCGTGGGGGCAGCCTGCTCGGCAGCCGCCTCACGTGTCGACGACGGCGCCCGCTCCGCCGGAGCCTCCACCACTGCGGGTGCGGACACCGACACCGTGTGCGACTCCATGACCGGCGCCGCGCCGGCCGGCAGGACCGCGGCACTGGCCATCGGCACCGCGGTGAACAGGAGCAGCATCGCGGCGACCAGGCTGCGGGCGGCGCCCTGCGGCACCTGCAGCCCGGGGAGCCGGGGCGCGCGGACGCCACGCAGCTGCGCGACGAGCTCGACCACTATCGAGCACGCGAGGAAGGCCCACGCCAGCCAGCCGACCACCTGCAGCACGACCATGAACATCGTGCCGTCGTCCCGCGAGGTCAGCATGTCGACCACCGTCTCGAACGACGGCGCACCTGCCCCGAACGGGTCGGCGCCGACGGCGAGCAGCACGAACGGGAGGCCGACGGTCACCCCCACGATCACCAGCAGTGCCAGCAGGCCCTTCAGACGACGCATCACTGCTCGATCCCTCCGACGACCCGCACGATGCGAGCCTCTGCCTCGCCCGACACCGGCATGGAGCTCAGGCCGATGAACGACAAGAACTTGGTCTGGTACACGTCCTCGGCCCGCACCACGACGCGGACGCCCCCGGGCACGGTGACCGTCCCCGTCATGCCCGTCGAGGCGAGATAGGTCCGGGCGGCGACGGCGGCCTGGTGGTAGCTCGCCTGCGCGCCCTCACCGCGGAGAGCAGCTCCGCCCTCGAGCTGCTGCCCGCCCACGCGAGCGGCCTGCGAGGCGACGTCGCGGGCGCGCTGCTGCGCGTGGACCTGCCCGGTCAGGTCGACGGCGATGCCGACGCCGAGGATCATCACGAACGTCGACGTGACCAGCCAGGACGACACCGAGCCTCGCTCTCGGGCGGCGTCCTCGGTCGTCGGTGAGCGTCTCAGGCGCCACATGTCAGTGCTCCCGGTAGGTGTCGATCGGGCTGGACATCGTCTTGGTGATCGTGATCGCACCGGGCACCCCGGGCAGTGCGACGTCGGACAGGTCGACATCACAGGACACGGTCGCGGCCACCTGCGCCGGCGTGCCCGGAGGCACGGCGAACCCGCTGGTGTCGACGGTGACGTTGCTGCGGGTGCACCGGACGTCCTGGTTCGCCAGGCTCGCCTTCGCGCCGGCCGCCGCCTGGGCATCGGCCTCACCCTGGGTGCGCGCGATCGACGCCGACCGAGCGGCCTCCGCCGCGACCGACTCGATGGCCTGATTCGCGATAGCCACCCGGCCACCGGCGATCACAAGGGAACCGAGCAGCACGAACGCGGTCACGCCGATCACAGCCTCGATGGAGGCCGACCCGCGCTCGCCGTCCCGCCGCCGGCCCTCCGTCCCCTGCCGCAGAGCCCACCACGGCGCGCGCCGCATCATCCGGTGACCCTCTCCACGGGCAGCGTGGCCGACTGCTCGACCGTCGGCTCCCAGCCCGGGACGAGCGACACGGTGTGCGTGGTGACGTTGACCGTGGCGTGCGTCGCGGTGCGCTGCCCGGTCACCGTGGTGCCTTTCAGCCCGACGGTCGTCGTGTTCACGTACTCGTGCGCGGCACTCACGCCGGCACCGGTCGTCCCGTGCTCGGCCGCCGCGGCGCGCGCACCCTCCTGCGCAGCCGCCAGTGCCACCGCCCTGCCCTGGTACAGCATGGCGCCCTGCACGAACACGAACATCAGCGTGAAGAGGGCAGGCAGCAGGAACACGTGCTCGATGCTGGCCGAGCCGCGTTCGCCGACCTCCCGGGAACGACGTACCCGGGAACGCGCGTGCCGGGGACGATAGGTCACCCGATCTTGGCCGCTTCTGACGTGACGAAGGCCCTGATCGCGGCGACCACGATCGCGACGATGGCGATGACCGCCACAGCCCACAGGACGTTCTCGATGGTGACGTTGCCCCGCTCCGGGGCGACGGCCAGCCGAGCGCGAGCCCGGTCGGTCACCCTCAGTCCGAAGGCATGCAGTGTTGCGACGATGTGGAGCATTGGGCTCCCCTTTCTGAAGGGTCCGGCGTAGTGGATCGGTCGGGCTGGTACGAGCCGGCGGTACATCAGACGCCGGCCATCACGCGCAGCAGCGCTGGTGTGATGAGGATGATCATGAACACCACGCCCAACAGGGACATGGGCATGTTGATGCGCTCGCTGGCGGCGTTCGCGGTAGCGCGCTCGGTGTTCAGCATGGCCGAGCGCAGGGCGGTCGAACGGGCCCGGAGATTGTCGTAGACCTGGGATCCCTCGCCGCTCATGCGCATGACGTCGGCCAGGTCGTTGAGCTCGGGCAGCCCGAGCTCCTCGGACAGGTTCTGCAGCGAGTCCCAGGGCGCCAGGCCGCTCCAGCGGGAGCGCTGCAGCTCCTCGCCGATACGGCGGAACACCCAGTTGTCACCGACCTCGGCGGCGCTCTCCATGGCCTGCCGGGACCCGGCACCGCTGAGCCGCTCGAGGGCGACCAGGTCGGTGTAGACACCGAGGGCCCGGGAGAAGTCCCCGCGGGCCTTCTTGGCGTCGGACCGGACGTTCAGGTCGGGCGCCAGGAACAGGAAGGCCGCCAGCACCAGCGAACCGGCGGCCGGCACCACCACGGGAACCGGCAGCTCGATCAGCGTGAAGTAGTACGACAGGACCGGCGGGATCACCAGGCCGACCAGCGCGTACACCACCTTGGTGCCGTAGTGCCGGTGGACCGGCACCCGCAGCAGCGCCAGCTCCTTGGTGGGGGACCGGCCCCAGACGGACGCCGGAAACCGGCGGATGGCCCAGATCCCGAGCTTCTCGACGGTCCCGGGGGCAACGACCTCCTGCCGCACCGCCGAACGTTCCTTCGCCGCCTCGGGCGAGTAGCGCCGCACGACGTCGACCACGTCCGGGTCGGCGGGCATCAGGCGCCAGACCAGCAGCGCGACGCCGAGGCCGAACACGGCCCCGCCCAGCAGCGCGATCTGCAGACCGGTGGTCATCATGGCCTCGCCCCGTCCCGCGCGTCCGCGCCCATGAAGCGCGGCAGGGGAGCGCCCTTCGACATGTTCCGCATCATCACCAGCAATCCGACGTAAGCAGCCAGGAAGAGCGTGATCAGGAGCTGCCCGACCGGCGTGCTGTAGGGCTGGATGTAGTCGCCGGTGAGGGCGAGTACGCCCAGCACGCAAGCGGTGATGATCGTGACCCAGCGCGCCGTCGACCGGGGCCCGGCACGCTCGGCCTCGATCTCCCGGCGGGCCCGGACGTCGTCAGCCACGGACTGCGCGGTGGACTCCAGGACCGAGGCGAGGCCCGCGCCGCGGCGGCGCGCGCCGAGGATCAGGCTGGCGGAGACGACGTCGCCGGTCGCGTCGTCGAGGTCGTCGGCGAACGCGCGCAGCGCGGCCTCCGTGCCCCAACGGGCGCGCAGGCGCGCGACGAGCGTGGTCACCTCGGGCCGGATCGCGTCGGGAACCGAGCGCAGCGTCATGCGCAGCGCTTCCTCCAGCCCGACGCCGACCGTCAGCACTCCCGCGAGGCTGCGGACCCACTCCTCCAGCGCCTCGAGCTTCCTGATCGTGGACGCCGAGTCGCTGGAGCTCAGGAGGACGGGCAGGCCGATGCCGGCCAGCGGCCCGATCACCAGGGCGACCAGCCAGCCGGTGATCAGCCAGACGGCCACGCCCGCGGCCAGGCCCACCAGGGCCAGCAGCCGGGTGCGCCGGTCCATCCGCATCAGACGGGCCACGGCGCGGCTCCGGCGCCGGCCGGGCGGGGCCGCGGCGTCGACCGGGGTCCTGCGCAGCCCGGCGATCAGGCCCAGGATGCCTGCCACCACCAGCGCGCCGCCCAGGGCGGGGATGAGCACGGTCATCGCACGCCCTCCTCGCGCCCGTTCTCGGCCAGGTAGGAGGTCAGGTCGAACCCGAAGCGCTCGAGGTCGCGCAGCTCGTCGGGCATGGTGCCGGGTACGGCAGGTCCGCCGTGCCTGCTGGGTTCGAACACGTGCGTCGTCGCATAGCCCTTGAAGGCCTCGCCGGGTGCCACGTGCACGATCTCCGAGACCCACCGGGACCGGCGCCACTGGGTCCCGGCCGCGTCGAGCGGCTTGGTGTCCAGATTGATCTGCACGATGAGGTCGACCGTCTCGGCGAGCTTCGACGTCGCCAGCTCGCGCGTCACGTGCGAGCCAGCCTCCATGGCACAGGTGACGAGCTTGCGGATCGCGGCCTCGCCGTCGGCAGCGTGCGTCGTGGAGATCGAGCCCGCGCCCGACTCCATGGCCTTGATCATGGCCCAGACCTCTTTGCCGCGGACCTCGCCGACGATCTGGCGGGACAGGTTGAACCGGAACGAGTCGTACAGGGCCTCCTCCAGGCCGAACTCGCCGGCCTGACGGCCGTCCGGCCCGATCTCCCCGGAACCCGGCCGGGCCTCCCATGCGTGGACGATGTCGTGCACGTCGGTGAGCTCGTGCAGGTGCAGCTCGAACTCCGTCTCGAAGGTGCCGATCGCCTCGTACCGCGGGATCTCTCCGCACAGCGCCCGGACCATGGTGGTCTTGCCCGCGCCCTGTGGGCCGGCCACGACTATCGACTTCTTGGCCCGGACCGCGGCGCTCAGGAACGAGGCCTGGCTCGCGCTGAGCATGTCGCGCCCGACCAGGTCGTCGAGTGTGACCTTTCGCAGCCGGTGACGCCGGATCACTACCGAAGGACGGGCGGTGACCCACGCCGCGGCGGCGAGCCGGGAGCCGCCGTCGAGCCGCATGTGCAGCCGTGGGCTGGACGTGGAGAAGCTCCGCGCGCTGCCCTCCGAACGCGTGGCGATGAAGGCGAGCTCGTCGAGCAGCTGCGTGTCGGAGTCCGCGACGGGGTCCTTGCGGACCAGCTCGCCGTCGGTCTTCTCGACCCACACGTTGTCCGCGCCGCTGATGATGATGTTCTCGACAGAGTCGTCGTCGACAAGAGCCTGCAACCTGCCCAGGCCGAACACGGCGTCGAAGACGGCCTTGGCCAGGGCGTCCTGCTCGTCGGTACGCCACACCTGCTCGCCGTCGTGGAGGCGGTCGGCGACGACGTCATCGAGCAGGGTCTGGATGATCTCCTTGCCCAGCTCCCGCTCGGCCTCCAGGTCCTTGCCCTTGTCGTCGCCGAGACGTTCGACGAGGCGCTCGGACGTCTGCGCACGGAACAGCGCCACCTGGTGCCAGTCGATCTTGACGGTCGGGACCGGCGGCGCGGCGGGGGTGGCCGGGGCGGCACGGGCGCGCAGCCTCGTGGGGGTGGAGGGCGCCACCTTGCCCAGCCACGGGCTCATCGCGCCGGACGGGGGCTGCGCGAGCACGGGCGGAGCCGGATTCGGGCTCTGCACGGGCGCCGGGGCGACAGGCGCTCCGGCCGGCGCCGCCGGCTGCGCCGCGATCCGGCCGGCCAGCGAACGGGCGGCGGGCCGCCGCGGCCGGATCTGCCCGACGGGCGACTCACGGACCGGCTCCTGCGGGTCCTGCCACTCGTCCGGCCCGCCGAAGATCGGCAGGGCCGTGGGATCCGTGGGCTGACCCGTCACCGCAGGATCCCCTCGGTGGCGACGCCCAGCTGGGCCCTCGACCGGGTGACGCCGGCCCGCACGCTCTGCACGGCTGCCCGCAGCGACTTGGTGAGGTTCGACGCCTCGAACTTGCGTGGGGGCTTGGCGCCGTACGTGTACACCTCCGCCGACGACGGGTCCCAGGCCACGCTCGCGATCACCGGGCGCTCCAGGACCTTGGCGATCTCGCGGTTGTCGTACGGCTTGCCCGGACCGACCGCGAGGACACCAAGACTGTCCAGGGCGCCGGCACGCGTGAACGACTCCCGCAGGGTCGTCGCCCACGAGCTGGCGGCGACCAGGGCGGGCAGGTTGGAGCGCGTCACCAGCAGCGCCAGGTCGGCCTGCGTGGTGAGCTTCATCGCGAAGCCCTCGAGACCCAGGCGGCCCGCGTCGACGATCACGTCCTGCCCGGTGCGCTCAAGCGACTTGAACACTCCGCCGAGCGGCTCCCACAGGCTGTCGAGCGCGCGCGCCTGGTAGTGGTTCTGCGGCCCGCTCAGCAGCTGCACCCCGGTGCCCGGGACCGGGATCAACATCCGCGGCAGGTCCTCGGCCAGGGTGCCCTGCCGGTGCGAGACCGCGAGGTCGATGATCGTGTGGTCGTTCGGCAGCTGCGCACCGCCGAAGTACCCGGCGGGGATCGCACGCGCGCCCGTCGGGTCCGCGTCGACCAGGATGACCGGGCGAGGCCAGGTCATGGCCAGGCCGAGCGCCGTCGACGTCACGCCGGGTGAGCCGCTGGCAGAGGTCAGGACGATCAGCGCCATGTCACTGCTCCTGACTGTCCAGCACGAGCGCTACCTCGCCGGCCGCCGCGCGCCTGGCCACACCCGGTGCGACGTCGGTCGCCACCTGCACGTTCACCAGCGTGTTTCCGGTGATCTCGTCCGGGGACGTCTGGACGACGGTCGCGCCGTAGGCCGCGGGCGGCGGTCCGGCGGCCGCTGCGGCCTCGCCCCCCGTCGTCACGACGCGCACCTTGTCGCCGACGGCGAGCTGTTTCGTCGGGAGCATCGCGGAGGTCAGGCTCAGGCCGACGACCGAGAAACCCTTGGGCGGAACCACCGCCTCCGTGACCTGATCCCCGGTGATCACGCTGTGCGCGGCGATGTCGAGCGCCGCCCGTTGTCCAACGAGCGTTGCCATCTCCGCGGCCTTCACGGCCTGGATCGCCGGGTCGACGCCGATCCGCACGGTCACGAGGTTGTCCTCCTCGATCACCTCACCGCGGAGCACGGTCTCCCGGACCGTCAGCACCTCCTGCGCGGTCGACGTCGACTGCCACGCCCACGCGCTGGTCAGGCCACCCACGCAGATCAGCGCCACCGACAGGGCGATCATGGCTGGACGGCGGCGCATCTTCGGCGGCGGCGCGATCTGGTCGAGACCAGCGGCTCCACCACCGGTGCGGCCGGGGCGCTCGACGCGCGGGGCGTCCGGGGCGGGTGTGGTCGTTGTCATGCTGGAAGGCCTTCCTGGGTATGCATGGCCTCGAACGGGCGAAATTTGCCGCCGTCCGCCCCCGCATCGTAGTCGGGGCTTGTCAGGATTCGGAGGAAAGATCAGTAGGTACGTCGCGTACCACGTCAATCGCCCCGACCAGGGCCCACTGCAGGTTCGCGTCCTCGTCGTCCAGGACGGTGGCCGGCCACGCCTTGTCGGCGGTGGAAGCAGGTCTGGAGGCGTCGTCCTGCGTCGGGTCGTCCGGTGTCTCGCGCACCGGAGCCCTTTTGTGGTCTGCCGACGCCTTGCCGACGGCGGTCCCGCCGCCACCCTCGCGCGCCTGCTCCTGGGCCCTCGCCACACTGCGCGGCATCGAGTCGAAGAATCCGCCCCGCGGCCATGCCCGCCCCCTCCACCGGAGTCGCGCGCCCTGGGATGCGCCCGACTTTCCAGGGGCCACGGTACGTGGTGGGGGCGAAAATCTACACTTGCGTGTTTTCGTGGAAATTCGGCGTCCGGGTCCTTACCCTGCGTGCAGGCCCGGCCGTCATTGGGTGATGACCTGAGCCTCGCCCATCACGATGTTCGCGGTGGAGGTGAAGTCCAGCGGGATGGTGCCGGTCTGGCCGATGCCTTCCCACTGCACCGTCCAGAAGGACGTCGCAGTCACCTCGTACCTGCCCTGCTTCGTGTAGCGGTGCCCACAGTCCGGCGACTCCATCGTGTCGAACCGATCTTCGTAGACCGCGCCCGGACCGACGCAGGTCACCGACGTGCCGTCGCCCATGTCCCACACGACCTTGTCGACCTTCGCGGTAGCGGTGACGGTCGCGCCGCCGGCCGACGCCTCACGCGTGATCGGACCGAAGGTTCTCGGCCTCGGCTCGTTCACCCACATCCACTGCGGCATCCCGACGATCCCGACCCGGCCGGGCCCTTCCTCAGGGACGATGCCGATGTCGATCCCGCGCAGCTGCATCCTCGACACCGCGCGTTGAGCCAGGACTGCAGGGTCCGGAGCGCCGGGCAGGGCGGGCACCCAGCGGGTGACCGTCACTGCGCACAAGCCATCCGGGTTCCCCATCTGGCTCCCGGTGTTGGCCTCGTCGCAGAACGGGGTGCAGGTCACGATGAGGCCGTTCTCGTTCCCCCGCCACACGGCATCGCTCTTCGGAGGCTGCGGGTCGACAGCCCGCATATAGCAACCGCCGTCCCAGACACCGTCGTCCGAGGTACACGGAACCTTCTCGCCCTCGTGAGTACAAACCGGCTTCTTGCCACCGCCAGGCTTGCTCACCGGGGTGGTGCCACCAGCCGTACCGCCTGCCTCGATGTCGACGATCACCAA
The DNA here is from genome assembly GCF_042654905.1 of Promicromonospora alba. Lineage (NCBI taxonomy): Bacteria > Bacillati > Actinomycetota > Actinomycetes > Micrococcales > Promicromonosporaceae > Promicromonospora > Promicromonospora alba. The sequence continues at coordinate 775,556 of NZ_JBHSFI010000004.1, forward strand.
GCCCTTTCCGTTGGCTGCGGCACCGCCGGTGGGGTCTGGGTCGGCGACGTGGACGGCTGCCACGTCGAGCGCAGCGTTCGCGACCGGGGCACCCATGAAGATCAAACTGACCGTCGTGAGAACCGTCGCGATTCGGCGCACGTCAGCACTTCTTCCCGGTAGAAGCATTCTCGTCGAGCGACCAGATGCCCTCTTGCTTCTGACCCTGCATCACTACCTTCATGAGCACCCTGTCCGGACCGCCATTCTGAACGGCCGAAGTCCCGTCTGGTCGGACTACATCCCTGCCGCTGTTGTCGATGCACACGTTCATGTACACACGCTGGCCGGTGACGTCCTTCTTGAGCGGGTCGCCCTCGTACTTGGTCACCTCGACCACCTCGACCGTCTCGCTACCCGGCGGGCCGGTCTCCTTGAGCTTCAGCTCGGTGAACTGTTCCCAGTACGACTGCTCCGACTCCTGGAGTTCCGCGCTACCGATGTAGCCCCCGCTCATCAGGTCCCAGAACGGGTTCTCGCCCTTCTGCGCATACTCGCTGGTGATGTCCTGGTATTCCAGGTAGCGCTGCTCAGCCTCGGCGATGTTCTTCGCCTTGGCTGCTTCGGCAGGATCCTCCGGAGTCGGCGACGGCGAGTCCGTCGGAGTCGGTGACGCGGACGGCGAAGCCGAGGTCTCGGGGGCCGCCTCAGTTTCCGCCTGGCAAGCGGCAAGGCTGAGCACCAGAGCGACGGCGGCACCAAGTGCGGCAGGACGGGGCGTGCGGAACATGCGGAAGTCTCCTCGGTGGCAACTCAGGGGCGTGCAGCGAAACACGTCGGGACATCAACCAGCTGCACGACTCACCCGTTGGACGTGCCCGAGAACCCACCCGACGTCGTCGCCTGCGACGCAAGACTCGTCTGCGTCTGGGCCATCTCGTCATCAGCGCGGTCATAGCTGGCGACCGCCTGCACGGCGCCCGTCATACCAGCTTCGATCCGCGTGCCGATGGACTTCAAGGTCTCGGTCCGCCCGCTGAAGAACGTCCCGAGCGCCTCGGCGATGATCGGGCTTCCGCCGGCGCCGGTCACCGCCTTGGTCACATGCCCCTCAAGCCCGCCGAGGGTGGTGGACAACGACTGCGCACGGTCCTGGACCTTGCGCAGCGTCGCCTCCACGCCCTCCGGCGAGACCCGGTAACCGGTCACCTGATCAGCCGATCGAGTCGACCGCGGCCCTGGCGCGCGTCATCGCGTCCTGAGCAGTCGCGTCGTTCTGCTCCAGCGAGCTCCGCAGCGTGCGGATGATGCCCCGGACCTCGCCCGCGACGGTGTTCCATCGCACTTCCTTGGCCCGGTAGTCCTCGGAGACGCCCGAGGCCTCGTAGTCGGCCATCGCGGCCTTGACGTCCGCGTCGCGCTGATCGATCAGCGCTTCCAGGCGGGATGCGACCCGCTCGAAGTTCTCCTGCGCCTCGGTCGACGCGCCCAGCTCGTAGTCCCGACGATCCATTGCATTGGCCATGATTCTTAGCCCCCTGGTCTCTGTGCTGTCTGCCGGTTACTTGCCGGCGCCGAAACGCGCGGCGTCGAACGAGACAGAGCCCTGCTTCGCCCGGGTCTCGTCGGCCATCGTCGTGTCGCCCTCGCTGAAGGACCTGTCCATGCCCGCTACACCGGTCAGGACCGCACCCAGCGCCTGGTTCAGCTCGACGGAGATCTCCTCCGTCCGGCCCTTGAAGGCATCGAACGCGGCACGACCCGCGCCGTTGAACTTTCCCTCCAACGGCTCCGCGGCCGCGCCCAGCTCCCGCACCAGCGACCCCAGATCCTCCGAGGACGCGCCGGTCTTCTTCGTCAAGGTCGAGAGTACTTCCGACCCCATCGCGAACTTCATAGCGAGCTCCCTCACGTCGGAACGCCTCTCCGCCGACTCAGTTGAGCGGGCGAAATTACACATAAAAGTACAAGACCCCCAGGTCTGCGTCCACGAAACCGCGAGGCGATCGCCCCGACGCCGCTACCGATGGTCCGGACGGTCGACCGCCTGAACCCAGAGACCCCGGGCTGAGAGCCTCGTCCGGTATTCCGTCCGGCTCGAGCCGCATGGGAAGTTTCATCCACATATGCATGCTTTCGTGTCAGAATCGTGCCTCCAACACGGGCCAGCACGTCGTGAATCCAGGAGATGCCCCGTTTGCCCACCGAGCCAGAGCCCGCACTGCACCCCCTGATCGACGGTTGGGACGTCGAAGCCAACCTGTTCCTGACCCAGAGCCGTGCCGTCGTGGCCGGGCTTACCGAAGCCCGTTCGGACCTGCTCCGGTCGATCGACGGATCGCGTCTGGTACTCGGCACCGACGAACGCTCCTACCTGACCCGCCCCATGCGCGATGCCCTGGTCGGCACCGGCGGCATATGGATGGTCGACCAAGGTGACGGCACCTTTCGTGACGGCATCACCGGCAGGCAGTTCTCCCGTCTCCAGGATGCCGTAGACGCCTCGTCCGGCCCACCAACACTCGAGAGCATGTCACCCGTCTTCCTCGGCGGGACGCCCGACAGCATCGACGAGCAGGTCGCCGCCGATCTCACGGCACGGCGCAGCGGGCCGGTCGCGGGGACGGTCCAGCTGTCGCTGTCCGTGCGGCACAAGGCGCGGCCGACCACAACCCTCGGCCGCGCGGCCGAGCTCGCGATCGAACACCTGACCGGCGCCCCGCCGTTGTCGTGGGGCACGCACGAGCCCGCGCTCGCCGCATGGGACCGCACGGTGCTCACCCGGTACGTCCGTAAGCGGGCACCGCAGCCGGTGCGCCTGGTCGTGGTGGGCGACGGCGTCATCGGAACGATGCTGGTGCGCCGCACGCGGGACGGTCTGGAGGAGATCACCACCCTCGACGTCGTCACCGGCAGGCCCGGCAGCGACGCAGCGCGCCACGTCACCGAGAAGGTGCCAGGCCTGTTCGACACGCTCGGCAACGAGCTGCTCCCGCTGTTCTGCCTGGCCACCACTCGCATCGGCCGCGGTGACCTGCGGGTCCCGCCCGAGCTCGAGGCTCCGCCCGCACCACTTCAGATGCTGCTCGGGGCCCCGGGGATACGCCAGCTCAGGGTCGATGTCGACGCGGCAGTCCGGGAGCACGGCGCCGTCCGCCTCGGCGCCCGGCGGCTCCCGGTTCTCCGCTTCACCCTCGGCACGTTCGACCACGCCGACTGGAACACGGCCACCCGGATCGTGCGCTGGCTCGGAGCCGAAGAGCTCCTGGCCGATCTGCACGGCACAGCACCCAGCGACCCTGCACCATGACCAAGAGGGCGGACATGAATGCCGGCGATTGATCCCGAGCTGATCCCTGGCGCGAACCTGGATCCGGACGCGGTGGACGATGCCGCGTACAGCCTCCGGGCAGATGCGCTGGCGGTCCGGGACGCAGGTGTCGACGTAGTCGGTGCGTGGTACGGGTTGCGGGCCGACTATCAGGCGCCGGAGGCTGACCGACTTCTGTCCGCGTTGGACCCGGTGCGGTCCGATACCGCCACGCTCGGCGATGACCTGGAGCAGGTCGCCACAGCGCTGGGCCGCTTCGCCCAGGACCTGCGCGCGATCAAGTCGGCCTTCGACGTCGTGCGCGCTGATGCGTGGACCTTCCACGCGCGGATCGCTACCAACCCGGAGTGGGAGTTCGACCCGGAGCTGGTGGCGCAGAACACGACGCTGCTCGGGCGGGTCAACAGCGTGCAGGTGCAGCTGTGGGACGCCGAACGGGAGTGCGCCAACGCGATCCGCGCGATCGACTGCCTGGCCCCCTGGAACGCGGGAGTCAGCGACGGCCCTGCCGACCCGAATGCGTTCGGGCTGACCGAGATCCCCACCGAGACGGCGATGCCATGGGGCGCACCGGTGGAGCAGAAGGAGCACTGTCCCGCTTCAGCGGTCACATCAGTGAGGTCGGCTGTGTGGGACGGGTTCGCCAAGGACGTCGTCGGCGAGGGTTTCTTGGGCCTGGGCGGCCTCATCGGCCTGGACGAGCACGGGTTCAGCACCGAGACGTTCACCGCCACGTGGGGCGGGATGGGCGCGTTGATCGGCCGCGACCCGGCCTCCGGCCAATGGTCTTGGGGAACGGCCGGCGACGCGTGGCTGGAGACGGGTAAGTCGCTCGTGGCGTGGGACATGTGGGAGGAGGACCCTGCACGTGCGTTCGGCACGGCGGCGGGCAACATCCTGCTGGCGGTGGCGACTCTGGGCACCGGCGCCGCGATCAAGGGTGTGGCGACCGCGGGCCGGACCGGACAAGTCCTGTCAGCCACGATGCAGGGCGCCCGGATCCTGGGTAACGCGATGGACCCGATAGCGGTCCTGCGCGGCGGCACGGCGCTGGTGTCCACGACCCGTGCCGCGGGTGTGACGGCAGGTCTGAGCGCAGGGTTGCGCTCTCTGTCGCAGATCGAGGTGCCGGCCGTCACCCAGCTCTCGAACGTGCCCGAGCCCGCGGCAATGAAGGGCAACGACATCCCAGCCCGGATGGAGACGCCGTCGGTCGAGAAATACACGACCGACAACGGTCACCTGAGCTCGGTGAACCATGTCCGCGAACCGGTAACGGTCGGCGCGGCGCAGGGCGGGTACGGACCAGAGGGCTCTTTCGGCACCGGCGGGGACACGGTGATCGACGGTGGGAACGGCCAGCCGTACGGAGGGTTGTCGGACGGGGATGTGTCCGGCGGCCACGTGCCGGACGGCGGTATGGCGGACGGCGGTATGCCCGACGGCGATGCACCAGGCGGCGACCGTCCGGACGAGGACTGGGACGGTGGCGACCGGGACGCAGACGACCCGGACCCCGCCGGTCCCGGTGACGAGCCGGCGACGGGGAGCTCTGATCATGACGAGTCCGGGTCCGGCAGCGACGGAGGGGACCGTTCTGGGCTCGGCGACGACCCGATCGCATGGGAGAACCCCGACGAGGGCGTCTCCCTCACCGAGAGCCAGAAGGCGGCCGCGGACGAGTATCTGGCCACGAGCAGGCAGATCGAGCCGCGGATCACGCAAGACATGCAGGATCTCGCCGCGGAGCATCCTGGCGCCCGGCTCGAGGGCCTCGACTACCGGCTCAAGAGTGAGGACTCGTTCTACCGCAAGCTTGCGACCTCGATCAGCGAGCAGCCCTTCAAGCCCCTGGACGATCTACTCGCCGATATGAAGGACTCCGTCCGGTACACGTACCTCGTTGATCCGAACGACTACGCCCACTCGACGCAGGCTATTATCGACGACCTGAACAACCGAGGTTTCGAGCCGTATAAGAGCCTCAAGAACACATGGCACCAGCCTGGCTACCAGGGGATCAACAGCAACTGGGTAGATCAGTCCGGACGCGTCATAGAGGTCCAGTTCCACACCCCGGACAGCTTCGATGCGAAGATGTCGACACACCCGTTGTACGAGGAGCAACGAGCACCAGACACGACGCCGGAGAGAGCTGAGGAACTCCAGCGTCTCCAGGACGAGATCTTTGACAACGTGCCCCGGCCAGAAGGCGCTTCCGAAATCACGTGGCCGGACCACCACGCCAGCGAAGTATCCTCAGAGAGCGCTCCTGATTTCGACGCAGGTGCGAGGATACGAGACCTGGCAACAACGGTACCGAATGGGTCAGAGACTGCACTGCATGCAGGATCGGCGGATCCGTCAGTGCTGAAGTCGGTGTTTCAGCGTGAGTATGGGAACCTGCTCGAGGTGAATGCCCCTAGATTTGCCCAGGGAGTATCCGGATTTGACCATAACTGCACTCGTTGTGTCGTAGCGGCAGACGCCACTCTGGGGGGCGCGCCGTCATCCGCGATGCCGTCGGACGGCAGCCCGGCGTCGGATGTCTCGACAGCGCTCGGCGGCCGGTGGAGGTCGGTGCGCGGGTACGACTCGATCGTCTCCCGGATGAACGCCATCGGCGATGGCGCACGTGGCGTTGTGCTGATCGACCGGGGCCCTGGGAAGGTCGGGCACGTCTTCAACGTAGTCAACGACAAGAACGGTGTTGTATTTCTCGATAGCCAGTCGGGAACTTTTGCAAAACTCGAGAAATTTCACCAACTATTCTTTCTCAAATCCGAACGGGAGTGGTAATGGTGATCACGAAGGAAGAAGCCCGGCAGGTCGCCGAGCGAGCACTCAGGGAACTCGAGGCCAAGTCGGGAAAGCGGATGGCAATTTTTGACGGCGAGTTCGGAGTCCCAGGCATCGTCGATCACGACGATGTGTGGATCGTGAACTGGAACACGGCAGACTACCTGCAGTCCGGCAACGTGTTCGACCAGTTCCTGGCCGGCCCTATTGCTGTCCCAAAGAATGGTGATGAGTTTGTCGTTCTTGGAACCGCCGGTACAACCGATCAGGAACTTGATCGCTGGCGAGCGCAGCGGTCGCGACCTGCCGCCAAATTCTACTTCTCCTACTATGTACGCCCCGACGGAACCCGCCTCGACACAGGCCTCTTCCGACGCCAACGCGAGGACGACATGACTGGAGACGCGGTCTTCAAGAGTGACGGAAAATGGCATTTCACGATCACGATTGAGAGGTCACTGAAGGGGTTCAATGACACCGACCTGCGGGAGGTCTCAGAAGCCGACGCTCGTCAACTCCTCGAGAAGAACTTCGGTGCACCGGGTTCCGAGCTCTACGCCCCGGTGGTCGTCGATGGCAGTCACGATTCGACGCCCCAATGAACGAACATAGGGACACATATGCCCCGTGAGATCACCATGCTGATGCCACGCATGGTCACCGAGGATGACCTGATGGACAGCCTGCAAGCCGTCGACCCCGCGCTGCGCGTCCGCTGGACCGTCGACGGCGCGATCATCCAGGTCGTCGACAGCGACCAACAGGTCGCTCTGTCCATGGAGCAGCAGTCCGCCCTCGGGTCACCGCACGAGATCTGGCGCCTACTGCCCGGACATCACGTGGCCAGGTCTGTGGCCGACCCTGAACATCGAGTCTCCCCGGACGCCCAGCCCGTGTGGATCCAGGCGTACGCGCCCTGGGACGAAGCCGGAGCGACCGGCGTGCGGGTGTGCCAAGCGCTGACAGACCTGGTCGGCGGTACCTGCGTGTCGCAGGACGGCCGTCGATGAGCACCGCCCGACCTGGGCCCCAGCCACCCCGCTGAGAGATTCGTCCAGAGAATTCGCCCGACGTGCCAGAATCTTTCAAGCCACGACATACCCGGCACATCGGAACCACAGCCGGAACCAGGGGGAAGGCGCCACCGTGACAGGACATGCCGCGATCGGCTCGTGCGGCACCTGCGGTGCGGTGCTCGCGCCGGGTGCGACCCGGTGCGACCGGTGCGAGGCGCCGGCCGTCGGTCCCCGCCCGGTCACGTCCGGCCTGCTGGCGAGCCTCGCCCCGGCGTCGAGCAGCGACCGGACGCTGGCCGTCGCCCTCGACCTCGGACTCGTCGTCCTGGCGGCCGTGCCCGTCGTACTGGGTGCCGTCGGCGTCTGGCCGCCAGCGGTCGCCGTCCCGTTCGGCCTCGTCCTCGTCGCGGGCGTCGCCATGCTGCTGGTGCGGACCTTCCGGCAGAGCGGCGGGACGCCCGGCGCCCTGCTGACCAGGACCCGCTACGTGGACGCACTCGTCGGCACGCCACCCGGACCGGGCCGCTGGCCGGGTGCCGGGGTCGCGTCGGTCCGCCTCGCGCAGCGCCGTCCGACGCCGCCGGCACCCGTCGCGACGTCGGCTCCCCCTGCGGCATCGGCTCCCCTCGCGACGTCGGCGCCCGCCCCGGCAACCCCTGCGACCCCCGCACCAACCGCGCAGACCCGGCCCCAGCACGCCCCCGTCGCAGTCCTGACCGACGGTGCCGAGCGCATAGTGGTGGCGAGCACCGCACTGCTCGGCCGCCGCCCCCGACCCCAACCGAACGAGGAGGTCGGCGCCGTCGTGGAGCTCACCGATCCCACGCGTTCCGTCTCGTCCACCCACGCCCTGCTCAGCTGGGACGGCGCCACGCTGTGGCTCGTGGACCGCGGCTCCACCAACGGCTCCTGGGTGGTGCGAACCGACGGCACGCGGCAGCGCGCCGAGGCCGGCCGCCCCGTCGCCGCTCCTGCGGGCGGCGCCGTACAGCTCGGCAACCGCACGTTCCGCGTGGAGGCATCGTGACCACGACCCAGATCCTGCTCGGAGAGGTGGCCACCCATGGCGCGTGATCCGGACAGACAGCTGCTCGAATCCGTCGAGACCCGTCGCGCACGCCTGATCTCCGCCTTTCTGCACGGGGACCTCGCCGGCCGGCGGAACGTCTCCGACAACGTCAAGCGCTTGGTCGGCAGCATCGTGCTCGCCGCCGTGGCGTGCGCCGGCTGTGCCGGGTACTCGTTCGTGAACAACCTCGGAGGACTGGGCCAGTGAGCCGCTTCACCCGCGTCACGGTGGTGGGCTCCGCCCGCCGCGGCGACATAGTGCTGCCGTCCGACGAGGAGCTGGCGGTACTGCTCCCACAGATCCTCGACCTGGTCGCCGAACCGCCCGGACAGGGAGCAGTCACCCTCGTGCGGCACACCGGGGACCAGCTCGACGTCTCCCGCGACCTCGATGCCCTCGGCCTGCCGGACGGCGAGATCCTCCGGGTCGTCCACACCCAGGACGCACCGCCGCCCGCCGAGATAGCCGACGTCACCGAGGCGGCGACCGACGTGCTCGCCGGTCTGCCCGGCAAGTGGGACGAACGTGCCCGCCGTGCCACCGGGGCCGTCGGCGTCGGCCTGATCGCCGGCGCGGCCGGGCTCGTCCCCGCGTACGACGCCGGGCCGGACAGCGCCGCCGCCGGGATGCTCGGCATCATCGTGCTGGTGCTCCTGGTCCTCAGCGCCACCGCCCCGCGCGCCCGCAGCCGCCGCGAGCGCGGCGCCTGGCTCCGGCTGGCGGCCGGCTCGGCGGCGACGGGCCTGGGCCCGGCCCTCGGCCTCGCGGTCGCCGCGCTCCCGCCCGTGGCGGACCTGGTCGGCCCCGTCCCGGACAGGGCGGCGCTCCAGCTCGCCGGGATCGTCGCGTTCGCCGTCGCTTGCTGCGCGCTGTGGGCCGCCGGCGTCTCCCACCGCAGCCGGGGGATGCTCGCCGGCGCGGGAACCGGCATCGGCCTGGTCCTCCTGGCCTCGGTCCCGGTCAGCTTCGACCTCGGGTCCGACCGGGCCGCGGCCGTCGTCGCAGCGGTCGCCGCGATCCTCCTGGGGGTGCTGCCCGCCGTGGCGCTGAACACGTCGGGCGTGCACCGCCTGGACGATGCCACGCTCGAGGGCGACGCCCCTGACCGGCAGGTGGTGGTCCCCTCGCTGGAGGAGGCCTACCGTGCCCTGACCTGGACGACCGTCGCCACCGGGATCGCGCTCGCCTTCGCCGCGGCGGTCCTGCTCTCCACCCCGACGGGCTGGGCGCGGCTGCTCGGCGTCGCGGTGCTCCTCGTCGCGGCCCTCCGCGTGCGTCCGCTGCCGCTCACCGCCCAGGTCGCGTCCCTGTGGGGCGCGGTGGCGGCCGCGACGGTCATCGGCACCCTGGCCGCTCTGGGTGAGCACCCCACGCTCACCGCCGCCGTCCTCGGTGTCCTGGCCCTGCTCGTGACGTTCATGGTGTCTCGCACGCCGAACGCGCAGCAACGGGCGCGCTGGCGCAGGGCCGGGGACGTGCTGGAGCTGTTCGCGATGCTGGTCGTGGTGCCGGCGGTGCTCGGCGTGTTCGGTGTCTACGAGCTGCTGCTCGGGGTCTTCTGATGGAGTCCGGCACCGCTGAGACGTTCCGTGCCGTCCTGCGCGGCGCCGGCCGGTTCGCCCAGGATGCCGCCGCCTGGGACACCGCCGTGCGCGCGCCGGTGGGCACCAGCCGGCGCATCACGTTCCTGGCGGCCGACGGCGGCACGGGGACCACCACTCTCGCCTCGGCAGTCGCCCTGACCCTCGCGCGGCGGCGCACCGGGCCCGTCCTGGCGCTCGACGCGGCGGGCGGGCCGTCCGCCCTGCGCACGCGCCTGGGGGTCGACGACGCCCCGACCCTGGACGACGTCGCCTACGGCGCCCCCGTCCGATCCCTCGCCGACGCCCGCGAGGCCACGCGCGAGGCCCGGCCCGGCCTGCACCTCGCCGGGGCGTCCGGCTGGCCTGCCCATCTCTCGGTCTGGACCGATGCGGCGGCGGCTGTGGGGCGGTTCTTCGAGGTGGTCGTGACCGACGCCGGACGGCGCACCCCTGACGAGGCCGCTCGGCTCGCCGCCGAGTCGCACGTGACCGCCGTCGTCGCCCGGACCGACGCCGGGGCGTTCGCCGCCGGCCGGACCCTCGCCGACAGCGTCCGGGACGAGCTCCCGCACGCCGCGGTGGTGCTCGTGCTGGTCGGGGTCGCGCCCGTCGAGCCGCCCTTCGTGCACAGCGCGCGGCCCGGGTCGCTGGCGGTGCCGCACGACCACGCCGCGGCACGGTCGCTCGGCACACCCCTGCCGCAGCTCGACGCCCAGACCCGCGCCGCCGTCGCGCAGACGGCCGCGCACCTGCTCACCGAGGCGAGGACTGCATGACACAACGGATCGTGCACCGCCCCGCCCGTACCGTGCGCCCGCTCGCGGCACCGCCGGAGCGCACCCTGGCCACCCCGCCGGCCGTCGGCAGCGGCAACGTCGCCGGGCTGCCCCTGCAGGCGCTCCTGCCGCTGGTCGGCGCGGTGTCGTCGATGACGATGATGCTGGTGCTGCGCAACAACCCGGTGATGGTGCTGGTCGCGCTCGTCGTGCTGGTCGTGGCCCTGGTCGGCGGGCTGGGCACGGCGCTCAGCCAGCGCGGCAACGCCACACGTGCCCGACACGACCAGCGCGAGCGCTACCTGGACCATCTGGAGACGCTGCGCGCCGACCTGCGCACAGCAGAGCATGCGGCCCGTGCCGAGGCGCACACTGTGCACCCGGCCCCGGAAGCGCTGCTCGACGTCGTCCGCGACCCTGCCCGGTTGTGGGAACGGCGGCGCTGGGACCCGGACTTCCTGGAGGTCCGCGTGGGCGTCGGCGACGTGCCGCGTCCCGGTCTGACGATGCCGCTCACGGACAGCCCGGCCGAGCCGCCGGACCCCATGCTGCTCGCCGAGGCGCGGAGCGTCGTGGACCGCCACTCGCGTCTGCGGCACGTCCCCGTGGTGGTCCCGCTGGACAGCGTCGGCGACGTCGCTGTGGTGGGCACGCGCGCGGAGACCCTCGACGTCGTGCACGCGATGCTCGCCCAGGTCGCCGCCCTGCACGCCCCCGACGACGTGCGCGTCGCCCTGGCCGCCCCACCGGACCGGCTGGCCGACTGGCGCGGGGTGGACCTGCTGCCCCACGTCGTGGACGACACGGCCTTCGACGGGCCTGCCGCCGTACGACGTGTCGCGCCCGACCTGGCCGGCCTGCGCCGGCTGCTGACCGCGGACCTGCAGGGCCGCGCCGCGCGCGCCGCGGAGGCACACCGACGGTCGGGGCCCGGGGCGGCCGACCGAGGCCCGCGGCTGATCGTCGTCGTCGACGGGTGGGGCGAGACCGCCCAGCCTTTCGGCACCCCCGACGTCGCACTGGGGCTCGCGGACCTCGGCATCACCGTGATCCATCTCGTCTCCAACCGGCTGCACGAGCCCTCGGAGACCGCACTGCGCATCACTGCGCGTGCGACGGGCTCGCCGGGCAGGTCCGACAGCGACGTCGAGCTCGTCGTCGACGACCTGCGGTACGGCCTGGCGGCCCAGACGCCACCCCCGGTCCGCGCGGCACCGGACGCCCCGAGCGCCGCGGTGCTGCGGGGGATCGCCCACGCCCTCGCCCCGGTGCGGCTCAGCCTGTCGTCCGCCGACGGTTCCCCGTCCGCCGGACGCGCCGCGCGCACGGACGAGCTCCTCGGCGTCGACTCCGTGACACAGCTGGACGTCGCCGCGCTGTGGGGCCCGCGGTCGCCACGGGACTTCCTGCGTGTGCCGATCGGCACGGACGACGAGGGTGCGCCCGTGCTGCTGGACCTCAAGGAGTCCGCTCAGCTCGGCATGGGGCCGCACGGCCTGTGCGTGGGCGCCACCGGTTCCGGCAAGAGCGAGCTGCTGCGCACGCTCGTCGCCTCCCTCGCGGCGTCCCACCCGCCGGAGGACCTGGCGATGATCCTGGTGGACTACAAGGGTGGCGCCGCGTTCGCGCCGTTCGAGGGCCTGCCGCACGTGGCCGGGATCCTGGACAACCTGGCCGACGACGCCGGGCTGACCGAGCGGGCCCGCGCGAGCTTCTCCGGCGAGGTGCTGCGCCGCCAGCAGGTGCTGCGCGACGCCGGGTCGCCGTCGATCACCCACTACCGCGAGATGCGGCGCGAGCGCCCCGACCTGGAACCGCTGCCGCACCTGCTGCTGGTCATCGACGAGTTCGGCGAGCTGCTCACGGCGGAGCCGGAGTTCGTGGACCTGCTGCTCATGATCGGCAGGATCGGTCGGTCCATCGGTGTACACCTGCTGCTGTCGAGCCAGCGGATCGAGGCCGGGCGGCTGCGCGGCCTGGAGACGTACCTGTCGTACCGGATCGGGCTGCGGACCTTCTCGGAGGCGGAGTCGTCGATGGTGCTGGACACCCCCGACGCGTTCCACCTGCCGGCGGTTCCGGGGTTCGGGTATCTCAAGGTCGACACGAGCGTGTACCGGAGGTTCCGCGCGGGGTACGTGTCGGGCCCGGTCGAGGCGGCCGGCTCGGTGCCGGAGCCGGACGACGAGCTGCGCCGTCCGCTCCTGCTGGGGCAGTACAACGACATCCGGCGAGCCAACGGGATCGCTGCCGCCGGGTCGGGCGTCGGCGAGCCGGAGCTGGCCAGGCCGTCGGTCGAGAAGCCGATGGTCGACGTCATCGTCGCGCAGCTCGCCGCCGCGGGCGCCCGGGCGCGGCCGGTGTGGCTCGCCCCGCTGCCCGCCCAGGTCACTCTCGGCAACGTGCTGGGCCGGACGCGCGTACCGACGTCGGACGAGCTGGGGAACGCCGCGGTACGCGGCCGCCCGCTGGCCGTGCCGGTCGGGCTGCTGGACGACCCGGCCCGCCAGCGTCAGGAGACGTGGGAGCTCGACCTGACCCGCGCGGGCGGGCACGTCGTCGCGCTCGGCGCACCGCAGTCCGGTCGGACGACGTTCCTGTGGTCGGTCGCCGTCGGCCTCGCGCTCACGCACACCCCGCAGCAGGTAGCCGTCTACGGGATGGACCTGGCCGGCGGCGGGCTGGCCCGCATCGAGGGGTTCCCGCACGTGGGTGGCGTCGCTACCCGGTCCCGCCGGGACCAGCTGCGGCGGCTCCTCGAGGAGCTGCTCGGCATGCTGGCCACCCGCGAACGGGTGTTCGCCCGGTACCGGATCGACTCGCTGGCGATGCTGCGCGCACGGCACGCCACGGGCGGGATCCCGGAGCTGCCCGCGGCGGACGTGGTGCTCCTGGTGGACGGCGTGGGGCTGCTCCGCCAGGACTTCGAGGAGCTGGAGGAGGGATTCGGCGAGCTCCTGCAGCGCGGCGGCGGGTTCGGCATGCACGTGGTCGTGGCGACGGGGCGCTGGAACGACCTGCGGTCCGCGCAGCAGAACCTGATCGGCACCAAGGTGGAGCTGCGGCTCAACGATCCCGCGGACTCGACGATCGCGCGCAAGCTCAACGGCACGATCCGGGCCGCGCAGGCGGGCCGGGTACTGACCGACGACAAACTGTTCGCGCAGGTGGCGCTCCCGCTGCTGGGGACACCCGGCGGCTCGGAGCAGGCCGGCGCGCCCGTGGGCGACGGCGTGGAGGCGCTGGCGCGGCTCTCCGCCGAGGCGTGGGCGGGCCCGGCCGCACCGCCTATCCGGATGCTGCCCGACGACCTGTCGTCCGACGATCTGCCGGATCCGCTGGACGAGCCCGACCGGCTGCCCTTCGGGCTGCGTCAGGACACCATGGAGCCGGCGCTCCTGGACCTCGAGAACAGGGACCAGCACCTGCTCGTGCTGGGCGACTCGGGCAGCGGCCGGACGACCCTGCTGCGCACCCTGGTCACGGCCCTGACCGACCGGAACACCACTGACGAGCTCACGCTCGCGCTGTACGACATGCGGGGTTCCGTGGCCGACGTCGTCCCCGACGACGAGTACATCGGCGGGCTCGCGACCAACCCCGTCAAGGCTCTCGAGCTGTCGGCGACCGTGGCCGTCGAGCTGGAGAAGCGGACGCAGTCGCTCGGCAGCGCGCCGCGCGGAACGGGGGTCGAAGGCCCCCGCATAGTGGTGGTGGTCGACGACGAGGACATCCTCTCCTCGGGCGGCACCGATCCCCTGCGACCCCTGCTCCGCTACCTGCCCGCGGCGCGCGACCTGCGCCTGCACGTGATCGTCTCCCGCCCCGTCGCCGGTGCGTCCCGTGCGCTGTACGACCCGGTGCTGCAGGCCCTGCGCGACATCGGGGCCAGCGGGTTCGTCATGTCCGGTGAACGGTCGGAGGGGCAGCTGTTCCCGGGCGTCCGCGCCGAGCATCTCCCGCCGGGCCGGGGCGTGTGGGCCCGGCGGGGCGAACGCCCGGTGCTGGTCCAGGTGGGCCGCCCGTGGCTCCCCGCACCCGCCACCGCGCCGCCCGCCACCACGACAACCGATGGGAGCAACCGTGCCTCGTGAGATCGTCATCCTGGCGCCGCGCCCGGACACCGCCCTCAGGTCGCTGCCGAGCTGGACCGAGGCGCACGCGCCCCTGACCGAGGTGGGCGAGCTGGGCAACGCCGTGTGCGAGTCGATCACGCGACACGTCGGCGGTACCTGCGTGGTCCAGGACAACACGTACCGGGACGTCCCGTGACGGCCCGGCCGGACGATCTCGCCGCGCAGCAGTGGCTCGCGGCCGACCTGGGTCCGCGCACCGCGCGAGTCGTCGTCGCGGGCGTGGCGGGCGGCGTGGGCACCACCACGCTCGCCGCGCTCGTCGCCCGGGTCGTCGCACGAGCACGGCCGGGCCGCGTCGCCCTGGTCGACCACACCGGTGGCACGCTGGCCGAGCGCGCGGGCAACCCGCCGGGCGCTTGGGCATGGGCGGCGCCCAGCACGGCTCAGGTCTCGGTCGAGTGCGCCGGAGCCACCGCGCTGCTGCCGGGCGAGACGCCCTCGCGCGCACCGGGCGCCGTGCCGCTCGTGGTGGCGCCGTGGCACCCGGAAGGGCTGCGCCTGGCGCAGCGGGCGGCAGCCGGACTGCCTGGCGCACTCCTGGTCGCGATCGACACGACGTGGCTGCACCGTAGGGCCCGCCAGGTCCCCGACGACCTGGGGCTGCCGTACGACGTCGCGCTCACCGCGCCCGGTGCCGTGCGCGACGACCTCCTCGGCGCCCCGGCCCGTGACGCCGTCCTCGCTGTCGCCGTCGAGGCGCTCGCGCGGGCATATGCCGCCGGCAGCAGGACGGACCGGAGCCCGCTGGTGTCCGGACCGATCAGATAGCGGGGCACGCCGCCGCGGCTCTGGCCAGCACACTTGACTCACTACCCCCATGGGGTATCTGATGGGGTGATGACCGAGGCGATCGAGACCACCCACTCGCATGACGAACCGCACGGCTACGCGTCCGACAAGCCCGCGTACCTCAAGCGGATGCGTCGTATCGAGGGGCAGGTGCGCGGCATCGCGCGCATGATCGACGAGGACGTGTACTGCATCGACGTGCTCACCCAGGTGAGCGCCGTGACGAAGGCCCTGCAGGCGGTAAGCCTCGCTCTGGTCGAGGATCACCTGGGGCACTGCGTGGTGGACGCGGCCAAGACGTCCGACGACGAGGGCGCCGCCAAGGTCAAGGAAGCCGCCGAGGCGATCGCTCGCCTCGTCCGCATGTGAACACCCATCAGCTGCGTGCCGACCAGCCCGCCATCCGAGGAGAAGACATGACCACTGTGACCAAGCTTGCCGTGACCGGAATGACCTGCGGGCACTGCGTGTCCGCCGTGACCAACGAGCTCAAGGGCGTCCCGGACGTCCAGGACGTCAGCGTCGAGCTGCACGCAGGCGACACCTCGCTGGTGCGCGTGATCTCCAAGCTGCCCCTGGCCGAGGCGCCGCTGCGGGACGCGGTGGACGAGGCAGGCTACGACGTGACCGACGTCGAGGTGCTCGAGAACGCGGTAGCCGCCGAGTCGGCGGCACAGGCCCCGGCCCGCCAGGCGAACCGGTCGCTGCCGATCATCTCGTCCTGACCCCACTCCCAGGAGAACTGTGACTGTCGTTGAAGCGCCGCATCTCGTCGGCGAGGTCGAGCTCGCCGTGTCCGGGATGACCTGCGCCTCGTGCGTGGCCCGGGTCGAGCGCAAGCTCAACCGGCTGGACGGGGTCGCCGCCACCGTGAACCTGCCGCTGGAGTCGGCGCACGTCGTGCTATCGGAGGCGGTCACCGACCAGGACCTGGTCGACGCCGTCGAATCGGCGGGGTACGGCGCGCAGGTGACGCGGCGGCGGGCCGCGAACGGGTCGAGCACGTCCAAGGACACGGGGACCGACGGCGAGCCGGGCGCCGGGACCGGCGACGAGCCGGACGCGACCCCGGCCGTCGGCGCCGAGTACCGCGGCGACGACCTGCTCCGCCGGCTGCGCGTCTCGGCGGCGCTGACGGTCCCGGTGCTGCTGCTGTCGATGGTGCCGGCGCTGGCGTTCCCCGGCAGCGAGTGGGCGGTCGCCGCTCTGGCGCTGCCCGTGGTCGCGTGGGGTGCCTGGCCGTTCCACACCGCCGCCGTGCGAGCCGCCCGGCACGCGAGCTCCACCATGGACACGCTCGTGTCCATCGGCGTGCTCGCGGCGACCCTGTGGTCGCTGTGGGTGCTGGTCGCCGACACGTTCCGACCTGCGGGCGACGGTGCAGGCCCCGGCCTGTACTTCGAGGTCGGCGCGGTGGTCACCACGTTCCTCCTGGCCGGACGGTACGCCGAGCACCGGTCGCGGCGCCGCGCCGGGGACGCCCTGCGCGCCCTGCTGAGCCTGGGCGCCAAGGACGCGGAGCGCATCACGCTCGGCCCGGACGGCACACCCTTGCGCCTCGCCGACGGCGGCTGGCGCACCGCTGCCGTGCCCGTCGCCGCCCTGCAGGTCGGGGACGTGTTCGCGGTCCGCCCCGGCGGCACGGTCGCCACGGACGGGACGGTGGTGGAGGGCACGTCCGCCCTCGACACCTCCCTGGTCACCGGCGAACCGGTGCCTGTCGACGTGGCGCCCGGCGACGACGTCGTCGGCGGAACGGTGAGCACCTCGGGACACCTGCTCGTGCGCGCCACCCGCGTGGGCGAGGACACGATGCTGGCGCGTATCGGGCGGCTCGTGGCCCAGGCGCAGACGGGCAAGGCCCCCGTGGCGCGGCTCGCGGACCGCATCTCCGCGGTGTTCGTGCCGGTCGTGCTCGTGCTGGCCGTGCTGACGCTGGTCGGCTGGCTGGCCCTGACAGGCGACGTCGAGGCGGCGTTCACCGCCGCCGTCGCGGTGCTGATCATCGCGTGCCCCTGCGCCCTCGGCCTGGCCACGCCGACGGCGATCCTGGTCGGCACCGGCCGCGGCGCCCAGCTCGGCGTGCTGATCCGTGGGCCGGAGATCCTGGAGAGCACGCGCCGCGTGGACACGGT
Organism: Promicromonospora alba; assembly: GCF_042654905.1. Lineage (NCBI taxonomy): Bacteria > Bacillati > Actinomycetota > Actinomycetes > Micrococcales > Promicromonosporaceae > Promicromonospora > Promicromonospora alba. The sequence goes on from NZ_JBHSFI010000004.1 coordinate 793,169, forward strand.
GGTGCTTGACAAGACTGGCACCGTCACCGAGGGCCGCATGCGGGTGGTCGACGTGTGGGGCGCCGGACGATCCACGGTGGCCGAGCCTGTCGAGGCCGACGCCAACCACCTCACCGACGCCCCGGACGTGCTGCGCTACGCGGCCGCCGTCGAGTCCCTGAGCGAGCACCCCATCGCGCGGGCGATCACGGCCGCGGGACGCTCCGCCGGCGAGCCGGAGACCGGGACGCCGCTCGAGGTCACGGGCTTCATCGCTCACGCGGGCGGCGGTGTCGAGGGCCTCGTCCGGCGCGCGCACTCAGGCCTCGCCCTGGGCGGCGCGCTGAACACCCGCCGCGTCCTCGTGGGCCGCCCCGCCTGGCTCGTCGAGCAGGGGGTGACCGTCCCGGAGGAGGTACGTACCGCCGTCCGGCAGCAGGAGGAGGCGGGGGCCACCGCGGTGGCCGTGGCCTGGAACGGGGCCGCCCGCGGGGTGATCGCGCTGCGCGACCCGGCCAAGCCGACGTCGGCCCGGGCAGTGGCGGAGCTCCAGGAGCTGGGCCTGCGACCGTACCTGCTGACCGGCGACTCGGAGGGCGCCGCCCTCGTCGCGGCGCGGGCCGTCGGCATCCCCGACGAGGACGTCATAGCCCGCGTGCTGCCCGCGGACAAGGCCACGGTGGTGGCCCAGCTGCAGGCCGAGGGCCACACGGTGGCGATGGTGGGCGACGGAGTGAACGACGCCGCCGCGCTCGCCACGGCCGACCTCGGTCTCGCGATGGGTACCGGTACGGACGTCGCGATCGAGGCGAGCGACATCACGCTGGTCCGCGGCGACCTGCGGGCCGCCGCGAGCGCCGTACGCCTGTCCCGGAAGACTCTGCGGGTCATCAAGCAGAACCTGTTCTGGGCGTTCGCGTACAACGTCGCGGCGATCCCGCTGGCGGCGGCGGGCCTGCTCAGCCCGATGATCGCGGGCGGAGCGATGGCGGCGAGCTCGGTGCTGGTGGTGCTGAACTCCCTGCGCCTGCGCCGCGCCGAGTAGGTCGGCCACCGGCTCAGCGGAAGCGGCGGCCCTCGTCGTTGCGGTAGGCGACGATCGCGAGCACGACGAACAGCAGCGTCCACCCGGCCAGGACGGGGAGCGCCAGGGCGTAGGCCTCCGCGCCTGTCGTGGCCTGCACCAGCAGGTCACGGCCGGCGCGGGTGGGCGTGGCCATCGAGATCGCGTCGAGCCAGCCGGGGAACATCTGCGGCGGCAGGAACAGCCCGCCCGCGAAGGCCAGCGGGAACAGGATGATCTGCACGACGGGCAGCGCCGCCTTGGCCGACAGGGCGTACCCGATCGCCATGCCCAGCAGCACGAACGGCACCGACACGGCGAGGATGGTCCCGATGCCGGCGAGCAGCTGCCCGGGTGTCACAGTGGCCGACGTGAACAGCCAGCCGATGATGATCAGCGGCAGCACGCCGAACAGCGAGAAGATCCCGCCGTTCAGCACGCGGGCCACCATCTGCGGCCCGGGCCCGGTGGGCAGCGACCGCAGGAACGGGTAGAACGGCAGCTGCCGGTCCTCGGCCACGCCGAGGCCGTAGGTGAACAGGCTCGCCGAGCAGACCGCGAACAGCGCGAGGCTGGCGACCGCGGTCGTCGCGAACAGGGGGTTGCCCGCGACCGCCGTCTGCGGCACGACGAAGAAGAACATCGACAGCGACGGGAACAGCACGTTCCCGAGCACCGCGATGGGGATCCGGACGGTCTCCAGGAACTGGTACTTCAGGTGCAGCCAGGACAGCTTCAGGAAGGGCTGGGTGTGCCCGCTGCCTGTCCCGCTGCCCGACGTCGTCGTGCTCGCCACCGCGCTCATCGGACCGCTCCTTGTGTCGCCTCGTGGTTGACCAGCTGGCCGAACGCTTCCTCCAGGGACGCGCCCCGGATCTCCAGGTCACGGAACTCCGCGCCGGACGTGACGAGCTCGCGCACGAAGACGTCCGAGTCAGGGACGAGGCGCTCCTGCCGCTCCCCGGCGGCGTCGGTGAACTGCACGCGGCGGGCGCCGACCCGGGAGAGGATCGTGTCGAGGGAGTCGTCGGCGAGCACCTTGCCGTGGTCGATGACGACGACCCGCTCGGCCAGGGCCTGCACCTCCTCCAGGTAGTGCGAGGTGAGCAGCACCGTCCCGCCCTTGGCGTGGTACTCCCGGATGGCGTCCCACAGCGCGGTGCGGCCGGAGACGTCGAGCCCGGTGGTCGGCTCGTCGAGCAGCACGACGCTCGGGCGGCCCACCAGGGACATGGCGACGGCGAGCCGCCGCTTCTGCCCGCCGGACAGCGAGCCGGTCTGGCGCTTGCCCAGGTCGGCGAGCCCGAACTGCTCCAGCAGCTCGTCCGTGGGTACGGGGTCGGGGTAGTGGCCACCGACGAAGTCGACGACCTCGCGCACCCGGAGCGTCGCGGGCAGTCCCGTCTCCTGCGGGGTCAGGCCGAGCACCGTGCGCGCCCGGGCGTCGCGCGGGTCGCGGCCGGCCAGGCGCACCACCCCGGCGTCGGGCCGCCGCTGGCCGCTGACCAGCGACAGCAGCGTGGACTTGCCGGCCCCGTTGGGGCCGAGCATGCCCACCAGCTCGCCGTGCCCCACCTCCAGCGAGACATCGTCGAGGGCGACGACGTCGCCGAAACGCCGCGTCACCCCCCTCACCTCTACCGCACTCATCCCTGTGCTCCCTTCAGAAGGTCCATCAGCGCCGCCTGGTAGTCCGCGAACGCGGTGCGGCCGGTCGGGGTGAGGGCCAGGTAGGTCGCAGGCGTCCTGCCCTCATGGGTCTTGGTGACGCGCACGTATCCGGCGTCCTCCAGCTTGCGCAGGTGGGTCGACAGGTTCCCGGCGGTCATGTCGAGCAGCTTCCGCAGCTTCGGGAAGGCCAGCTCGTCGCCGGGGCCGAGGGCCGCGAGCGAGGCGACCACGCGCAGGCGGGCGGGTGCGTGGATGACGGGGTCGAGCTCCTCAGGCATCCCGCCCACCGCCCTCCGTCCGCACTCCGGTCCCGGGTGATCGACGCCGCGCGCGGATCACCTGCTCCACCGCGACCATGGCCAGGAACCCGCCGCCGCCCGCGGCGGCCATCACGAGGTAGGTGTTGGGCATCCCCGCGAACGCGGCGAGCACCGCCGTGACCAGCATCCAGCCGCCGATGGCGTACATCCGGAGCTCCTCGAAGAGCATGCCGCCCGCGAGGTACAGGAGGCCGACGATCACGCACGCGAAGCCGTTCCCGGCGATCGCCTGGACCTCGAAGGACGCGCCTGCGTCGCCCATGGCGCCCAGCAGCACGCCGTAGGCCACGAACGCGAGGAACCAGGTCCAGCCGTACATCGCGCCGACCCGGGCGCTCGCACCGCGCGTGCCGGACGTCCGGGTGATGCTGTGCACGACGGTGAGTGCCGTCGCGCCGACGATGCACCCGGCGAGCACCCAGCCGGCCCAGGCCGCGGGCACGCCCGTATCGCGGGCCGTGGACCACATGGCCAGGTAGCCGATCAGCCACGCGAGGCCCCAGCCCCCGAACAGCACGCGGCCGTCGGGTTCGGTCGCGTCCCGCGCCACCTCCTGCTGCTGCCGGATCATCCGCAGGATCTCGGCGGGTTCGAGGCCCGCCGCTTCTCCCTGGCCCTCAGGCCTGTCCGACGTCGGGTCGCTCGCCATGGTGGGCTCCTCGCCTCTCAAACTGGTTTGTACTGCAAACCAGTTTGTCAGTGTCGGCGATGAGGCGCAAGGGGTTTAGCGCGAGCCAGCCGATCAGGCGGAGGCAAGCAACGCAAGATCCTCGTTCGGCGCGAGCGCACGGGCGCGCAGGATGTGCGAGGCGGCCGCAAGCAGGCGTGCGTCAGCGTCGTGCGCCTGTATGACGACGCCGAGCTTCTCGGCGAACCAGTCCGACACAGCCGCCCACGAGTAGAGAGACGCTTTGCCGGCGCCGACGGCGGCGGGGAAACCGCCGGGCCCTCGGCGCCCAGCAGCAAGGAGCCTGACGGACTCGTGAGTCCGTCCCGAGCGCTCGGCGATCTGGCCGAGCGTGAGCAGGTCCTCTTCCTCGATCGCGACCGGACGCAAACCGGCTCGGACCGTGTCGTGAACGGCCGACACGATTGCATCCAGCAGTCGGGGAGCCTCCCTGGTCACAGCGATGTACCCATGACCATTCTCGGAACCCGGGGAGCTGTCGTCGAGCCCTGCCTCGAACAGCCTGTCATAGTCGTCGTCCGACAGGTCGCGATCGAGGATCATCGTGAACTCGTACATCGGCATGTCAGCCCTCCTCGTCGTGCAGATGCTTCGTCACGAACCTGACCAGGCGTCGCGCGTGGTTGTCAGCACTCCGAGGCGTTGACCAGATCGCCTCGGTCGCATTGCAGGTCGCACACTCCAGCGCGCCCCAGCGGTGCCCTTTGTGATCGGCAGCACTTCAATGTTGTGCGGCAAGTCTCCAAGCACGGCGTTTATCGCGTTCTTGGGATGGCGACCTGCGCTCACCATCTCGATGAGCCTAGCTTGGCTGTTGGAAATTTCCAACACTCATCGAACATTGCTGACATCCCCCTAGAGCTATAGGTTGTGTATCGGTCAAGGATTGCTACAAGTTGTGATCCGTTGTCGACTATCAACACCGTCCTGTCGCCGAATGGCATCCTTAGGAGCGGTTTGTTGCATATACGCAACGGCACCTGGCAGCAGATTCCAGCCGAGCTACGGCCTTCGCGTCCCGGGCTCCTCCTATGCTTCCGGGATGCGACTCACCGTGGTGGGGTCATCCGGGTCCGTCCCTGGCCCTGACTCGGCCTGCTCGTGCTATCTCGTGGAACAGGACGGTTTCCGGCTCCTGCTCGACCTGGGCACCGGCGCCGTCGGCCCGCTGCAGCGGCATGTCGCACCGGCCGACGTCGGCGCCGTCGTCGTCACGCATGCCCTCGGTGACCACTGGGCCGACCTCGTGGAGCTCGGCTACCTGCGCACGCTGCCCGACGCCGGACCCGCGCCGCCGCTCCCCGTGCACGGGCCGGCGAACCTCAGGCCGGTCGTACGGGAGGAGAACCCGAGCGTGTACGCCTTCACCACCATCTCGCCGGGCGAGCGCCGGGTAGGTCCGTTCGCCCTGCGCTTCGCCGCGGTCGAGCACATCGAGCACAGCCATGCCGGCCGGGTCGACGACGCCCTCTGCTACACGGGCGACACCGCCGCGTGCGCGGCCCTCGACGAGCTCGCCGCGGGCTGCGAGGTCCTGCTCGCGGAAGCGTCCGGAGTATCGGGCCTGCTGCGTGGCGGCCATCTCACCGCGGCGGACACCGGCCGGCTCGCCGCCCGGTCCGGCGCGCGACGCCGGGATTAAGCCTGGAGACCGCCCGTCCCGCGCGATAGGTTCCCGGCGTGACGGATGACGAGAAGAAGACCACCCAGCCCGGCGACACGACGGACACCCCGAAGAAGCCCGAACCCACCGACGACCTCGTCACCACGCGGCACACCCTGCACACCCCGCAGGGCGACCTGGACTACTCCGCCACGACCGGCCGCGTCGTGCTGCGTCAGGAGGTCCACAAGGACGAGAAGTACGACGGCCGCAAGCCCAAGGCCGAGGTCTCGATCACGTACTACACGCTCCAGGACACAGACGTGACGCGCCGCCCCGTGACGTTCGCGTTCAACGGCGGCCCTGGCTCGTCGTCGGTCTGGCTGCACCTGGGGCTGCTCGGCCCGCGCCGGGTCGACTCGGGCGACGTCGGCGACCTGACCCCGCCGCCGTACGGGCTGGTCGACAACCTGGAGACACTGCTGCACGTCTCCGACCTCGTGTTCATCGACCCGGTCTCCACCGGCTACTCGCGGGCGACCGAGGGCGAGCAGGCCAAGCCGTTCCACGGCTTCACGGGCGACCTGGAGTCCGTCGGCGAGATCATCCGCCTGTGGACGAGCCGCAACGACCGGTGGATGAGCCCCAAGTTCCTCATCGGCGAGTCGTACGGCGGCACCCGCGGGGCGGCGCTGGCCGAGTACCTGCAACAGCGCTTCGGGATGTTCTTCAACGGCGTCATGCTGGTCGCTCCGGCGCTGAACCTGGAGGCCCTGTTCGACGGCGAGCACTCCAACCTGCCGCATCCCCTGTTCCTGCCGCTCTACGCCGCGACGGCGCAGTACCACGGCCTCCTCGGCGACCGCACGACGGACGACGTCGTCGCCGAGGCACGGGACTGGGCGGAGACGTACGCCTCGGTCCTGGCCCGCGGAGCGCGCGTGCCCGACGACGAGCGCGCCGCCGCCGTCACGAAGATCGCCTCCCTGACCGGGCTCAGCGAGGACTACGTCGACCGTGCCAACCTCCGGCTCGAGCACACCCGTGTCTATGCGGAGCTGCTGCGCTCGCGCCGCCTGGTCACCGGCCGCCTCGACACCAGGTTCACCGGGCCGGCCGACCACTACATCCACGAGCAGATGCCGTACGACCCGTTCATGTCCGCCACGTCCGGGCCGTACACCGCAGCGCTGCACCACTACCTGCGGGGCGAGCTGGAGTACGAGAACGACGCGATCTACGAGGTGCTGTCCCGCCAGGTGCACCCCTGGTCGTACAAGGAGTTCGAGGGCCAGGCCGTCGACGTCGCCGACAAGCTCGCGACAGCGATGATCATCAACCCGCACCTCCAGGTGCACATCGCCATGGGCCGGTACGACGGCGGCGTCCCGGTCGAGGCCATCGAGTACAGCCTCGACCAGATGGCGATCCCGGCGTCCTACCGCGACCGCATCGAGACCCGGGTGTACCCGGCGGGCCACATGATGTACATCCACCAGGAGTCCCGGGTGGCGCAGGCAGCGGACCTCGCGGACTTCGTCAGGCGCGCCTCGATCCGCTGATCGATGGTCGGCAGAACGTCAGGTGATCGGCATCTCGAGCTGCCGATCACCTGACGTTCTGCCGACCAGCTGACGAACTCCCAGGACCAGCAGCTAGGTTTCCGAACGTGAGCGTCATCGAGCAGCCAGTCTCCAACCGTCGTGTCGCCGCCGAAGTCTGGATCGTGCTCGGGCTCAGCCTGGGCCAGTCGGCGGTCTACGCGCTCGTCAACATCGCGGCCCGCCTCACAGCCGACACGCCGCTCGCCGAGCAGACCGCCACGCTCAACGCGAGCCAGTCCGAACGCCCCTACCTCGACCTCGTCTACCAGCTGCTGAGCATCGGGTTCGCGCTGGTCCCGGTGGCACTGGCGCTGTACCTGCTCAGCGGGCCGGGCCGCAGCGCGGTCCGCAGCCTCGGCCTCGACCGGTCCCGTCCGGCCCGCGACCTCGGCTGGGGCGTCGCCCTGGCCGCGGCGATCGGCATCCCGGGGCTCGCGTTCTACGTCCTCGGGCGCGCGCTCGGCATCACCGTCGAGGTGCAGGCCAGCGCCCTGGACACCCACTGGTGGACCGTCCCGGTGCTCCTCCTCAGCGCGTTCCAGAACGGGCTGCTCGAGGAGGTGATCGCCGTCGGCTATCTCTACGAGCGCACGCGGGAGCTCGGCTGGAACCGCGTGAAGTTCATCGTGGCCAGCTCGCTCCTGCGCGGGTCGTACCACCTGTACCAGGGCATCGGACCGTTCATCGGGAACGTGGTGATGGGCGTCGTCTTCTCGTGGTTCTACACGTCGCCGAGGTTCCAGCCCGACGGACGGCGCCGCGTGATCCCGCTGGTCGTCGCCCATACGCTGCTCGACGTCGTGGCGTTCGTCGGCTACGCCCTCGTGCCCGCGGAGTGGCGCGAGGCCCTGGGGATCCGCTGATCCCGGGCAGGGCAACACGAGGGACTTCGCCGACCTGACCTGACCTGACACCTGACCCGTCCTGGAACGAACAGGTGTCACTACTGCTCCTCCGGTCATGTGCGGCCCAACGCCCTTAGAATCCGAGACATGTCCAACTCGAGCGCCGGCCGCGTTGGCGCCGGTGCCGATCTGTCCGACGCTCCGGGCACCGCCCCGGCCGGGTCTGACCTGGTCGACGTCGTCGACACGCCTGAAGAGCGTGTCCGGCACCCGCGCGCGCTGGTCTGGATGATCGGGTGCGCACTGGGCGTCGCGGGCGTCCTGATCCTGTCGGTGGTCGCGCACGGCACCACGGAGGGCGTCACCGAGGACGTCCGGAGCTTCAACGACCTGCTGGCCGACATCCTGTTCGTCCCGGTAGCGGTGCTGCAGGGGCTGGTCAGCATGTTCGCCCCGGTCGCCGTGATGATCGAGCTGGCGGTGCGCCGCCTCGGCAGGCAGATCATCGAGTCGATAGTCGGCGCCGCCCTCGGCCTGGTGCTGGGCGTCCTGACCACCGTCCTGCTGCACCAGCTCGGCTCGGACGAGCTCGTGCGCGGTATGTCGGTGTGGGAGAGCGGCACCGGCTACGTGCTGGCCATCCCGGAGTACGCGGTCGCCCTGACGGCGATGCTCACGGTCGCGGGACCCGCCACGCGACGCCGGACCGTCCGCATCTCGTGGAACCTGATGTTCGCGGCCCTGCTGATCGTGCTGATCACCGGCCAGGTCTCGCTCCCTGGGGTGCTCGTCGCGCTGCTGCTCGGCCGGCTCGCCGGGTCGTCGGTGCAGTACGTGTCCGGCACGCGCAGCGAGCGCGCGTACGGGCCCGACCTCGTGACCGCCGTGCGCCGCGCCGGCTTCGTGCCGACGTCGCTGGCCCGGGTGCAGGCGCAGCCCGTACAGACCGGCGACGAGGCCACCGCGTCCGCCGGGGCCGGCACGCCGGACGCAACGCCCGACGACCCGGTGGCGCTCGCCCTGAGCCGTGGGGACGGCAACCGCGTGTACGCCCTCTACTGCGACGACGGCGTCCGCCGCGACGTCGTGGTGCTCGACGGCGACCGCCAGGTCGTCGGGCTCATCACGCGCCTGTGGCGGGCCCTGCGCCTGCGCGGCATCGAGGGCCGGGCCGCCATCTCGCTCAAGGCCGTCGCCGAGCGCACGGCCCTCCTGTCCTACGCCGCGACCGCCGCCGGCGTCCGCACCCCCCGGCTCCTGGGGATCGGCGAGTTCGGCGACTCGATAGCGCTCGTCCTCGAGCACGCCTCCCCGGCGCTGTCGCTCCGCGACCTGCCCGACGACGACGTGGACGACGACGTCATCGCCGAGGCCTGGGAGCAGCTCGCCCGGGCCCACGCGGCGGGCCTCACGCACCGCGCGCTGACGCAGGACGTGCTGCTCACGCACCGCGATCCCGACGGCAACCCCCACGTATGGATCACCGGCTGGGAACAGGGCGACATCGCGTCGCCGCCGCTCTCGCGACGCCTCGACCTCGTGCAGATGCTCGCGCTCATCGGGCTGCGGGTAGGTCCCCGGCGCGCCGTCGCGTCGGCGGTCCGCGCGCTGCCCGACGCCGACATCGCCGCCATCGGGCCCCTCATCCAGTCGATAGCCCTCCCGCGGACCACCCGCGAGGAGGTACGGCGGGCCAAGGGCCTCCTGGGCGAGCTGCGGGGCGCCCTGGTGGAGCGCCTGCCCGAGGCGAGCGTGCAGCCGCAGCGCATCTCCCGGTTCAGCGCACGCACCGTGCTCACCACGACGCTGATGATCATCGCGGTCGCCGTGATCGTGACCACCATCAACTTCAACGAGATCGCGGACGCCGTGCGCGGGGCCAACCCGTGGTGGATCGCCGTGGCGTTCGCGCTCGCCGTCCTCACCTGGTTCGGCGCCGGCCTCACGCTCGTCGCGTTCTCGCCGGTCCGCGTGCCGATCGGGCGAGCCACGTGCACCGCCGCGGCAGGCTCGTTCGTCGCTCTGGCGGCCCCCGCCGGCATCGGCCCGGCGGCGCTGAACCTGCGCCTGCTGACGCAGCGGGGAGTGACCATGTCGATGGCCGTGGCCACCGTCGCGCTGGTCCAGGTGTCGCAGTTCGTCGTCACGGTGCTGCTGCTCGTCGCCCTGTCGATCTTCACGGGGTCCGGCGCCCTCGTGGAGCTGCCGTCGCCCGCGGTGCTGATCACCCTGGCGGGCATCGCGGTGGTCGTCGTCGCGACGCTGCTGGTGCCGCCCGTACGGCGGTGGGGCATGGGGTACATCGGACCGAGGCTGCGGCAGGTATGGCCCCGGCTGGCGCAGATGCTGAGCCACCCCGGCCGGCTGGCGCTCGGTGTGGCGGGGAACCTGATCATGACGCTGGGCTACATCATCGCCCTGTGGTGCTGCCTCGCGGCGTTCGGGCAGTCGCTCTCGCTGGTCGACATAGCCCTGGTCAACCTCGTGGGCAACGCGCTCGGCGCGCTCATCCCTACCCCCGGCGGCCTGGGCGGCGTCGAGGGCGCCCTGACGGCCGGTCTGACGGCCGCCGGCGTGCCGGCCACCATCGCGTTCTCCGCGACCATCCTGTACCGCCTGTGCACCTACTGGGGTCGCGTGCCGATGGGCTGGCTGGCGATGAAGTACCTGGAGCGCAAGGGCGACCTCTGAGCGTGACGGCGCCCGGCCGCACCCCGGACATGCGAAGGCCCGACCCCCGTACTGGGAGCCGGGCCTTCGCCTCGCTATAAAAATCAGCGGCGAAGCGTCACTTCGCGACGGCCTTCTTCAGCAGCGAGCCGGCGCTGATCTTGACACCGAAGTTCGCCGGGATCTGGATCTCCTCGCCGGTGCGCGGGTTGCGACCCGTGCGGGCGGCACGCTCGACGCGCTCGGCCGAGAGGAAGCCAGTCACCTTGACGGCCTCGCCCTTGGCGAGCGACTCGATCAGCACCTCCTGGAAGGCGTTGAGCGCGGCCTCGGCCTCGGTCTTGTTGATCTCGGCCTTGCTGGCGATGGCCGAGACGAGCTCGGACTTGTTGAGCGACATGCGGTTCCCTTCTTCGGTCACGTCGTGCGGCGGTACCCGCCCGACGACGAGGCCCCATACTGCCAGCAGATCGGCAGGAATTCGCGGAGAACGGGTACTTCCACGGCGAGTCGTGGGTAACTTTCTGCTCTCAGAGGACGCGAACCTGTGTACGAGCCTGTGGACGACGACGGTGAAGGGCCTCCCGGAGCAGTGTCACCCCGCACTATCCGATGACTTCCGCAACCCATAGCCGTCTACCGTTCCAGTAGTCCCGCGCCAATGAGAGGAAATCGTGGAGAAACCGCCGTACGAGCTCCCAGCCACCGCCGAAGGCGTCGTGAACACCTCCCAGGACGCCTCCGAGGGCACCGTGGAACCCGCTGCTCCGGCCCCTGCGGATGCTCCGCACGCGCGCCGCAACCTGGTCGTGCTCGTGTTCAGCAACCTGCTGGCCGGCGTCGGGGTCGCCTCCGGTGCCGCCGTCGGCGCGCTGCTCGCCGAGAGTCTCGGCGGCACCTCCATGGCCGGCCTCGCGCAGGCCGTCGGCGTACTCGCGGCCGCCGTCGCCTCGATCCCGCTCGCGACGCTCGCCCAGGTGCGCGGACGCCGCTGGGCGCTGTCGCTCGGGTACGCCCTCTCCACGGTGGGTGCGCTGCTCATCGTCACGGCGGCCGTCGTGGGGCAGCTCGTCGTGCTGCTCGTGGGCCTCACGCTCTACGGCGTGGCCAACGCGACCAACCTCCAGTCCCGGTACGCGGCGGCGGACAACGTGGGTTCGAGGACTCGCGCCCGGACGATGTCGGTGGTCCTGTGGTCCACCACCGTCGGCTCCGTCGTGGGGCCCAACCTCGCGGCACCCGGCGCGATGGTGGGCAGCGGGTTCGGCGTACCCGCCCTCGGCGGCCCGTACCTCTTCTCGATCGTCGCGTACCTGCTCGCGGGGCTCGTGCTCGCGGCCCTGTACCGGGACCCGGTGACCAACGCGGCGGTGGGCGGCGCGGTCGCGGCCGCCACCACCGCCGTCGGGCGGCTCGGCAAGCGGGCCGACGGCGCCGCGCGCGCCGAGCCCCGGCGGACCGGGGCCCTCACCGCGCTGCGGTGGGCCTGGGCGCACCCCCGGGCGCGGTTCGCCGTGGTGACCACCGCCGTCGCGCACGGCGTGATGATCATGGTGATGGTCATGACACCTGTGCACATGCAGCACGGCGGGATGTCGCTGCAGCTCGTGGGCATAGTGATCAGCCTGCACGTGCTGGGGATGTTCGCGTTCAGCCCGGTGTTCGGGTGGCTGTCCGACCGCTTCGGCCCGCTGCGGGTCGCCGTCGGCGGGCTGTTGCTGCAGGGTGCGGCGGTGGTCCTCGGCTTCCTGGCCGCGGCGATGGTGCCCGCCGCCGAAGCCGGTTCCGGCGGGCACGCAGGCCACGGCGCCGCCGCCCCGGCGCTCGATACCGAGGTGCTCACGGCGGTAGCGCTGGTGCTGCTCGGGCTCGGTTGGTCGGCGTGCGTCATCGCGTCGTCGGCGGTGCTGGCGTCAGTGGCGGAACCGCACGTCAAGCTGCCGCTGCAGGGTGCCACCGACGCGTTGATGAACTACTTCGGCGCGGGCGCCGCCGCCCTGGCCGGCCCGCTCCTCGCGTGGGGCGGGTTCCAGGCAGTGAATACGGCGGGTGCCATCCTGCTGCTGCCTGCCGTAGTGACGGTGATCCTGGCGGTGCGGCACCGCGACAGTTCGACGCAACCACTTGCACTTTGAGTGCAAGAAATAGATGCATCACCGAAGAAACTCGATAGAAGTGGTTGTCCGGGCCCGTTCCCAGACCTACGCTCGGCATGCGGCAGTGCAGCCGCCCGGCCGTTGGCCGGCGCCAGCCAGCCGGCCATGGGCCGGCCAGACAGAGTCGAGTCGACGATGACACGCCTTGCTCCCCCACCTCTTACCGCCCGGTCCCGACGGTCCCTCGACGCGCGGCTCACCGCGTGGGTGGCCGCCGGCGTCCTCCTGGCGACCGCTGCCACGACGACGACGGCGTCTGCCACGGCGCAGCCCGGACCCGCGGACGGCCCGGTCGCCACCCGCGCCGGGCTCGACCCCGCGCTCGTCGCCGGCCGCGGGGCGGACGTGCCGTTCCTCGAGCAGGAGGCGGAGCAGGCCGTCACCACCGGCACCGTGCTCGCCCCGAGCCGGGACGCCTACACGCTCGCGGCAGAGGCGTCGGGGCGTTCGGCCGTGCAGCTCACCGAGGGTGAGTACGTCGACTTCACCCTGCCCGCCGACGCGGACGCGATCACGGTGCGCTACTCGATCCCGGACGCACCGGAGGGCGGCGGGATCACGTCGCCGCTCGACGTGCGGGTGCTGCGGTCCCACCGCGGCCACCTCACTCCCGCGGGACCTGCCCGTGCGCTGCGGCTGACCTCCGAGTACGCCTGGCTGTACAACGCGTACCCGTTCACCAACGATCCGCAGGCCGACCTCACGCAGCCCGACTGGTGGTACCCGGAGTGCGCCTGCGTGCCGGGCACCACGACGCCCGACTGGCTCGTCAAGCCGTTCCGGCCCAGCCACTTCTACGACGAGCAGCGCCTCCTGCTCGGCCGGACCTACCGGGCGGGCGACGTGGTGCGCCTGTCGGTCCCCCGCGGCGCCACGGCGGACCGCACGACGATCGACCTGCTCGACTCCGAGCTCGTCGGACGGCCGGAGGCCAGACCACGCGGCTCGGTGAGCGTGCTGCGGTTCGGCGCCGACCCGACGGGCCGCCGGGACTCCGGCGTCGCTTTCCAGCGCGCCGTCGACTGGGCGTCGGCCCACGACCGCACCCTGTGGATCCCGGCGGGCACCTTCCAGGTCAACCAGCATGTCGTGGTCGACGACGTGACCGTCAGGGGCGCGGGGAGCTGGCACTCGATAGTCCACGGCCGCGAGGTCGAGCTGGCTGAGCCGGCGCCCGACGGTTCGGTGCACACCGGCGTCGGCTTCTACGGGAAGCACGCCGAGGACGGCGGCTCGGCCGATGTGCACCTGTCCGGCTTCGCGATCGTCGGGGACGTCCGCGAGCGCATCGACACCGACCAGGTCAACGGCATCGGCGGGGCCATGAGCGACTCCACCGTCTCGGACCTGTACATCCACCGCACCAAGGTGGGCCTGTGGTTCGACGGCCCGATGTCGAACACACATGTGTCCGACGTCGTCGTCACCGACCAGATCGGGGACGGCGTGAACTTCCACCGCGGCGTGACCGGCTCGTCCGTGACCAACAGCTTCTTCCGCAACACGGGCGACGATGCACTGGCCATGTGGGCGCAGGTCGACCAGAACAGCGGCAACACGTTCGCCCGCAACACCGTGCAGACGCCAGTGCTGGCGAACGGCATCGCGATCTACGGGGGCCGTGACATCACCGTCGAGGGCAACCTCGTAGCCGATCCGGTGCGCGAGGGTTCCGGGCTCCATGCCGGTGCGCGCTTCGGCGCGGAGCCATTCGAGGGCGCGCTCACGTTCCGTGACAACACGACCGTGCGTGCGGGCGGCCTGGACCTGAACTGGCGGCTCGGCCTCGGCTCGCTCTGGTTCTACGCGCTGGACCGCAGCATCGACGCCGACATCACCGTCACCGGCGACCACTACCTCGACAGCACGTACAACGCCATCATGCTCGTCACGGAGTTCGGCGTGAAGGATACCTACCGGATCGACGGCGTGAAGGTCCGTGACGTCCGGGTCGACGGCGCGGGGACGTCGGTGCTCAGCGCCCGGACGGCCGGGTCGGCGTCGTTCGAGAACGTGGACGCGCGCAACGTCGGCTGGGCCGGGGTGAACAACTGCGGGGCGTTCAACTGGGACTTCGAGAACGGCTCGGAGTTCACGGCCGCCGACCTGGGCGGCAACGACGGGCAGACCAGCACACCCTGGGGTGACGGACCCGCGAACTGGCTGACCCGCTACCTGCCGAACGTCATCAGCTGCAACGACACCCCGCCCGTCGTGGCCCCGCCGGCCCCGTCGCGGTGGTGAGCTCTTGTCACATGTCAGAACCGCAGGTCACTCGAGTGACCTGGGGTTCTGACAGGTCCGCCGTCAGACGCGCGGCTTGCCGTCCGGGTTGTCGTTGCGCTTCTCGGTGGCCGGGTCCTCGGGGTCGTGCTCGTCGGACCCGCGCAGCCGGTCGTTCTCGAGGATCTTGCGCCGCATGATGACCACCAGGCCCAGCACGACGAGCACCGCCGCGACGATCCCGCCGGTCACCGCCAGCCCGCTGGTACCCGCGCCGTTGCCGGCGCCAGCCAGCTCGGACGGCTCGGTCGGCTCGGCCTCGGCGGCCGGTGTCGCGTCCTCGGTCGGCTCGGCCTCCTGGGTCGCCTCGCTGCTCGGGGACGCCGTGGGCTCGGCCGCGGCCTCGACCGTGTAGCTGAACTCGCCGTCGATCGGGTGGCCGTCGGAGGAGACGACGTGCCATGCCACGTCGTACCGGCCGGCGGGCAGGTCGTCGGCGAGCTGCGCGGTCACGACCTTGTCGTCGACCTGGATGTCCTGGCCCTGCGCCGTGACGCCGTCCGGACCGGCCAGGGCGACCTCGATACCCGTGTCGAGCGGCGCCGAGCTGAAGGTGAGCGAGATGCTCGCCGGGTGCTCGTCGAGCGTCGCGCCGTCCTTCGGGTCGGACGACAGGAGCTGGTCGTGAGCGCTCGCCGGACCGGCCACCAGCAGCAGTGCGGCGAAGGTGAGCACGGCCGCGAACACGGTGATCACGCGGACGAGGCGACGGCTACCGGGCCGAGCCAGGGCAACGGAGACAGCAGGCATACGAGGCACCCTACCCGCCCCGGATGTGCGCGGGACCGGTCGTGACGGCACGTCCGCTCGGGGCGCAACGCTCACGCCGAGAGCAGAAGATCAGGCCTCCGGGACGTTCCTCTCCAGCTCCGCCAGCCAGGCCGCCGCCGAAGCGTCCGAGGGCATCCGCCAGTCGCCACGGGGCGACATGGTGCCGCCCGGTGACACCTTCGGGCCGTTCGGCAGGGCCGACCGCTTGAACTGCGAGGCGAAGAACCTGCGCACGAACACGTCCAGCCAGCGCCGGATCGTCGCGAGGTCGTAGGCGGTGCGCCGCGCGGCGGGGAAGCCGGGCGGCCAGTCGCCGTCGTCCACCGCGTGCCACGCGTGCCAGGCCAGGAACGCGATCTTCGACGGGCGGAAGCCGTAGCGCAGCACGTGGAACAGCGTGAAGTCCTGCAGGGCGTACGGACCGACGGTCGCCTCGGTGGACTGCGGCGTCTCGCCCTCCTCCGTGGGGATCAGCTCAGGGGTGATCTCCTGCTCCACGATCTCCGTCAGGACGGCGTTGACCGGGCTGTTCGCGTCCGGGGCGAACTGGCCGCTGTCGACGGTCCAGCGGATCAGGTGCTGGATCAGCGTCTTCGGCACGCCCGCGTTCACGCCGTAGTGCGACATCTGGTCGCCGACGCCGTAGGTGCACCAGCCGAGCGCGAGCTCCGAGAGGTCGCCCGTGCCGAGCACTATGCCGCCGCGGTGGTTCGCGAGCCGGAACAGGTAGTCCGTGCGCAGCCCTGCCTGGACGTTCTCGAACGTGACGTCGTACTGCTTGGCCCCCTCGGAGAACGGGTGGTCCAGGTCCCGCAGCATCTGCTCGGCGGCGGGGCGGATGTCGAGCTCCTGGAACGTCACGCCGAGCGCCTCGCCGAGCCGGATCGCCCGGTCCTTGGTCTCCTTGCCCGTGGCGAAGCCCGGCATCGTGAACGCGTGGATGTCGGTACGCGGCCTGCCGAGCCGGTCCATCGCCTTGGCCGCGACGATCAGCGCGTGCGTGGAGTCGAGTCCGCCGCTGACGCCGATCACGATCTTCGGCTGCCCGATGGCCCGCAGGCGCTGCTCGAGCCCGGTGACCTGGATGTTGTAGGCCTCGTAGCAGTCCAGGGCCAGGCGGTCGGCGTCGTCGGGCACGAAGGGGAAACGGTCGACCTTGCGACGCAGCCCGATGTCGCCCTGCGGCGGCTGGACGCTGAACGCGATCTCCCGGAACCCTCCGTCGCCCCCGTCGGTCGAGCTCGCCGAGACCCCGGGTGTGACCATTCCCAGCCCGCGCCGGTTGTCGTCGAACGTGCCCTGCCGGAGCCGTTCCTGGCGCAGCCGGTCCAGGTCGACGTCGACCACGGTGGCACGGGCGCCGTCGGGGAAGCGCTCGGTCTCGCCGAGCAGGTCCCCTGCCTCGTAGACCATCGTCTGGCCGTCCCACGACAGGTCCGTGCTGGACTCGCCCTGGCCGGCGGCCGTGTAGACGTAGGCGGCGCTGCACCGGTAGCTCCCGCTGCGCACGACCAGCCGGCGGTCCTCGGCGCGCGCCACGGTGACCGGGCTCGCCGACAGGTTCAGCAGCACCGTCGCGCCCGCGAGCGCCGCCAGCGCGCTCGGTGGCACGGGCACCCACATGTCCTCGCAGACCTCGACGTGGATGGCGAGGCCGCGCACGTCGTCGGCCCGGAAGATCAGGTCGGCGCCGATCGGCACCTCCTCGCCGAGCAGGGTGAGGGTGCCGCGGTGCTCGTCGCCGGACGCGAACTGCCGCTTCTCGTAGAACTCGCGGTAGTTCGGCAGGTAGGACTTGGGCGCGACGCCGAGGATCCTGCCCCTGTGCACGACGACGGCGGTGTTCAGCAGGCGGCTGCCGACCAGCAGCGGCGCGCCGACGACGAGCATCGTGCTGAGCTCGAGGCTGGCCTGCCGGATGGCGGCGAGCGCGTCGAGCACCGACTCGAGGAGGACGTCCTGCATGAACAGGTCGTCGATCGCGTAGCCGCTCAGGCAGAGCTCGGGGAACACCGCTACCGCTACGCCGTCGTCGTTCAGCTGCCGTGCCTGGTCCAGGACCATCGCGGCGTTCGCGGCGGGGTCGGCGACGGCGACCGGGATGGTGCAGGCCGCCACCCGGGCGAACCCGTGGGCATAGGCGTTGTAGAAGTCCACGGTTCGAGTCTATGGATGCGGGCGCGAGCTGCCCGACGTCGACGAGGTGCGTCGGGCGCCGACGTCAGTCGATGTCAGAGGCGGCTGGCATGCTCACGGGCCATGGGGATCCTCACCAACTACTTCATCGCCGCCTCCGACGCCGAGGCTGCCGGGTACCTCGAGGGCGGCGTGCACGGACAAGGGCTGCCCGACGGCCATGTGCTCGAGTCCAAGGGCGTCGACCCGTACGTCGCGCTCGGCACGCTCACGACGTTTCTGACTGACCGGACCTCTGCCGGGGTGACGGCCGACAGTGTCACCGTGACCTTCTCCATGGACACGGGCGCCGTCGTCGCACGGGTCCAGCCGAGCCTCCTCGACGCCCTCGCAGGAGCCGACGAGGGTGCGCTGCTCGACGCGGCGGAGGCCGGGTCGCGAACCGAGGAGCTCCGCACCGAGGACCCGGCCCCACTCGCCGCGTTCCTGCACGACCTCGCCAGGCTCGCACGCACCGCGGCCGCGGAGCGAGCCGGGGTCTACTGCTGGGCGTCACCCTGAACCGCCGCCCGAGCATGCTGCGGCGGCCCGGGCCGACGCCGCGCCGGGACCGGATGGCCTGGAGGTCTGAGGCGCGTTCACCTCATGCGATGCCTGGGGCGAACGGACACCTGTCACGCTCTCTCGCTCACCAATGAGTCCCGGCTGCCAGCGGCGTCTGTCCTGGTAGGACGTGGTGCCGACCGGCGCCGACCCCAGTGCGAAAGGACCTCCCATGTCATTTCAGGCCTACCTCGACGCCGTCGAGGCCAAGACCGGGCACACACCCCGTGAGCTCATCAAGCTTGCCGAGGAGCGCGGGTTCGACGCGTCCACCAAGGCGACCCCGATCCTCGAGTGGCTCAAGGAGGACTACGACCTGGGGCGCGGGCACGGCATGGCCATCGTCCACGTCATCACCAAGGGGCCGCGGATCAGCACGAAGCACGTGGGCACCTCGGGCTCGCACAGCGACGAGTCCGACACGCTCTGGCTCGACGGGAAGGCGACCAACCCGGCGACCACGGGCTGACGCCCGGCCGAACGGAGTACCCACCTCCATCTGATGCGTCCGGACACGTCGTTACTCCGGGTAATGATGTACCCATGACAACCCGCTCCAGCATCGCCATCGTCAACGCCCACGTCGTCCCCGTCGCCTCCGCCGTCATCGAGAACGGCACGGTCCTCATCGAGGACGGCGTCATCACCGCCGTCGGATCGGACGTGGCAGTGCCCGAGGGCACCCGGACGATCGACGCCCAGGGCCGGTGGCTCCTGCCCGGGTTCGTCGAGGGGCACGGCCACCTCGGCGTCCACGAGGAGGGGGAGGGCTGGGCCGGCAACGACACGAACGAGATGACCGGCCCTGACGGGTCCGCGTTCCGCGCGCTCGACGCCATCCAGGTGGACGAGGACGGCTTCCGCGACGCGCTCGCCGGTGGCGTGACGACGGCGGTCATCAAGCCGGGCTCGGGCAACCCGATCGGCGGCCAGACCGTCGCGATCAAGACCTGGGGCGGCCGCACCGTGGACGAGCAGGTGATCAGCGACTCCGTGTCGGTCAAGAGCGCGCTCGGCGAGAACCCGAAGCGGGTCTACGGCGACAAGAAGCAGCTTCCGTCCACCCGCCTGGGCGTCGCCAACGTGATCCGCGCGGCCTTCGTCGACGCCCAGAACTACGTCGCCAAGCGAGACGCCGCGGCGGAGGAGGGCAAGCCGTTCGAGCGCGACCTGGGCAAGGAGACGCTGGCGCGCGTGCTCGCGGGCGAGCTCGCCTGGGACCAGCACACGCACCGCGCCGACGACATCGCCACGGCCATCCGGCTCTCGGAGGAGTTCGGCTACCGGCTCGTCATCAACCACGGCACCGAGGGCCACCTCATCGCCGACGTCCTCGCCGAGAAGGACATCCCCGTGATCTACGGCCCGATGTTCGTCTCGCGGTCCAAGGTCGAGGTGCGGCAGCGCGCGAACCGCAACATCGCGGTGATGGCGGCGGCCGGCGTGCGGGTCGCGATCACCACCGACCACCCCGTCATCCCGATCAACTTCCTGGTGCACCAGGCGTCGTTCGCGGCCCGTGACGGGCTGCCGCGGGAGACCGCCCTGGCGGCGATCACGACCAACCCGGCGTCGTTCCTCGGCCTGGACGACCGGGTGGGTGCCATCAAGGAGGGGCTCGACGGCGACGTCGTGCTCTGGTCGGGCGACCCGCTCGACACCGACTCCCGCGCCGAGCACGTCTTCATCACCGGCACCGAGGTCTACACCTGGGACCCGGCCGCCGACGGCGGGCGCGGGGCAGGCCGCGTGGTCGAGCGTTCGGAGCGCTTCGCCTGACCCCTGTCGCCCCCGCTGGTCGGGCCTGTCGAAACCGGGTCTCGACAAGCTCGACCAACGGGAGGGGGGCAAGTTTCGGCACCCGGGTACGACACGCACCGGTACCGCGGTCGGACGCGTCGGGGCCCGCCCGGGCGTAGCGTGCGAGCATGCTGGGCACCACCCGTCCCACGAGCGACCCCCTCCCTGACCCGCACGCCCCCGGACCGTTCGACCGCGCGCGACCACGCGTGTTCGTCGCGGTCGCCGTGGCGTTCGCCACCAACCTGGGTTCGCTCGGCGCCGCCCGCAGCCAGGCCTGGGCGTCGGAACCCGGCCTCGTCGGGTTCCTCCTGCTGCTGGTCGCGCCGGCGGCGCTGCTGTTCCTGCTGCCCCGGCGCCCAGCGCTCGCCGCTGTGCTCTCCGTCGCGGCGACCGTCGCGTTCCTGCTGCTCGGCTACCCGTGGGGACCTGTCTTCCTCGGGCCGGTCGCCGTGCTCGCGGGCATCATGCTCAGCGGCGACGCACGCAGGGCCCGCCTGATCGCGTGGTCGGGCGCCGCGCTGCTCGCCGGGGGCGTGAGCGCCGTCGCCTCGCTCATCGCACCGCGCGTCCAACAGGCCCTGACCGACGAGCCGCGACCTCCGCGCAGCGAGTGGGGCCCCGGTCACGGCCCGGGCTGGAACGCCGACGACGGCGGCTGGTTCCTCAGCCCGGGGTCGCTCATCGCGGCGGCCGCATGGCTGGCCGTCGTGCTGCTCATCGCGAGCGGCGCGCGGGACCGGATCACGCGACGTGTGGCAGCGCGGGCCGCGGCCCGGGCCACCGCCGCGGAACGGGAGCGCACGGCCGTCGCCTCGGAGCGGCTCCGGATCGCGCGGGAGCTGCACGACGTCCTCGCCCACTCCCTGTCCGCCATCAACGTCCAGGCCGGGGTGGGCCTGCACCTGCTCGAGAAGAATCCCGGGCAGGCCAGGGAGGCATTGTCCAACATCCGCGACACCAGCAAGGACGCCCTCGCCGAGGTCCGCACGGTGCTGGGCATAGTCCGCGAGGGCACCTCCCCGCCCGCCCAGGACACGCTGCACGACGACGCCGCCCCGCTCACCCCCACCTGGGATCTCACCGGCCTGCACACCCTGGCGGACCAGGCCAGGGCCGAGGGCCTCGACGTCACCGTCGAGCTCGCCGCCGACGTGAGCGGCCTGCCCGACCACGTCGTCGGCGTCGTGCACCGCGTGGTGCAGGAGTCGCTGACCAACGTGCGCAGGCACGCGCCCTCGGCCCGGCGGGTGACCCTGCGGGTCACCCGGCACGACGGCGTCGAGGTAGTGGTGGCCGACGACGGCGTCCCCGCCGCAGGGCCCGTCGAGCCCGGCTACGGGCTCCTCGGGATGCGCGAACGGGTGGAGGGCGCGGGCGGGACGCTCACCGCCGGGCCCCGTGGGGGCGGCGCGGGGTGGGAGGTCCGTGCCAAACTCCCCCCGCCATCAGACGAGCCCGAGACCGGAGACACCGCATGATCGACGTCCTGCTCGCCGACGACCAGGCACTGGTGCGCGGCGGGTTCCGCGCGCTCATCGACTCCGAGGACGACATGCGCGTCGTCGCGCAGGCGGCCAACGGCGACGCCGCAGTGGCGCTCACCCTCGAGCACCTGCCCCAGGTGGTGCTCATGGACATCCGGATGCCCGGCCTGGACGGCCTGGAGGCGACGCGGCGGATCATCGCCGAGCCACGGGCGGCCGGCGTGCACGTGGTGGTCGTGACGACGTTCGAGCTCGACGAGTACGTCACGGAGGCGATCCGCGCCGGTGCCTCCGGGTTCCTCGTCAAGGACACCGAGCCGGCCGAGCTGGTGCGGGCGGTGCGCGTGGCGGCGTCGGGCAACGCGCTCCTGTCCCCGACGGTGACGCGGCGGCTGCTGGCCAAGGTCGCGGAGGCCACGCGCAACGTGCGGCCGGTGCCCGCGCTCGCGGAGCTCACGCCGCGTGAGCGCGAGGTGCTCGTCGAGGTGGCCGGCGGGCTGGCGAACGACGAGATCGCCGGCAAGCTGTACCTCTCCGAGTCGACCGTGAAGACGCACGTCTCCCGGGTGCTCATGAAGACCCGTTCGCGAGACCGCGCGCAGCTCGTGGTGCTCGCGTACGAGGCGGGCCTCGTACGACCCGGGTGGGCCGGAGGCGCAGCGCAGGGTGGGGGCTGAGGAACGAGGCACCCGCCCGGACGCCGTAGCAGTGCGACGGCACCACAGGAGTAGACGAGCAGGTACGCGGGGCTGACGATCCTGGCCTCGGACGGCGGCAGCCTGGTGCTGTGGCCGGAACGACCGGCCGAACCAGATGCTGGAGGTCGACATGCTCACCGCGACGACGGAGGTCCTCGCCAACGGGCCCCACTACGGCTGGGGCGGACCCGGCCCGTTCTTCTTCATCTTCCCGCTGCTGTGGTTCCTGCTGTTCGCAACGGTGATCTTCCTGATCGCCCGGCGTGCCCGGCGTGGCCCGCGCGGCGGATGGGGCGGTCCGTGGGCGGCGCACGCCGCGGCCGGCACCGACCCGGTGACGCTGCTGGGTACCCGCTTCGCTCGCGGGGAGATCGACGAGGCCGAGTACCGCTCCCGGCTCACCGTGCTCCGCTCGGCGGAGCCGTACCCGACGGCTCCGCCGAGCGCGGCGCCGAACGCCGGACCGACGGCTCGCGACGTGCCTCCCGCGGCTCCCACGCCGCAGGACCAGCCGCCCGCCGACGACAACCGCTGACGAGCCGCCCCGCACGGCCCTCGGCGCCCAGGCACTCCGGTGACCTGGGCGTCGAGTCCGTGCCCGGTAGAGCCGCGCGACGCCTGGTGCCGGGACCCCGCTCGTCACGACGGCAACGATTGGCCTTCTGTTGCGGCGGTGCCGCTAGACTCGCGGGCGAGTGCGACCGAACGCACTTTTCAGACCCGATGACGTGAGGGAAGTAGATCGTGAGCACCAGCAAGAACTGGGCGACGGCCGCACTGGTCTCCTGTGCACTACTGCTGTCCGGATGCGCGGCCCTCGAGAGCATGGCCAGCGACTTCGCACCCTCTGGCGAAGAGGTCACGCCGGTCGTGCCGTCGCCAGTCGCCAAGGCCCCGATCAGCACGGGCAAATACGACCTCGTCGAGTCGTGCAGGGTGTTCTTCGCCGGGCCGATCGTGGGGAACGTCGAGCAGTTCGCGTCCTCCGTCCAGGAGCCGCTCACCGAGGACCTCACCGGCGAATTCAGCACCATCAGCAGAAACCTCGGTGACATCATCGGCGAGGCCGACAGCGTCAGCATCGAGCACCTCGAGGCGGTCCGCGCGCCGTTCGACCAGGCGCTCGACGGCTCCATCGCCCGCCCCAAGGCCGTCGCCACGGCTATCAAGAACTACAAGGACGCATGCAAGGAAGGCGGCTTCAAGGGCTGATCCGAGCGGGCTGATCCGAGCGGGCCGCTGGTCGAGCTCGTCGGTCTCGACCAGCTCGACCAGCGAGCGGACAAGCACTGTCGCTGGGGACGCGAGTCCGCGGGCTAGCTGCCCGTGAGGAACTCGTGCATCACGGGGCCGGCCGTCGTCGAGCCCAGCTCGCCCTCCTCGATGAACACGACGGCCGCCAGGTCGTCCGTCATGGCGAGCATCCAGACGTGGGCCTTGCTGCCGTCACCGAACTGAGCGGTTCCCGTCTTCGCTCCGACGATCCCCGGCACGTCCCGCAGCACCGTGGCGGAGCCTTCCTGCACCACTCCGCCCATCAGGTCGCGCAGGGTGGCCGCCTCCTCAGTGGTCAGATCGCCCGCGGGCGCCTTGTCGGCGGCCTTCCCGCCGGACGGCTCCACCAGCCGCGGCGACACGGTGTGGCCCGCGGAGACGCTCGCCGCGACGGTCGCCATCGCGAGCGGCGTGGCCAGCACCTTGCCCTGGCCGATCATCGACGCAGCGTGCTCCGTGGCCGCCGCCTCCGCCGGGACGTCGCCCATCGCGGCCCCGGCGCCGAAGGCCTTGGCCTCGACGCCCAGGCCGAGCGCCGCCCCGGCGTCGTGCAGCTGCTGCTGCGAGATGTTCTGGTGCTGGGAGATGAAGGCCGTGTTGCACGAGTTGGCGAACACCGTCCGGAACGGCACCGCGTCACCCGTCGCGGACGCGGGGTAGCCGGGGACGTTCTGGAACGTACGGCCCTCGACGTCGATGCTCTCCGTGCAGGGCAGCGGGCTGTCCGGCGTGATCCCCGAACGAAGCATCGCGAGGGACGTCGCGATCTTGAACGTGGAACCCGGCGCGTACTGGCCCAGCGTGGCCGTGCTGTACCCCTCGGAACCCGGGCCCGACGCCGCCGCGAGCACCTCACCGGTCGACGGCTTGATCGCGACGATGGCGCTCGCCAGATCGTCGAGGTCGGCCAGCGCCGCCTCGGCCCGGACCTGCGTGGCGGGGTCGAGCGTGATCGTCAGCGGCTCGCCGTCCTTCTTGTCGATGGTGAACGCCTCGCGACTCTCACCGCCTTCGCCACCCTCGGCGGGCTCGGCGCCCTCGGCGGGCTCGGCGGGCTCGATGGTCACCGCCAGGCCGGGCACGCCGCGAAGCTGCTCGTCGTGTGCGGCCTGCAGACCGGACAGGCCGACCATGTCGCCGGGCTTGATGGTGCCCTTCGACTCCTCGACGATCTCCGCGGTGGCCTCGCCGACCGTACCGAGGAGCGGCCGCGCGAAGTCGCGATCCCGCGCGAGCGACAGCTCGTCGGGGATCCCGACCACGCCGTTGATCGCCATGGCGCCCTCGAAGTCGTACTCCGAGTCGTTGTCGCGGATCGTGATGACGTCGATGAACGCCTTGTCCCCCGCGGCGGCGACCTGCGCGGCGATGCGGTCGGTCGTCGCCTGGTCGAACTTCAGCACCCGCCCGAGCTGCTCGGCGGCCGTCTCCCAGCCCGGACGGGTCTTGTCGATGCCCACGCGGTGCACGGGGGTCATGCCGACGATCGTCTCGCCGGTCGGCGTGACGATGTCGCCGCGCGCCGGTTCGGTGCGCTCGACGGCGAGCCGCTCGCCTGCCTCCAGACCCGGCACCAGGACGCCGGTGCTCCAGCCTGCCTCCCACTGCCCGGCCTCGCCGTCGGTCGCGCCGGGGTAGGTCAGCTGCGCGACGGTCTCGTACTCCCAGGCCTCCTTCGTCGCGACGGGCCAGGACCAGGCGAGCGTCGCGGTGGCGGTAGCGGTGCCGCCGTCGCCCTCCTCGACCGGCGTGACGCTCTTGACCTGCACGGTCCCGGCATCCTCGCCGACGGTGGCCAGGAGCTGCTCGAACACCTGGGCATACTGCTCGTCCGGCGAGGCCGACGTCTCCATGGCGAGCGGGACGCCCGCGGGCTTGCCCTCCTGGAGCGCTGCCGCGAGCTGTTCGGCGGCCGGCTCCGGGTCGGGGATCGGCGGTGCACGGAACAGGAACCACAGACCGACCCCTACCACCAGGAGCAGGACGACGACGGCGCCGATGATCAGCGCCAGCCGGCCCTTGCGGCGGGGAGCCGGTGCGGCCGGCGGCGGGCTGCCGCCCGGCGGGATCTGGGCGTAGCCACCTGGAGGTGGCGGAACCTCTGCGTACCCACCTGGCGGGGGCGGGACCGGCGCATGACCGTCCGCAGGCAGGTGAGGTGAAGGGTATCCGCTCATGCCCAGGAGCCTAAGGGCCCGGCCATGAACCGCACGTGTTATCTCTTGGGAGGAATCGGGCGGGCTTGGGTGAAGGAAATGGGCGGGGCCGCCGAACCCCCTGGATCTGCGGCCCCGCCCTGACGTCACGCGTCGTCGATAGAGAGGCACGGGCCCGCGGCTTGTGACCGCGGCATCAGAGCCCGACAGGTCAGGCCGTCGGTGCCGACTTCACCACCGGGCCCCACGCGAGCGGGTCGAGCGTGCGGGCGTCGTCGTCCGCGTTCCCGGCCCAGCGGCGCGCGTCGGCGATCGTCGCCTCGAGCAGGGCGCGCAGCCGCGCGTCGACGTCGGGCACGAAGGCCTCCGAGATGCCCTGCACCGCTGTGGAGACAACGCTCGGTGCGGCATCGCGGACGAACCGCTTGGGTCGCACGCTGGTGCCCGCGCAGAACCGCTCGGCCCAGGCCGCCGTCTTGGGTACGGCCGCGAGCGCGTCCTTGCTCTCCGGCGCCAGGGTGCCGGGGGGCCGGTCGTCCAGGACGTCGAGCATGCGCTCGGAGCCGAGGATCGCGACGGCCAGCGTCTGCTGCCGGTCGGCGGGCGAGACAGGCAGCGCCGTCTGCGCGGCGCGCAGCGCGATACGCACGTCCCAGCGCGGGTCGGTGCTGGTCAGGCCGATGACCGACGGGATGAGCGGCGCGAGCTGCGGGCGCGAGTGGTCCGCCGTCAGGTCGTTCACCGCACGGGCGAGCATCGCGATCAGCGGATGCGTGCAGGCGGGGTGATCGCTCCACTTCTCGCCTGCGAGGAAGGATGCGAGCTCCATGAAGCACGCGCCCTTCTTTGGGTTGCGGTGCTTTCCACGGCCGAGCATGGGCAAGATGTCGTACGTTCCAGCTTCGGTTCCGGTCACGATTCCACCCCCGAATTGGGTTCGCTGCTTGCTCCAGTGTGCGTCTGGTGTGACGTAGATCGCAATAGAGAGCCCGCGAACTGCCTGAATCTCGTCCGCCGGCGGGGCCCGGTGCGCTTCGCTCCGTGGCACCTCAGACCACCTCAGAGGTACCTCAGCCCCACCTCAGGGGTACCTCAGAGGCACCTCAGCCGACCGTCTGAGGTACCCCGCCCACCAGGACTGCCCGACCGTCCGATCCGCGAGGGCCGGCCTCAGGACGAGTGTCTTCCTCATCAGCCGGACGGGCACACGGCCCGCCGGGGCCATCCGGAGGAATCATGTCGCTGTGGGGACCCGCCATCGAAGCGGAGATCGAGTACCGGCAGGCAGAGGTCAAGAAGGCCTGGGGCCGCCAGGGGACGAGCGGGGCGGACCGCGCCGACCGGGCTGAGCGCCGGACGGAGCGCCGGGCCGACCGCGCCGAGCAGATCAGGGAGGGCATCGCGGGCATGCGCCCGGCCGCGACCACCACCCGTCGCGGCCTGTTCGCGTGATCACGGTGGGAGCCGGGATGCAAAAGACCGGGGGGAGTGTCGGTGAGCGGTGGCACGATGTGCAGGTGCGACGCTCCACGACGATCCCCCTGGTCTCCCGGCAGGAGCAGGTTTCCTCCCTCCTGCTGGCGGTGGGACGCGCCTCGGCGGGCCGTCCCGGCTTCGTGCTCGCGGGCGGTGACGCCGGCGTCGGCAAGACACGCCTGATCACCCACGTCGCCCAGGCGGCGGAGCAGGCAGGGGCGAGCGCCGTGGTGGTCCACTGCGTCGACCTGGGCCAGGTGGGTATCCCGTACCTGCCGTTCACCGAGGCGCTGACCCAGCTGCAGGCCGGTGCCGCAGGGCCCGAGGCCGCGGCACGGGTCACCGAGCTGGTGGCCGAGCGGCCGGCACTGTGGCGGCTCCTGGAGCCCGGCGGGACCGGCGATGCCGACCACGACGAGCGGCTCCAGCTCTTCGAGGGCATCGGGCGCAGCCTCGCCCTCTCCGGTGTGCCCGAGCGTCCGCTCGTGCTGGTGATCGAGGACGCGCACTGGGCCGACGCGTCGACACGCGACGTCCTGCGGTTCCTCGCGGCCCGCGCCCGCTCCGAGAACGTACTGATAGTGGTGACCTACCGGACGGACGACGTCGACAGGCGTCATCCGCTGCGCCCGCTGCTCGCCGAGCTGTCTCGGCTGGAGCACGTCGAACGGATGGACCTGCAGCCCTTCAACGAGGACGAGCTGCGCGAGTTCACCACCGCCCTGGCCGGCCGGCCGCTGGCGCCCGCGGGTTTCGCCGAGGTGCTGGACCGGTCGGAGGGCAACGCATTCTTCGCGGAAGAGCTCCTGGACGCCGGGCCGGACTCGGCAAGCCTGCCCTGGACTCTCACCGAGGTACTACGTACCCGGCTCGAACGGCTGGACCCCGAGGTGCAGCAGGTGCTGCGCATCGCGTCGGTCGCCGGACGCCGCGTGCGGGAGGATCTGCTCCGGGCCGCCGCCGCGCGCTGGGGTGCGCCGGACATCGACGCCGCGCTGCGCGAGGCCGTGACCCAGCAGGTCCTGGTGGTGTGCGACGCGTGCCTGGAGTTCCGGCACGCGCTGCTGGCCGAGGCCCTGTACGCCGACCTGCTCCCGGGCGAACGCTCGGCGGTGCACCGCGCCTACCTCGCGGTGATCGAGCAGGACGGGCCCGACGGCATGCCGATCGGCAGCGCGGCCGAACGCGCCCACCACGCCTTCGAGGGGCACGACCTGCCCGCGGCCCTGAGCGCGTCGCGTGACGCCGCCCTGCGCGCCCGCCGGCTGCTCGCGCCCGAGGAAGAGCTGAAGCACTGGGAGCAGGTGCTGGCGCTGTGGGAGTCGGTCCCGGACGCCGAGGAACGGATCGGCGAGGACCGGGTCTCCGTCGCCCTGTCGGCGGGCGAGGCGGCCGCACGAGCGGGCGACCCGATGCGCGCGGTCAAGCTGACCAGGCGCGCGGTCGAAGGCGTCGACGACCCCGTGCGGCGTGCCGGCCTGCAGCACGTGCTCGTGCACCGCTATGTCGACCTGCCGACCTGGGACGAGACACCGGGTCAGGTCGAGGGGGCGATCACCGACCTGCGGGCCGCTCTGGAGATCCTGCCGAAACGCAGCCCGGAGCGGATCTGGACCAACGCCCTGCTGGCTCGGATCGCGATGATCGTCGACCAGGACGACGACGCCCGCATGCACGCCGCCTGCGCCATCGAGGAGGCGCGCGCCACGGCCCAGCCCGGCGCACTCGCCGCCGCGCTCTCCACGCTCGCCGTGCTCGACGTCGCCGACCCCGACCGGGCGGCGGCACTCCTCGACGAGGCGCGCTCGGCGGCCGTCGAGGCGGGGGACGTGCTCACCGAGATGCGCACCCTCTACAACGCCACGGCCAACCGCTTCTACGCGGGTGAGCTGGACACCGCGGAGCAGCGGGTGCAGCACGCGCTCGCCCGGGCCGAGGAGCTCGGCCTCGCCTGGAGCACACCCACCGTCAACCTGCGGATCCTGCAGGAGGTCATGCTCTACTTCCGCGGCGACCTGACGGCGCGCGCCGCCGACGGCGTGCCCGCCACGTCCAGGCACATCATGGACGCGAGCCGGATGTACGCGGCGGTGGCCCGGGGCGACGACGACGTGCTCGCCCGTGGCGAGGCCCTGCTGGACCACTGGCAGAACGACGGCCAGATCGCGCTGCTCGGCGGTGGCAGCATGGTCGACGCCCTGACCTGGGCGGGCCGGTACGACGACGCGGCGGCCCTGGCCGTACGGATCACCGACCACCTCGGCGAGGTGTGGACGGAGGTGTTCCTCGGCCGGATCTGGTTGTCCGCGCTGGCGATCGCGGCCCTGGCCGACGCGGCAGAGGCCGACCGTTCGGCGGGGCGCGTCGGCGCCCCGGGATCTGCCGCCGCGACGGCCGTGGAGTCCCGCGCTGCCGCTCGGATCGAGAGCGGTGACTCGCTCCTCGCCATCGCACGGGAGACCGCCCAGCGGGGCCGTCCCCGCGGCGGTGTGCTCGGTCCTGAGGGCAGGGCCTGGCTGCAGCGGGCGACCGCGGAGAACGCCCGCCTGCACGCCGTGGTGGGGCACGGCCAGGGACCGGCGGGCGAGGAGAGCGACGGATCGGCGTCGGGCGGGCTGTGGCGGGAGGCCGCCGAGGCATGGCAGGAGACGGTGAACGCCTTCGACTTCGGGTACCGCTACGAGGTGGCGCGGTCGCGCTACCGCTGGGCCGAGGCGCTGCTGGGGACCGGCGAGCGAGAGGCCGCCGAGGTGGAGGCGGCCGAGGCGCTCTCTGAGGCGGAGGACATGGGCGCGAAGCCCTTGGCCGAGGCCGTCCGTGCACTGGCCAGGCGGGCTCGGCTCGACCTGCCGGGTGTCCGTCGTGCCACCGCGTCGACCCTGACGGACCGCGAGGAGGAAGTGCTCGGCCTCGTCGCGCAGGGCCTCTCGAACCGGCAGATCGGCGAACGGCTGTTCATCTCCACCAAGACGGTGAGCGTGCACGTGTCCAACCTGCTCGCCAAGCTCGGCGCCTCAGGACGGGCGGAAGCGGTGAGCCTCGCGCACCAGCGCGGACTGCTCGAAGTATGACCCGAACGCGGCAGGTTACCCGCCCGGCGCAAAAGGGACACATCCGGTACATCTGTCGCGCACGCGCCCTTCTCTCGCAATACTGAGCAGATGCCGACGGACCTCCAGGCGTTGCGAGACCTTGAGCACGTCGGTCTCGGTGCTCCCACTGCTGATGAGGCCTTTGACCGATTCGCCCGCCTGGTTCGGCGTCACCTGAAGGTGCCGGCCGCCGTCGTGTACTTCGTGGTTCCCCAGGGGCAGGTGCTGGCGGGTTCCTCCGGGATGCCGGAACCCATGCAGTCGAACCGCATGCTGCAGTACCCAGGGACGCTCACGAACGTGATCGCCACGCGCGGCGAGCCGGTCGTCTCGTCGGACGCCCGCCTCGACCCGCTCCTGCGCGACAACTACCTCGTCCGCGAGATGGGCCTGGTCGCGGTCGCCGGCTACCCCGTGTTCGACCTGCGCGGCCGCGCCGTCGGCGCCCTGTGCGCCGTGGTGGACGAGCCCCGCGAGTGGTCGGAGGACGACCGCGCCTCCCTCGCCGACCTCGCAGCGGCCTGCACCGCCGAGCTGCGGCTACGCGCCGAGCGGGAACGCGCGCGCCGGATCCAGCAGACGGCGGTCCGCGCCAACCGCCGCAGCCGGTTCCTGCTCTCGCTGAGCGAGGCGTTCGCGAACGCCAACACCATGGACCAGGTCGAAGAGGTGATCGTCGAGGTCAGCACCGCCGGCATCGGCGCGCGATACTGCGCGTTCGCCCTGATGGACGCCGACGGTCGGGGGATCACCTATCGCTCGCTCGTCCACGCGGAGCCGCAGTTCCCGCAGCGGCTGCGGCAGGCGAAGCTGGACGACCAGCGGCCGCTGGCCGAGGCGGCACGCACGGGCCGTCCGTTGTTCTTCCGGTCGGGCGACGATCTCTTCTCGGCCTTCCCGGACCTCAAGGACCTCTGCGACCCGGACATCGGCGCCCGGGCTTTCCTCCCGGTGGTGACCGCCGGCGCCGTGGTCGCCGTCATCGGGCTGGCGTGGGACCGCGACCGCGGGCCGGACAAGGACTCGTACGCCCTCCAGACCGGCCTCGCGCACTACACGGGTCACGCCCTCGAGCGCGCACGGCTCCTGGAAGAACGTCGCGAGTCCGCGAAGACACTGCAGCGGGCGATGCTCAGCCGGCTGCCCGAGGTGCCGCACCTCGACATGGCAGCCACCTACTCCCCCGCCACGCGCTCCGACCAGATCGGCGGCGACTGGTACGACGCCGTGGCGGTGGACGACGACGCGACCATGTTCATGATCGGCGACGTGACCGGCCACGACATGCGCGCCGCGGCGAAGATGGGCCAGCTCAGGTCGCTGCTGCGCGCGTTCGCGTGGAGCCACGACGAGTCGCCGTCGGCCCTGCTGTCGCTGCTGGACAAGGCCAACTCGGGCCTGGGGCTGCTCGCCAGCGGGACGGCGGTGGTCGCCCGTCTGGAGCGGGCCGGCGGCGCCGCCTATCAGCTCACGTGGTCGACCGCCGGCCATCCGCCGCCCCTCGTGCTCAGGCAGGACGGGACGGTGGAGCGCCTCTCGGTGCTGCCGGACATGATGCTCGGCGTCCGGCCGACGGCGAAACGCACCGACCACGTCACGACGCTGCACCCCGGCGACACGCTCCTGCTCTACACGGACGGCCTCGCCGAGCAGCGCGGCACCACGCCGGACCAGTGGCTGAACCGCCTGCAGAAGACGCTCGGCGTGCTGGGCGACACGGCCACCGCGGCGCTCCCCGTGACCCTCGTGCGGCGCCTCGCCTCGGACGACCAGCGGGACGACGTCGCGGTGCTCGCCGTCCGCGTGCGGGCGGCGGCCCCGTCCGGCCCGCCGTCGCTGGGGCGCCCAGCCACCGCGGAGCGCAAGCTCGCCCCGTCACTGAGCGACGTCGGCCCGGCCCGCATCTGGGTCGACGACGTGCTGGAGAGCTGTGCCGTGCCGATGGCGCTGCGCCGGACGGTGATGCTGCTGACGTCCGAGGTGCTGACCAACGCCGTCGACCACGGGCAGGCGCCGTTCACCGCCACCGTCGAGGTGGACATGGAGCGCCTGCGGGTAGGGGTACGGGACTCGTCGACCGCGCAGCCCGAGCTGCGCGACCCGACGGTCACCGAGTTCGGCGGGCGCGGCGTGCAGTTCCTGGAGCGGCTCGCGTCCCGCTGGGGCGTGGACCGGCACGGCGAGCCTGTCGACGGGCCGCATCGGACCGGCCGGCGGGGGAGTCGACGGACCGGCAAGACCGTCTGGTTCGAGCTCGACCTCCACTGACGCCGGGGTGAACTCGGGCCGGTGGCTTCGGTCAGGATCGAATCCACGGGAGCGTGTCAGTGGTCCCGCGTACCGTGTGATCCATGGCACAGACAGCGTCACATCCTAGGCAAAGCACCGGTGAGGACCTGGCTGCGGACGAGCTCTCCGCACAGCTGGAGGTCTACCGCCGCGAGCTCACCGGGTACTGCTATCGGCTGCTGGGCGGCGCGTTCGACGCCGACGACGCCGTACAGGAGACCCTCCTGCGCGCGTGGCGGTCCTACGAGCGGTTCGAGGGCCGGTCCTCGCTGCGCACCTGGTTGTACCGGATCGCCACGAACGTCTGCTTCGACCAGCTGGGTTCGAGCCGGGCCAAGCGCGAGCGGCCCATGGGCCTGGGCGCCGCGGTCGACCCGGTCGAGGAGAGCCTCGTGAACGTACTGCCCGAGTATGCATGGGTCGAACCCGTCCCGACGGAGCACGTGCTCCCCGGCGCGGGTGACCCCGCGGACACGACCATCGCGCGGGAGTCGGTGCGCCTGGCGTTCGTCGCCGCGTTGCAGCACCTGCCGGCCAAGCAGCGCGCGGTACTCATCCTGCGCGAGGTGCTGCGCTGGCCCGCGACGGAGGTCGCCACGCTGCTCGACACCTCGGTGGCGTCCGTGAACAGCGCGCTGCAACGGGCGCGCGCGACGCTCGCCGACAAGGCGCCGGACAGGTCGGGCGCCTCGGAGGCTTCCGCACCGCCGTCGGCGAGCGAGTCCGAGCTGCTGGAGCGGTACGTCGCGGCGTTCGAGCGGTACGACATGCAGGCGCTGGCCAACCTGCTGCGCGAGGACGCTGTCATGAACATGCCGCCGTACGCGATGTGGCTGGAGGGCATCGAGAACATCCAGGCGTGGATGCTCGGCCCGGGCAACGGGTGCGAGGGATCGCGTTTGGTGCCGATCCACGTCAACGGCACGCCGGGGTTCGCGCAGTACCGCCCGGATCCGAAGGGCGGCCACTTCCCGTGGGGCATCGTGGTGCTGGAGAACGACGGTGAGCACATCACCGGCATCACCACCTTCATCGACACGGAGAAGTGGTTTCCCCGATTCGGCCTGCCGAGCCACCTCGAGTAGGCATTTGGCCATACCCTCACAAGGGTGACTGTGCGATCCGTGGTGGTCGGCGTTGACCACAAGAATCCGGACCTGGCTCGGCGGGCAGCGTCGCTCGTCCAGTCCCTGGGTGGGAGCCTGATCGAGCTCGTATGCGTGTGGGTCGACGAGACAGCCGTCTCGGACTCACGGGGATTCACCGTTTCGGTGGATCCGGACATCGCGGTGTCCTCGGATGCGTACGGGGCCGACGTCCTGGCGGGCCTGAACCGGGCGATGGCCGACGTCGGCCTGCCGTGGAGCGCCCTGCGCGGCGCCGGCGACCCTGCCGCCGAGCTGGGGCGGGTGGCCGACCAGGTGGAGGCCGCGATGATCGTCGTCGGTGCTCGGCGTTCCGGCCTGCGCGGCTGGACCACCAACATCGTGGGCGGGACGGTCGCCGGCCGGCTCATCCACAACCAGCCGCGCCCCGTGGTGGTTCTTCCGGGGGCGGCGTCGACGTCGTGAGCGATAGGTTCTTACCTGACCTGTCGAGCGTTCACGAAGGAGCACACCGGGTGACCCGAGCGCCGCACCGCGACTGGCGGTACGTCGGTCTGGTCGCGCTCGGCGGAGCCGCCGGCTCGGTTGCCCGGCACCTGCTGACCTTCTGGTCGGGAATCCTCCTGACTCCGCTGACCATCCTGTTCCCGAGCGCGGGCCATACGATCCTCTTCTTCCCGATCGGGACGCTCGTGGTCAACGTGGTCGGCGCGCTCGCCCTGGGATATCTCCTGGAGGCCCTCGCCCGACGCGGTCGCGAGACCGTGCGACGCCGCAAGATCCGCATCGGGATCGGGACCGGCGTGCTCGGTGGCTTCACCACGTATTCGGCGCTGGCGCTGCAGACGCAGCAGCTGTTCGGCGACGGGCTCGGCTGGATCGCGCTGCTCTACGTGGTGCTCACCCTCGCGGGCGGGACCGCTGCCTGCCTCGGCGGGATCGCGCTGGCCGCACGCTCCGACCGACGACGAGAGCGCAGGTGACATAGATGTTCGAGCTGCTCGTGGTGGCCGCCGGCGGAGGTCTGGGCGCCGCTGCCCGGTTCATGGTCGACGGCGAGATCCGGGCCCGTCACAACGGCGGGTTCCCGTGGGGGACGTTCGTCGTGAACGTGACCGGCTCGTTCCTCATCGGTCTGTTCACGACGCTGGCCTTCACGCTCTCCTACCTCGGGGTGCCGCACGGCACCGTCCGGCTGCTGCAGCTCGCCCTCGTCGTCGGCCTGTGCGGCGGGTACACCACGTTTTCCACAAGCACTGTGGAATCCGTGCGGCTGGCCCAGTCCGGCCGGATGCGGCTCGCGCTGGCGAACTCGCTGGGCACGCTGATGGTCACCGTCACGGCAGCCGGGCTGGGCATGTGGCTGGGCACGGTGTTGAGCGGACCGTACGGCTGACCCGGGCCGCGACGCCGCTCAGATCGTCGTCGGCGGTGCGCCCCGTTCGGCGGCCTTAGACCGGCACCTCGCCGGGGTTCAGAGCACCGAGGAAGAGCTCGGCCAGCAGCGTCCATTCCTTGAGCGGTCGGTCGCCGACGAAACGCGCCGCTTCCTCAGGTGTCCGGTTCACCAGCGCGATGTCGACGACGAACTGGTCGCCGCCCTCTCGCCAGACGACCGCGGCGTTCGTCCGCCGGCTCGATCCGCTGATCCCGGCCCGGAGCTCGTTCTCCGGCTTCTGCACCCGCTCGATCAACGGGTAGTCGCTGGTGTGTTCCCAGCTCGACCACGCGGACCTCAGTGCACGCTCGAGATCCGCCTTCACGGACGTGACTCGCGTCTCGCCGATAGCTGCCATGCCAAGGCCGAGTCCCTCGATCACCTCGGTCACCTGCTGTTCTTTGCTTGCCATGTTCGGACACTACGGGCACACCACACCGGAACCAGCCTTCGGCCGCTATTTCACCCAAATTGTTCCCGTACTGCGCCCTACGGGGCCCCCAGCGCGCTCAACCTACGAGTGTCGGTGTGCCGTGGCAGGCTTCGCTGCATGAGCCTGATGCTCCTCGACACCGCCTCGCTGTACTTCCGCGCCTTCTTCGGCGTCCCCGACTCGCTGCGGGCACCGAGCGGTGCGCCCGTGAACGCCGTCCGTGGCCTGCTCGACACGATCGCCTGGCTCGCCACGACGCACGGTCCCGACCGCATGGTCGCGTGCTGGGACGACGACTGGCGCCCCGCGTTCCGCGTAGACGCGATCCCGAGCTACAAGGCGCACCGCGTGGCGCAGGAGGTGCCCGGCACCACCGGCATCGAGGAGGTGCCGGAGGTACTGCTCGCCCAGGTCCCGATCATCGTGGAGGTGCTCGCCGCGCTCGGCATCGCGCGCGTCGGTGTGCCCGGCTACGAGGCGGACGACGTCATCGGCACCCTGACCACCCGCGCCGTCGAGCAGAACGCCGGACCGGTCGACATCGTCACCGGTGACCGCGACCTGTTCCAGCTGGTCGACGACGCCGCGGGCGTGCGCGTGCTGTACCCGGCGCGCGGCATCCGTGACCCCGACGTGGTGAACGAGAAGCGGCTGGCCGAGCGGTACGGCGTCGCGTCCGGGCAGGCCTATGCGGACATGGCGACGCTCAGGGGCGACCCGAGCGACGGCCTGCCCGGCGTGCCAGGCGTCGGCGAGAAGACGGCGGCCAAGCTGCTCGCCCAATACGGCGACCTGGCCGGGATCCTCGCCGCCCGCGACTCCGGCGACAAGGGCCTGACCACTACGCAGCGCCGTCGCCTGCAGGAGGCCGACGCCTACCTGCAGGTCGCACCCGTCGTCGTGCAGGTCGCACGGGACGCGCCGCTGCCGGTGTTCGATCCGGCGGTACCCAAGGCGCCCGCCGACCCCGAGGCGCTGGCGGCACTGACCGCCACGTGGGGCCTGCAGTCCAGCGTGGGGCGGGTGCGGACGGCGTTCGGCTGGGAGTGAGCCCGCTGACCGGTCAGGAGCCGACGGCGGCGTCGTAGCGGTCCAGTACCACCTGGACCAGGCGGGGGTCCGCCTTCTCGGCTCTGGCCGGACCGGCGACCGGATCGGTCACCACATCGGCGCCCGCCTCCAGCACGCGGTCCAGGAAGTACCCGGGCGCAAGCAGGTAGGACACGACGATCACCCGCGGCGCAGACGTATCCGCGCCGCCGGGGGTTCCGGATGTCGCTGGCGTCGCGTCCGCAGCAGCCCGGGCAGCAGCCCGGGCAGCGGCCACCGCGGCCGGCACGCGCGGCTCCGCCCCCGCTCCGTACGAGGGCGTGACGGGCCGCCCGAGTCGCTGGGCCAACGCGCTCGTGACCTCCTCGACGGCGGTGGCGGCCGCCGCCACCGAGGATCCGGCGGCCGCGAGCACCACGGCGTCGTCCGGTCGGAACGGGCCGTGGGCCGCCTCGGCGGCGGCATACCGGTCGGCGAGGATGTCGACGAGCAGCGGGTGCGGCCCGAGCGGCTCCGCGGCTACCGCCACGCCCGAGCCGGACGCGCTGACCGCGGCGACGGCCTGCGCGATGTCGTGCTGCACGTGGTACCCGGTGGAGAGCAGCAGCGGCACGACGACTGCGGCCGGACCGCCGTCGGAGGCGCCACCGGCAACCGCGTCCCGCACGGCCCCCGCCAGGACGTCACCGACCTCCGGCTGCTGCACGTCCACGAACGCCTCGCGCACGTCGAGCTCGGGCCGCGCGGCTCGAACGCCGTCGAGCAGGGCGCGCACCGCCGCCTGACCCGCCGGATCATCCGTCCCGTGGGACGTCCCGACCAGTACCGCACTCATCGTCTTCTCCCATCGGTCCACCGGATGTTCCCCACAGAGTGCCGCGAGATCGGTCAACTGCACTGCGGCATCCTTGAGTTCGGTCGCTTGCACCGAGATCGGTCGTTCGATGGACCGATCTCGAGGCAACCGACCGAACTCACTGGCCGTTGACGTGCAACGGACCGAACTCAGCGGCGACGCGCGCCGTCACCCCGTGTTCTGCAGGCCCGCCGAGACACCGTTCACGGTGAGCAGCAGCAGGTGCTGCAGCCGGCCCGCGTAGTCGCCGTCGACCGCTGAGCCGCCGTCGGACCCGGTGCGCAGGCCGCGCAGCGCGCGGACCTGCAGCAACGAGAGGGCGTCGACGTACGGCGACCGCAGCTGCACGGCGCGGCCGAGCACCCGTTTGGAGGCCAGCGGCCACTCGTTGCCGCTGATCTTCAGCACCCACTCGCGCGTGAGGCGGAGCTCGTCGAGCACCATCGCGGCGAGGTCGTCGCGCGAACCGAGCGCGAGGTACTGCGCGGCGATCCGCTCGTCGGTCTTGGCGAGCGACATCTCGACGTTGTCGAGCATGGTCGCGAACAGCGGCCACTCGGCGCGCGCCGACTTCAGCAGCTCGACGTCGCCGACCGCTGCGAGCGCGGTACCCAGGCCGTACCAGCCGGCCAGGTTGATGCGGGCCTGCGACCAGGAGAAGACCCAGGGGATCGCGCGCAGGTCGTCGAGCGAGTTGACGGAGAGGCCACGCTTGGCGGGACGCGAACCGATCGGCAGCAGCCCCACCTCCTCGAGCGGCGTGACCTGCGCGAACCATTTCGGGAACCCGTCGGCCTTCACGAGCTCGTGGAACCGCTCGCGGGAGGTCGCGTCGAGCGCCTTGGCGAGCGGGGCGAACTTCGCGGCAGCGCTCTCGTTGACGGCCTCGACCGACGGCGCGGACGCCAGCAGCGTCGCCGCGGCCACCTGCTCGATGTGCCGGGACGCGATGACGGGGTCGCCGTACCGGGCGAGGATGACCTCGCCCTGCTCGGTCAGCTTGAACCGGCCGTCCACCGAGTGCGGCGGCTGGGCCAGCACCGCCCGGTTGGCGGGGCCGCCGCCGCGGCCGAGCGCGCCACCGCGGCCGTGGAACAGCGTGAGCTTGAGGTCGTTGTTGCGGGCCCACTCGGCGATCCGTGACTGGGCGTCGTGCAGCGCGAGCGTCGCCGCCACCGGGCCGACGTCCTTGGACGAGTCCGAGTAGCCGAGCATGACCTCGACGCGCCGCCCGTTCTCGGTCAGCCGCTTCTGCACCGCGGGCAGCGTCAGCATCGAGTCCAGGATCGGCACCGAGTTCTGCAGGTCCGCGAAGGTCTCGAACAGCGGGATCGCGTCGATCACGGGCCCGGCCTCCGGGTCGTCCGCGAAGGCGTACGAGGCCAGCTCGTAGACGGCGGCGAGGTGCTCCGGCGCCTGCGTGAACGACACGATGTAGCGGCGCGCGGCACGCTCGCCGAACCGGCGCTGGATGGCGCCGAGCGCGCGATAGGTGTCGAGCACCTCGCGGGTCTTGTCGCTCAGCGCACCGTTGATCCCCAGCTCGCGGATCTCGGCGAGGGCGGCCGCGTGCACCTGCGAGTGCTGCCGCACCTCGAGCTCCGCCAGGTGGAACCCGAAGGTCTGCACCTGCCAGACCAGGCGCTGCAGGTCCCCGTACGCGGCACGGGCCGCGCCGGCCGCCACCAGGGAGTCCTGCACGATGATCAGGTCCGCCTCGAACTGCTCCGCGTTCGCGTACGCGAGGTCGGCGTCGCGGGTCCGGGTCGCGGAGATCCGCTCCGCGAGCGCCAGCATCACCGCGCGGTGGGGCTCGTTCGGCGAGGCCTCCTGCGCCCGCCGGGCGACCTCCTCGGACATCTGGCGGATCCGCTGCCAGAGCGCGTTGAGGTCCGACGACGGGGCGGTGCCCTCGGCGTCGAGCGTCAGCTTGCGCCCGGTCTCCACGGCCAGCCTCTCCAGCGCTGCCAGCGCGTGGTCCGCGGCGAGGGCCGCGGCCTGCCGGGTGATCTCCGCGGTGACGTTCGGGTTGCCGTCGCGGTCGCCGCCGATCCAGGTCCCGAGCTTCACGAACGGCTTCGCGACGGGGGTGGCGCGACCGGCGTCGTCAGCCAGGAGCCAGTCGTCGAGCCGCCGGTACACGTCGCCGAAGACGTCCACGAGGACGGCGTCGAACACGCCCATCACGGTCTTGACCTCGTCGATCACCGAGGGCTTGCTGGTCCGCACGGGTGCGGTGCGCCACATGGTGTCGATCTCGCCGAGCATGCGCCGTTCGTTCTCGGCGAGCGTCACGCCGCCGGGGCGGCGGGTGTCCCGCTCGCCCAGGAGGTCCGCCAGGCGGCGGATGGTGCCGCTGATCGCCCGACGGCGGGCCTCGGTCGGGTGCGCCGTCAGCACGGGCCGGAACTCGAGCTCGCCGAGCCTGCGCAGCGCCTCGTCCCGCCCGACCTCTTCGGTGAGCCTGGCGAACGCCGCGGGGATGGTGTCCTCGAGGACCGCCGGACCCGTGGTCGTCTCGGCCTCGCGAGAGCGCAGCACGCGGACGCGGTGGTACTCCTCGGCGAGGTTCGCGAGGTGGAAGTAGCAGGTGAACGCGCGAGCGACCTGTTCGGCGCGCTCGACCGAGAACGACGCGACCAGGTCCGCCGCCTCGTCCAGCGCCTGCGGCGACGGGTCGCCGTAGGCGCGGATGGTCAGCTCGCGGAGACGTTCGACGTCGTCCAGCAGATTCTGGCCCCCGTCCTCGCGGAGGATCCTGCCGAGAAGTCCGCCGAGGAGGCGTACATCCTCGCGCAGCGGGTCGGGTACCTCGTGCCGGGCGTTGCCGCGAACGGTCTGAGTTGATTCACTCACGGGTGAGAGCCTAGGACCAGATTGCCATTGCCCGTTCATCGTGTCCGATTGTTGGTCTGGTCATGACCTGCCCGACTCTGGTTGGCTGTCTGTCTGTGACCGGCTATGACGCAGAGTTCCTCGGTTTCACCGTCCCGCTTCCGGTCTCGCCCGACGAGGTACGTGTCCTGCACTACACCCACTTCTCGGTGCTGCTCGATCCGCGGCGCCGGCTTGCCGCGGCCACTGCCTGCATGGTCGACGGCGCGACGCTGCTGGCCCTGCGCCGCAGCGGCCGGTGGCGGCTGGACCGCCGGGTGGCGTCCGGGGAGCAGTCGGGCAGCGAGCTGTACTCGGGCAACCCGCTCGACCGTGGCCACCTGGTCCGCCGGCTCGACCCGGTATGGGGCGACGCCGAGACCGCCGCCCGGGCCAACCACGACACATTCACCTACACGAACGCCGCGCCGCAGGTGAACAGGTTCAACCAGTCGAAGGAGCTGTGGAACGGGCTCGAGGACCATGTGCTCGAGTACGCCGCAGCCCATGACCACCGCCTGGCGGTGCAGACCGGGCCGGTCTTCGCCGCCGACGACCCGCTCTACCGCGGCGTCCGCATCCCGCGCCTGTTCTGGAAGGTGGTGGCGTGGGTGGGGCCCGGCGACGTGCTGCGGGCCACCGGTTTCGTGCTGGACCAGACGCCACAGCTCGACGACGCCCAGCTCCACGCCATCACCGCGCAGGCCCTGGCCCGGGACGACATCCCGCCGCTGGGCCCGTTCCGGACGTACCAGGTGCCGGTGGCCGACGTCGCGGCGCTCACCCGGCTGGGCCTCGGCCCGCTCCCGGGGGCGGACGTGCTGGCGGAGCCGCCCCCGGCACCGTCGGGCACCCGGCCGACGGACATCACCATCCACCGCCTCCCGCGCGCCCGTGCCTGGTCGGAAATCCGAACCCCCGACCAGATCACCCTCCCTGGCCGCTGAGTGCTGGGTATTTGCGCGAAAGAACGGCGGAGAGCAACAAATACCCAGCACTCAGCGGGCTAGATGTGGTCCAGCCAGGTGTGGGTCGGGGCGTAGTTGAGGAGGCGGCGGGCCTTGTCGATGCTCAGCAGGGTCTCCCGGCCCACCAGCGGACGCTTGAGCGGCACGTCGGGGAAGACCTCCGCCGCCAGGTCGGCCGAGCTGCGCCGCATCACGGTGTCCTCGTTGGCGATGACGAACGCCTCGAACCCCGTGAGCTCCGCCTCGAGCGCGCGGCGCACCGCCTGTGCCCCGTCGCGGCCGTCGATGTAGCCCCACAGGTTCCAGCGCCGGGCCTGCGCGTCGTCCTGCCAGGACGGGAAGCCTGCGTAGTCCTCGGGGCGCATCACGTTGGAGAACCTGAGCGCGACCACCTTCAGCTCCGGGTCCCAGCGCGTGAAGTGCTTGGCCATCTCCTCCTCGAGCGACTTGCCGAGCGAGTACGTGGACTGCGGCAGGACGTCGTACTCCTCGTCCACCGGGAGGTACGGCGGCGGCACGTCGAACGGGAGGCCGAGCACGGTCTCGGACGACGCCGTCACCACGTTCCGGATGCCGACGACCTGGGCGGCGCGCAGCACGTTGTACGTGCTGGGCACGTTGTTGCGGAACGTCGCGGCGTTGGTCGCCAGGCCGGGCGCGGGGATCGCGGACAGGTGCACGACGGCGTCAGCGGCCCGTCCCTCGTCCACGCCGGACAGGAGCTCGATCACCTGGCCGAGGTCCGTCAGGTCCGCGACGGTGAAGTCGCCGGGGCTGCCCGGCGGGGGTGCCACCCGATCCGTCGAGACCACGTGGTAGCCCGAGTCCACCAGGTGCTCCACCACGAACTGGCCGAGCTTTCCGCTCGCGCCGGTGACCACTACCCGCTGCGTCGTTGCCATGCGTCCGATCCTGCCAGGTGGTCTCGACAAGCTCGACCAGCGGGGGCAGGTTCGACCGGCGGGGGCTCGACCAGCTCGACCAGCTCGACCAGCGGTGGTGCGTCAGCCCAGGCGCTCGCGCAGCCAGGCGATGTCGGGTGCCATGTCGCCCTTGGTCTCGCAGATGACGGGGGCGCCCGCCGCCGCGACCACCCCGACCAGGAGCTCCTCGGGGATCAGCCCCTTACCGAAGTTGATGTGCCGGTCCGCACCGGACCCTGCGACGTCGCGCGAGTCGTTGGCGTGCACCAGGTCGATGCGGCCGGTGATCGCGCGGATCTGGTCGACGGCCGTCGCGAGGTCGAACCCACCGGCCCAGGCGTGGCAGGTGTCGAGGGTGAACCCGACGTTGTCCCCACCGTTCGCCGTGGTCACAGCCGCCCACAGCTCCTCGATCCGCTCCAGCCGGCGTGCCATGGAGTAGTCGCCGCCCGCAGTGTTCTCGATGAGCACCGGGACGTCGGTCTCCAGGGCGTCGATCGCCTTGCGCCAGTTGTCGAAGCCCTTGGCCGGCTCGTCGTTCGCGGTGACGTGCCCGCCGTGCACGACGACACCCTTGGCGCCGATCGCGGAGGCGCCGTTCATGATCTGCTGCAGCAGCTTGCGGCTCGGGATCCGGATCCGGTTGTTCGTGGACGCCACGTTGATCACGTACGGCGCGTGCACGTACAGGTCCACGCCGGCCGCTGCGGCGTCGGCCCGGAGCGCCTCCGCACCGCCCTCGTACGGGAGGTCCGGGACCTTCCACGCCTGCGGGTCGCTGAGGAACACCTGCACCGTGTCCGCGCCAAGTGCCTTCGCCGCACCGATCGCGTCGGTCAGGTCCACGTGCGCGCCGATCTTCACCATGGCCCCACCATAGGACGGCTCACCGACACGGCGTCGGCCGGCACCATCGGCCGGCACCGTCAGCCCAGCCCGCGCACACTCCCCTGCGTCACCGCGAGCAGCCGGCCACCGACCGCGACCAGGGACGCGTCCTGGACCGGGCCGAGAACGTCCGCGATGGGCACGTCCCAGGCGAGATCGCCCGAGACCGCGTCGAGCGACACGAGATCGAACCTGCCTGTCTCGTTGTGCAGGAGCAGGAGCGCATGACGGCCGTCGGTGAAGGCCTGGAACAGGAACCGGTCGTCGGATTCGCCGTCGGAGCCCGATGCGATGTCCAGGGTCCACCGCCGGTCCCCGGTCGCGACGTCGAGCCCGCGTACCTCCCCGCCCGCGGCCAGGACGACCGCCGTCTCACCCACCTCGGCAGCGAACTGGAAGGCATCTGGTTCCCGGGCGTCCCAGCGGGGCGTCCCGTCGGGTTCGTAGGCGTGTACGCCCGGCGCTTCCTCGTCCCAGCTGAGCAGCAGGCCCGATCCGTCGACCACGTCCGCCTCGACTGCATAGCCCGCGACCGTCTCGAGAACCTCTCCGGCGGCCGTGTAGACGACGGTGTCCGTCGTCGAGTCGTAGCCCGACGCGAGATAGCCACCCGTGCTG
This sequence comes from Promicromonospora alba, assembly GCF_042654905.1. Classification (NCBI taxonomy): domain Bacteria; kingdom Bacillati; phylum Actinomycetota; class Actinomycetes; order Micrococcales; family Promicromonosporaceae; genus Promicromonospora; species Promicromonospora alba. The sequence goes on from NZ_JBHSFI010000004.1 coordinate 836,988, forward strand.
AGGCCGATGATGCCGCTGGCTCCGGGTGCCGCCGCTCGTGGCAGCAGCTCTCCGTCCGGCGTGACGGACGCGTTGGCACCGCAGCCGTGCAGGTCGACGAGATCGCCCCCGATGCGCGCGCCGAACGCGTCCGGCTGCAACGGGTCGCCGCCCCCGGGATCGGAGACATCGCCCCATGCACCTGCCTGCCACGGGTTGCACTCCCCGGCGGGGGTCGCCACGAACGGCGCGGTGACGCTCCAGCGCTCCGCACCGGTGACGGCGTCCTCGGCGCGCAGCATGATTTCCCGGCCGGACTCGACGGTTCCCGAGCAGTCGCCGGCCGGCGAGCACACGGCGTCACCCAGGTCCACCGCCGAGATGTCACCGACCCGTCGCGCCCGCAGCACCGTGCCGTCCGGCCCGGGCCTGGCGGCTCCGTACCGGCGCGTGTCCGCGGGATCGAGGGTGCGCGGCCCGGACACCGCGCCGTCCGGCCCGACCACCACGACCTCACGTTCCTCGGGCGCACCCTGGAGGCACACCACGGAAGCGGTGGCGAGGTCCGACCTGCCCGGGTACCCGGTGGGCCCGCAGTCCGGGCGGTCGCCGAGCGGGATCGACCACGCCTCGGCGCCGGACGCCGGCTCCAGCGCGAGCAGCTCCTCGTCCGACACGAACACCAGCAGGTCGCCGAGGACGGCCACCTGGGCACTGCCCGAGTACGCCTCGAACCCGCTGGCGCCGACGGCACCGTCCCACGCCCACTGCTCGGTGAGGGGGGACGACAGGTCCGCCACACCACCGCGCACCTCGCGGATCCGGTCCAGCTGCTCGGCGGTGCGCACACCGTCCAGGGCAAAACTCGTCCCCAGGACTACCGCGAGCACCGCGGCGACCGGCGCCAGCGGGCGCAGCCACCGGGTCGCGCCTGTCGGCACCACCAGGTCGCCGCTCGCGCCGTCGCGTGGCTCCGAGTCGTCGTCAGGACCGCCGTCCGCCGCACCCTCGGGACGCGGGAGGCCGGCACGCGACAGATCGTCCGGCATGCCATCGCTGACCGCGTCGTCGTCGACGAGGTCGAAGACGAACGCGTCACCACCTGCCGGATCGCGTCCCATGCCGCTGAGCGTATGCGGAGCGGCCCGCCGAATCACTCGAAGTACGGCGACCCACTGCTCAGCCGAGCCCGCGGACGCCGTCCGGCGTGACCTCCAGGAGGTTGCCGTCGATCGCCAGCAGCCCGCTGCCGCCGATCTGGCCGGCTCCGTCGAGCACGGCTTCGTCGCCGTGCTGCTTCCAGGCCACCTCGCCGGACACCACGTCGAGCGATACCAGCCCCGCGCTGCCGTACCCGTTCTCGACGACCAGCAGCACGAACTGCCCGTCGGTGAAGCTGCGCGAGACGTAGAGCTCCGCCCCGTACTCGTCGGGGTCCGTGCCCTTCCACGCCCACCGTTCCTCGCCGGACGCGAGGTCCAGCCCGCGCACCGTCCCGCCGCCGGTCATGATCACCGCTGTCCCGGCGACCTGCGCGAGGAAGCTCTGGGCATCGGTGGTCACCTCGGCGTCCCAGCGGGGGGTGCCGTCGGTCTCGTAGGCGACGACCCGGGCTCCCGGCTCCCCGACGCCGAGCAGCGTGTCGGGCCCGGACCCGTCCACGGCACCCGGCTCTGCGGCGTACCCGTCGATCTCGCCGACGACGGTGCCGGCGGCGTCGTAGAGGACGGTCCGCACCGCCTCGCTGTAGGTGTAGCCGCTGTACCCGCCGTTGCGGAGGCTCTCCACGCTGCCGGTACCGGGCTCGATCTCGGTACCGAGCGCCACACCGTCCGAGGTGATGACGGCCTCGACACCGCACCCGTACAGCTGCACCAGCCTGTCGGTGATCCGGGCGCCGAAGCCGCCGGGATCGAGCATGCTGTTCAGGTTCACGGCAGTGCCTGACCCGTTCCAGGAGGTGCCGTACCAGTTGGCGCACTGGTCGGCGGGCGTGGGCCGGAACGGGACCGTCACGCGCCAGCGCTCCTCACCGGTGACGGCGTCCTCGGCCCGGACGGTGAGGTCCTGACCTGCTCGCACCGTCCCTGAGCACTCTCCCAGCTCGGTGCACTTCCCGTCGCCGAGACCGGACGTCGGCACCCGACCGGTCCGCTCGGCGCGCACCACCGTGCCGCCCGGCCCGGGCCGGGGTTCTCCGAACCGGCGGGTGTCCGCGGCGGACAGGACGCGTGGCGCCGAGACCACACCGTCCGGCCCGACCACTGTCACCGCCCGGTCCGCATCCGGGCCGGCCAGGCACACCAGGGCCGACGTCGCGACCTGCCCCCAGCCCGCCGAGCCGGTCGGCCCGCAGTCGGGGTCGGCGCCGAGCGGGACCACCCAGGCCTCGGCGCCCGTCGCAGCGTCGAGCGCGACCAGCTCGGCGCCCGACTCGAACACGAGCACGTCGCCGAGGACCGCCACCTCGACCCCCAGCCCTTCCTCGACCGCCGCCCGGGAGCCGACGTCGCCCTCCCAGGTCCACGTCTCGGTGAGCGGTGCGGACACGTCGACCACACCCCCGTGGACCTCGCGCATCTGCTCCGACCGCGCGGCGTCCCGTACGCCGTCCATCCCGAGACCCGTGCCGAGCACTATCGCCAGGACCGCGGCGACCGGCGCGACGCTGCGGAGCATGCGGCCCGACCCGGCCGAGGGTTCACCGGGCACGGCGCCGTCCCCGTCCGGCTGCTCCCCGTCCGGCTCGTCCCCGGCAGCCGCGGCAGGCGGTGCGAGAGGGCCCGCGGGGTCGGCCGCGCCGTCGTCGACCAGGTCGAAGACGAACGCACCACCCGGCTCCGGATCACGTGCCATGCGGTCGAGCGTATGCCGGTCGGGTCGGTCTCACCCAAGTCTCACCCGAGGCTCTCACCCGAGGCCACGCACGCCGCGTGGGGTGACCTCCAGCAGGTTGCCGTCCACCGCGATCAGGTCACCGATCACGCCCTGCTCGACGGTGTCGCCGTCCGTCAGGTCGAACGTGGTGATCGGGCCGCCGCCTGGCCGGTCCCAGAGCACCGCGCCGGAGGCCGCGTCGAGCGCCACCAGGCCCTGCGTCCCCCCGCCCGCCTCGCGTTCGGTCAGCAGGAGCACGGACTCGCCGTCGGTGAAGGTCTGGACGACGTGGGCGCTCCCGAAGTACCCGCCGTCGTCCGCCGACGCCGGGGCCGAGCCGTCCCAGACCCACCGCTCCGCGCCCGTGGCGAGATCCAGCCCGCGTACGGTCCCGGCTCCGGACGTGACGACCGCGGTGTCCCCCACCTGGGCGAGGAACTCCTGGCCGCCCGACTGCAGGACTATGTCCCAGCGGGGTGTGCCGTCCGGTTCGTAGGCGCGCAGGCGGCGCGCGGGCTCGTCGACCGCGAGCAGCGTCGCCGGCCCTACCTCGTCCGTGGCCGCCGGGCTGAGCGGATAGCCGACGATCTCGCCGACAACGTCGCCGTCGGCCGCGTACAGGCGGGCGCGGGCCACACCCTCGAAGGTCACCCCCGCATACCTGGTGGCGCCCAGCCTGATGACGCCGCCCCTGCCCGGTTCGATCTCCGTACCGAGCACCACCCCGTCCGACGTGACGGAGGCCTCGACGCCACACCCGTTCAGGTCGACAAGGCCCGCGGTGACGCGCGCCCCGAAGGTGTCCGGGGTGAGCTGCCCGCTGAGCACCAGCCGGGTGTCCGAGCCGCCCCAGGACCCGCCGAACGTGCGCGCGCACTGCACGGCGTCCGCCGCCCGGAACGGGACCGTCACCGTCCAGCGTGCGGCGCCGGTCGCCGCGTCCTCGGCGCGAAGCAGCAGGTCACGGCCCGCCTCGACGGTTCCGGAGCATTCGCCGGCCGCCGTGCACGCGGCGTCGCCGAGGTCTATCGCCGAGAGCGGTCCCGCCCGCTTCGCACGCAGCACCGTGCCGTCCGGCCCGACGTGCGGCAGGCCGTACGAGCGCGTGTCGGCGGCGTCGAGGACGCGCGGGGCCGACGTCGCGCCGTCCGGCCCCACCGCGACCACCTCGCGCTCGGTGCCGTTCCCGGTCCGCTGCAGGCACACCAGCGCCTCCGACGCCGGAGCGGCCCGGGCCGGCGAGACCGTCGGACCGCAGTCTGCGTTCGCGCGGAGCCGCACGGTCCAGGCTTCCTGACCTGTGGCCGGGTCCAGCGCGACCAGCCCGTCCTCGGACCTGAAGGCCAGCACCTCGCCGAGCACCACGACGTCGGCGGTGCTGCTCTCGCCGGAGCCCACCGTGCCGGCCCACACCCACGTCTCCTCCAGCGGTGCCGACACGTCGGCGACGCCCCCGGGGATGTCGCGCATCCGCTCGATCCGCGCGTGGTCGCGGATGCCTTCGACGACGAGCCCGGTCCCGAGCACGATCGCCAGGATTGCCGCGACCTGCGCGGCGGCGCGCCGCCTGCGTCCTGGGCTGCCCGACGCCGCGGGGTCGGCCGCCGCGAGCTCCGCATCGGGTGTCGTGCCCGGCCTGACGGAACCCGTCGGCACGTCACCGGCGGCCGCGTCGTCGTCGACCAGGTCGAAGACGAACGCATCACCCTCGTCCGGGTCGCGCGCCATGCGGCCGAGCGTAGCGCCGGGCGCCGCGCGGACCAGCCGGTCCGGCGGAGATCACCCGAGGCCGCGCACGCCCTCCGGGGTGAACTCCACGAGGTGCCCGCCGACGGCGATCGCCGGGCCGGTCAACGGCATGTGCCAGAGCTGCTTGCCGGTGTCCAGGTCGAGGGTCACGAGCAGCCCGTCGGAGGAACCGTCCCGCGACAGGTACTCCAGGGCCACCGTCTCACCGTCGGTCAGGGCGCGGGACCGCATCATCTCGGTCAGGTCGTCGCCGCCCCAGCTCCAGAGCTCCGCGCCGGTGGTCCGCGCCAAGCCCACCACCCGGTTCCCGCGGTTCACCACCACCACGTCCCGCCCCGCGAGCAGCACGCTCTGGCCGTAGCGCTCCGACCAGGCAACGGACCCGTCCTCGCGCACGGCCTCGAACCCCCAGGCGTCGGTGGTCGTCTGGACGAACCACAGGTCGGCCGGCGCATCGGGCGACGTCGCGTCGGTCCGTATCCAGCCGTCCAGGGTGTACAGGGTGTTGCCGGCCTCGTCGACGACCGTCGTACCCAGCCCCTCGCCCTGTACTGCGAAGCGGCCGGAACCGAGCTCGGTGACCCAGGCCGGCGCGGTCAGGCTGGCGTCGCCCACCAGATCGAGCCGTATTCCGTACGCGGACAACGTCGCCGACACGCCGCACCCGTCGACGACCACCGTCTCGGCCCCGGCACTGACGGTGACCACGTCCGGGTCCGTCGCCGACTCCGCGGTCGGCCAGTCGCTCGAGTCGGGCGTCCCCTGGCAGTTCATCGAGTTCATCGGGTCGAACTCGACGGTGCTCGTCCAGCGTTCCGCGCCGGTGCCGGCGTCCTCCGCGGTCACGCGCACGTCCCGGCCGGGGACCAGGTACCCGGACGAGCAGGTGCCCGACACGTCGCACTCCACCTCCCCTGCCGGATCTCCGGTCCGCACCGTCCGCACCGCCGTCCCGTCCGGCCCCGGGAACACGTGCTCGCCCTCGGCCAGCTCAGCGGACCGCGACCTGGTGCTTCCGTCAGGGGCGATGGCCACCACCTCGCGCGCGTCGTCCGCACCGTGCACACAGACCAGCACCTCGGTCGACGTCGACGCGTCGTAACCGGTAGGCCCGCAGGTGGGGCGCTCGCCCAGCGGGACCCGCCAGGCCACCCCGCCCTCCGCCGGATCGATGGCCACGACCTCCTCGAAACCCGGCAGAACCGGCTCGCCGGGCCCCGGCACCGGATCCACCCAGTAGCTCTGCGCATTGGTCGGGGGCACCACGAGCAGCCCGTCCATGATCACCACCTGCTGGTCCATGGACGCGTCCTGGCCCTGTTCGACGGGCGTGTCGAACCGCACCGCCCAGGTCTCCGCCGGCGGGTCCGCGAGAGACTCCACGCCCACCGGCGAGGTGCGCATCAGTTCAGCGCGCCGGTGGTCCCGCACCAGGTCGACCGCGGCGACCGTCACGACGCCGATCGCGACCGCCGCGGTGGTGAGCAGCCAGGTCCGCCGCGGCAGCCGCGAGAGCCCTACCAGCAGCCGGGGCTGGGGCTCCGCGGGGACGTCCGGCACTCCGTCGGCAACGTCCGCGGCACCGTTCGCGTCGTCGTACGCGTCGCCGTCCGACCCGTTCGCCTCGACCAGGTCGAAGACTACGGACTCCTGCTTGGCGGGCCGTGGCATGGCCGGAGCCTACCCGCGTGACCTGCGAGGTCAGCTACCGCATGTGTGGTCAGCCGAGGCCCACCACACCGTGCTGCGTGACCTGCGCCAGATACCCGTCGACACTGATGAGCTGCGTGTACGGGGTCTCCTGCTCGAGCTCCCAGCGCACCGATCCGTCCCGGAGGTCCACGGCGAGCAGCCGCAGCCCGGAGGACTCGCCGCTCGGGTCAGCGCTCACCGGCAGCAGCAGGGTGTCGCCGTCCGTGTAGGCCCCGAAGATCGACGACTCCGCCGCCCACGCCATGTCGCCGAACGAGAGCGTCTTCGGGGCGAGGGTCCACCGGTCAGCGCCCGTGCCGAGGTCGATGGCCCGGACCGTCCCCTGTTCGTCCAGGACGACGGCGGTACCGGACACCTCGGCCAGCAGCGTCGTGGCCCTGAGCCGCGGTGCGGACCAGAGCAGCGCCCCGGGGTCGTCGGCGGAGGTGGACCTGGCCTGCGTGCGCACACCCACCCGCTCCAGCACGAGCCCCGGATCGCGGCCGTCGGTCGCCCAGGGCACGAGGACGTGACCATCCAGGTTGACGGCGGCGCCGTCCGACAGGTGCACCACGTCGTTGGCCATCGCGGCGTCGGCTGCCGCCGTGTCGGGACCGACCCAGGCGCCGTCCGGCAGGGACAGGAACGACGCGGTATCCACGCCGTCGGCGGGCGGGTCCTCGGTGTCCTTCGGGTCGTCGAGCCGGGTGCCGTCGAGCCGGAAGGCCCCCGAGACGCCGCAGCCCTGGACCTCCAGCACGTCACCGTGCAGGTCCCAGCTCAGCGCGCCGGCGACGTCGAGGACCGGGGCGCCGGAATCGTCGTAGGTGATGCAGCTGTCGGGCCGCGGAGCCCCGAACGCCAGGGTGTCGCTCCACCGCTCCTTACCCGTCGCCGCGTCCTCCACGCCGACCGTCAGGTCCGGTCCGACGAAGTCCTTCGGAAGGTGGGGGACGCCCAGCTTGTCGACCACCACCGGACGCTTCTCCGTCGTGCCGCCCGCGATCTCGAACCGGAGGAGACCGCCGCCCGCGACGGGGACGACGTCGGCCCCGGCGTCGAGCTCCCGGCTCTTCGTGGCGCCGTCCGCCTCGATGACCGTGACGCGCTGCTCGCGTTCGCCACCCTCACCGGAGGACGTGACGCAGACGAGCGGGTCGGCCGGCTCCTGGGTCGACGGCTCGCCGACGCCCAGGAGCGCCGACGGACCGCAGCTCAGGTTCTCCTCGAGGTCGACGGTCCACAGCACCTCGCCCGACGCCGGGTCCACACCACGGACCTTCGCGTCACCGGCGATCGCGAGCACGCCCGGCATCTCGACGAGCGTCGAGGCGATCGGGTTCTCGAGGTCTATCGACCACTGCTCGGTGGGCTTCGCCTCCAGGTCCCGCACCCCCGCCGGGGTCGCGAGGAGCGCCTGCTCACGCAGCCGCGCGTCCACCAGCACCCCAGCCGCCACAGCCAGCACGACGACGGACACCGTGCCGCCGACCAGCAGCACCTTGCCGCGCCGGGTGGTGGGCAGCCGCCGCCGGACGGCCGACCCACCACGCCGCACGTTCCGACCGACGGCGGCCCGGGCACTCGCGAGCGCGAGCGCCGCCCGACCGGGCTCGCGTGGAGCGGGCTCGCCGGCTTCGGCGTCCGGCTCCGTCGCGGCGGAGCCGTCGCCGTCGGGGCCCTCGCCGTCCGGGCCCTCGCCGTCCGGTCCGGCAGCCTCCGGGCCGTCGAAGGTACCGGGGACCTCGTCGATGAGCTCGAAGGTCTGCACCTTCGACGGATCGGGCGTCCCGTTCCCGGTGTCGTCCTGCTGAGTGCGTTCGGTCACGCCCCGAGGGTAGTGCCCCGGTCCGCGGTCATGGCCGCCTTCCAGCTGACCCGGCCGCCCGTCTGCATGAGCGCGCCGCGGTAGGCACGCTCGCTGAGGAGCACCGCACCGAGCGTGGCCAGCAGGAGGATGAGGAGCGACACGAGCGGCTCCCACCAGAGCGCGTCGCCGTTGAGCACCCGCACCGGCATGGAGACGATCGACGCGGGCGGGATGTAGGACAGGACGCGCTCCAGCATGCCGTCGGCCGAGAAGGTCACCACGTACACGCCGAGGATCAGCATCATCAGCGGGCTGGTCGTGTACTGGAGGTCCTCGGTCCGCGACGCGAGCGAGCCCGCCACCGCGTACAGGGCAGCCACCGCGACGAACCCGACGGTGAAGAAGACGACGAACCAGATCATCGTGGCCGACATCGCGGGCAGGATCGCGGAGAGATCGGTGAACGAGGCGCCGATGAGCCCCACTCCGGCGAGCAGGAGGTTCTGCGCCAGCGCGATCACCGAGCTGCCGATGATCTTGCCCGCGAGCAGCTGTCGCAGGGGCACGGCGGTGGCGATGATCTCGACCAGCCGGGACTGCTTCTCCTCGATCACGCTGCCCGCGATCATCGAGCCCGACCCGACGGCCCCCATGAAGAACAGGAACGCGAGCACGAACCCGGCCACGAACACGATCTGCGGGTCCACCGGGTTGCCGTCGAGGCGTTCGGTCTCGACGTCGCTGCCGGCCGTGAGCGCGTCGACGGTGGTCCCTGCGGCGTCCGCGCGGCCGGCCATCACCTGGTCGCGCACCGTGGACTCGACCAGCGCGGCCAGGTCGTTGTCGGGCTCCCGCCACCCGGACAGGGTCCAGCCGCCGGCTTCGCCGTCGCCGGAGCTGAGCCAGGCGTCGGCGGACTCGTCCTCGAGCGCCGCCTCTGCCGCCGCGGCGGAGTCCACACGCACCACGTTCAGCTCGATGTCCTGGTCGTCCGAGGCCGCGGTCCCGGCGGCGGACTCCAGCGCGGTCGCCGCGGGCCCGTCCCCTGCGACCACCGCGACGTCGAACGACTCGGTGCGGCCATCCATGTAGGACGTGAAGCCGATCAGCCCGCCGATCATGACGACGTTGACCACGAGGCCGATCAGGAACCCCTTGTTGAGCGCCCGCACCACGATCTCGCGGGTCGCCACCAGCATCCATGCGTTCTTCATGCCATCTCCTCTGCCGCGTGAGCCTGCGGCTCCGCTCCGGGCGCGTTCCTCATACCTCGGCCCCACCCTGCGCTGCGCCTCCGGCTCACGCGGTCACCTCACGGTAGATCTGGGCCAGAGTCGGCCGTACGGGGGAGAACTCCTGGACTGCGCCCCGCTCCAGGGCTGCGGACAGGAGGCGGGTGGCCGCGGCGTCGTCGTCCACCTCGACCAGCGCGGACGTGCCGTCCACGTCCACTGCCAGGACGCCCGGCACGCCGCGGACGAAGCCGGCGTCGCCCGACAGGACCAGCCGGTGCCTGGTCACGCCCTGGGCGCGCAGCCCGTCGGGTGTGCCGTCCGCGAGGAGCCTGCCCCCGCCGAGGATGACGAGCCGCTCGCAGAGTCGCTCCACGAGGTCGAGCTGGTGCGAGCTGAACAGCACGGGCACCCCGCGCCGCGTGTGCTCGCGCAGCAGGTCGACCATGGCGTCGACGGCCCCCGGGTCGAGGCCGCTGAACGGCTCGTCCAGGACGAGTGCCTTGGGCTGCCCCATGATCGCCGCGACGATCTGCACGCGCTGCTGGTTGCCGAGCGACAGCTTCTCCACGTGCTCCTTCGCGCGGTCCGCCAGACCCAGCCGGTCGAGGTGCTCCACCACCTCGCGGCGTGCGACCGGCGCCGCGATGCCCCGCAGTCGCGCCAGGTAGACGAGCTGGTCCAGCACGGGCTGCTTCGGGTAGAGGCCACGTTCCTCGGGCATGTACCCGAACTCGCGGCGGTCGTGCCGGGTGACCGGCTCGTCGCCGAACCGCACCTCACCGCTCGTGATGGCGAGTACTCCCATGATCATCCGCATGGTCGTCGTCTTGCCCGCACCGTTGGCCCCCACGAACCCCGTCAGCAGGCCCGACCTCGCCGTGAAGCTGACGCCGTCCACCGCTCGCCGGGACGCGCCGCCCGACACGAACACGCGGGTCAGGTCCCGCACCTCCAGATCGCTCATGGCAGTCACGCTATGGCCGCGACGAGGAAGGGGGATCCACCGCAAGTCGGAACCGCCTCCGCCTCCCGGCGGGTGCCGTCCGCCGAGGTGGTCGGCAAAGCGGCAGAAGATCGGCATTTCGAGTTGCCGATCTCGTGACATTCTGCCGACCACGGTCTGTGCACCTGCATCCACATACCCATTGACCTGGTATTACACGTACCGGTTGCCGATGGCGTTCTGCCACGTATTGTCCCATCCGGAGCGCCATAAGAACGAGAGTGGCGCTGAATGGTTCGTCAGCCCGTCCACGGAGGAATGAGCATTTCGCTCCGAAGGACGCCTTGCGGTCCGGTACAGAGGGACCGGAGCGTCATGGCAGAGGGCACAACGCAGTATCTGAACCCGCAGGGGGAGCCGAGCGTGCGCAAGCGATTGATCGTCACAGGGACAACCGCAGCCTTCGTGCTGACGGCGGGAATCATGGGTGCCGTAGCCGTGCAGCCGCCAGGACCGGACAAGGACCGGGACACGACGGCCGCACCTGCCGTGCCCGATGCGCTGTACGGCCTGCCGCCGATGATGGTGAAGCGCGAGGCCACCTCCAACCAGGGGGAGAACGGCACGGTCGACGTGCGCGCGCGCCCCGGGGAGAACCGGTTCACGTACACGCCGCCGCCCGCGTCGACGTACGTCCCCCGGCACATGGCCGATTCGCCGCCTGACCAGCCAAGTGGCGGCTTCACGATGGCGCCGCTGCCGGGCATCGACCTCGGCAACGGCTCTCGGCCGACACCCCCCAGCAACCCCTCGGGCCCGCCCACGACGAAGCCGCCGACGCAGTCGCCTACACCGACGCCGACGCCGACTCCCACGCCGACCCCCACGCCGACGCCGACTCCCACCCCGGAGCCCACGCCGACGCCCACCCCGACCCCGGAACCGACGCCGACTCCCACGCCGGAGCCGACCGACCCGCCGTCGGAGGAGCCCACGGACCCGCCGTCGGAGGAGCCGACCCCGGAGCCGACCACCGAGCCGTCCCCGGAGCCGAGCGTCGAGCCGTCGCCGGAGCCCTCGACGGATCCTTCTCCGGACCCGTCGACCGAGCCTTCGCCTGAGCCTTCCACGGAACCGACCGAATAGTCCGGTTTCCCGAAAGCTCACGGACGTCGCACACCTCAGAGAAGTGAGGTCCTTTTCCCCAGGACCTCGCTTCTCTGACCCTTTCCCCGTACCGCCGGGAAAGGGATATATATCCGATTCATCAAAGCCGACGTCGACGATCGGTGACATTCGCACAGCTGTCGCCGATCGATAACATCTGGCCGGACGGCAGTGGCCCGTCCCCGCTCAGACCAGGCCGACCCGATGGGCCAGGACGACCGCCTGCACGCGGTCCCGCACGTGCAGCTTGGCGAGCACGTTCGAGACATGGGTCTTCACCGTCGCCTCGCCGAGGTACAGGGTGGACGCGATCTCCGCGTTCGACAGCCCGGTGCCCACGAGCTCCAGCACCTCGCGCTCGCGCGGCGTGAGGAGAGCGAGGCCGGCCGGGGCCGCCATCTGCCGCCTCGCGGTATGGGTCCCGGCAGGCTCGACCAGCACGTCGAGCTCGGCCGACGAGGTCCGGCCGCCCGACGGTCTCCGCTCGGACGGCGCCTGCCGCTCCCCCGCGACCATCTGCTCGATCACCCGTCGCGTGATCTGCGGTGCGAGCAGCGCATGCCCGGCCGCCACCGTCCGCACGGCCTCGACCAGGTGCTCCGCGTCGGAGTTCTTGAGCAGGAACCCGGACGCTCCCGCCGCCAGCCCGTCGAAGACGTACTCGTCGTGGTCGAACGTCGTCAGGACCAGCACCTTCGCGAGGTCCTCCGCCACGATCCGACGCGTGGCCTCGATACCGTCCATGACGGGCATCTGGACGTCCATCAGCACGATGTCGGGGCGCAGGGCGCGCGTCAGCTCGATCGCCGCAGCGCCGTCGCCCGCCTCGCCGACGACCTCGAAGTCGTCCTCCACCGAGAGGATGAGCGAGAAGCCGGAACGGACCAGCGCCTGGTCGTCGACCAGCAGCACGCGCGTCATCCGACGACCTCCGTCCGGGCCGCCGGCAGGGCTTCGGCCGGAGCCGCCGCCTGTCTCGTGGAAGGTGTGGTGGGAGCCACCGGCACCGCACCGGGGCCCGGAGCGGGCAGCGGCAGCCGCACCCGGACGCGGTATCCGCCCGTCGCCCGTGGGCCGATCTCGACCATCCCCTGATGCGTGGCGACCCGCTCCCGGATACCCAGCAGCCCCAGGCCGGAGCCGGACGTCCCGTGGCGTGGGCGACCATCGTCCAGCACCTCCACCTCGGCGAAGCCGTGCTCGAACTGCTGCCCCGCCTGCGTCTCCGGGCGGCGGACCACGCGCAGCGTGACCGTCGCGGACCGGGCGGTCGAATGCTTGCGCACGTTCGCCATCGCCTCCTGGGCGGTTCGGTAGAGGCTGAGCCCCATCGGGTCAGGGACGTCAGCAGCGGCGCCCGCGGGCTCCTCGACCTGCCGGAACGTGGTGTCCAGGCCGTCGTGGTCCGCGGCGGTCAGGGCCGGGAGGTCGGCCAGGCCCGGTTCGGGCGCTCGGGAGCCTGCGCCGTCCGGCCCTGCCGACGAGCCCGCGCCACCGGCGTCGGGCACCGAACGGAGCGTGCCGACCAGGTTCCGCATCTGCGCGACACCCTCGCGGGACTCACGCTCGATGGTGAGGAGTGCTTCCGCCGCGCGGGCCGGGTCGCGGTCCAGCACCCGCCGGGCGGCGGCCGCCTGGATGCCGATTACGGACACGTGGTGCGCGACGACGTCGTGCAGCTCGCGCGCGATCCGCACCCGCTCGGCGACTATCGCCTGGTCGGTGAGGGCCGCCGCCTGCTTCTCGATGGTGACCGACTGGTCGGTGAGCTGGCGCCGGCGCAGCGCCGCGTTCCACTGCATCTGCCCTGCCACCACCGCGCCGCCGAAGAACGCGATGTTGACGATGAACTGGTAGGCGCTGTTCGCGAGGTACGGATCGATCAGGCCGGGCCAGTCCGCGCGGGTCGGGAACTCCTCGAGGAGCGTCTCGATGCCCTGCTGCACCGCGAACATCCAGATCAGCCACGTGAACATCACCAGGACGCAGGCGCTGACGACCACGAGCATCGCCCGCCGGTCCCGGGCCCAGGCCACCGCCGTGAACAGGGCGACGAAGTACATGACCTGCATCGGCATGAGCACGGTGATCGCCGGGATCGTGAGGCCGATCCCGAGGAAGGACCCGTACACGAGCACCAGCGACACCAGCGGATAGCGGCGGCGCCACGCCAGCGGCATGGTGCTGACCACCCCGAGGAGGTAGACGAGCCACAACGGCTCCGTCACCTCCTCGAAGATGCCCATGCTGCGGCCCAGCTCGATGGAGACCGCCGCGAGCACCGCGAACCCCGCACCCAGCAGCAGGTCCCTGCGGTAGGCCTCACGGCCGGCGGGAACCCGCTCCCAGTCCGAGTCGACGCCGAACCAGTCGAGCAGGCGGGCGACCACGCCGTCGTCGGCGCGGGGCACGTCGGACCGCGGCACGCCAGGATGCCGGGCGTCGGGGGGAGATAGAGCATCGGCCATGCCCCCAGAGTAGGAACTCCAGGGGCATGACCGCTTCCCTCTCAAGACGGAGACAAGGCCGCGAGAACGGGGTTGTGTTCGGAGCGAGCTCCGTAGCGAACACAACCCCGTTCCCACCGTGTGTCCCGCTACAGGGGTCAGCAGACGTTGCGTGTCCCGTTCCCCGTCAGGGTCCATGTCGTGTTCTCGCCGCACGGCGACTCCCGCACCGAGGTGTTGTCGACGCGGAGCGTGATGTGGATGTTCCGGTTGTTGGGGAACTCCGTACGCGCGGCGAGCCGTACCTCGCCGCCTCCGTTGACGGTCCCGCCGGCAATCGTGATGTCCGAGCAGTTCTCGATGAGGATCGAGTTGTTGCCGTTGTTCGCGAGGTCGACGGAGTTGATCCGCGCGCCCCGCGAGTTCGAGACGCAGAACACGCCCCGTCCGCCGCCGCGCGACTTCACGTGGTTCACCGTGATGTTGGGCCCGTTGGCGTTGGCCATGCGGAAGGTGGCGTAGCCGGTGCCTGTGGCCACGTTGTCGCCGTCGACGGTCCCGATGGTGGCGTTGCTCGTGCCCTGGATCAGCAGCGCCGACTCGCCGACGTTCCGCGCGGTGACGGTGCCGATCGTGAGGCCGTTGATGTGCCAGGTCTCGATCGCGTGGCCAGGTACGCCGGAGGCGTAGACCGAGTCCATGCGCACATTCGTGCTGCCCGGCAGGTCGCGCTCGAAGCGGATGCCGATGCCCCGGGTCGTCCGCATGTCGATCTGCCCCAGGTGCAGGCCGTGCACGTCGGCGAAGCGCAGGCCGAAGTACGGAGCCCCGGTGACCTTCAGGTACGGGATGGACACGTCCTCGACCCCCACCGCCTGGATAGCGCCCCGACCCGCGACGTAGCCGGTGTCGAGCGTGCCGCAGACCTCGAACGACGTGTGGCTCGGGAGGTCGATGGCGTTGTTGCCGATCCAGGCGCTGGCCATGACCGACACCTTCTCCTGGCTGGTGCGGCCCGGGGTGAGCGCGCTGATGCCCCGCCGGATCGCGTCGATGTAGCTCGAGCCCTGATAGACCGTCCGGCCGCGATACGCAGTCGTGAACCCGGACGACTGGCTTCCGGTGACGAGCGCGTCGGCGCCGTCGCCGCAGGCAGCAGCGGGTGCCGCGACCGCCGTCATGCCGCTGGCTGCTGTGCCGGCCGCTGTGGCGGCCGCCGTTCCGGTGGGTGCGGCCGCGACCCCCGGCGCGGCGAGCAGGGAGACGACTACCGACAGTGCTGCGACTCCCGCGGCGAGAAGCCGCGGGCGGCGCTGTGACGTTGGTGCCATGGTCACTCCTCCTTGAGAACGACGGCCTACAACGTTGTAGACCCACGTGGTCATGAGCGTATGGATTTCACCCCTCCGGCACCAGGCCCCGCGAAGATCCGAAACGATTCACTTTTCGACACACCGGTACGCCACGCCGTACGACCGACCGGAAACCTTCGCGCCCCACAGGGATTTGCTGGACACGACCACTGCGCGGGCGCATCGTGGCGGAGCGGTTCCACTGCGGTGATGCAGCACCAGCCCGACGAAGGAGACCTGACGATGACGTTCTGGATCTGCCGCACGTGCGGCGTGGAGCACGAGTCCCGGCCCGAGGTGTGCGCCGTCTGCGCGGACGAACGCCAGTGGGTGCCGGCCGACGGGCAGCACTGGACCACGCTGGAGGAGCTCACGGCCGAGGGGCAGAGCATCGCGGTCGAGGAGCTGGAGCCCGACCTGTACGGCCTCACCACCGTGCCCGACGTCGGTATCGGCCCCACCGCGAAGATCGTCCGGACGGCGCGGGGGAACCTCATGTTCGACGTCCCTGGCTATGTGGACGACGCGGCCGTCGCCGCCGTCCGCGGCCTCGGCGGGCTGGCCTATATCGTCGCGAGCCACCCGCACATGTACGGCGTGCAGGTCGAGTGGAGCCGCCGGCTGGGCGGCATCCCGATCCTGGTCAGCGAGGCAGACGCCGACTGGCTCGCCCGGACCGACGACGCCGTCGAGCTGTGGAAGGGCGACCGGGAGATCCTGCCCGGTGTGACGCTGAGCCAGCCGGGCGGGCACTTCCCCGGTTCCTCGGTGGCGCACTGGACGGCGGGCGCGTCAGGGAAGGGTGTGCTGCTGAGCGGCGACACGATCTTCGCCAACCCGGACCGGACCTCGGTCTCGTTCATGCGCAGCTACCCGAACCGGATCCCGCTGTCGGGGCCCGTGGTCCAGCGCGTCGCGCACCATGTGGGGCGGTTCGAGTTCGACAGGCTCTACAACAACTTCCGCGGCGTCATCCCCGTCGACGCGCGGGAGATCGTGCTGCGGTCGGCGGAGCGCCACGCGGCGTGGACCCGCGGCGACTTCGACCACCTGACGTAGGCAACCTGGCAGCCCCCGTCCTCCCGCCGAAGTAGAGCGTGTGTCCGGACACGCGCTCTACCTCGCCAGTGCCCGGTCGCCGAAGTAGAGCGGGTGTCCGGACGCCCGCTCTACTTCGGCGACCCGGTGCGGAGCGGGTCAGCAGCAGCGGGCGGCAGGGGTGGCGTCCTGTTCCGCGTAGCGGTCGCGCCAGAACTCCCGCGCGGTCGGCACGACGGCGTCCGGGTGTACCCGGCGCAGGTGCGCCACGTACCGCGGGTAGTCGCTCTCGCCCAGCACCCCGGTGACGTACCACGCCAGCGCGCGCCAGCCCCGGCGGACGACGGCGAGCACGCCGCCGTCCGCCGTCCGACCCGCTGCCGGGTGCGAGCTCACGCGTGCGTCCCCGTCCGGAGCTTGTCCGGGTTCTCCTCGTAGTAGGCGGTCCACTGGGCCGCCACCTCCCGTTCGGCGTCGGTGGGCACGAGGCCGGACGGCGCGAACGTCGACGACCGCGAGTCCGGCTCCTCACTGGTCGGCAGGCCACCGGCCCGGATCGCCTTGACGCAGACCCACAGCGCCACCAGCGCCACGGTCAGCACGAGCAGCGCGAAGACGATGGACAGCGTGCCCTGCAGGAACGTGTTGCGGATGACGGCGTCCATCGCGGCGGTGTCGGCGGCCGTCCCGAACGACGTCTCGCCCGCCTCCCGCGCCTCGCGGAACGCGTTGTGGTTCGCCCAGAACCCGAGGCTCGGCTCGGGGGAGAAGATCTTCTGGTACGACGCCGTCATGGTCACCGCGAGGTCCCACACGAGCGGGACGGCTGGGATCCACGCCCACTTGAGATAGCCCTTCTTGACCACCACCACCGTGACCAGGGCGAGCGCCATGGCGGCGAGCAGCTGGTTCGCGATGCCGAACAGCGGGAACAGCGAGTTGATACCGCCCAGCGGGTCGGTCACGCCCATGAGCAGGATCGCGCCCCACAGGCCGCACACCACTATCGAGCAGATCCAGGCGCCCACCCGCCAGGACGGGTCGCGGAACTTGCGCAGTGGGCCACCGAGGTTACCGAGCGTGTCGGAGAGCATGAAGCGGGCGACACGCGTACCGGCGTCGACCGTGGTGAGGATGAAGAGCGCCTCGAACATGATCGCGAAGTGGTACCAGAACGCCTGCATGCTGGCACCACCCAGGAACGAGCCGAGGATCTGGGACATGCCGAACGCGAGCGTCGGCGCACCGCCGGTGCGAGAGATGATCGACTCCTCGCCGACGGCGTCGGCTGCGCCCTGGATGTCGGCCGCCGTCGCGGGCGTGCCGCCCAGGCCGAGTCCGTTCACGTAGTCCGCTGCGGCAGCCGGTTCGCCGCCCGTGAGCGAGGCAGGGGCGTTCATCGTGAAGTACAGGTGCTGGTCGATGGAGATGGCGGTGACCAGGGCCATGATCGCCACGAACGACTCGGTGAGCATGCCGCCGTAGCCGATGAGCCGGAGCTGGCTCTCCTTCTCGACCAGCTTGGGGCTCGTGCCGGACGAGATCAGGGCGTGGAACCCGGACAGCGCACCGCACGCGATGGTGATGAACAGGAACGGGAACAGCGATCCGGCGAACGCCGGCCCGTTGCCCTCTATCGCGAAGCTCGACACGGCGGGGGCCTGCACCGCGGGCTGCGCGATGAGCACGCCGATGGCGAGCAGCACGATCGTGCCGACCTTCATGAACGTGGACAGGTAGTCGCGCGGCGCGAGCAGCAGCCACACCGGCAGCACGGACGCGAGGAAGCCGTAGCCCACGATGAGCCAGGCCACCGTGACGGGCTCGAGCGTGAACATCTCGGCGCCCCAGGTGGTCTCGGCCACCCAGCCGCCCGCCACGATCGCGAGGACCAGCAGCACCACGCCGATGACCGAGACCTCGGACACCCGCCCCGGGCGCAGGTACCGCAGGTAGACGCCCATGAAGAGGGCGATCGGGATGGTCATGCCGACGGAGAACACGCCCCACGGCGACTCGGCCAGGGCGTTGACCACCACGAGGGCGAGGACGGCCAGGATGATGATCATGATGACGAACACGCCGATCAGGCCGGCGGCACCGCCGACGCGGCCCATCTCGTCGCGGATCATCTGCCCGAGCGAACGGCCACGGCGTCGCGTGGACAGCCACAGGACGAGGTAGTCCTGGACGCAGCCCGCCAGGACCGCGCCGATGATGATCCAGAGGGTGCCGGGCAGGTAGCCCATCTGCGCGGCGAGCACCGGGCCGACCAGCGGACCCGCGCCGGCGATGGCGGCGAAGTGGTGGCCGAACAGCACCCGGCGGTCCGTGGGCGCGAAGTCCCTGCCGTTCTCGTGCTCCTCGGCAGGGGTGGCGCGGTCGTCGCGCGGGCGCACCACCTTGTACTCGATCAGCCGGGCGTAGAAGCGGTACGCGACGACATACGTGCCGACGGCGGCGACGACGAAGTAGGCGCCGTTGACCGCTTCGCCGCGCACGAACGCGACGAGGGCCCACGCGACCGCCGCGACCAGCCCGATCACCGCGAAGATCAGCTTCTTGCCGGGAGTCATCGGTCTGCGGTCGATGACCGCGACCGGGGGGAGGTCCGGATTGTTCCGAACCAGCTCAACGTGCTCGGGTGAGCGCACGACGGCCTCCTTGCCGGAGTGGCCGGCCCGTCTGGGGGCCGGAACCTGGATGAAATCGTTACTACGCGCTGACTCTAGTTGTCCCGGAACGCGAAGAACCAGACCGGACGTCGACAACCGAGTTGTCAGACGTACCGGTCACGGGGGTGACCTGTACTTCTGACACGTCATCTGTGGGAACCTCGACCCCGTGACCCTCACTCTGCCCGCCCCGCTCGTCGGTCCGGCGCGCCTCACCGCGGCCTTCCTCGTCTCGGCGTCGGCGATCCTGCTCTTCGCCATCCACATCCGGCCGATCGCTTACCTGCCGCTGGTGCTGGGCATAGCGCTGGGCCTGTGGGCCGACCGTGCACTGGGCCGCGACCTGGCGCTGATCGGCGTGGGCATGGGGATCATCTCGATGATCTCGCTGCAGGCGGACCTGTCCGACGCCGGGATGCTGCGCTTCACCCTGGCCCTCGGCGGGTCGGTGCTCGTGCCGTGGGCACTGTCCCGGTTCGTGCTGAAGCAGGACACCATCCAGTTCCCCGTGCTGACCGGGCGCCGCTGGACCCGCGGGCAGTGGGTGTACCTGGCCGCCGTCGTGGCGCTCGGGTACGTGCTGCTGCCGTTCTACTTCCTCGGCTCCGGCGCCTACCTGAACTGGCCGGACCTCGACGGGACGCAGGACATCTGGCGGCTCTTCGTCGGCGTCAACGCCGTCGGCATCTGGGACGAGCTGTTCTTCATCTGCGTGGTGTTCGCGCTGCTGTGCAAGCACTTCCCGATGTGGCAGGCCAACCTGCTGCAGTCGATGATCTTCGTGTCGTTCCTGTGGGAGCTCGGCTACCGCGAGTGGGGCCCGCTGCTCACCGTGCCGTTCGCCCTGGTCCAGGGCTGGATCTTCGCGAAGTTCAAGTCGCTCAGCTACGTCGTGGCGGTGCACCTGCTGTTCGACGCCGTCGTGTTCGCCGTCCTGGTGCACGGCCACCACCCGGAGCTGTTCGACATCTTCGTCACCGCGCCCTGACCTCCGCGCCCTGACCGGCTGGCTCGGTTACGAGCCGGAGCCGTCGTTGGAGCCCGGCCCGCCGATCGCCGCGAGCGCGTCGCGGACCTCCTCCACCTCGACGCGGATGGCGTCGGCCTCGGCCTGCGCCAGCGCGATCGCCTCGGCGTCCTCGCCCCCGGTGATCTCCTGGTCGGCCGGCTGCAGCCCGCCGTAGTGGTGCTCCACGAGCGCGGCGAGCAGAGCGATGTCGAAGTCCTGCGCGTGGAGCGCGGCGATCCCGTTCACCTGCTCGTCGGTGAGCATGCCGTGGCTCCCGCCCTCGTGCGAGTGCGCGGTCGCGCCCGCACGGGGCCCGCTGCCGTCGTCGGGCAGCTCGGTCGTCAGGCCGTCCTCGGCCAGCGCGAGCGCCTCCCGGCCTGCCACCGGCACCGGGATGTCCCGCGCCTCGAGCCACGCGGCGAGGTCCTCGACCCGGCCGGCGGAGGCCTCGCCCACCTCGACCGCGAGGGCGAGCACCTCGTCGTCGGTGGACCGGCCGGGCGCGAGCGCCGTCAGCTGGACCGCCTGCGCGTTGTGCTCGATCGCGACGGCGGCGTAGGTGGCGTCCGCGTCCGAGTAGCCGGCGGCCTTCTGCTTGGCCGGGACCAGCACGCCGAGCCAGAGCAGCAGGGCCAGCACGACGGCGAGCCCGCCGGCGAGCACCGCCCCCATGAGCCGGAGGCGGCGGCGCAGCCCGTACTCCGGCGTCGGCCGCTCCGCGTCAGGCACGCTGCCCGACGGCGGGGTGGTCTCCTCGGTCGTCGAGTCCTGGGGCGTCATGTCCGGGAGGTTCCCATACAAAGCCCTGGTCGCGCCATCACGGAAAACCCTCACACGAGACCCAAACTCCTCCGCCGAGGTAGAACCAGGGCGATGTAGAACTGAGGCGAAGCAGAGCCAGGGCGAGATAGAACTCTGGCGGGCTGTGGTTCTACTTCGCCCGAGTTCTATCTCGCCCTGGTTCGATCTCGCTCTGGTGCTACCTCAGCAGTGTGGGGTCAGTAGCCGTACGACTCCTGCATCTGCGGGTTCAGGCTGTACTGCTTGACCCGCTCGGCCCGACCGTCGATCGAGTCGTCGATGTCGAACGTGTCGAACCCGATGCCGAGGTCGTTCGAGTAGGCGTACCCGTTGTAGTAGTACGTCGACCAGGTGCCGCCGCTGCTCAGGCCCTCACCGCGGTCGAACCACGCGAGCTCGCGCGGGTTGTCCGAGTCGGTGAAGTCGAAGACGGAGACGCCGCCCTGGTACCAGGACTGGACCATGATGTCCTTGCCCTTGACCGGGATCAGCGAGCCGTTGTGCGCGACGCAGTTCTCCGCGGCCGTGTTGATCCGCGGGATCTTGTAGTACGACGCGAACTCCAGCTCCTTCTTGCCGTACCAGGAGCGCTTGATGTCGTAGATGCCGTTGGCGCCCAGCTCCGGCGCGTACTCGTCGGTGCAGGTCGCGAGACCGCCGCCACCGAGCTCGTCGGTGAAGACCACCTTGGTGGCGTCGTTGTTGAACGTGGCCGAGTGCCAGAACGCGAAGTTCACCGTGTCCCGGACCTGGCTGATCACGCGGGGCCGCTCACGGTCCTTGATGTCCATCAGGATGCCGTCGCCCATGCACGCACCGGCCGCCAGGTCGTACTTGGCGTAGGTGGTGATGTCGTGGCAACCGCTCGTCGTCGAGGCCCGGCGGGCGGGGTCACCCTCGTAGCCGCCGTCCGGGAACAGGTTCGGCGTGGCGACCAGCTTGGCCGACGTCGGGTTCTTCAGCGGGATCTTCACGATCGAGACGAAGTCGTGCGGCGGCTGGCAGTCCGGGTACGTCGCGTTCGGCGAGTACGACGACACGTAGGCGTAGAGGTTCCGGCCGTCCTTGGCCGGAGCGAGCGAGTGCGTGTGCGAACCGCACTCCGTCTCGATCGACTTGATGTACTCCGGTGCGAGCGGGTTCGAGATGTCCCAGATCTTGATGCCTTCCCAGGCCGCCTTCTCCGTGGCGGGGAGGGACGTCGAGGCGCACGAGTCGTCGCTGCGCGACGAGTCGGTCGACAGCACCAGCAGGTTCTTGTAGACCGAAACGTCGTTCTGCGAACCCGGGCAGTACACCTGGACGACCTGCTCGGGGTTCTCCTTGTCCGTCAGGTCGTAGACAGTGAAGCCGTCGTAGTTGCCGGCGAACGCGTACTTGCCCTGGAACGCGATGTCCGAGCCCGTGCCCTGCAGCGCACCGTTCTTGGGCTGGTTGCTGAGGTGGGTCATGTTCGAGGACTGCGTCTCGCCCGGCGGCACGTCCGGCTCGGCGACGGATGCCGCCACGGGCCCTGCCAGTGCCACCGTCGCCGCAGCGAAGAACGCTGTCAGGGCGACGCCAGTGGCACCCCGGACGCGAGATCGGGTAAAGGTTGGACGACGCACGGGCGTCACACCTCCTAGGTCGGTTGAGGCAGTGTCGCTCACAGCAACCTCTCAGTACCAGGACTCTTGGTGTTTTTTTACACAGTGGTGACAATTGCCCCAAGCGACGCAAGACTGCCCGACGGCGGACGGGGCACCTTCCGTACGGAAAGCACCCCGCCGCCGTCGGGCAGCTTGGTACGCCGGAGCCGGCGCGCCTCTACGCGGACGCGTCAGCGGCCGAACGACTCCTGCATCTGCGGGTTCAGGGACGGGAGCCGCACCTTCTCGGCCTTCCCGTCGATCGAGTCGGCGATCTCGAAGGTGTCGAAGCCGATGTCGAGGTCGTTCGAGTAGGCGTAGCCGTTGTAGTAGTACGTGGACCACGTACCGCCGTTGCTCACGCCCTCACCCCGGTCGAACCACGCGAGCTCGCGCGGGTTGCGGGAATCGGTGAAGTCGAACACGGAGACGCCGCCCTGGTACCAGGACTGGACCATGATGTCCTTGCCCGGCACCGGGATCAGCGAGCCGTTGTGCGCCACACAGTTCTCGTTCTCCGTGTTGATCCGCGGGATCTTGTAGTACGACTTGAAGACGAGGTCCTTCTCACCGTACGGCTTGCGCTTGATGTCGTAGATACCGTTGGCGCCCAGCTCCGGCGCGTACTCGTCGGTGCAGGTCGCGAGACCGCCACCGCCGAGCTCGTCCGTGAACACGACCTTGGTGGCGTCGTCGTTGAAGGTCGCCGAGTGCCAGAACGCGAAGTTCTCGGTGTCCCGGACGCGGTCGATCACCCGGGGGCGCTCACGGTCCGAGATGTCCATCAGGATGCCGTCGCCCATGCACGCACCGGCCGCCAGGTCGTACTTGGCGTAGGTGGTGATGTCGTGGCAACCGCTGGTCGCCCAGCCCTCGCCGTTGGGGTCGCCCTTGTAGCCGCCGCCCGGGAACAGGTTCGGCGTCGAGACGACACGGGCCGACTCCGGCGAGCTCAGCGGGACCTTCACGATCGAGATCTTGTCGTGGGGCGGCTGGCAGTCCGGGAACGCCTTGGCCGGGAAGTACGAGGAGACGTACACGTACAGGTCCCGCTTGTTCTTGGACGGGGCCAGGGAGTGCGTGTGCGAACCGCAGTCGGTCTCGACGGACTGGACGTACTTCGGCTTCCGCGGGTTGGAGATGTCCCAGACCTTGATGCCTTCCCAGGCCGCCTTCTTGGTCTCGGGGAGCGCCTTCGACTTGCACGAGTCGTCGCTGCGCGACGCGTCCGTCGACAGGATCAGGATGTTCTCGTAGACGGAGATATCGTTCTGGCCGCCCGGGCAGCGGACCTGGACCACCTGCTCGGGGTTCTCCGGATCGGACAGGTCGTAGACGGTGAAGCCGGCGTAGTTGCCCGCGAACGCGTACTTGCCCTGGAACGCGAGGTCCGAGCCCGTGTCCCGCAGGGCGCCGTTCTTGGGCTGGTTGCTCAGGTGCTTGATCTTCGAGGACTCGGTCTTGCCCGGGGGTACGTCCGGGTCTGCCGAGGACGTCGAGGTCGTGCCGGCGACGAACTCCTCCGCCGTGCCGTCGCCGGGCGAGGCCAGGCTCGGTGCCGCGCCGGCGAGCATTGTCGCCGTGAGTGCTGCCGCGAGGGCGACAGCCGCGGCGCCCCGCACATGCGATCGGGTAAGGGTTGGACGACGCAAGGGCGTCACACCTCCTAGGTCGGTATAGGCAGTTTGACCCACAGTGTTCTCCCAGCACCACGAATTTAGGGCCCTCTTTTTACACAGTGGAGACAAATTGCCTGGCAGGATCGTCGCGTGCCGCCAACTGTCGGAGTCCGGAGACCCGGACGCGACGGCACGTACGAGAGGATCGCCCCGTGGAGATGCTGACAGGTACCGCCCGACGGTCGCGCTTCCGCGCGGTCGCTTCCGGCCTCGCCGTCCTGATGCCGCTCACTCTCGGCCTGGCCGGCTGCACCGGGCCGGCCGACGAGCCGGAGCCGGTGTCGACGCCCAGCTCCGTGGTGCTGCAGCCGGGGAAGCCCGGTGAGAAGAACGAGACGATCGCCCCCGAGGACTACAAGGGGTCGCCCGCCCAGGCACAGTTCTCGAAGGGCGACGCCGACTTCCTGAGCGACATGATCGTGCACCACACGCAGGCGATCGAGATGTCCGGGCTGGTTCCGGAGCGGAGCGACTCGGAACAGCTGCAGAAGTTCGCCGCGCGGATCGACGTCGTGCAGGACAGCGAGATCGACCTCATGTCCGGCTGGCTCGAGGAGAACGAGTACACGGTGCCGCTCACCGCGGAGGCCGGCGACGGCTCCGGCCCGCGGACCTCAGGGCACGGGCACGACACCGACGACATGCCCGGGATGCTGACCGACGCGGAGATGGCGGCGCTCGAGAAGGCGTCCGGGACCGAGTTCGACAGGCTGTTCCTCAAGGGCATGATCAAGCATCACGAGGGTGCGCTCACCATGTGCGAGGAGGTCGCCGGGTCGGGCAGCGAGGAGCGGGTCCTCGAGCTGGCGACCAACATCGCGGCCGACCAGATGGCGGAGATCGACCGGATGGCGAACATGCTCTCCGAGCTGTGAGCGGCACCTGACACGAGATCGCCGGGACAGAGCGGTCGGCTCTGCCCCGGCGATCCGTGGTGATCGGTGCTGATCAGGCGCGACGGCGGTTCTGCAGGATCAGACCGGCGATAGCTGCCAGCAGACCGAGCGCCGCAGCGATGATGACGCCGATGCCCACCGCACCCAGCGGCGCATCGCCGACCTTGGTCTGGAGCTCACCGGTGCCGTCGGACAGCTGCGTCGTTCCGGACGCCAGCTCCGTGGTGCCGGTGGCCAGCCTGCCGGAACCGTCAGCGAGCAGCTGCGTCCCGTCGGCGAGGTCGGTGGCCCCGGTCGCCAGCGTCTGCGTGCCGTCGGCGAGGGCGCCTGTGCCGTCGACGAGGGTGCGGGTGCCCTTCCGGGCGTCCTCCAGCCCGTCGCGGACCTTGACCGACCCGTCGGCCAGGCGCTGCGACTTCGCGACCTTCGGGACCACGCGGTCGCGCACCTCGATGATGCCGTCGACAAGCTTGCCTGAGCCGGTGTGCAGCTGACCGACACCCGAGACCAGCTCCCCCGACCCGGTGTGGAGCTTGCCGACACCGGAGACCAGACCCGGTGTCTTCGATGCCAGGTCGGCGTTGCCGCCGGCCACCTGTGTTGCACCCGCGAGCAGCGCAGGCAGACCGCCCTTGAGCTTACCCGTGCCAGCCGCAAGATCGGCGTTACCGACGGCGACCCGCTGGGCGCCAGAGAGCAGCGCAGGCAGACCGCCCTTGAGCTTACCCGTGCCAGCCGCAAGATCGGCGTTACCGACGGCGACCCGCTGGGCACCGGAAAGCAGCGCCGGCAGACCACCCTTGAGCCGGCCCGTACCCGCCGCAAGATCGGCATTACCGACGGCGACCTGGGAGGCGCCCGTGACCAGGGCCGGAGTCTTCTGCGCCAGCTCGGCGTTACCGCCGGCAAGCTGCCCACTGCCCGCGACGAGAGTCGAGCTGCCCTCGTATGCCGAGCCTACGCCGGCCACGTACTTCTCCACGCCCGGCACGAGCTGCCCGAATCCGGCGTGGAGGGAAGCACTGCCGTCCTTGACCTGCTCTGAGCCTGCGGCGAGACGACCTGCCCCGTCCGAGAGGGTGTCGATACCCGAGGCGACCTGCTGGACACCACCAGACACCTGCCCTGCCCCCTTGGCCACGGCCGCCGAACCGTTCGCGACCGCCGATGCCCCTGCGGAGAGAGTCCCGAGCTTGCCACCGAGGTCCGCCGCGCCATCCTTGGCCTGACCAGCCCCCGTCGCGACCTGCCCGGCTCCAGCAGCCAACCCGCCGGCCGATGCCGCGAGCCCTTGGAGCTGCTGCTTGAGAGCGGGGTCGTCAGTTGTCCCGGCAAGTTCCGTCAACTTCGACTGAAGGGCCTGATTCCCGCCCTGAACCTGCTGCGCGCCACCGACGAGATCACCAAGCTTCGCAGCGAGGGTCTCCGCGCCGCCCTGCGCCATGGCGGCGCCGTCCGCTACGGGTGCAGCGCCCGCCGCCACGTTCTTGGCGCCCGCTGCGGTTTCGGCCGCGCCCTGCGCGAGTGTGGGCGCAGCGGCGTCGAGTTGCTGCAGACCGGCGTTGAGCTGGTCGGCTCCGGCGTCCAGCGTCGATGCGCCGGTGGCCAGGTTGCCCGCACCGCCCTGGAGCGAGGAGACCCCGCCCAGGATGGTGCTGTTGCTCGCGGCCAGCTGCGACAGCCCGGTGTTCAGCGTCTGGCTACCGGCGAACACTCGTGAGGAACCATCGGCAAGCTGGGTAGCAGCCGTATCGACCAGGCCGGCTCCCGCAGCGACACCCTGCGATCCGGACGCCAGCAGACGCGCACCCGCGTCGAGCGGAGTCACGCCGTCGCTCACCTTCGCGACACCAGCCTGCAGCTCTCCAGAACCAGCAGCCAACAGACGCGCACCCGCGTCGAGCGGAGTCACGCCGTCGCTCACCTTCGCGACACCGGCCCGCAGCTCTCCAGAACCAGCAGCGAGCTGACGTGCACCCGCATCAAGCGGGCTGACACCCTCGCTGACTGTCGCAACGCCTGCTGCGACCAAGAGGGATCCACCGGCGAGCCGCTCGGCCCCGTCCGCCAGCTCGGGCGCCGCCGCATTCAGCTGACCAAGACCCTCGTTCAGCGTCCTTGACCCGCCGCTCAACTGACCAAGGCCGTCATTCAGCCTCGTCGAGCCGGCAGTCAGCAGCAGCGATGCATCGGCCAGGTCGGACACGTCCTCCGCCGTCTCGGCGGTGCCGTCCGCGATCTTCTTCGACCCGTCGTGCAGCTTGACCACGCCCGCGCGCAGCTCGGCGGCCCCGGCATCAAGCTGCCCGGCACCGTCAGCGAGCTTCTCGACACCCGGCACGACCTCGTCCTGCACGCCGTCGTTGAGCTCTACGGCTCCGGCGCTGAGCTCGTCGACGCCGGAGACCAGACTGGTCTGGACACCGTCGTTCACCTCGCCCGCGCCGTCAGCCAGCTGATCCGCGCCGGACGCGACCTGGCCCTGGAACACGAGCATGAAGGCCGTGGCCACGATCGCGCCGACAAGCAGGAAGGCCAGACCTACCGCTATCAAGATCGTTGGTGCTGGCCCTGGTTGTGCTGGTCGGGATGCGTGCAACTGCGTCATCGGTTCGCCTCTCGCTCCGCGGGCACCGTCGCCCCGCGAAAAAGTTGTCCAACCGGCGCCACCGCCGGGCTCGCCGCCGTTGGCGAGCACGAAGCCCGTCATCTCGGGCGTCTGGGCTGAACGTACCGGCGGTTGACGCTCCGGGGAACGCTCTATTGATCACAACTCAGTAAAACGGGGAAAGATCACCCGCCGACGCCGATCCGGGAAACTCATCAACCAAGCCGCGCGGTCGGACGTGGCTGCGCCCCCGCGGAAACGCCCGCAGCCGTCTTGGCGCTAGCCCTTGTCCGCGCCGGCGGTCAGCCCTTCGGTGAGGGCGCGCTCGGCCACCCCGTACAGGATCACGATCGGCACCGTGAGGAGCACGCTGCCCGCCATGAGCACCGTCTTCGACACCTCCTGGCCGTCGGCGAGCCGCGTCAGCCCGAGCGACACCGTCCACAGGTCCTGCTTCGCGGACAGGAACAGGAGCGCGAACAGGAACTCGTTCCAGGCGATCATGAACGAGTACAGCGCCGTCGACATGATCGTGGGCATCGCCAGCGGCACGGTGATGCGCGTCAGGATCTGGAGGCGTGACGCGCCGTCGATCACTGCCGCCTCGTCTATCGACTCAGGGATGCCGGCGAGATAGTTGCGCAGCATGTGCACGGAGACCGGGACGGTCAGGGCGACGTACGCGATCACCAGCCCCACCAGGGACGATCCCAGACCCAGCACCTGGAAGCCGACGAACACCGGCACCGCGATGATGATCGTCGGGAACAGGTAGACGGCAAGGAACAGCCACGAGACCTGTGAGCGCCCGGCGAACCGCAGGCGCGTCAGCGCGTACGACGCCGGGACCACCAGCACGACGGTCAGCGCAGAGGCCCCGACCGCAACGATCGCGGAGTTGCGCATGAACCGCGCGAACCCGTACCCGCCGTCCTCCTCCGAGGCCAGGACCTCGCGATAGGTCTCGGTGGTGATCCGGTCGAGCGCCGGCAGCACGCGCAACGGGTCGCGCAGCAGGTCGTCTATCCGCACGAAGCTCAGCGAGAGCATGTAGACGAACGGCACCACGGTGGCCACGACGAGTCCCACGATCACTACTACCCGCAGCACGCGCAGCACGCTGGTCTGGACTGTCACCGCGCTCATCGCGCCTCCCTCTGCCTGGCCGTCAGGCGTAGGTAGATCGCCAGCGCGACGCCGAGGAACACGGCCATCACTGCGGCGGTCGCGCTGGCGCCCCCGATGTCGCTCGACCCGGTGAGCTGCTCGAACACCCGCACGGACGCCACCTGAGTGCCGGCCGCACCGCCGGTGAGCAGGTAGACGTCGTCGAACTCGTTGAACGCCATGACCATGCGGAACAGCACCAGTAGGGCGACCGTGGGCAGCAGCTGGGGCAGCACCACGAACCAGAACTTCTGGAGCGGTGTGGCGCCGTCGACCACTGCGGCCTCCTCGATCTCGCGGCTGAGGCCCGTCAGGGCCGCACCGAGGAACATGAACGCGAACGGGAAGTAGCGCCAGATGTCGTAGACGATGACCGTGAGCAGGGCGGTGGGCGCGGACGAGAGGAAGTTGACCGGATGCTCCCAGCCGAGCACCTGGGTGCCGAACGCGTTCACCACGCCGTACTGCGGGTTCAGGGCCACCTGCCACACGAACGTGGTGGCCACGACCGGCGCGACATAGGGGAGCAGCATCACCGCACGCAGCGGCGCCCGGAAACGGAAGCGGTCCCGGAACGCGAGCGCGGCCACCAGACCCACGGTGATCGACCCGGCGGTGGTCGCGACCGAGTACTCGACGGTGGTGAGCAGCGCCTGCCAGAACGCCGGGGCCGTGAGGACGTCGACGTAGTTGTCGAGCGTGAGCTCGTTGAACAGGCCGTTGCGGGCCACGTCCACGTAACGTGCGTCCTGGAAGGACAGCACCACCGTCCACACGATGGGGACGACGATGATCGCGGCCACCACCAGGACCACGGGGACGACGAGCGCGATCCCGTCCCGGTTCTCGGTCCCCCGCAGCTTGGACGTCATCCCGAACCCCGGGTCCTAGTCGCGGGACGCTATGTCGGCTACGGCGTCCTGCATCGTCGTCTGGGCCTCGGCCGCATCGGTGGTGCCTGACCCGAGGTCGGCCGCGGCCTTCGCGAGCGGCAGCTCGCTCGTGATCGGGCCGAGGAGCGCGCCCTGGCCCTGCGGGAGTGCCCAGCGGTCCGCCGACTCGGGGGCCGCCGCGAGCGTGTCGGTCACCTCGGCCGGCCAGACGTCGGAGAATGTCTTCTTGGCGTCGACGCCGATCTCCAGCTCGGACCACGCGTCGGTGTACTCGGTGGGGTTGTCGGCGGTGCCGGTCCGCACGGGCACCTTGCCCTCCGGCGCCATCGCCAGCCAGTCCACGTACGCGTCGGACATCATGTACTCGACGAAGTCGGCGGTCTCAGGGTCCGCGCCATCGGTAATGCCCCACGACACGAGCTCCACGTACCCGGCGGCTTCGCCACCCGCTGACGGACCCTCGACCACGGGGACCACTGCAGTGTTCTCGGCGAGCCAGCCCGGGTCGTCGCCGCACTCGTCGCACGACGGCGTGAACTCCTCCCGCAGCCCGGCCATCTCGTCGAGCAGGAACGACGACCACACGGTCATCGCCGCCTGCCCGGCGAAGTAGGTGGAACGGGAGGACTCGACACCCTGGGTGCCGTCCGGCGAGAAGTCGCCGGCCAGGTCCGCGTAGAGCCCTATCGTCTCGGTGCACTCCGGGCTGTCGAGGGTCGCCGTGCCGGCGTCGTCGACGAGCTCGCAGCCGTTGCCCTGCGCCAGGAACTCCAACGTCTGCTGCGTGAAC
The DNA here is from genome assembly GCF_042654905.1 of Promicromonospora alba. Classification (NCBI taxonomy): domain Bacteria; kingdom Bacillati; phylum Actinomycetota; class Actinomycetes; order Micrococcales; family Promicromonosporaceae; genus Promicromonospora; species Promicromonospora alba. Next base: position 867,423 of record NZ_JBHSFI010000004.1, read on the forward strand.
GGGTCAGCCGCGTCGGTGGCCAGCGTGATGCCGTGCCGACCCTCCGTCGTGAGCTCCTCGGCCGCCGTCCGCAGGTCGTCGTACGTGGCGGGCGGCTCCAGGCCGGCCTCCTCGAAGAGGTCGGTGCGGTAGTAGACCAGCATCGGCCAGGCGTCCGAGGGTACGGCGAGCAGCTCGTCGCCGTCGCTGCTCAGCTCGAGGGCCGACGACGTGAACGTGTCCTTACCGAGCGCCTCGACCACCTCGGCGGCGGCGTCGCGGTCGAGGTAGCCGTCGCGGTCGAAGGCCCGGACCAGCCCGGGGCTGATCGCGTTGACGACGTCCGGCATGTCGTCGCCGGACAGCGCCGCGGCGGACAGGAGCTGCGATACCTGGTCCTCCTCGACCGGCACGAGATCGGTCTCGATTCCGGACTGCTCGGACCAGGCGGCCATCGCCTCCTCCTGGATGGCGAGGCGTTCGGGCTGGGTCTCGACGGTCCAGACGGTGACCATGCCGTCGGACTCGGGGCCGCCGCTACCGCAGGCGGTGAGCGTGAGGGCCATGGTGGCGGCCGTGGTAGCTGCGATCGTCAGGCGGACCGCAGCCGCCCGGTTCTGCCGGAACATGGCATCTCCTCGCCATCGAGTGAGTAGACCTGGCACCCAGGTTTAGCCCATTGGCAAGAAATGTTCAAGGAATTACCGCGAAACGTCGCGCAAGGCGGCGCCGACGCCGCGCACACGAGAGGCCCCGGCTCCCCACAGGGGGAACCGGGGCCTCTCGCGATCAAGCGATCACGCAGTCAGACAGTCACTCGCAGTCAGACACTCAACTGAGCGTCAGCTCAGTCGGCGACGACCTTCACACCGATCTTGGCCGACACCTCAGGGTGCAGGCGGATCGACACGGTGAAGTCACCGGTCGTCTTGATGGACTGACCGATCTCGATCTTGCGCTTGTCGACGGACGGGCCTCCGGCAGCGGAGACCGCACCGGCGATGTCCGCCGTGGTCACCGCACCGAACAGACGGCCACCAGGGCCGGCGTTCGCCGCGACGACGACAGGCTTCGCGGACAGCGAGGCGGCCAGGGCCTTCGCCTCGTCCAGCGATGCGATCTCGCGGCTCTTGCGAGCCTTACGGATCGCGTTGATGTCGGACTCGGCGCCCTTGGTCCAGGGCGTCGCCAGCGAACGCGGGATGAGGAAGTTACGGGCGTACCCGTCCTTCACCTCAACCACGTCGCCGGGCTCACCCAGGCCGGTCACCTCGTGGGTCAGGATCAGCTTTGCCATTGTTCTCGATCCCTTCCTCAGCGAGCCGTCGACGTGTACGGGAGAAGGGCCATCTCGCGGGCGTTCTTCACGGCCTTCGCGATCTGACGCTGCTCCTGCACGGAGACACCAGTGACACGACGCGCACGGATCTTTCCGCGGTCAGAGATGAACTTGCGCAGGAGCGCCGTGTCCTTGTAGTCGATGTTGTGGATCTTCGCCGACTTGAGCGGGTTGATCTTCTTCTTGGGCTTGCGCACCACAGGCTTTGCCATGGTGTTGCTCCTTTGTCAGGTGCTGCTCACCCGGCCTGGCGGGCCGTGCGAGCAAAAAGAATGAACGTGGGGATGTCGATCAGAACGGCGGGTCGTCCGAGAACGAACCACCGGACGACGCCGGGCCTGCCGTGGCCCACGGGTCGTCATTGCTCTGACCGCCACCGGAAGAACTGAATCCTCCACCGGAGCCGCCACCCTGCTGGGCACCGCCACCGTTGAAGCCACCGCCGCCACCGCCACCGAAGCCGCCGCCACCACCGGACCGCTGGGCCCGGGTGACCTTGGCCGTGGCGTAGCGCAGGGACGGACCGATCTCGTCCACCTGCAGCTCGACAACGGTTCGCTTCTCGCCCTCACGGGTGTCGTAGGAGCGCTGGACCAGGCGACCCTGCGCGATGACGCGCGTGCCCTTGGTCAGCGACTCCGCGACGCTCTCCGCGGCCTCACGCCAGATCGAGCAGCGCATGAACAGGGTTTCCCCGTCCTTCCACTCGTTGCTCTGGCGGTCGAAGGTTCGCGGGGTCGACGCCACCGTGAAGTTGGCGACCGCAGCACCTGAAGGGGTGAAGCGCAGCTCAGGGTCCCCGGTAAGGTTCCCGATCACTGTGATGACAGTTTCACCAGCCATGCCAATTCCTCGATTCAGTCGACGTTCCGTACGCGGTATCCGGGTTCGCGGTGAATGCAACCACGAGACACTGACACTCGCGCGGGCGAAGAGGGGTCAGTTCGGACGACTCACTTGTCGCCGGTGCGCAGGATCTTGGTCCGGAGCACGACCTCGTTGAGGCCGAGCTGACGGTCCAGCTCCTTGGCGGTGGCAGACGTCGCGGTGAAGTCGACCACGGCGTAGATGCCCTCGGACTTCTTCTGAATCTCGAAGGCCAGACGGCGGCGCCCCCAGATGTCCACCTTGTCGACGGAGCCACCCTCGGTCGTGATGACCGACAGGTACTTGTCGAGCGACGGGGCAACGGTGCGCTCCTCGACCTCCGGGTCAAGGATCACCATCATTTCGTACTGACGCATGTGTATACCCACCTCCTCTGGTCTCAGCGGTCACGGTCGTTCCGTGACAGGAGGGTTCACAGCAAGGGCCAAGACTACCCGTCATGTGGACGACGGCGGAATCGAACGGCCGAGAGTCCTCTCACACCCGAGATCTCGGCGATCTCGGGGCGGCCGAGGGGCCGCCTCCAGCAGGAGACGGCCCCTCGGTCACGGGGTCACGGGGAGACGAGCGCTAGCCGCCACCTCCGCCACCTCCGCCGCCTCCGCCGCCGCCTCCGCCGCCGCCGTTGCCTCCGCCGCCCGTCGGTTCACCGGTCGGGAAGCCGATGTCGCCCGGCCCGGACGAGACGATCACCTGCACCGGGCTGCCGGCGGGCACCTCTGTACCCTCGGTCGGGTTGACCTGCATGACCACACCCTGCTCGACGTCCTCGGACGCCTGGTACTGGATGGCAGGCCGGAGCCCGGCGTTCCGGAGCTGGTTCCTGGCGTTGTTCTCGTCGCCACCGACCAGGCCGCCCGGCACCCTCGTCATTTCTTGAGCGGGTCCCTTCGAGACCTCGACCCGGATGTTCGTGCCACGGGGAACCTCCTGGCCCTCATGCTGCACCGAGACCACCATCCGGGCGGGCTGATCGCTGTCGACCTCCACCAGCACGGGGCGAAGGCCCAGCTCGGACAGCACCGCCGCGACTCCGTTGTACTGCTGCCCGACGAGCCCGACCGGGACCTCCACCTTGTCGTCCGGCGTCGGCGTCGGCGTCGGCGAGGGCGTCGGCGTCGGGGAGGGGGACGGGAGCGGCGGCACGTACTCCGGGAAGTCCACCACCTCCATGTCCCCGGTGATCTCCTTCATGTAATCGGTCCACGCCCAGACGGGCCAGGTGCCACCGGTCAGGCTGCCGCCCGCCCACTCGCCGAACGGCGTGATCTTGGCCTGCCCCTTGTTGTCCGGTGTCATCTGGTAGAGGCCGACGACCGTCGAGACCTGCGGGATGTAGCCGGCGAACCATGCGGACATGTTGCTGTTGGTGGAGCCGGTCTTGCCGGCGACCGGACGCGGGTTACCGTCCGGGCCGAGGAGCTCCTGCGCGGGCTTGCCCGAACCCTTCTCGACCACCTGCTGCAGCGCGTAGGTGGCCTTGGTCATCACCTCGGGCTCGATGGCCTGCACCCGCTCGTCACGCCACGCGTAGCGGACCTCGTCGCCGTCCTTCACGGAGTTCACCATGTGCGGCGTCGTCCGGGTACCCATCGCGGCGAACGTGGCGTAGGCACCCGCGAGGTCGACGGCGCGCACCGTGGAGGTGCCCAGCACGTTGGACAGCTCGGCGTTCGTGTCCCCCTTGGGAATCCCCGCCCTGATCGCGACGTCCTGTGTCTTCTGCGGTGTGATCTCCACGTTGAGCTGCGCGTAGACAGTGTTCACCGAGTTCGCCGTCGCGTCGATCAGGTCGATGTCGCCGAACGACTCGCCGCCGGGCTCGGTGCCGAAGTTGGTGAGCTCCTTCTCCTTCTCGACACCGTCGACCAGCTCGGTCCAGCCGTCGATCTGCATCGGGCTGTTTCCCGTGTAGTACTCGTTGAGCTCGTGGTCCTCTTCGAGCGCGCCGATCAAGGTGAACGGCTTGAACGTGGAGCCGCCCTGCGCCTTGCCGTCGGTGGCAGCGTTGAACTGCTTCTCCGCATAGTCCGCGCCGCCGTACAGGGCACGGATCGCGCCGTCCTTCGGGTCGATCGACACGATGGAGACGCCGAGCTCCTTCGATGCGGCGCCCTCACCCTCGTACGGGATCGTCCGCGCCGTCTTGACCGCGGCCTTCTGCCAGTTCGGGTTGATGGTGGTGTGGATCTCATAGCCGCCCTTCATGAGATCTTCCTCGGTGATCTCCGAGTTCGCGGCAAGCTCCTTGCGGACCTCTTCGAGCAGATACCCCACCTGGCCGGCACGCGACACCGGCTTGTACTCGATCGGCTCGGGGAACGTGGCCGACTTGCGCTCCTCTTGGGTGATCAGGCCTTGATCAGCCATGTTCTTCAGGACGCGAGCCCACTTCTGCTCGGCGACGGCGCGCGACCCCTCGCCGAAACGCGGGTCCCAGTACGACGGCGACGGGATGATCCCCACCAGCATCGCGGTCTCCGAGACGGTCAGTTCCGCAGCAGGCTTGTCGAAGTACGCCTTCGCCGCAGCCTCGAACCCATAGGCGCCGCGGCCCAGATAGATGCTGTTGACGTAGCCCTCGAGAATCTCGTCCTTCGACTTCTCCCGGTCCACCTTGACGGCCAGGATGATCTCGCGGAACTTGTCCGCGTACGAGGACTGTCCCGGCTCGAAATAGGTGTTCTCCACGTACTGCTGCGTCAGGGTCGACGCGCCCTGCCGGGTACCGCCGGTCACGTTGCTCACGAAGGCGCGGACGATGCCCAGGGGATCGACGCCGAAGTGGTTCCTGAAGTTCTGGTCCTCGGACGCGAGCACAGCCGCGGGTACGTGCGGCGGCAGCTCGTCGAGGGTGCGGATCGTGCGGTCCACCGCGGCGAACGTACCCATCACGCGGTTGTTCACGTAGTAGACGGTGGTGGTCTCCGAACCGATGGCGGCGTTCTCCTCGGGGATCGGGGTGCCGATCCACCCGGCCACGAAAACGCCCACCACGAGCGATATACCGGTCAGCATGGTGCCGACGACAACTCGCCACGACGGGACCCAGGCGCGGATCCCCGTGCGGTACGGCCGCGGGTAGTTCCAGACACCCCGCCGTCGTCGGGGAGTTTGCGGCCAGATCGGAGATGGACTCCTGTTCGCCACGTCTTCCTCGTTCCTCGTATCGGTCCAGTGATCGCACTGGGCCGAGGAAACGATAGAGGATCGATGTTCGCGGCAAGTAGTACAAACGCGGTTTCTCTGTGTACGCACCGTGTTCAAGCGGCGGTATCAACTGCATTTCACCCGGCCCGACGGCGGGCTCGGCCGGCGTCGGCCGAGCCCGTCCCCGCAGGTCGCGAGCTACCCGAAGATCCCGCCTCCGTCGCCACCGGACGGATCATCGGACGGGTCCCCGCCGCCCTCCGGAGGCCCGGTCGAGACGACGAGCGTCACCTCGCTGCCCACCGGCACCTCCTGCCCCTCGCCGGGGTTGACCGAGATCACCCGGCCCTCCGGCACGGTGTCGGACGGCTGCTCCTGGACGACCGGCGTCAGCTCGGCGGCCTGCAGCTGCCCCTCTGCGGAGCCCTGATCCTGGCCCGTCAGGCCGAAGGGCACCGTGGTGGTCTCCTCCTCGGCGGCAGATCCGTTCGAGACCTGGACCTGGATGGTGGTGCGGACCTCGACCTCCTGGCCGGCCTGGGCCACGTCGAGCACGGTGCCGGCCGGCTGGTCGCTGTCCACCCCCACCTGCGCGGGCACGAGATCCAGACCGGCGAGCGCCGAGGCGGCGTTGGGGTACTGCTCGCCGACGAGGTTGTCGGGTACGACGACCATCTCCACCTCCGGCTCCTCCGACTGGGAGGGCGAAGGAGAGGACGACGGCGACGGCGGCGCTACCGGGGCGGGCGGCGTGTACTCCGGGAACTGCTCGATCTCCATGCCCGCGGTCGCCTTGTTCATGTATTCGGTCCACGCCTTGGCGGGCCAGGAGCCACCGGTCATCCACTCGTAGCCGCCGAACGGCTGGACCTGCTCGTAGGTGTTCTTCTCGATGTCGTACTGGTACAGGCCGACCACCGTGGTGAGCTGGGGCACGAAGCCGGCGAACCACGCCGACTCGGTCTGCTGCGACGAGCCGGTCTTGCCCGCCGCCGGGCGGCGGGTCACGCCGTCGGGGCCCACGAGCTTCTGCGCTTCTATGCCGGACCCCTCCTCGACCACCTTCTCCAGCGCGTACGTCGTGGCGGCCATCACGTCGGGCTCGAACTCCTTCTCACGGGTGGTGTCGCCCTTGTCGACGACCTCGTCGCCCCTTCTCACCTCGGTCACCAGGTGCGGCGTGGTGCGGTAACCCTGCGCGGCGATCGTCGAGTAGGCGTGGGCGAGGTCGACGTTGGTGACGTAGTCCGTGCCGAGCACGTTCGCCAGGTTGTTCCTGATGACGCAGCAGTCGTTCGTCTCTGCGTTGTCGTCAGGTCGCGGGATGCCCAGGTCGTAGGCCACCTGAGCCGTCTTGTCCGGCCCGATCTCCTTGTTGAGCTGGCCGTACACCACGTTGACCGACTGCGCCGTCGCGTCCGCGAGGTCGATCCACCCGTACGACTTGTTGTCGAAGTTGCTCAGCGGGACGTCCGGGCCGTCGGTGTCGGTCTTCCAGCCCTCGATGGTCATGCCGTCCGTGCTGTCGTACTTCTTGGTGAGCGGGATGTCCTCCCGCAGCGCACCGATCAGCGTGAACGGCTTGAACGTCGAGGCGCCCTGCGCTCGGAAGGTCGCGGCGTTGGTCGGGTAGTCCGAATAGTTCGGCCCGCCGTACATCGCCTTGATCTCGCCGGTCTGCGGGTCGATCGACGTCAGTGACGCACGAGTGGAGTCGTCCGCGTCCTCGGGCAGCTCCATCGTCTCGTAGGCAGCGGCCTGCATCTTGCGGTCGATCGACGTGTGGATCTCGTAGCCGCGCTTCGTCAGCTGATCCTCGGAGATGCCGGCGCCGCCATCGGAGGTTGGCTGGGCGAGCTCCCTCGCCACCTGCTCCAGCAGGTATGCGGTCCGGCTGTCTCCCGAACCCTGCTTGTACTCCTGGAGCTTCGGGAACTGTGCGCTGTCCCGGTCCTCCTTGGTGATGTAGCCGTTCTCCAGCATCAGGTTCAGGGTTCGGTTCCAACGGATCTCAGCCTGCTTCTGCGCGCCCTCACCCTGCCGGGGATCCCAGTAGGTCGGGTTCGGGACGATGCCCGCGAGGAAGGCCGCCTGGGAGATCGTCATCTCCTTGGCCGAGTGACCGAAATACGCCTTGGACGCCGCCTCGACGCCATAGGCGCCCCTGCCCAGGTAGATCGTGTTGAGATACCCCTCGAGGATCTGGTCCTTCGACTTGTCCCGGTCGACCTTCAGCGCCAGCACCAGCTCGCGGAGCTTGTCGGCGTAGCTCGACTGGCCGGCCACGTAGTAGGTGTTCTCGACGTATTGCTGCGTCAGCGTGGAGGCGCCCTGCCGCGCACCGCCCGTGAAGTTGTTGACCGCCGCGCGGACGATGCCCAGCAGATCGATGCCCGGGTGGCTCTCGAACTTCGAGTCCTCCGACGAGATCACCGCCTGCCCGATGGACGGCGGCAGCTCGGACAGCTTCATGATCGTGCGGTCCTGGGCCGCGAACTTTCCGATGGGCGTGCCGTCGGAGTAGTACACGGTGGTCGTCTGCGACCCGACGTCCGGGTTCTCGGCCGGCACTTCCCACCCGAACCATCCGGCCACGAGGACGCCGGCCACGAGCGACGTGCCCGTCAGGAACGTGCCCACGACGACCCGCCACGACGGGACCCACGCGCGGAGCCCGGTGCGGTAAGGGCGGGGGTAGTTCCAGATTCCCTGCCGCCGTCGGGGAGTGTGCGGCCAGATCGGAGGGGGACTCCAGTTGGACACGTCAGCCTCTTCCTCGGTTCGACTTGCGCCCGTCGCCTGCGGTCGACACTTGCCACGGCGGACAAACCGAAACCATAGGGGATCACCCGCCTGCCCTAATAGCCCGAAACTGGTCACCGGACCCGCACACAGGCACTTCCCCCAGGGTCAGCCCAGTCCGTCTGCCCCTGCTTCACATTTCATCCACTAACGAACTGGTGCCGGCGGGATCGGAGCGGCCGATTGCGCACGACGATCCGCATGCTTATTCTCTCGATGTATCGACTCGATACATCGGGTCGTCGATCGGGAGAAGGATTCGACCGGACGACCAGGGTCGAGCTCGGGAAGGAGGCCGCCGTGCGCAGTCGGTCCGACGTGCTGGAGACCGCCGTCCTCGGCCTGCTCAACGAGTCCCCGCTGCACGGGTACGAGCTCCGTAAGCGCCTCAATCTTGTGCTCGGTTCGTTCCGCGCCTTCTCCTACGGCACGCTCTACCCCGCCCTCAAGGCCCTGGTCACGCGTGGTCTGATCGCGACGACGGAGAACGACCCGCCGCCGGCCCCGCCACGCAGGACTACCAAGCCGGTGATACCCGGCCGCACCACCAAGCCCAAACCCCTCGGCCGACGCCGGGTCGTCTACGAGCTGACCGCCGAGGGCAAGGAGCACCTCCAGACCGTTCTGGCCACCGCCGGCCCCGCGGCCTGGGAGGACGACAACTTCGACGTCCGGTTCGCGCTCTTCGCGCAGACCGACGCCGAGACCCGCCTCCGTGTCCTCGAAGGTCGGCGCACCCGGCTGACCGAACGACTGGAGGCGTACCGCCAGGCTGCGGCGCACCCGCGCTCACGGCTCGACGAATACGCACTCGAGCTCCAGCGGTTCGGGCTCGAGAAGGTCGAGCGCGAAGTGCACTGGCTCGACAGCCTCATCTCCACGGAACGGGGTCGTGCTGCGGCGCCGCCCCGCCCATCGCAGCAAGACCAAACGAAGAAGGAGCGAGGATGACCTCCATCCGCGTGGGCATCGTCGGCGTAGGAAACTGCGCCTCGTCCCTGGTCCAGGGCGTGACCTACTACCGTGACGCCGACCCGGCGAGCACCGTCCCGGGCCTCATGCACGTGCAGTTCGGCGACTACCACGTGTCGGACCTCGAGTTCGTCGCGGCATTCGACGTCGACGCGAAGAAGGTCGGCTTCGACCTGGCCGAGGCCATCAACGCGTCGGAGAACAACACCATCAAGATCGCCGACGTGCCGCCCACGGGCGTGACGGTCCAGCGCGGCCCCACGCTCGACGGCCTCGGCGACTACTACCGCGCCACGATCGACGAGTCCACGAAGGACGCCGTCGACGTCGTGGCCACGCTGCGCGAGGCCGAGGTCGACGTGCTGGTCTGCTACCTGCCGGTGGGTTCTGAGGAGGCCGCCAAGTTCTACGCGCAGTGCGCGATCGACGCCGGCGTCGCCTTCGTGAACGCCCTCCCCGTCTTCATCGCGTCCGACCCCGCGTGGGCCAAGAAGTTCGAGGACGCGGGCGTGCCGATCGTCGGCGACGACATCAAGTCCCAGGTCGGCGCGACGATCACGCACCGCGTGCTGGCCAAGCTGTTCGAGGACCGCGGCGTCGTCCTGGACCGCACCTACCAGCTGAACGTCGGCGGCAACATGGACTTCAAGAACATGCTGCAGCGCGACCGTCTGGAGTCGAAGAAGCTCTCCAAGACGCAGGCCGTGACGTCCAACCTGACGGGCGCCCTCGCCGGCAAGAAGGAGGACCGCAACGTACACATCGGTCCGTCGGACTACGTGGCGTGGCTCGACGACCGCAAGTGGGCGTATGTGCGCCTCGAGGGCCGCGCGTTCGGCGAGGTGCCGCTCAGCCTGGAGTACAAGCTCGAGGTCTGGGACTCCCCGAACTCGGCGGGCATCATCATCGACGCGGTGCGCGCGGCGAAGATCGCGAAGGACCGCGGCGTCGGCGGCCCGATCCTGTCCGCGGCCACCTACTTCATGAAGTCCCCGCCCGTGCAGATGGAGGACACCGCTGGCCGCGCCCAGCTGGAGGCCTTCATCCGCGGCGACATAGAGCGCTGACCCCGTCGCAATCCGCGCAACGTGTCAGACCCCCAGGTCACCGGAGTGACCTGGGGGTCTGACACGTCAGGCGGGTCCGCTACTTGAGCGGGTCCAGCTCGAAGTCGGTCACGACGTTCGTACCCGCCGTCACCTTCGCGGAGCCGACCTGCGGGACGTACCCGTTGGCCGTTGCGATGATCTGCGCGGTGCGCTCCGACTTGTCGAACCAGTACTCGTACTTGCCGTCGGCCCCCGTCACCAGGGTGACCGTCGAGAAGCGGCCGTTGAGCTGGACCACCGAGTCCCCGAGCGACACGACGCCGTCAGGCGTGAAGCCGCCCACGGTGCCGGAGAGCTTGCCCCAGCTCTTCGGCGGGTTGATCTTCATGGACACGTCCACCGACGGGGCGTCGTAGGGCGTCTCGGCGTCGGCCACGATCGAGCCGGTGAACGTACCCGGCTGGGCCACCACACCGTTCAGGGCCGCGGTGATGGTCTTGCTCTGGCCCGGTGCGAGCGTGAACTCGGCAGGGGTCGTCGTCACCCAGTCCATGCTGCCGCCACCGGCGGTGTCACCGGAGACGTTCATGACGATGTGCATGTCGGGCCAGCCGATGGAGTCCGTCGTCGCGGGCTCCGGGAGCGAGCAGTCGGTGGCCGAGAGGTACGACGGCGCGCTCTGCCCCGCACCGTTGGACCCGATGTAGAAGACACCACCGTTCGCCTGCTGGTTGGCCGAGACGATCTCGACGACGAGCGTGGAGCCGGCCGGCACCTCGCCCGCCACGGGCACCGAGATCATCGTCAGGGTCGAGGCCGGGATGGCGACGTCGGCCGTCCCGATCTGCGTCAGGTTGGCGAACGTGAGTGCGCCGTCCAGGGTGTGGAGCTTGACGGTCAGGGTCTGCGCCGTCGCCTGCTCCACCCCGAAGGAGACCTCCGAGACGTCGAAGTCACCGTCGATGCCGAAGTCGCTCAGCGTGAACGTCCGGAAGAAGTGGTTCTCCGTCGTCCCCGCCAGGCCACCGCACGAGGCCGAGCTGAGCTCGGCGATCTCCTGCGACGTCGAGTGGGTGATGGTCGTGGCGTTCGGCGACACCGGGATGGACTCCGGCGTCACGACCTTGCCCGTGGTGCCCTTGCCCGCGGCCTGGAGCCGCGAACCCGAGGTACCGAGCGAACCGCCGGCCTTCGCCGACGGCTTCGTGGACTTGGCGACGGTCGCCTCGCCCTGCGGGTGCTGGATGACGGCAGCGCCCTCAGCGCCCAGGATGTCGAAGCCACCACCGGTGCCGACCAGCTCGACCTCGGCCGGCGCGGTGCCCTCGTTCTTCACCGTGAACCGCTTGGTCGTGGAGCTGCCCAGCGGGAGCGTGGCGCTGATCGAACCGGTGCTGACGGCGAGCTTGCCCGCGGCGAGCGCCGCGTCGAACGTGCCGGTGCCCTCCGGTTCGAGGGTGACGGCGCCCGACTCGGACTCGTAGTCCGGCGCCGTGACCTCGACCGTGTAGTCACCGGGCAGGGCGATGGCCGAGTAGGTGCCGTCCTCGCTCGACGTGGCGGTCCGGGTGACACCCTCGGCGGTCGCCGTGACGGTCGCGCCCTCGACAGGCTCACCCGTGTTGAGGTCGGTGACGGTGCCCTCGAGGAACGCGAGGACCGGCGCCGTGTAGGTGATGTTCAGCCCCGAGGAGATCGCGGCCGTGTTGCTGGAGTACTGCATGCCCACGGTGCCGGTGGCGTTCTCGATACCGATCGACGCCGAGCTGCCCTTGGCGGTATCGGTGTCGGTCACGTCGCCGTAGCCGAAGATCGCGGTGCCGTCGGCGACGAGGGTGACCGAGAAGTTGAGCCGGTCGGAGGCGGGGCTGTACTTGCGCACGTTGCGCCACTCGAGGACGAACGCGTCCTCGCCGTCGACCGTCGTCGTGCCGGTGTAGAGGCCCGACTCAGCGTCGATGAGCAGGTCGTCCCAGAAGGGGTACAGGGCGGCGTTGGGTGCCGCGCTGCTCGGGATGGCACCGTTCGCGTAGCTCGTCGTGGCGGCCAGGAAGTTCAGGTGGCCGTTGGAGGTGACGAAGGCGGTGTCGTAGCTCTCGCCGTAGAAGGGGAAGGCGAAGGGCAGGTCGATCGATGTCTGCGCATCGTCGCCGGTGAGCGAGGACTTGGTGTCGCCCTGCAGGTAGTCACCGGTCGAGGTGGCGCAGGAGTAGCCGAAGTCGTCGGTCACCGCGGTGATCTCGACGGGCACGTCCTTCGCGCCGTCGACCACGACGTCGGCCTCGTAGGTGGAGGCGCAGCCGCCCATCTCCACGGTCAGCGGGTAGGTGCCCTCGGGGACGTCGGCGAAGGCGAAGGTGCCGTCCGCGCCGGTGGTGGTGTCCTCGAAGTGGCTGCCGAGGCTGACCGGCGCGCCCGCGACGGGGTCACCGGAGCCTGCGAAGGTGACCGTGCCCGTCACGGCGTGCGACGGGGCGGCCTCGAGCGTGATCGGCACGTCGACGGTGCCGTCCTCGGTGACGGCCGCGGGGGCCGGCGTCGAGGGCAGGAACCCGAAGGCGGACGCGGACACCGTGTAGTCGCCGGTGGCGACGCGCGCGCTGAAGGTGCCGTCCTCGTCGGTGCTGACGGTGCGGTCCCGCTCGCCGTCGACCGTGACGTCGGCCCCGGCGATCGGGGTGCCGGCGGCGTCGGTCACGGTGCCGTTGACGTAGCCGGTCGCACCGATCGGGGCGGCGTCGATGAGTGCGGCGACGTCGAGCTTGCCCTCGCCCCACACGTTGTTGTCGTCGGCGGTACCACCGCAGGTGGTGTCGTTCGTGTCGACGGCGGACTCGTTGAGGAGAGCCTGCGTGCCCTCGATGTCACCGATGAGGGCGGGGGCCGCGCTCCACAGCAGGGCCACCGCGCCCGCGAGGTGCGGGGCCGCCATGGACGTGCCGTTGAAGGCGGCGTAGCCGTCACCCGGGACCGAGGAGCGCACGTTCACGCCGGGGGCCGAGATGTTGGGCTTGACCAGGCCGTCCTCGCCGGCGCCGCGGGACGAGAAGCCGGCGATGGCGCCGTTCACGTCGAACGCGCCGACCGAGTAGGAGCCCGTGTTGGCGCCGGGGGACGACGTCGTCGTGCAGCCGGGGCCGGAGTTGCCGGCGGACCAGGTGCCGAAGATGCCCGCGGCCTCCCAGGCCGCGGTGGTGTCGGTGTACCAGTCGTCGATGCTGCCCGCGGCGGTCAGGCCCCACGAGTTGTTGACGACGTTGGGCCGCTTCGACGGGTCGGGGTCGCTGCCGTCGGTCTTGGTCGGGGCGACTATCCACTGCCCGGACGAGAGCAGGGCGGCGTCCGAGCAGCTGTCGCAGCCGTTCGTGGCGATCCAGTCGGCGCCGGGAGCGACACCGATCTGGTTGCCGTTGCCGTCGTCGCCGACCATGGTGCCGATGGTGTGCGTGCCGTGGCCGTTGTCGTCGAACGGCAGCTCGGCCGAGCCGGAGGTGTCCTGCCAGTTGTAGTCGTTCACGACCGTGCCGTCGGCCTGCTTGCCGCGGTACTGGTCGGCGAGCGCCGGGTGGTCGTACTGCGCACCGGTGTCGATGTTCGACACGGTGATGCCCTCACCCGTGTAGCCCATCTCCCAGACCTCTGGCGCGTTGATGGCGTCCAGACCCCACTCGACGGCAAGGGTGCCCTTGTCGCTGACGTCGGTCCGCTTGACCGGCTCGACCAGGTTGAGCTGGACCGTCTCGCTGATCCGCTGGACCTCGCCGCTCTTCGCGAGCTTGTCTGCCAGCGCCAGCGTGCCGTCCTGGACGAGGATCCGGTTGCTGATCCAGTAGCTCTCGTAGTCGGCGCCGGCGGCGTCGAGCTGCTTGATCAGGCTCGCCTGGGACGCCTCGGCGGTGCTGGTGAGAGCGTCATAGACCCGCTGCCCCCGCTCGTCCCAGTTCGTGATGCCCCGGGCGTCGGTCAGGTCCGCCTCGTCGGCCATCTCGACCCAGAAGTCGGCGGTCTTGCGCTCCGCCAGCATCTCCCTCGCGAAGTCGGTGAACTTGTCTTCTGGGTCGGCCGCCACGGCCTTCGTGGTTGTCGCCGCTGTGGCCGGGGACGTTCCTGCGAACGCCACCGGGGCGACGCTCAGCGCTGATGTCGCGACGAGCGCGAGAACCGCTGTGGCGGTTGTCGAGCTTCGTGCGAGAGCAGTTCGACGATGCATGAACCCTCCATTACCCGGCGCATCCACGACTCCGGATGCGCTTGGACGGACCACGGTCGTGGGCCATCCCTAACCGTCGTTTGCGCAGGTCAGGGCAACAAGGTCCGTTCACGGTCAGGTGTCGGTCATTTCTCGGTCAAAACACGGTCGGAGGCGGCGCGACCGCCCGTGTCAACGACCCGGGCGGAACTTCACCCGGTTTCGGTGAAAATTCACCCTTTGCGGGTGATCTGTGGCGTAAAAATGCCAACCGGGCGGGAATGTGTCATTTCCGGCACGCAACGCGCAGGTAACGAAAAATTGACCTCATTGGTACGGGCCGAGGACAAACTGGCGCGCGCTGGCCGGTTTCCACCCGGTAAGTACCCGAACGGCTCCATCCACGGAGGGTGACGCACGTGACGCTCGACTTCGCTCCAGGTTCCGCTCCCGGCCTCGTCGTCTGCGTTGGCCTGCCTTCAGACCAGATCATCGAGATCGCCCATCTGCTCCGTGGCCGGGCGACGGTGCTCGCCACACCCGACGCGGAGGGCGCCCGCGCGGTCCTGGGCAACCAGACGGGGACGAGGCACCCCTCCGACGCCGCCCCGCGCGTCCTCGGCGCGCAGCCCGAGCGATACGACAACCCCGGTCCGACGGAGGACCAGACCTACGGCCGGCATCTCCCCGAGCACCCGGCCGACCGCTTCCCCGAGAGCGACAACCTCACCGAGGCCCCGCTGCTCGTCACGGCCGAGCGCAGGTCGACAGCGCTGTCCTCGGCCCTGCCCGCACCGTTGCCCGGTGTGTCCGACGCCGGGGCCGCCGGACGCCGTGGACGGTTCCGGCCGGCGTCGGGCAGCGTGCTGGCACAGCCGGTGCTGCGCGCGACCGGCCCGGCACCGCTCCCGTTGGAACCCGGGTACGCGGCAGCCACCACGGCGGCCCGTGCCGCCGCGCGAGCCGCCGGCTCGGTTTCCGAGCCGGCGTTCGGCAGCGGTACCGGTGCCGGTGCCGTGCGCGACCGGGCCGGCAGCGCTCCCGCCGTCAGCGGACCGATCCCGATGACCGCCCCGCCGACGCTGGAACCACTGGTGGCCGGGCCGCTGCTCGTGGACCTGGCCGGACGGGAGGTCATCGCACTGGGCCGGCGCGTGTATCTGTCGGCGCGGGAGTTCGACCTGCTCGCGACCCTCGCCCTCGAGGCGGGCCGGGTCTGGTCGTTCGCCGAGCTCACGGCACGCGTGTGGCAGCTGCCGTACCTCGGCGACTCCGACCCCGTGACGTCGGCGGTGAAGCGGCTGCGCAAGCGGCTGGCACCGGTCCGTGACGTGGAGGTCGCCTCGGTGCGCGGCGTGGGCTACCGGCTCAGGGTGCGGGTCTAGGAGCCAGGCCCAGGGGCAGGCCGGGGCGCGCGGTCGTCACGCCCCGGTCACCAGCCAGCGGTCACCCCGCGCACGCCATCCGGTAGTGACGGCACGCGCGGCCATGAACACACCCGCGAACGCGAGCCAGAGCCAGGCGAGGCCCCGTGCGCCCTCTGGCCCCCAGGCGGAGACCGCGAGCGCGAACGGGACGTAGACCACGAGCGTCGCCATGCCGGCCCAGGCCAGGTAGCGGCCGTCGCCCGCGCCGATGAGGACGCCGTCCAGCACGAAGACCCAGCCCGCCATCGGCATGAGCACGCCGCAGACGGCGATGCCGAGGGCGATCGCTACGCGTACGTCGGGATCGGGCGAGAACAGTGGCGCGATCCACCAGCCGGTCGCCGCCAGGACCAGGCCGATCACCGCCCCGGCGCCGACGCCCCACTGCAGGCAGCGACGCAGCACGAGCCGCACGTGCCCGACGTCGCCGGCGCCGAGCCCGTGGCCGACCAGGGCCTGCGCCGCGATGGCGAGCGCGTCGAGCGCGAACGCGGCAAGTCCCCACAGCGAGCTCACGACCTGGTGCCCGGCGAGCGCGACGGCACCGAGATCGGTCGCCACGATCACGGTGAGCAGGATCGCGGCGCGCAGGCTGAGGGTGCGGATCACCAGCGGCACACCGGCCCGGGCTCCCGAGAGGATGCCCGCCCGGTGCGGACGCAGGCTCGACCCGCGGGCCCGTGCGCCCCGCACCACGATTACCCCGAGCACCACGGCCATGAGGATCTGGGTGATGGCCGTCCCCAGCCCGGATCCGGCGATCCCCATCCCGGCGCCGTAGACGAGCGCGAAGTTCAGGCCCACGTTGAGCAGCGCGCCGGAGGCTGCGACGACCAGCGGGGTACGCGTGTCGCGCAGGCCGCGGAGGACGCCGGTCGCGGCCTGGACCACGAGCATCCCGGCGAGGCCGGGCGCCGACCAGCGCAGGTAGGTCACGGCGTGCTGCGCGACGTCGCCGTGCGCGCCCAGGGCGGTCACCGTCAGCGGGGCGGCGAGCAGCAGGACAGCGACGAGGACGGCGCCGATCCCGAGCGCGAGCCACATCCCGTCGATGCCGGACTGCAGCGCCTCCCGCTCCTTGCCGGCACCGGTGAGCCGGGCCACCGACGCGGTGGTCGTGTACGCGAGGAAGATGCACAGCCCCACGAGGGTCAGCAGTACGTTGCTCGCGAGCGAGAGACCTGCGAGCTGGGCCGTGCCGAGATGCCCCACCACTGCGCTGTCCACAAGCACGAAGACGGGTTCGGCGACGAGCGCCCCGAGGGCAGGTACCGCGAGGGCGAGGATCTCCCGGTCGATGGACCGCCGAAAGTCCGGAGTGTGGCGCGGCTCGCCCAACTTTCTTTCCTCCACAGGCTGGGGGTTACGTTGATGCAGGTCAGAGGGGATGGTGATGTTTTACACAGGGGTTATCCACAACTGGGGACAGGGTTGTCCACCCACTGTGCACAGCCCTGGGCCACCTTTCCACATGGATGTGCACAGGCTCGTCCACAGGTCTCATTGCGTTCGGGTCCGCAGGGGCTTAGCGTCAGCGGGACCCACCCGCTGGCCAGCCGGGGTGCGGCTGTCACACACGACACAAAGGCGTGTCGGCCCCGAAGTCCCGGGGCGTGTGGGTGGCGAGGAGTAGAACAGGTGTAGGACGTCGGTCGAGCACACGCGCAGCGTGCGCCAAGATGTCATGAGACGTGGAAAGCAGGAGGTGCGGATGTCGGTCGAGGAGCTGGAGTCGAGCTATTCGGGACGGCCGGGCCTCGATCGCACCCCGCCGCAGGACATCGCCGCGGAGATGAGCGTGCTGGGCGGCATGCTCCTGTCCAAGGACGCGATCGCCGACGTGATCGAGCAGATCCGCGGCAACGACTTCTACCGGCCGGCGCACGAGGCGATCTACGACGCGATCATCGACCTCTACGGTCGTGGCGAGCCGGCCGACGCCATCACGGTGCTCGCCGAGCTCCAGCGCCGCGGTGAGCACGCGCGCGTCGGCGGTGCGCCGTACCTGCACGACCTCATGGCCGGCGTACCGACGGCGGCGAACGCGGGCTACTACGCGCGAATCGTCCGCGAGCGCGCGATCATGCGCCGCCTCGTCGAGGCCGGCACACGCATCGTGCAGATGGGTTACGCCACCGACGGCGGCGAGGTCGACGACGTCGTCAACAACGCGCAGGCCGAGGTCTACGCGGTGACCGAGCGTCGGGCGTCGGAGGACTACCTGCCGCTGGCCGACATCATCGGGCCGACCTTCGACGAGATCGACGCCGCCCAGGGCCGTGGCGAGGGACTCACCGGTGTGCCGACGGGGTACTCGGACTTCGACCGCCTGACGAACGGCCTGCACGGCGGCCAGATGATCGTCGTGGCGGCCAGGCCGGCCGTGGGCAAGTCGGTGCTGGGAATCAACGTCGCTTCTCATGCGGCCATCCACCACAACCAGGCAGCCGTCATCTTCTCCCTGGAGATGAGCCGCAACGAGATCGTCATGCGTATGCTCGCGGCCGAGGCCCGGGTCCCGCTGACCAAGATGCGTAGCGGCAACATGGACGACGGCGACTGGCAGAAGCTCGCCGCCACCATGGGCAAGGTGTCGGACGCCCCGCTGTTCATCGACGACTCGCCGAACATGTCGCTGATGGAGATCCGCGCGAAGTGCCGGCGGCTCAAGCAGAAGCACGACCTCAAGCTCGTGGTCATCGACTACCTCCAGCTGATGTCGTCCGGCAAGCGTGTCGAGTCGCGTCAGCAAGAGGTCTCCGAGTTCTCGCGTTCGCTCAAGCTGCTCGCGAAGGAGCTCGAGGTGCCGGTCATCGCCATCTCGCAGCTGAACCGTGGCGCCGAGCAGCGCAGCGACAAGAAGCCGCAGATGTCGGACCTTCGTGAGTCGGGATCGATCGAGCAGGACGCCGACGTCGTGATCCTGCTCCACCGCGAGGACGCCTACGAGAAGGAGTCACCCCGCGCCGGCGAGGCGGACTTCATCATCGCCAAGCACCGTAACGGCCCGACCGACGTGATCACCGTGGCGTTCCAGGGGCACTACCAGCGGTTCGTCGACATGCAGGTGTAGTGCCCAGCCAGACTGGGTGAACCTCGGGGTTACCAGTTGAAGCGCATGTCCGACGCCGAGGGCAGCTGGAACTTGCGCGGATCGCTCGCGACGAAGTCCGCCCGCTCCTCCTTGGGGAACGCGAAGCCCATCACCGACTCGTCGAGCGAGAACGCCACATAGACGATCTGGCCGACGCGGAACATCAGCCGGCCACGTACGTACACCTCATAGGAACGTTCCAGGCTGCTGCCCAGCGGCCGAACGTCGTCGACCTCCGCCATGCGTACCTCCGTTCGTCGTGCCCAGACCACTGACCGTGGTAACCGCACCGAACTCATCGCTCGCTCAAGGATGAATGTGCAGCGTGCGGCGACGCGCGTGCCGCCGCGCGACTTGAGCCTGACCGCAATAGCGTCGGCACATCCGGCACACGCCGGATCTCAGCACAAGGAGGACAGGCGATGGGACTCTTCGGCCGCCGCACACCGCGCTCCGCCCGCCCGAGCGTCGAGCCCCAGCCGCCGGCCGCGGACGCGCCCGCCGAGAGCGGCGCGTCCCGGCTCTGGTCCGACGGCTTCGGCCGTGTCGGCACCCGGTCGTTGCAGATCCTCGCGGTCGTCGCCGTCATCGCCGTCTTCGGGTTCGTGGGCACACGCCTGACCCTCGTCGTCATCCCCGTCCTCATCGCGCTCGTGCTGGCGGCGGCGATCTACCCGCTGGTCTCGCTGCTGCGCCGCCGCGGTCTGCCGTCACTGCTCGCGACGTGGATCGCGCTCCTGGCGCTGGTCGCGTTGCTGACAGGGATCGTGTGGCTCGTCGTGCGGGCCGTCGTGGACCAGTGGGACCAGCTCCAGGCCCAGGCGCTCGACGGCTTCGACTCCCTGCAGACCTACATCCAGGATCTGCCGTTCGAGATCAGCGAGGAGCAGTTCGCGTCGGTGCGCGAGTCCGCCGTCGGCCTGCTGCAGTCGGACACCTTCGGCTCCGGTGCCCTTGCGGGGGTCTCCCAGACCGCCGACTTCGTCGCCGGCTTCTTCATCATGATCGTCGTCCTGTTCTTCTTCCTGAAGGACGGCCCGGTGATGTGGGAGTTCCTGCTGCGGCCCTTCGAGGGCAATCAGTACGAGCGGGGGCAGCGCGTCGGCGCCGCAACGATCCGCACGCTCGGCGGCTACGTGCGCGGGACGGCGATCGTGGCGTTCGTCGACGCCGTCGGTATCGGGATCGGCCTCGCCATCGTCGGGGTCCCGCTCGTCATCCCGCTGTCGGTGCTCGTCTTCCTGCTCGCCTTCATCCCCCTGGTCGGCGCGACGGTGGCCGGCATCCTCGCGGCCCTGGTCACGCTCGTCGCGGTCGGGCCGGTCGAGGCGCTCATCGTCGTAGCGATCGTCGTCGTCGTGAACCAGCTCGAGGGCGACTTCCTCCAGCCGATAGTCATGGGCCGGACCCTGCGCCTGCACCCGCTCGTCATTCTGTTCGCGCTGACTGCGGGCACGGTGCTCGTCGGCATCACCGGCGCCATACTCGCCGTACCGATCGCCGCGTCGATCTGGCGCGCGATCCAGGTGTGGGACGGGCCCGACCTGCCTGCACGGTTCGCGCGGCAGAAGCGCTCCGAGACCGTCTGACCCGCGCAAGCCGACCCACGCAAACCTCAGAGCTCACGGATGTAGCAGAGCATGCGGTAGTCCTCGCCGGGCTGGATGTTGGTGAAGCCGTGTCGCTCGTAGAACCGCCGCGTGTCCACGTCCACCTCGTCGACGTTGATATGGATCTCGCCGCTGTGCCGCGACCGGACGAGGTCGACAGCGGCACTCAGCAGCGCCGTGCCGACGCCGCGGGCGCGCAAGTGCGGCTTGACGTAGAGCTCTTCGAGCTGCGCGAGCGGCCCGTCGTAGTAGGGCGTCGGGCGCAGCGTGAGGAAGGCGAAGCCGGTCGGGTCGTCACGGCTGCCGGAGAGCAGGACGACGACGTCGTCGCGGTCGAGCAGGTTCGTGAAACGGCCGGCGAACTCGTCCGCGCCTGGCCCGTCGAAGGAGAACTCCTCGTTGAACTCCCACAGCAGCCGGCCCACGACCGCGGACTCGGCGGAGGTGGCGCGAAGAACTGGGTCGCTCATCCGGCCAGTGTGCCGCCAAGAAGCTTCCAGTGGCCCTCGGACACGACCTCGACGGACCCGTCGGCCACCACCAGGGCGGTCTCGTCGTCGATCGCGTACGCCGGTCCGTCGATCCCGGCCGCCCACTTCTCGGCGGCGGCCATCGAGTTGTACGGCAGCATCGGGTGGTCGACGTGCGGAAAGATCGAGAAGTCGACGATCCCGAGCGTGGCGTCGTCGCCCGACGGCGGAGTCCACTCGACGAACCACTCCCCGATGCGCGGGGTCATCACCATGCTGCCTGCGCTCATCCCGACATAGACCGTCTCGGTCAGCGACGGCAGAAGGTCCGCGAACCCGGACTCCCGCATCCAGTGGTTCAGATAGAGGGCGTCGCCGCCGGCCACCAGGAGGACGTCCGCGTCCCGGACCTTGGGGACCCACAGCTCCTCGTCGATAGTGGGCAGCGCGGTCAGCTCGAGCACGCCCACCGACTTCCAGCCGAGTCCGGTCATGTTGTCGGACTTTCCAGTGATGAAGTCCCTTGCGTTGAGCCCCGGGCCGACGGCCGGGTGCCCGTACAGCGCGGTGGGGATGCAGAGGGCGTCGCAGTCGGCGACCGGCCGGCCCAGGAGGCCGAGCAGCACGTCGTGGATGCTGGCGTTCCTGACGCCTGCGGAGGTGAGAAGCAGCCGCATGATTCTCCGATTCGGGTGAAGAAGAGCTCGACGACCGGTGGACGGCGCGGCGCTGCGGGAATCATCGCTGCCGCGTACCCGACCCCGGCGCTTGAACCGTTTAACCTCCTTCAACCCGCTCGACCTTTAACGATAAATTCGCCGCACCGTCGGGCTTCGTCCTGCGGATTCCGTCCTCGGCAGCGCGGCTGGGGACCCTGGTGAAGGGAGCGACACCATGCGACACCCCACTCCGTCCCGAGGCTGGCGGGCTCTGCTGGCAGCCTCGGCTGCCCTGCTCGTCCTCGGCGGGCTCAACGCACCCGCCTCCGCTCTCCCGGAAGACGCCGCCCCGGCGTCCGCCACCGCAGGCTGCAGCCAGCCCGCAGGCCTCGGCACCGGCAACCACACCATCACGAGCGGCGGGCAGTCCCGCACGTTCCGCCTCGACGTACCCGCCGGCTACGACCCGAGCCGGCAGTACCGCCTGGTCGTGGGGCTGCACTGGTGGCACGGCACGTCGCAGGACGTGGTGAACCAGGGCTTCTACGGCCTGAAGCCGCTCGCGAGCAACAGCACGATCTTCGTGGCACCGCAGGGCATCGACAACGCCTGGCCCAACACCAACGGCCGGGACGTCACATTCGTGGACGACGTGCTGCGCACCCTCGACTCCGCGTTCTGCATCGACACGGGCCAGCGGTTCGCTACCGGCTTCAGCTACGGCGGCGGCATGAGCAACGCCCTGGCCTGCGCGCGAGCCGACGTGTTCCGCGCGGTGGCGGTCCTCAACGGTGCCCAGCTGTCCGGCTGTGCCGGCGGCACCCAGCCTGTCGCCTACCTCGGCTCCCACGGTGTCACGGACAGCGTCCTGAACATCTCGCAGGGCCGTGCGCTGCGCGACCGCTTCCTGCGGAACAACGGATGCCAGGCGCAGCAGGCACCGGAGCCCGCCGCGGGCAGCGGGACGCACACCAAGACCAGCTACACGTGCCGCGACGGCTACCCGGTCGTGTGGATCGCGAACGACAGCGACCACCAGTGGGACGCCCGGGACCGCGGGCAGTCGCAGTCGCACGTGCCCGGAGAGATCTGGCGGTTCTTCACGTCCCTGACGTCGACGACGCCGACACCCACCGGCGCCTGCACGGCGACGTACCGCACCGTGAACTCCTGGCCCGGCGGCTTCCAGGGCGAGGTGACCGTCCGGGCCGGAGAGGCGCCGACGACGACATGGAGCGTCAGCTGGCGCTCGTCGGGCGAGCGCGTGGACCAGGTGTGGAACGGGACGGCGACGTCGCAGGGCGACCAGGTCGTCGTCCGGAACGCGGCCGAGAACGGACGGCTCGCAGCCGGCGGCACCACGACCTTCGGCCTGCTCGGCAGCGGCACCTCACCGGCGCCGGCCCTGACGTGCACGAGCTCCTGAGAGGGTGAGCCGGCGGCCGTCGGCCCGCCCGTGGGGCGGGTCGCCGGCCATCAAAACCTTGCGCGTTCCGCCCAAGGACTCAGAGCCGCGCGAACCGGGCCCGCGCGAAGGCGTAGAGACCGAACGCACCGATCCCCAGCCCGATCACGAGGAGGAGCGCCGTACCGAACGGCTGCTCGCGCATGGTGCGCAGCGCCTCGTCGAGCCCGCCCGCCCGCGACGCGTCCGTCGTCACCGCGGCAGCCACGATGAGCCCGCCCACGACGCCGAGCGCGATGCCCTTGGCGATGTAGCCCACCTGGCCGAGCCGCACCACCACTGGTCCGACGGAGCCGCTGCCGGTCCCGGCGAGGTCGCGCAGGAACTTCTTCCGCCAGCCCTTGACGACGTGGTACACACCGACGCCGACGATGACAAGGCCCACGATCCCCACCAGCCAGGGGCCGCCCGGCATGGTCAGGACGTCGGCCGTCATGCTCTCCTCGCTGCTGCCACCACCGGAACCCTGTGCGTACCGGGCACTGCTGGCCGCCAGGACTCCGTAGAGCACACCCTTGGCCAGGCTCTTGAGCCGCGCGCCGGCCTGGTTCTCCGCACCCGGCACGCCAAGGGCGGCCGTCGCGAGCTGCCACAGCGCGAGCGCGGCGAAACCCACGGCTACCGCCCAGAGCAGGAACTCACCGCCGGGCGCCTGGGCGATCGCGCTGAAGGCGCCCGACTCGTCCGCCTGACCCGCGGGCTGGCCCAGCGCGAGCTGGACAGCCAGCCAGGCGACCAGCACGTGCAGCACGCCCGAGGCGGCGTAGCCGCAGCGCGCCAGAGCGTGCAAGGCGCCGCTGTTCTGAGCACGCCGAGCAGCGTTGGTCGGTGAGTTCTTGGTCACGCGCACACCTCCATGGGGCCGCGCAGATCGCGACGTGATATACCGTCGCGCATTTCACCGCAACTCGCACGTTGCAGAGACCAGGCAGCGCCACCCCGGCCCTGCTGGACATGGACGAACCATGACAGCGCCGCCCTCGGAAGCCGCCGCGAGGCGTCTGGCATCCTGCGCACATGACTGCACAGGAGATGATGGAACGGCTCGCAGAGGTCATCGACGCGCACCGGTGGGACGATCTCCCGGCGCTGCTCCATCCCGAGTTCTCGTGCCTCTACGTGCACACCGGCGAGACGTTCGACCGGGACTCGTGGGTGCGGATCAACGCGGAGTACCCCGGCTTCCAGGACTTCCGGCTCCTCGACTGCATCGCCGACCAAGAGCGCGCTGTCGGCCGCGCGCACGTCACGGGGACGGCCGACGGCGGGCTGCAGCACTTCGAGGTCGCGACGTTCATCACCGTGCGCGACGACCTCGTCGTCGACATGACCGAGGTGTGGACGGACGTCAACCTCACCCCACCCGCCGGCACCCGACCTCAGTAGGGGCCGGCAGCCTGCTCCGGGCGGGCGGCTAACCGGCCAGGCCCGCCAGCAGCTCCGCCGCCGGGCGCGGCCGGACCAGCCACAGCAGGTGACTGGACTCGAGGGTGTGCACGTCGTACCGGTTGTCCGGGGTGAGCGCGTCGGCCTCGCGGATCATCCGGTCCTGCATCACGACCGGGATGCTCGTGTCGCCGCTGAGCCGCACGTAGGTTCTCGGGATCGTGCCCCAGGTCGCGGCCTGGACCCGGTCTGCCGACGTACCCGCGTCCAGGTTCTCGTCCGGCTGGAACGTGTTGAGGAAGGTGAAGAACTCGTCGTCGGTACCGTCGGCGAGGAACGCCTCCTTGAGACCAGCGAGCGCAGCCGGGTCCGCGGTACGGAAGTTGGCCCGCAGCAGGCCGACGGCGGCCGGGTCGGCTGCCAGTACACCGGCGAGGACTCCGGCGTCGACGGACGCCATCTCGGGTTCGGCGTAGTACTCGCCCACTCCGAGGTCCACCGGGGCCCACGCGGAGACGTACACGATGCGGTCGATCAGGTCCGGACGGGCGTTGCCGACCGCGGTCAGCGTGGCGCCACCCCGGCTGTGACCGACCAGGATCACCGGGCCGTGCTCCTTGGCGCGCTCGAGAGCCGCGATGACCCGAGCCGCGTTGTCGGCGAGGGTGACACCCTTGATGCTGCCGGGCGCGGTCGCCAGGCCCGCGAGGTCCTGCGGTGCCTGGTACGCGGCCGGGTAGGTCGCCGCGAAGCCGTGCCCGGGCAGGTCTACCGCGGCCGAGCGGTGGCCCAGCAGGGCGAGCTCGGCCTGGAGCGGCGCGAACGAGAACGAGTTGGCGAAGGCGCCGTGGACCAGGACGAACGTGGGGGACATGGGGCCAGATGTTACCGAGTCCGGCGCCCTCGTCCGGCCTACCGGCTGAGGGCTGCCTCGAGTCCTCCGCCGTCGGCGAGCCCGATGACGTTGCCCGCGGGATCGGTGAGCCAGGCGCCGTCACCTCCTTCCATGAACCCGCGCACGATGCCCTTCTCGTCCTGCTCGAACCCTTCGTAGCGCTCGAAGACCACACCCTTGGCGATCAGCTCGTCGACCGCCTCGTCGACGTCGTCGACGGTGAGGTGCAGTACCGTGAACGACGCCGGCGTGTGGTTCTCCTTGGCGTACACGAACACCGAGGTACCGCCGTCGAGTTTGATCGCCAGGCCCGCACCCTCGGGGTGGGCCGTCACCCGCAGTCCCAGCGTGTCCGCGTAGAACGCGCGGACCGCATCTATGTCGTTCGCCGAGAAGCTCGGATACACGCTGCGCACAGTGACCATCGCTGTCTCACTCCCTCGTGACCGGCGGTAACCGCACCGCAGGGCGCGCCGCGGGGCGTCAGTCCCTTCCAGAGTCCCACCGTGGGCACCAACCGCAAGGCAGTCGGCGCCCACCGGCCAGACATCACCCTCGGTTCGCCACGCCGGTCACTGGCCGACGCGGCCGTCGATCCGCTCGCGCAGGATGTCGGCGTGCCCGCAGTGCCGCGCGTACTCGACGATCTGCCCTATGAGCGCATCGCGAAGCTGCAGGTCCGCGCCCTCCGGTCCGAAGTCGGAGGCGCCTGCGTTCCACGTCTCGAGGTCGGAGACGCCGTCGAGGTACCGGTCCGTGGCGTCCATCTCGGCGTGCCAGGTCTGCCAGGCGTCCTCGACGACCGCCGGGTCGGCGACTGCGCCGTTCCACTCCGCGTCGCGGTCCTCCTCGGTGCGGTACAGGTCGGGGGCGTCCTCGCCCGCCATCACACGGCGGAGATGCCGCTCCCCATCGGCGAGGTGCCGCACCAGACCGAGCAGAGACATGGTGGACGGCGGGGCCGACCGGCGGGCGATCTGCTCGGCGTCGAGCCCTCCGCACTTCATCTCCAGGGTGAGCCGGTAGTAGCGGAGGTAGTCGAGCAGCAGCCCGCGCTCGTCGGACGGCGTCTCGGTCTCGCGCGGGTCGTCGTCCGGGTCGGCCCACATGTCGGGAAAGACTGTGGACTGCGTCCAGCGCGTCGTCAGGGCTTCTTCGGCCTGCTCCTGTGGCTCCATACGAGCATCGTGGACCCATGCCGGAGCAGACCGCCACGGAAATTCGGCCCCGCGCCGCCGCTTGGCCCCGTGCCGCCGCTCAGGCCTGGTAGCGGAACGCGTCCCACGCGCCGAGCAGGTACTGGATGCCGAGCGCCCGGTCGTAGAGGCCGTACCCGGGACGAGGCTTGTTCGTGGTGTTCTCGTCCCAGAGGTGGCGCCCGTGGTCGGGCCGGATGTAGCCCTGGTAGCCGGACTCCGCGTACGCCTTCATGATCCCGGTGGTGTCGACGCTGCCCTCGACGGCGCGGTGGGCCACCTCGGTGAAGTCGCCGTTGTCGAAGTGCTTGATGTTGCGCACGTGCGAGAAGTGGATGCGGTCCATGAAGGTCCGCACGGCGTCGACGGCGTCGTGCTCCGGGTTGGCGGAGAAGCTGCCCAGGCACAGTGTCAGGCCGTGGTGCGGGCTCGGGTTCAGGTCGAGCACCCGGGCCAGCCCTTCCTTGGTCGAGACCACGCGCGGCCAGCCGAAGACGTCGAACGGCGGGTCGTCGGGGTGCACACCGAGCTTCACGTCCGCCTCCTCGCAGGCGGGGATCACCGCGTCGAGGAAGTACTTGTAGTTCGCGTACATGTCGTCGTGGGTGACGCCCACGTAGGCCTCGTTGAGCTCGTGGAAGCTCGCCAGCCGCTCCGGCTCCCAGCCGGGCAGCGTCAGCCCGTGCGTGTTCGCCTCCATGTCGGCGATGAGGCTCTCGGGCGACATCTTGTCGACCACTGCCTTCTCGTAGTACAGCGCGGTCGAGCCGTCGGGCAGCGGGTGCCACAGGTCGGTGCGCAACCAGTCGAAGACGGGCATGAAGTTGTAGCAGACGACCTTGACGCCGGCGCGGCCGAGCCGCTCGATGGTCGTGACGTAGTTCGCGATCGCCTCGTCGCGACTCATCCCGAGCACGGTCCGGCCGAGCTTGATCGACTCGTGGACGTTGACGGACTCGACCACCTCGGCGTCGAACGTCCGCGTCACGCCCTTGGCGCGGGCCTCGTCCGACAGGCCGGTGATGCGGGCGACCTCCGCGTCGATCTCCGCCTGCTCCCAGACCTCACCGGCCTGCTTGTGGTGCAGGCTCCACACGATGGTCTCCACGCCAGGGATCTGACGCACATGATCCAGGGTCACTGTGTCGTTGCCCTCGCCGTACCAGCGGAAGCCCATCTTCACGGCCGCACTCCTCGTCGTCGCCCTTGTATTTCCGTTCTTGTATACATCATGCCCGCCCCGCGGCGCGGGGCGGGCACGTGTTCACAGGGTGGTGAAGCGCAGACGCATCCGGACGGGCGCCGCGTGGAGCTGAGCGTTCGCCAGGACGCCCGGGCCGCACGCCGCGCTGCCGACGCCGTGCTGTGCCGCGTCGAGGTGCAGCCACAGCCTGCCGTCCGGCACGAGCTCGTGCGGGTGGGCCGCACGGTCCAGCGCGTCGTCCGACCAGGGGCGCAGCGACAGCTCGATCCCGAGCTGCGACCGGGCGCCGACCGTCACGTCCCCGGCGTCGATCCGCAGACCGGTCCCGTCCGTGAAGGACAGGACAGCGCTCGTGACGCCCCGGCGCGCGCCGTTCTCCTGCGGGTGGGTGTACCGGGTCTGCCAGTCGGCGACGGTGTGCTGCCACGAGCCGCCGAGCGCCGCCTGCTTCGAGTCGGCGTACGACTCGTCCGGCCCGAGGCCCGTCCAGCGGACGCCGGTCTCGGCGGCCGTCGGCTCGTCGAGCGCGAGCACCACTCCGAGGCGAGCCACGCTCTCGGGCCAGCGGCCCTCCGGCCGGATGTCGACGACCAGGTCGACCGCGTCCGGCGCGTCGGTGACGGGCTGCCAGCGGTAACGCGTGGCGAAGCCCGCACGGGTCGCCGGGCCGGCGATCCTGGCGTCGATCTCGAGCGCCCCGTCGGCGCTGACGCCGACACCGTTCTTGCGCTCGGCGAGCAGGTGCAGGCCCGCCTCGCGCCACTTCTCCTCGTCGGCCGACCCCTGCCACTTCGCCGGGCGGCGGTCGTTGTCGGTCGGCGCGCGCCAGGCGTCGACCCGGAAGTCGTGCACCGTCCGGCCGGCGAGCTCGCGGAGGTCACCGCGGCCGTCGAACCGGGCGGGACCGGCGCGGAACCCGCCGTCGGCCTCCGTGGACACCCGGCCCGCCGGAGCGGTGAGCGATGCCGGCTCGACGAGGAGCAGCTGGCCGGCGCCGAGCTCGAAGCCGGGCTCGAGCCACGCCTCCTCGAGCGACTCCGCCTTGTGCTGGACGGCGCGCACGGTCCACCAGACCGGGGCCTCGCCCGGCTCCGGGAGCACGAGGTCGGACGGCGGCCGCACCACCGTCTCGGTCCCGGCCTCCAGCACCAGGTCGAGGGTGCCGGTCGCGAGCACCTCCGCACCGCGGTGCAGCGTCCAGCCGACCTCCGCGTGGCTCGTGTCGCGGAACGCGTAACGGTTACGCACCAGGAGCGTGCCGTCCGGCTGCGCGTCGATGCGGATCGGCGCGAACACGGCCGCCGTCTCCAGCAGGCCGGGTGACGGCGTGCGGTCGGGCAGGAGCAGGCCGTCGGCGATAAAGGTCCCGTCGTGGAACCGCTCGCCGAAGTCGCCGCCGTACGCCGCGAACTCGACCCCGTCCGCATCCGTGCGGGTCAGACCGTGGTCGATCCACTCCCAGATGAACCCGCCGAGCAGGCGCGCGTGCCGGTCGAAGGCAGCGTCGTAGTCGGCGAGGCCGCCCGGCCCGTTGCCCATCGCGTGCGCGTACTCGCACAGCACGAACGGCATGGCCCGACGGCGGGAGTCGGCGTCGGCACGCTCCAGCGGCGGCTCGATGCCCTGGCCGATCAGCTCGACCTCCGCGCTGTCGGCGTACATCCGCGAGTAGACGTCCACGTCGTCGCTCGAGTAGTCGCCCTCGTAGTGGATCGGCCGGCTCGGGTCGAGCGCCCGGACGGCGTCGGCCATGGCCCGGACGTTGCGCCCGCCGCCCGCCTCGTTGCCCAGCGACCACATGATGATGCTCGCGTGGTGCGCGTCGCGGCGCACGGTCCTGGTGACGCGGTCGACCAGCACCTCGGTCCAGGCCGGGTCGTCCGTGGGGTTGCCGGCCCAGCTCTCGCCCAGGAACCCGTGCGTCTCCAGGTCGTTCTCGTCGATCACGTAGAGGCCGTACCGGTCGCACAGGTCGAGGAAGTGCGGGTGGGGCGGGTAGTGGCTCGTGCGGACGGCGTTGATGTGATGCCGCTTCATGAGCAGCACGTCCTCGAGCATCCGCTCGGGCGTCACGGCACGGCCGCGCAGCGGGTCGAACTCGTGCCGGTTGACGCCGCGCAGCTTGATCGGCCGCCCGTTGACGAGGAACACCCCGTCCTCGATGGAGACGGTGCGGAAGCCGACGGCGAGCGTCACCGTCTCGGTGTCTGTAGTGACCACGACGTCGTAGAGCCGCGGCTGCTCGGCGCTCCACGGCTCGACGGCGACCCGCAGCTCCTCGCCGGCCGCGCCCTCGATCCCGAGCTCGGGCACCGCAACCCGCGCCGCGACAGCGCCGGGTCCGGTCACCACTGTGGCGGCGTCCACCCACAGCGCGCCGACGCCGGTCGTGTGGTCGTAGCCGGCGTGCACGCGGACGTCGTCGATCGCGCCGTCCGGCCGGTGCTCCAGCGTGACGCTGCGGAAGATCCCGGAGAGCCACCACTGGTCCTGGTCCTCGACGTACGACATGGCCGACCACTTGGTGACGCGGACCGCGAGCAGGTGCTCACCGCCGTCGCGCAGCTTGTCGGTCAGGTCCACCTCGGTGGGCAGGCGCGAGCCGTGCGACGTGGCCAGCAGCTCGCCGTCGAGCGCCACCTGGAACCAGGAGTCCACGCCCTCGAAGCGAAGGAGGGTGCGGCCGCCCTCCGGCCAGTCGGCGGGCAGCCGGAACGTCGTGCGGTACTCGCCGGTCGGGTTGTCGTCGGGCACGTGCGGCGGATCGACCGGGAACGGGTAGAGCACGTTGTTGTACTCGGGTACGCCGTAGGGCCACGCGTGCGGGGCCTCGGCGAGCTGCCAGTGCCCGGGCACCGCCAGCCGGTCCCAGTCCTCGCCACGCTCGGCGTGGTCCACCCCCGTCTCGGGATGCGGGAACAGCCGGAACCGCCACTCCCCGTCGAGCGACAGGGTCGCTGAGCTGGAGGCGCCGGCCGGCGGGCGGAATCGCGGGGCGACGACACCGTCCGGCGTAGCGACGGACTCGTGGGTGGTGGTCATGACTCCTCCAGGCGGAGAGGGTGGGGAAGCGGGCAAGCAACAGCGCCGGTCGAGACGGTACCTCGCGAAACCGTGCCGACGGGTGCCCGGAGCCAGATGATGGACAGATGGCCAGCCTTCTGCACACCGTCCGATCGGCGGTCGCTCCCCTGACGCGCACGCGGGCGTTCCGCGCCGTCGGCCCGGTGCTGCTGCCACCGGCCGAACGGGCACTCGCCTGGCTCTCCCGAGGGCGGCTACAGGTCAGCGCACTGCTGGTGCCGTCGCTCGTGCTGCACACGACGGGCGCGCGGTCGGGAGAGCCGCGCGACACCTATCTCATGTACACGCCGGATGGCCCCGGGCGAGCGATCGTCGCCGGGTCGGCGTTCGCCCAGGGGCGGCATCCGGCGTGGACGTACAACCTGCTCGCACACCCGGAGGCGAGCATCAGCGTGGGCGGACGGCGGATCCCGGTCCGCGCGACCCTCATCGGTGACGACGAGCGGGACGCCGTCTGGGCGCAGATCGAGCGGCAGTGGCCGGGCTACCGCGGGTACGAACGGGACTCCGGGCGGGTGGTGCGGCTGTTCCGGCTCCGGATGGCAGCAGCCTCTACCGAGAAGGCGTGAGTGATGCTCTATCCACAGCGATTTGGTCGATGTTCAACCAGATCGGCGAGAAAAATGCGATAGTGAGTGCATGATCCTTCTGCGTTTCCGGGTCGAGAACCATCGGAGCCTCCGCGACGAGGCGGTGCTGTCGCTCGTCCGGCCCTCGATGACCACGCTCCATCCCAAGGACGGGGATTGGCTCGGGGCCACGACGCGGGTAGCCGGGATCTACGGTGCGAATGCGTCCGGCAAGTCGACTGTCGTGGATGCGCTGAAGTTCTTCCGCGCGATGGTCATGAACTCCGCGACGTCATGGAGCCTGAACAACAAGCTGCCGCAGCAGCCCTTCCTGCTCGACCCCGAGACCAAGGACTCCCAGTCAGGCTACGCAGTCGATTTCGTTCTCAACGACATGCGCTACCAGTACGGGTTCGTGATCGACCAGGATGCCGTCCACCAGGAGTGGCTCTTCGACTACCCGAGCACGAAGCATCGCGTTCTGTTCGAGCGGGAAGGGCACGAGTTCAAGTTCGGCCGTGCACTTCTCGGCGCTCCCCGAACACACGCGTCGGCGACTCGTCACCGAGAGCTCTTCCTGTCGAAGGCCAGGTCAAACGGGCACGAACTTCTCGGCACCCTCTGGTCCGCGCTCGTCGATCGTGTCGTCATCGCCGACTTCTCGGAGCAGGACCGAGGTCTGCGCCTCGATGAGATCACCAAGGGAATCACGCACGGGGTCATCGACCTCAACGACGTGATCACGCTCCTGCGGGTCGCCGACATCGGGATAGCTGATGTCGTTATCGACGAGCTGGAGCTGCCCACCGGTGCCGAGCTCGGGAAGCTGATGGTCGCGCACTACCTGGCCGAATTCGGCAAGGACCCAGTG
The DNA here is from genome assembly GCF_042654905.1 of Promicromonospora alba. Classification (NCBI taxonomy): domain Bacteria; kingdom Bacillati; phylum Actinomycetota; class Actinomycetes; order Micrococcales; family Promicromonosporaceae; genus Promicromonospora; species Promicromonospora alba. The sequence goes on from NZ_JBHSFI010000004.1 coordinate 899,721, forward strand.
GACTCCCAGTTCGGCATCGTCCCGAGCAAACGCATAGACGACAGCCCTTCGAGCGTGACAGCACGAAGAGAAGTTGAGCTGGTCCAGAGAGCGCTCATGTTTCGTCACCTCGGCCACAGCGGCACGTTTCCGCTGCCTCTCGACGCGCAGAGCACCGGGACGCTCTCCTGGCTCACTCTCGCTCTACCGGCGCTCACGATCCTGCGCCAGGGGGGCCTCCTCGTAGTGGACGAGATCGACGCCAGCCTGCATCCTCAGCTCTCGCAGGTGATCCTCCGCATGTTCAAGGACCCCGACTACAACCGCACCGGTGCCCAGCTCGTCTTCACAACACACGACACCTTCCTCCTGTCCGCCCAGTCGGACTCGATGCTCACTCCCGAGGAAACCTGGTTCACGGAGAAGGGCCGTGACGGGGCCACTTCGCTCTTCTCACTGGCGGACTTCCCGACCCGGGCAGACCAGAACTTCGCGAAGCGCTACCTCGACGGCCGCTACGGCGCGATCCCCCGCACTGCGCGGTCCTTCCTGGCAACCCTCCTTGACGCCGAGCCAAGGGAAACAGCGGATGCGTAAGGGCGGTTCGGTCCGCAGGAGCCGGCCCAGCCGTCAGGAGAACAAGAAGCTCCTGATAGTGACCGAAGGCGAGATCACCGAGGTCCAGTACGTGCAGGGGCTTGTCCAGCACCTGCGGACTGCTGGCGTCACGGTGGTCCCCTGCGCCGTTCAGAGCGGTGGCGGGGAACCGTCCCGTGTTCTCGCGAAGGCCCGCGATCTCGCCTCGCAGAGCGACTACGAGGCGGTGTGGCTCGTCGTCGACGTTGACGAACACGCGTCGCTGGACGACGTCCTGCGCAAATGCACGACGGGCGGCGAAACGGTCGTGGTGTCGAACCCACAGTTCGAGGTGTGGTTGCTGTGGCACTTCGCGAGTACCGGAGCACCACAGACCACCGCCTCACTCAAGAAGGAGCTCCGACGCCACGGGTTCGTCGGGAAACACCTCCCGGCTTCGTTCCCGTTCGAGCGCGTCGATCAAGCCGTCACCATGGCCACGCACAAGGACAGGCCGATGTCCCGGAACTCACGTGGCCCGAATCCGTCGAGCGCGATGCCCCACCTGGTCGATGCGCTGCGTCGGGCCTAGGTGCTCGATGGGGTCGGCGTAGCCTCGTTCACATGGCATACGACCTGGCTCTCGCGGACGAGATCCGGAGCGTGCTGGACGGCGCGCCCGAGGTCACCGAGCGGCGCATGTTCGGCGGACTGTCGTTCATGATCAACGGCAACCTCGCCGTGGCGGTGCGCGGCTCGGAAGGAATCCTGGTCCGTGTCGGGCCCGACGCCGCCGAGGAGCTGGAGCGCACCACCGCCGCCACGCGCGCCGTGATGGGCGCGCGAGTCATGGCCGGCTGGCTGGCGATCGGGCCCGACGGTCTCGGCACCGAGGAGGAGCTGGCCCGCTGGGTGCGGCGCGGCGTGGACCACGCCGGTTCGCTGCCGCCGAAGTAGACGCCGGCCACCGATGACCATGCACCTGCTGCCAAAGAACGACTCTGCGTGGCAGCAGGTGCATGGTCCACGGGAGAAGCATTCAGCCCTGGCGCGCCAGCATCTCCCCGATCACACGTGCGCCCTCCGGGAAGGCCCCGGGATTCGGCCCGGAATAGTTGAGTCGCAGATAGGCACCGGTCGGTTCGGCTGGAAACCACTCGTTGCCCGCGGCCACGATGACGCCGGCCGTCTCGCAGTCCCGGACCAGGCGCGCGACGTCGGTGGTGTCCGGGAGCCGCACCCAGAGGTTCAGGCCGCCCTGCGGCACCACCTCGACCCGGGCAGCCGGCGCGTGCTCCCGGAGCGCGCCGAGCAGCAGGTCCCGCCGGGCCACGAGCTGCTGGCGCAGGCCGCGCAGGTGGGTGCGCCAGGCGGGCTGGGTCACGACGTCCAGGGCTACGGCCTGCAGCATGCCGCTCACATACATGGCCTCTGCCTGCGCGTCCGCGAGGATGCGTTCGCGGGCCGGGCCTCTGGCGACGAGCCCTGCGACGCGCACCGCCGGCGAGACGCTCTTGGCCAGCGAGCGCAGGTAGACCACGTGCCCACCGTCGTCGCGGGCGGCGAGGGGGACGACCTCGTGGTTCATCCCGAAGTCGTGCGCCCAGTCGTCCTCGATCACGAAGGCGCCGTGCTCGCGGGCCAGGCGCAGCACCTCGTCGGACAGGCCGGGCGACCAGCGAGCGCCGGTCGGGTTGGCGTAGCTCGGCTGCGCGTAGAAGGCGCGCGCCCCGGTCCGGTCGAAGGCACGTGCGAGCTCGTCAGGGTCCGGGCCGTGCGGGCCGCTGGGCACCGGTACGAGCTGCACGCCTACCTGCTCGGCGGCGAGGATCGCGCCCCAGTAGGTCGGCGACTCGACGAGGAGCGGCCGGCCGGCGCCTGCGAGCGCACGGAACACCGTGCTGAGGCTGGACTGGCTCCCTGGGAAGACGACGACGTCGCTCGGCGTCGGCGGAGCGATCCCGGCGGGCGCCGCGCTGCCCAGCTCGGCGGCGAACCACGCCTGCAGCTCGGGCAGCCCTGCGGCGGGTGAGCTGGTGACGGCGGCGTCGCTGCGGGCGGCCCTGGTGAACGCGGACCGCACCAGGCGTTCGGGCAGCAGCTCGCGGTCCGGATAGCCGGAGTGCAGTGCTATCACGTCGTTCGGGGCGGTGTGCAGGGCCCGGGAGAGCTGCTGTACCGGTCTGGTCCGCGGGCCGAGTGCCGCCGTCTGCCAGCCGAAGTCATGGGGACGCGGCACACGCACCGCCCGGACGAACGTGCCGACACCCGGCCGCGTCTCCACCACACCCTGCGCAGCGAGGGTGTGCAGCGCCTTCTGCACCGTGACAGGACTCGCCCCGTACTGCGCCACGAGCGCCCGGCTGGAGGGCAGACGGGCCTCCGGTGCAGCGGCGGCGATCCACTCGTGCAGGCCGGCAACGATGCGTGCACTGCTATCGTCATACATGACAGCCAACAGTAGCGCTACTCTCCAGACTGCACTGCCGCTACCCACAGCGCGGGCCGGCCTCTGGTGGGGCCTCCTCGGGGTCGCGGCCTTCTCGCTCACGGTCCCCTTCACCCGCATGGTGGTCGACGGCGGGGGCATGTCACCGCTGTTCGTGTCCTGCGGCCGGGCCGTCGTCGCGGCGGCGCTCGCGGCAGTCGCCCTGGGGGTCACCCGGCAGCGCCGGCCCCGGGGCGGGCAGTGGGCGCGGCTCGCGATCGTCGCGGGCGGCGTCGTGTTCGGCTTCCCGGTGCTCACCTCGTTCGCGCTCGCGACGGCGTCGGCGAGCCACAGCGTCGTCGTCATCGCGGTGCTGCCGGCGGTGACGGCGGTACTGGTGGTGCTGCGTGTGCGCGAGCGACCGCGGGCATCGTTCTGGGTGACGGCGGCGCTGGGCGCGGTAGCGGCGGTCGGCTTCGCCGCCGTGCAGGGCGGCGGGCTCGGCGGGCTGCACGGTGCGGACCTGCTGCTCATCGGCGCCGTCGTCGCGTGCGGTTTCGGCTATGCGGAGGGCGGGCTGCTCGCCCGCGAGCTCGGCGCCTGGCAGACCATCTCGTGGGCGCTGGTGCTGGCCGCGGTCCCGATGGCCTTGCTCACCGGTGTCTCGCTGGTGCAGGACCCGCCGACGGGTACCCCGCTCGACTGGGCGCTGTTCGGCTACCTCGGGGTGGTGAGCATGTTCCTGGGCTTCTTCGCCTGGTACCGCGGCCTCGCGATCGGTCCGATGGCGCAGGTCAGCCAGGTCCAGCTGGTCCAGCCGGTGCTCAGCATCTGCTGGGCCGCGCTGCTCCTGCACGAGCAGCTGACCTGGGCGACCGTGCTCGGCGGGGCGGCGGTCATCGCCTGCGCGGGCACGGCTGTCCGGTCCCGACTGCGGTAGCCGGGCGGCGCGGAGCACCGTCCGCCGTCGGGCAGACTGAGGGGACTCACCGCCTCGCCTCCGGAAGGTTCCGCATGCCCGCGATGTCCCGTCTCGGCCGCCTGTTCGCCATCGTCGCCTGGATCGAGGCGTTCACCTGGGCCGGGCTCCTGGTCGGCATGTTCCTCAAGTACGTCACGGAGACCACCGAGGCGGGGGTGTGGCTGTTCGGCCGCCTCCACGGCGGTGCGTTCGTGCTGTTCGTCGGGGTCACGCTGTTCGTGGCGATCAAGCTGCGCTGGGGCTGGTTCCGCACGCTCGTGGCCCTCGCCGCGTCCGTCCCGCCGCTGACCACCCTGCTCGCCGAGTGGTGGCTCAAGCGGACCGGCCACCTCACCGACCCGGCCGACCGCGAGACGGCGGCACCGACGGCGGCCGAGCTGGAGCCCACCCGCTAGTCCCAGGCAGGGCCGGCTCGCGGCTCGCGGCTCGCGGCTCGCACGAGATTCCGTACGGGCTTGAACCTCACGCCACGTGAGGGGTGACGCTGGCTTCATGACCGATACATATCCTGCTTTCGACATGGGCCCCGTGCCCCTTCCCGCGCTGGATGCCGAGCCTGCCGAGCTGTTCCGGGGCATCTACGGCATGCCGATGTTCGTGAACGTGCCCACCCTGGACATGGCCGCTTCCGTCGAGTTCTGGACGCGCGGCCTCGGCTTCTTCGAGTTCTTCGCGGCTCCGGGCCGGGTCACCCATCTGCGTCGCTGGGCGTTCCAGGACGTCCTGCTCGTCCCGACGGAGGACCCGGCGGCCGTCCTGGCCGACCCCCCGGCAATGACGGTGACCTTCTCGTGCGTGCTGAGCCAGGTGGACCAGATCGCGACGGCCTGCGCGGAGCTGGTGCCTGGGAGCATCACCGGTCCGCGTCGGACGCCGTGGAACACCATCGACCTGGAAGTGGTCACGCCGGAGAACGTGCGGGTGATCATGACCGCCGCCCGGCCCTACGACCCGGCCAGCGCCGAGGCCCAGAGCCTGCGCGACGAGCTGGGCATCGAGGGACCCTCGGCGTGAGGCCGTCCCGGTGACCGTAACGGCTGCGAGACTTGCCGTGATGACGCACCGGAGCAAGGCTGACGCGGTGCCGCCGGACGGGCTTACCGTCGGCGGCGCCGCGTCCGTCGTGGGCGTCACCGTCCGGACGCTGCACCACTGGGACGAGGTGGGGCTGGCCGGCCCGTCCCAGCGCACGTCCGGCGGGCACCGGCTCTACGACGCCGCAGACGTCGCCCGACTCCACCGGGTCCGCCTCTACCGCGAGCTCGGTGTCCCCCTCGCCGAGATCGCGCAGCTGCTCGACGCGCCGACCGCGGACGCGGAGGAGTCGTTGACGAGGCAGCGGGACCAGGTGCGGGAGCACATCGCACGCCTGGAACGTTCGGCGGACGCCCTGGACCGGCTGATCGAGGCCCGCCGCTCCGGCATCCTGCTCCCGCACGACGAACAGGTGGCCATCTTCGGCACGACCTGGCAGCCGTCCCGGCAGCTCGAGGCCAGGGAACGCTGGGGCGACAGCGAGCAGTGGGCGCAGTACGCCGAACGAGCAGCGGACCGGAGCCCCGAGGACTGGCGACGCATCATGGCGGACCTCGAGGTGCTGCACGCCGACCTGGCCAAGGCTCTCCGCGACGGCGTGCTGCCGGGAAGCGGCCGGGCGAACGCCCTGGCCGAGCGGCACCGCGCATCGATGAGCGCCTACTTCGACTGCACGCACTCGATGCACGTCCTCGTGGCCCGCTCCTACGCCGAGGACCCAGGCTTCCGTTCCTTCTACGACGACATCGAGCAGGGCCTCGCCGAATGGCTCCGCGACGTCGTGGACGCCAACGCCCTGGCCCACGGTGTCGACCCGGAGACCGCCACCTGGACATGAGCCGGGTCCGCGCGGAGCGGCGCGTACGCGGCGGGCGCGGGCCGTCCGCCTGTGGCAAAAAGCACGTGTACCGCGCAGGGTCCGTGTCGTAGCATCGACGGGTCGGCTGTGCGGCGATCTTGCCCGGCCGGCCTCAGGGATCACACGAGGAGCGAGAGATGCGGGTATTCACCGCGGGATGCGGGGCGGCCGTCGCGGCCTGCTCGGGCAGTTCCCGGACCCGCGTCACGACTCTCTGAACAAACCACGGCAGCACACCGCGCCGACCGCTTCGGCGGTCAGGCGGGTTGTCGCGGACGTCGGAGGGCGGGCGCGGCGTCGTCCCCTGCCCTGCCGCCTGCCGGCCCGGTGACCGAACGAATCGGTGACCGAGGCGTTGTCGCGCTCCTCGCGACGGCCGATGCCGGCCGGTGGCCTCCGAACGACCGGAAGCCGATACCCCATGAATCCTCTGACCGAGAAGCAGATCCGCGCGTCCTTCCTGAACGCGAGCAAGCGGGAGGCCGCCCAGGCCACCCTGCCCGACCTCGACGCGCTCGACTGGGAGCGCCTCGACTACCTCGGGTGGCACGACCGCAAGGCGCCGCTGTCCGCCTACGTGGTGCTCGAGCTCGACGGCGAACCGACCGGAGTGCTGCTGCGCTCTGCCGAGGCCAAGTCGAGCAAGCGCACCAAGGGCGTGTGCGCCTGGTGCGAGGACGTCGTCGTCACCGACGACGTCTCCCTGTACGTCGCCCGCAGGGGCGGGGCCTCGGGGCGCAACGGGAACACGATAGGCACCCTGATCTGCACCGAGTTCGGCTGCTCGCGGAACGTGCGGCGCATGCCGACGTTCACCGAGGCGGGCAACGACCCGGCCATGCGTGAGCTGATCACCGACCGGCGCATCCTGGGTCTGCGCGAGCGGGCCGCACGGTTCGTCGCAGAGGTCGGCAGCACGCGCTGACGAAAGCGTCGGGCGCACAGGTCCCGTAGGCCTGTGCGTCCGACATGCGCGGATGCGGACGGTCGGACGGCGCCGGGGCGCACCACCGCCGGTTCATGCGGCCGAACCGGCCCCGGTCCGCAGGCGCGCGGCGGCCGCGACCGCTGCCTCGCACCAGACGACGGCCGGCCGGTCGACGGCGCCGTGCACCACTATCTGGCGGCACAGCTCGCCCAGGCCCTCGGTCGCCGCCCGCTCCGCGTCGACGCCCGGGTACATCCGGCGCACGGAGAAGACGACGGCGCGGCGGTGCGCCGCCCACTCCGAGGGGTTCGAGGCGAGGCCGTAGGTCCTGCTCCTGGTCTGCTTCATGCACTACAGACGCACCAGAGGCACGGATGTCACAGCACTTTCGCGACCAGGTTGTCAGTGCCTCGAAGTAGCCTCACCCCGTGCCCCTCTCCGACCGCGAGCCACGCCTCGACACCGCCGACCCGGCCGCCCTGTTCACCGCCTACCTGGACTACTACCGGCACGCCGTGGACCGCAAGCTGCGCAGCCTGTCGGACGCCGACCTGCGCGCCTCCAGGCTCCCGTCCGGCTGGTCGCCGCTCGAGCTGCTGATCCACCTGGTCCACATGGAGCGGCGCTGGTTCCGGTGGGGCTTCCTGGCGGAGCCGGTGGACCACCCGTGGGGTGACCACGCGGCCGAGGACCCGGACGGACCGTGGGCAGTGCCCGACGGCGTCGGCCTGGAGGAGCTGCTCGAGGCGCTGCACGCGGGCGGCACAGTGACCGGCGAGGTGCTCGCGTCGCACTCGATGGACGAGCACGGTGCGGTAAACGGCCGGTTCACCGAGGACCCGCCGACGCTCGCCTGGATCTGCTTCCACGTGCTGCAGGAGTACGCCCGCCACGCGGGCCACCTGGACGTCTCCGCCGAGCTGGCGGGCGGTGCGACCGGCGAATGAGCAGACGCACAGCTCTGTGGACGACGTCGGCGGTCGTCGCCGTTCTCGCCGTGCTCGGCCTGCTCGTGGCGAACGGCGTCGTCTGGCCCAACCGGATCCTCGCCGCGCGGTACGACGTGCGAGGGGTGGACGTCGCGCACTACCAGGGGCAGATCGACTGGGACGTGCTGGCCGCACAAGACCTCGACTTCGCGTGGATCAAGGCCACCGAGGGCGCCTCGCACACCGACCCGCGGTTCGCCGAGAACTGGGCGGCCGCCACACGGACCGACCTGCTCGTCGGGGCGTACCACTTCATGAGCTTCGAGAGCTCGGGAGCCGACCAGGCCGCGCAACTCGCCGCCGAGGTCCCGGCGACCCCTGGCACTCTCCCGCCCGTGATCGACCTCGAGTTCTACGGCTCGTACTTCCAGAACCACCCGACGCCGGACGAGGTGCACGCGATCCTGGACCCGCTGGTCGCCGGGATCGAGGAGCACTACGGCGCAGCCCCGATCGTGTACGCGACGGAGGAGGCCTACGACCTCTACCTGGCGGGCCGCTACCCGGACCTGCCCGTCTGGATCCGGTCGGTCGCGTGGGCGCCCGGGCTGTCCGACGGTCGTGAGTGGACGGTCTGGCAGTACTCGAACCGCGACCGGCTACCCGGCTACGACGGCGTCGAGCCGTACATCGACATGAACGTGTTCGCGGGCACGCGCGCGGAGCTCGAGGCGCTCACCCAGGACTGAGTCGCCGGCTACGTCGTGTCAGGGCCGGTCGTATCAGGGCCGGTCACGTCGGGACAGGTCCCGTCAGGGCAGCGAGATGGTGCCGACCAGGACACCGCCGCTGTCCACCACCTGGAAACCGATGCGCTCCAGGGACTTCCGCACGATCGCCGACCGCGCGGTCGTCCGCGCCACCAGGCGCTTCGCGTCCATGGTCTGTGCCGCGGCGAACGCCCAGTAGGCCACCTCGCCGGAGATGCCCTGACCGCGGTACGACTGGCCGAGCCAGAGGCCGACCTCCCGTGCGGCCGGATCGCCGTCGACCAGGGCCAGGCGCGCGGCCCCCACGATCCTGCCTCTGGCCTTGACCGCCCAGGTCACCTCGGGAACCGGGGAGTGCGGGTTCACGCGGCACCGGCGGTGGTACTCCCTGAACGCACCCTTGCGCAGGTCGGTCCAGGTCGTGCGGGGTTCGGTGGTCGACTCGCCCGAGGCGGGCGGCATGACCTCGCCGGGCAGGGCCTCGGCAACGGCCAGAGCCAGGAGGCCTTCGAGCACTTCCTCGTCCACGGGAACCAGGTCGACCATCATCTGCGACGTCACCTCGCGGATGATAGTCGCATTTCGGACTTGATGGGACTGGTGAAACTTTCAACCACCTGACTGTGAGTCAGGAGAGACGCCTATGCCTCCCTGGCGTAGTCGATCCGGCTCAGCCCCAACCACGAGGCGAGCAGCTCCACCTCGGCATGCACCGCGTCCATGGTGGCCCCGTCGAACGGCAGGTCCTCGTGCACCGCGAACACGTTCAGTACGCCCGCCTTGCGGTCCGCCTTCGCGTCGAGCTTTCCCACGAACCGTTCCCCGTGCAGGATCGGCAGGGCGAAGTAGCCCCAGCGGCGCTTGCCCTTCGGCTTGTACATCTCGAGCGTGTACTCGTAGCCGAAGAGGTCGAGGAGCCGGGGCCGATCGGCGGCCATCGCGTCGAACGGGGACAGCAGCGCGGTCCGGGGCTCGAACTCGTCGTCCACCCGCTCGAGCAGCTCGGGATCGGCGCGCCACTCGCCGTCGACCCCCTCGATCTCGACGATCTCGCCGGGCATGTCCACCCACCAGCAGCCGTCGCCCGAACGGCCCTGCACCCGCTTGCGGGAGATGCCCTCGGCTGCCAGGCGTCGTGCCACCCGCTCCTGGACCGCCTCCTCCAGCGGCACCGCGTCGACCTGTGGATAGACCCGCTCCGCCAGGTCCCACAGGCGCTGCCTGCCTTGACGCCCCACCATCGCGAGCTTGCCCTGCATGTTCAGCGCCTCGAGCATCTCGGCCACGCTGCGGCGGCTGCTCCATCCCTCGGCGCCCCAGGTGTACGGCACCCGGGCGGTGTCCGGCACGTCCTTGGCGAGCACGGGCCCGTCCGCCTCCACCAGCGCCAGCACCTCGCGCTCGAACTCGGCGTTGTCGGCGAGCCACTGCCGCATGGTCTCGTTCTGAGGCCAGCGCGCCATCTGCTCCAGGTACAGGGGCAGGTCGACCATCGACCGTACGGTGCCACGCAGCTGGAACAGCATGCGGTCGGAGATCGCGTCGTCGACCGCGCCCTGCCAGTACTCGTTGCCGAGCCGCGACCAGGCGACGAGGTCCACCGCGGGCGCCACCGCCGACGTCGGGTCCACCGAGAGGAACGTCAGGTCCTCCACCAGGTGCACGAGGTCCACCGGTCGGCGGGCGTCGAGCAGCTGGGCGCGCAGCGCGATGCGCCGGCCCTGCTGCGCCGTGAGCCGATGCGTAGCCATGCCGCGAGGATACGGAAGGGCACCGACAATCTCCCGAGCGGCCGACTCAACCTTTCGTGGTGCTGGACCGTGAAGGAGGCATGAGCATGCCAATGGTCGCGGGGCGTTCGAGCCCCGACAAGGTTCAGGCGATCGACGTGGTCGTGGTGGGGGACAAGGAGGCCGAGTTCGCCGGCTTCATGGCGCGGTCAGCCCCGGCTCTCGCCCGCACCGCCTGGCTGCTGTGCGGCGATACGCACGTCGCCGAGGAGCTGGTGCAGCAGGCCCTGATGAAGACGTACCTGGCCTGGCCGAAGGCACGGCGAGGCGAGCCGCTCGCGTATGCCCGCCGGATCCTGGCCAACGCGCGGATAGATACGTGGCGCAGACACCGGCGGGAGGTGCTCATGGCCTCCGACACGCTGCCCGACCGGTCGGGCGGCGGCCCCAGCTCGGCCGACCGGCACGCCGAGCGGGACCGCCTGAGCCGCGCCCTGCTGACGCTTCCCACCAAGCAGCGCCGGATCGTGGTGCTCCGGCATCTCGACGGCCTGACGGAGCGTGAGGTCGCCGACGCGACGGGCGTCTCCGTCGGCACCGTGAAGTCCACCGCGTCACGCGGCCTCGCCCGCCTCCGGGAGCTCCTCCAGGCGGAGGACCTGGCAGACGCCGCACCCACCGCAGCAACCACCACGAGCACCACCCACGAGAGGAGCGCGTCATGAACGACGACGAGCAGTTCGCGCAGAGCCTGCGCACCCAGGCCACTCGGGTCGCACCCCAGATCGACGTCGACGTCACGCGCGTCGTCCCCGCTGCCCGACGGCGGCGGGCCGCTCGGGTAGGCGGCGTCACCCTGGCCATGGGGCTGGCGCTCGGCGGCGGAGCCTGGGCGGCCACCACGATGGAGCCCCCGGGAACCGCCCTGCCCGGTGGTTCGATGGCGATGGCGGTGGAGCCGTCGCCGGAGCCGAGCGGCCCGCCTGTCACGTCGAGCGAGGGCGACCGGCTGACCGACGCCCCCGACAACCTGCCCGGGGGTCCGGTCGTTCCTCCGGAGGACTGGCGGGATGCGACGTACTTCCATGTGGTGACCCGCAACGAATCGGCGAAGCAGGGCGAGGAGGTCGACGGTTACACGCCGCTGGGCATCGAGCGCTGGTACGGGGACGGCGTGAACTTCGAGCTCCGCAGCTCCGGCCCGGCGCTGCGCGACGTGACCGGCTACCTCGGTATGGAAGGCGCAGAACCCATCAGCTTCACCTGGGCAGAGATTGCGGCGCTGCCCACCGAGCCGGCGGCTCTGCACGACGCGTTGCTCGACACGTTCGAGCCCACGGGCATGGCCGAGGATGCGGCGCTCAACGGCACGGCCAGGCTGATCACTGATGCGCCGGCCCCACCGGAGGTGCGCGCTGCGGCATGGGAGCTGCTCACGAGCCTGTCCGCCGTCGACGTGGAGCAGGACGTCCAGGACTCGGAGGGCCGCACAGGCACCGCCGCGACGTTCGAGCTGTGGGACCGGACCACCACGGTGATCTACGACGAGGGGCAGAACCTCCCGCTCGAGTCGGAGGAGTCGATAGGCAAGATGCACTCCCTCGAGACGTTCCTCAGGACGGAGTTCGTGCCCCTGCCCGACGAGGTCGCCGACAGTGCCATCGAGATCCCGGACTTCACCGGGATGACCCGCGAGGACGCCGAGGTCGCCTGCCTGGCCAAGCACCTCGCCTGCACGTTCGAGGACACCGAGTCGGACACCGTGCCGGCGGGGACGGTCGTCTCGTCGGACCCGCAGGCCGGCGCTCTGGTCAGCTGGGGAGCCCCGGTCACGCTCCTGCTCTCCACGGGTTCCTGACCTGGTAGCTCGCCACGGGCCCCAGGCCACGCCCGATGCTCTCGAGCCCGGCGTAGCCTGGGGCCCGTGGCCCATGCCTACCGCACCAGCACCCGGGTAGAGGCGCCCGCCGACGTCGTCTGGCAGGTGCTGTCCGACGTCGAGCGCATGCCTGCCTGGACCGGCTCCATGACCAGCGTGACGATCCTGGGCACCGAGACGGCCATCGCCGTCGGCTCCCGTGTCGAGCTGACGCAGCCCGGCCTGCCACCTGCGGTCTGGGAGGTGGACAGCCTCACCGAGGGCGACGGCTTCTCCTGGTCGAGCAGCACCCCGGGCGTGCGGTCGGGGGTGGCCCACCGGATCGCGCCGGTGTCCGACGCCGCGTGCGAGCTCACGCTGGCGGTCGCGCAGAGCGGGATGCTCGCCGGGCTGACCAACCTCGCCCTCGGCTCGCGCGCACGGGAGCTCGTGGACGCCGAGCTGGCCGATCTGAAGACCGAGGCGGAGCGTCGAGCCCTGGAAAAGCGCTGACCCATCACCGCAGATCGGCGTGTCGCATTGTTTCTCGCGCGGATTTTCCATGTCGCCTCAAGGCCATATCAGTCAAAAGAATGGCTCTTACGCTGGGAAAAGACGACTGTCGAAAAGTTACCCACGTTTCGCACGCCTTGGTACTTCACGACAAGTGTTATCTGATCGAGACAGAGTGATGACCCGTATGTAGCGTCGGATCCGTTGTGCCACCGGAGGCACAATCGCGAGCCCCATTCCCCAGATCGGTACGGGCCCGCGAAACCGGCGACTTGGAGAACTTCGGTGAGTACCACCGTCCGACGCGGTCGACACCGCGCCGTTCACGCTCCTAGCACTCCCCTGATGACCGTGACCCGTAGTGCCGCCCGCTCGGGTGCGCTGATCGCGGCATCGTCCGGACTTCTCGCGACGGCGTTCGCACCCAGCGCACACGCCGTCATGGGAGACGGTTCGAACCGCCTGGCAAACAAAGAGCTGGCCGCAGCGCCGGCCGTGCAGGTAGCGACCGACGCGAAGCTCAACATCGAGAGCAAGGCCGTCAAGGTCACCCCCGCTCCCGAGCCAGAACCCGCCGTGGAGACCGCCACCGAGCCGGAGGCGGTGACGGAGGCCGCGGCCGAGAAGGTCGAGCCGGCCACCCCGGACTACGCGTCCGACGGCTCCATCGGCGCACAGGCCGTCGCGATCGCCATGCAGTACATCGGTATCGCCTACACGTACGGCGGCGAGTCGCCGGGGTCGGGCTTCGACTGCTCCGGGCTGATCAAGTACGTGTACGCCCAGCTCGGCGTCGACCTGCCGCACTCGTCGTCGTCCATGGTGGCAGCGGGCTACCAGGTCACGTCGCCGATCCCCGGCGACATCGTGTGGACCCAGGGCCACGTCTCCCTCTACGCGGGCGACGGCATGGTCGTCGAGGCCGCCAACTACGGCACGCCCGTACGCCACACGGCCCAGTGGCAGGACTACGCGGTCTACATCCGCCCCTACTGACCTGATCCGCGAAGTAGAGCGCCTGTCCGAGTCTCCCTGGTATCGCCTGGGAGACTCGGACAGGCGCTCTACTTCGGCAGTCGGGTCAGGTCAGTACGCGACCGCCGCGGCCGCGTCGACGATGCCGTACCCGTACAGCGGGGTCCACACACCGACGAGGCCCAGGAGCGGGTCGCGGGCGGTGCCGAGGATCGCGCTCTCGACCTCTGCCATCGGCCGGCCCTGGCCGTAGAGCAGCGCCGCGACGCCGGCCACGTGCGGCGTCGCCATCGACGTGCCCGCGTAGGCGTCGTAGCTGCCGCCTGCGCACGTATCCGAGCCCGTGCCCACGGGCACCGTGGACCAGACGTCGCCGTCGCACCCGTTCAGGCCACCCGCGCCGCCGGGCGCCGAGACGCTCTTCAGGTCGAGCTTGATCGGGAGTTCCGAGTAGTAGGCATGGAGGCGCGCCGAGTCCGTGGCCCCCACACAGATGGCCGCGCTGTTGAAGGCCGGGTCGGTGCACAGCGGCGTCGACGAGTTGCCTGCCGCCGCGACCGTGAGCACCCCCCGCTCGCGGGCGTACGCGATGGCGTCGCGCATCAGGGTGTCGAGGCCGATGATCGTCAGCAGCTGCCCGCCCGGGGCCGAACCCAGGGAGAGGTTGATGACGTCGGCGCCGTTGTCGGCGGCCCACCGGATCCCGTCCGCGATGTCCTGCGACGAGCCCGAACCGGCCTCGAGAACCTTGACCGGGAGGACCTTGGCGCCCGGGGCCACACCCACGACGCCTATGCCGTTGTCGGCCGCGGCGGCGACGATGCCTGCCACGTGCGTGCCGTGCTCGTCCCCGTCGTTCTGGCCGTCGGGGCCCCTGAAGTCCCCGTCGCCGCACGGGCGGACGTCCGCGCAGCCGGAGAAGGTGGCACCCGGCAGGAGCTGGCCGGCGAGGTCCGGCTGGTCGAAGTCGACGCCCGTGTCGACGACGGCCACCACCGCACCCTCACCCGTGCCGGCCGGCCAGGCGGCCTCGGCGTTGATCTGGTCCAGGCCCCACTGCTTGTCCCGGAGGGGGTCGTTGGTGGCGGCCTGCGCACCGGGTGCCACGGCGACGAGCACCGCCACGGTGAACGCCGCGGAGGTGGCGGCGCCGACGAGTGACTTCCTGTTCATGTGTGCCCCCATGTGTTCGCTCGCGGGCCGGATACCCCCGAACTGGGACAAACCTATGGGGACCGGACAAGCGTCGAACAGGGTCGGAGACGCACGGCGGGTGAAAATTTACACGCCCGCAACCAGCAGGAACGCGCGCTGCCGCCTCAGGCCCAGGCCTCGGACAGCTCGCCCTCGTCCGCCGCCTCCCGGGAGAGCCGGAGCGCTGCGATCGCCGCACCGAGCAGCAGGGCGACCACCCAGGCGCCCAGCTGGTGCACGTCGGGCACCATCGCCGCCGAGGCGAGCTCGTGTGCCACGATCGCCGCCGCGGACAGCGGGTTCTCCGTGAGCGCTGAGCCCGGCCAGATGTTCTCCTGGACGGCCAGGAGGGCCGGCCCTGCTGCCTGCAGCACCCACACGATGCCCGCGGTCGGCAGCCAGCCCAGAAGCTCGAGCGGCCGACTGTCCACCGCCAGGCCGAACGCGATACCGAGCGCCACCGCGAAGATCCACCACGTTCCGGTGGGAGACACCAGGTTGCCCGGCACCAGACCCCACAGCCAGCCGTCCAGGAGCACGACAGGCAGGGCCAGGGCGGGCCCACGCAGGACGGCCGGGCCCAGGGCCACCAGGAGGCCGGCCGCCAGCCCTACGAGCCCGGCAGCGACGGTGACGACGAGCATCCCGAGCGGTGCGGCATCACCGGGAGCGCTGCTTCGGATCGCGAGCAGGTACGAGGCACCGCCCGCTGCGGACATGGCGAGCAAGGTGCCCGTCGTCGCGGCAGCCGCGCCCGCCCTCGCCGAAGCCGGAATGCCCGCCGTGACGCCGCCGAGCAGGCCGCCGATCAGCGCCATGACGACCAGACCGACCACTGCGTCGTCGGCGGTGAACGGCAGCGGCAGGAATCCGGTGGAACGCACTGCCGAGGCCTCAGTAAGGCCTATGACCTCGTACAACGCCTGCAGGAGCCAAGGCAGAAACCCGCACACCCACCAGACGACGGCACTGATGGGAAGCACCCACCAGGCGGAGACGCGATATGCGCTTTCACCCATGCCGCCGAACGGTAGCCGATGTATGTGATGTCGGTCATAGCCCATGAAGACCGGAACGGCGCAAATCTGCGCCTTCTGCGGGTGAGACCGGAATGCGTAACCCGATCGTGACTTTTCTGGGGAAGGTGTGTACTTTGACTTCTGCCCCACCACATCGGCGGGGCCGTGAACCGGACGCCGAATCCTGTCACCGGTTCATGACCAGACGTTCGAGACAGGAGCGGGGGACCCACCTTCCCGGGCGACAGCACCATCGTCGCCCTCGGGGTGAAGCCGGACGGAACCCCCCAGTAGCCGTGCGGCCGGGTGTGTACTCCTACCCGAACCCGACAGCTGACCTCGCAGGCGGTACAGGAGACATTTAGGTGACGAACTCCATTCGCGGACGGCATCGTGACAGCCGTCCGGCCATGACGCCGCTGACCATCCTTGCTCGTACCGCCACAGAGAACGCAGGCACCGTAGCCCGCCGAGGAGCCATCGCCGCAGCAGCCGGTGGCGTCCTGATCTCGACCATCGCGACGACGGCCCACGCGGCCCCCGCCATGGATCTGAAGACCGACGTGAAGTCCGCCAAGCTGAACACGGTCGACCTGCGCTCCCTGACCGCGGTGGCCAAGCAGGCAGTTGCCGCGGCCCCGACCGTCACGGTCCCGTCCGACGCGAAGATGCCGATCGAGATGGAAGCCCTGGGCACCTCGTCGGACGCCGACGGCAAGAAGGGCGACGGCCCCGCCGTGGTCTCGGTCGACGCGCCGGACCCGGTACCGCTCGGCGAGCAGGCCATCAACGTCGCCTTCAACTACCTCGGCATCACGTACGTGCTGGGCGGTAACTCGCCGGCCGAGGGCATGGACTGCTCCGGCCTCATCCAGTACGTGTACGCGCAGCTCGGCGTGAACCTGCCGCACTCGTCCGGCGCGATGCTCAGCTCCGGCTACCAGGTCACCTACCCGGAGCCCGGCGACATCGTCTGGACGCCCGGCCACGTGGCCCTCTACGCGGGCGACGGCATGATCATCGAGGCGTGGGCCGCCGGCATGCCGGTGCGCTACACCGAGATGTGGCAGAACAGCCCGACGTTCATCCGCGTCGTCTGAGCCGTAGGTGCAGCGCAGGGTGCGGGCCGAGGAACGAGGCACGCGCCCGGAGCGGAACCGCAGGCTCAGGCGACACAGATAGAGCCTGAACTACCGCAGTACATCGAATGCAGCACATCGCGAGGCGTCGCCTCCGCGCCGGGTTTCCGCCCGACGCCGGAGGCGGCGCCTCTCGCGTGTCCGGGGTCGTTCACTCCGGCCAGTCGCAGTAGTCCGCGACGAAGGAGTAGAGGTCAGAACGCGCGGTGTCGGGCATCGGCACGTAGACCGGCTCCTGCCGGACGCCGCCGACGCGTGCGGAGACCGGCAGGAACGTGCCCCGCTTGTCCTCAGCCACCGCATGGACGTCGCAGCGGGCGGGCACCACGGCGAGGACCACCTCGCCGGACTCCTGCCCCGCCAGGTCCCGGCCGGCCCAGCCCGAAGCGTGTCCACCCGGGTCCGCATTGCTCATCAGGGTCGTCTCGGCGATCCGGTCGAGGGTGACCTCCGGGCCGCCGTCGACCCGCTCGATCCGCAGGGTGACCAGAGCGGTCAGCTCACCGTCGCGGGTCTCGACGGGGACGTCGGCATCGACAGCGAGGCCGGCGCCGGCCGCTACGGCCGCTGCCGAGCAGTCCACCGTGTGGTTCCGGGCGAGGTGCCCTACGGGATCGCTTACCTCGTCCACGGGGATGTCGGTCGCCGGACCCAGGTCGTCGCCCTCGCCGAGGGCAAGCGTGATCGTGGCGGACGGCGCAGCATCCTCCTCCGCCGCCAGGTCCCCACACCTCGCCTCGCCCAGCCCCACGTAGACAGCGCGCGTGGCGCCGGGCCGCAGCACGAGCGTGCGCCCCTCCTTGGTGGGGTGTGACGGCCCGAACTGCTCGGTCCGCAGGGCCCCCGACAGGAGCGTCATCGTCTCGTCGGAGTCGTTGGTGACCTCGAGCCGGATCTCCCGCTCGGCGTACTGCTCGCGGCCCTGCGCCACCTCGACGCTGAGGTGGGAGGCGACGTCGTCGGGCACCGGGCCCTTCGCGGACGACGGCGCGCCGCCGCCCGTACACGCGACCGCGGCCGCGCCGACCACCGACGTCAGAAGGACGAGGATGGCGACGCGGCCGCGGTGTGCTGCGATCAAGCGGTCTTGCGGCGGCCGAAGATCGCCTGGACGATCAGGATCACGATGATCGCGCCGATCACCGAGAAGAGCCAGCTCTCCCAGGACCAGAACTCGTCCAGGCTGACGTTGAAGATGAGCCCGCCGAGCCAGCCGCCGAGCATGGCGCCGAGCACACCGAGGAGCAGCGTGAGCCAGAAGCCACCCGGCTGCTTACCCGGGATGACGATACGGGCGATCACGCCGGCGATCAGCCCAAGGATGAGAAACGCAAAGAAACCCATGATGTGTTTCCTCCAGAGTGGTGTGGCTTGCTTGCGACTACCTCAGCACTGTTCGGGCCGACTTGCCACCGGACCCGCCGAATCAGTCCCAAATCGGGACATTGCACGCAGCAAACCGAGGCGGACGCCCGCGCTACAGTTCGGCCGGGCAAGGGCCTGAGGCAGGACCGGAGCAAGGACTCCGGGCACGTACAGCAAGGGAGACCGCATGAACCAGGCGATCGGCACACCGGCCGAGCCACGGATCGAACCACGCACCTGGCGGGGGCGGCTCCGCGCGTTCCTCGACCAGAGGTGGTTCGTCAACCTCGTCCTCGTCGTGATCCTGGCAAACGCCCTGATCCTGGGCGCGGAGACCATGGTGAGCGGAGCCGCGCTCGACATCCTGATGGGCATCGACCACACCATGCTCGGCTTCTTCGTGGTCGAGCTGCTCCTGCGAATCGTCGCCCACGGCCGCAAGTTCTTCCGCGACCCGTGGAACCTGTTCGACCTCGCCGTCGTCGGCATCGCGGTGCTCCCGGCCAGCGAGTCCCTGTCCGCCCTGCGTGCCCTGCGGGTGCTCCGCGTGCTGCGCGTGATCACGGTGGTGCCGTCACTGCGCCGCGTGGTCGACGGCCTGCTGCGGGCCGTGCCGGGCATGGGCGCGGTGGGCGCCCTGCTCGTGCTGGTCATCTACGTGGCGGCGGTGATCGCGACAGGCCTCTTCTCCACGGCCGCGCCCGAGTACTTCGGGCACCTGGGGACCTCGCTGTTCACGCTGTTCCAGGCGATGACCGGCGAGGCCTGGCCCGAGATCGCCCGCGCGGTGATGGTGGCCCACCCGTGGGCATGGGTCTTCTTCGTGCTCTACATCCTGGTGGTCAGCTTCGCGGTGCTGAACCTGTTCATCGCCGTGATCGTCAACGGCATGGAGGAGATCTCCGAGGAGGAGCGTAAGGACGACGAGCAGAAGGACGAGCGGCTCGACAACCTGGCCGCGCAGAACCGGGAGATCCTCGCCGAGCTTCGCTCGCTGCGCGCGAAGCTCGACCAGGGTGGCACCGCCTAGGCCAGCACGACGCTGACCAGGTGCGGCGGCCGCACCACTACCCGCCGCACCGCCCGGTCACCGACTGCCCGGGCGACGGCCGGCCGGGCCAGGGCCGCCCGCTCCAGGTCCGCCGCCGCGACGTCGGCGGGCACCGGCAGCCGGTCGCGCACCTTGCCGTCCACCTGGACCACCGCCTCCACCACCGTCGTCACCAGCAGTGCCGGATCCACCGTCGGCCACGGCTGCGCCGCTACCGGCGTCGTGTGCCCCAGCCGTTCCCACAGCTCCTGGGCGTTCTGCGGGGCGAACAGACTCAGCAGCACGGCCACTGCCTCGACCGCCTCGCGGTAGGTCTCCCCGGGCTGCCCCGTCCCGCCGTCCGACGACGCCCGCCGCACCGCGCCCACCAGCTCCATCAGCCGGGCGATCGCCACGTTGAACCGTCCCGCCTCGACCAGCCCGTCGACGTCGTGCACCGTGCGATGCACCGCCGTGCGCAGGGCGCCGGGGCCGTCTGCGACGACCGTGTCCGCCGTTGGTTGAACTTGTCGAGACCTGGGTCTCGACAAGCTCGACCAACGATGTGCCGGGTCCGAGGCGTCGGGGACCAGGCGCAGCACCCGGGCCAGGAACTTCCGCATCGCCTCGGGCGAGACGTCCGCCCAGTCGACGTCGTCCTCCGGTGGACCCGAGAACAGCATCGCCAGCCGGACGGCGTCCACCCCGTGCCGGTCCAGCTCCGCCGCCAGGTCCACGCCGTTGCCCAGCGACTTGCTCATCGCCTTGCCATGGTTGACCACCTGACCCTGGTTCATCAGCCGCGCGTACGGTTCGGGCGAGGGCACCAGGCCCATGTCGTACAGCACCTTGGTGACGAACCGCGCGTACAGCAGGTGCATCGTCGCGTGCTCCACCCCGCCCACGTACAGCGCGGCGGGCATCCAGCGCGCGGCGTCCTCCGGGCGGAACGGTCCGCCGTCGTAACCCGGGGACAGGTAGCGCAGGAAGTACCAGGACGAGTCCACGAAGGTGTCCATCGTGTCGGTGTCCCGTTCGGCCGGGCCGCCGCACCGCGGACACGTCGTCCGTACCCAGTCGCGTGCTCCGGCCAGGGGCGAGACGTCGCCGGTGACCAGCTGGTCGCCCTCCAGATGGGGCAGCTCGACGGGCAGCTGGTCGTCCGGCACCACCACCTCGCCGCACCCAGGGCAGTGCACCACGGGGATGGGCGCGCCCCAGTAGCGCTGCCGGGACACCAGCCAGTCGTGCAGGCGGTAGGTCGTGCCGTCCGGGCCGTCCTGTCTGCCGATCCAGTTGCGCTGCATGGTCAGCACGTGCGGCGGCCAGCCCGGCTCCAGCAGCTCCATGTCGTCCAGCAGGCGGTCCGCGTACGCAGTGATCCGGAAGAACCACTGCGTCAGCGTGCGGGCGACGACGACGGTGCCGCAGCGCTCGCACGCGCCGTCGACCACCTGCTCGTTGGCCAGCACCGTGCGGTCCTTCGGGCACCAGTTCACCTCTGCCGCCGCCCGGTAGGCCAGCCCCCGCTCGTGCAGCCGGGCGAACAGCCACTGGGTCCAGCGGTAGTACTCCGGCTCGTGGGTGTGCAGGCGGCGCGACCAGTCGAACGAGACGCCGTAGCGCCGGATCGACGCCGCCTGGGTGGCGATGTTCGCCTCCGTGTACGCGGCCGGGTGCTCACCACGGCGGATCGCCGCGTTCTCGGCGGGCAGGCCGAACGAGTCCCAGCCGACGGGATTGAGCACGTCGAAGCCCTTGGCCCGCCAGTACCGCGCCACGACGTCGGTGATCGCGAACACCTCGGCGTGGCCCATGTGCAGGTCGCCGGAGGGGTACGGGAACATCGTCAGCAGGTACCGCCGAGGGCGGGAACCGTCGTCGGACGCCTCGTACAGGCGGTCCTGCGCCGAGCCCTCGTCGGCCGGTCGGGGGGTGGGGTACGTCGCGCTCATCGCTGTCGCTCTCCGGTGCGTCGATCGGGTCCGGGCACGAAAAAGCCCCTCGCAAGGAGGGGCGGCCGCACCGGGTGTGCCCGATCGAGGGGCTGGTCCGGTGCGGCTAGGTAAGCAGCGAGCGTGCAGTGCGCATGCGGCAACGATACGTGCGCCCGTCGAGCCGGGTAAAGGAAACTTCGGGCAGGACACCGCCCCTGGTCGCCCACAGGCACGAGCGCCGGGTCGGTCCGCCGCCAGCGAGGTCCGAGCCGGCGCTCGCGCCGTGGGGCGAGAGCGCATGGTTCGGGGTGCGAGGGGTGCGCCCCGAACCATGGCTCCCGTCCGACGCGTCGTAGCTCGGCCCGCCCCCAGCGAGGTCCGAACTTCGTCCGCGTCGCAGCTAAGACGCGCGGCTGCCCCGTAAGTCACAGCACTTCTTGATGCGATCGCATGTGGCCTGGGTCACAGACCCTGCCGGACGGCGGTACGTGGCGCGCAGACCGCCCGCAGAACCGCCGTTTCGGGCGTCCGCTTCGACCCCAGACAGGGCCGAAACGGATGTCTCGGGAGAAATCGAAGAAAAATCCCGGAAGTGCTGTGACATCTCCGCGCCTCGAGCGTCTGAGCTGCATGGAACACACCGAGCACCCCGAACTCGTTCGTCTGGGCGCCCAATACCTGCGCGCGTATGCGGAGGGCGACGCCGTCAACCTCTACCGTCTCGCGGACGCGTGGGGGGCGAGCGACCTGATCGCCGCGACCTGTGAGGTCGCGCTGGCGGTCATCCACGCGACGTCGGGGCCGCAGGGCCTCGACGTCGTGTCGACGACGTTCGCGACCAACCGGAGGTGAGCACCGATGAACAGGACAGAGCCCGCAGCCGAAGAACCCGAACACTTGCGCGGAAACAGAGTTGTGGTGCGATCATTGGCCAGCGCAACAAATCCGGACACTATGCGCAGAGGGGGGCAAGAGCGCGTGACCACGACTGGTGACCTGCGGATTGACGACTGGATGGTGCATCGCTCCAACGTCGTACGCTCGGTCGCCGCACGCGTGCCCGGCATCGA
>NZ_JBHSFI010000005.1:0-260971 GCF_042654905.1 Promicromonospora alba
CGCTTCCCTGTCCGGGGCAGTGCCTGTAACTTACCAGGCTCTTTCGGACTTTTCCAAATCCTCGCCGGCCTCTCAGCCGGGAGAATTCTTCGATCATCCGAAGTATTTCCGATTCCCATTTACGCTATCACCAGAAGAATGAATCCCTGACGACTTGCGAAGGTTGGGGGCCTCCTGGTCGATCGCGGCGCTAGCCGCTTGATCAACGTTCGGAGGCAACCTGTGTAACTTACCCTACCACGTTCCCCGGCGCAAGGACCCTCTTCAGGATCCGTGGTCTGGGGAGGCGATCTGACAAGCCCCCACCCAGTTCCGGAGCGCACAAGGCTACTACGAGATCTGGGTTGGTTTCCACCCCGGGACCGGCCAGTTGCGCTCTCGCGCTTCCTGTCCGTGTCTCCCTGTCGGGCGAACAACCGGAACAGTACACAGCGATCGGCGCCCGCGCAAAATCGGGGTGCGATCCGGGCCGCGGAGCGCCAGAAACCGCGGATCGGCGGCGGACCCGAGGGCGTGCCCGCCGCCGTCGCCGTCACTCCACGGTGACCGACTTGGCCAGGTTCCGCGGCTTGTCGACGTCGTGCCCGAGGGTCAGGGCCGCGTGGTACGCCAGCAGCTGCAGCGGCACGGTCATCAGCAGCGGGTCGAGTTCCCGTTCGCTGCGGGGCACGTCTATCCGCTCGGCACGCAGCTCCCCCAGGTCGACGCCCGGGTGCGTGACAACTACCAGCCGCCCGCCACGGGCGGAGATCTCGTGCAGTGCCGCGACGTTGCGGTCGGTCAGCTCGTCGTCGGGCACGATGGCGACGGTCGGCACCTCGGGCGAGATGAGGGCGAGCGGCCCGTGCTTGAGCTCCGACATCTGGTACGCCTCGGCGTGCCGGTAGCTGATCTCCTTGAACTTCTGCGCGCCCTCACGCGCGACCGGGTACCCGCGGACCCGACCGACGAAGAACAGGCTCTCGGCGGCAGCGAGCGCCTTGGCCGCCTCAGCGATACGCGCCTCGCCGTCGAGCACCTGCTCGATCTGTGCCGGCAGGTTCTGCAGGCCCGCCACGAGCCGGCGTCCGTCGGCGACGGACAGGTCGCGGACGCGGCCGAGCTGGAGCGCCAGCAGCGCGAAGCCCACGAACATCGTGGTGAGCGCCTTGGTGGAGGCGACGGCGATCTCCGGTCCGGCGTGCAGGTAGATCCCTCCGTCGCAGGCCCGGGCGATCGCCGAGCCCACGACGTTGACCAGGCCGATGACCCGGCCACCCTTGCGGCGGATCTCCTCCACCGCCAGCAGGGTGTCGATGGTCTCGCCCGACTGGCTCACCGCCACGTACAGGGTGTCAGGCTCGATCACCGGGCTGCGGTAGCGGAACTCGCTCGCCGCTTCCGCGTCGGCGGGGATGCGCGCGAGCTCCTCGATGAGGGACGCGCCCATCTGTCCCACGTAGTACGCCGATCCGCAGCCCAGGATCTTGACGCGTCGTACGGCGCGCAGCTCGCGGGCGTCCATGTCGAGCCCGCCCAGGTGGGCCGTGGCGAACCGCTCGTCCAGGCGCCCGCGCAGCGCGCGCTCCACGCTGGCCGGCTGCTCGAGCATCTCCGTGTACATGCGGGGGCGCCCGTCGATCTGCCCGTGCTCGTAGGCACTGGGGTCGACGTCGACCTCGCGCGCCGTGGTCTGCGTCCGCGTCAGGTCGCGGCGGAACGTCGTGAAGCCCGACGCCGTCACGGTCGCCAGCTCGCCGTCGTTCAGGTGCGCCACCGTGGTGGTGTGCCGCACCAGTGCCGCGAGGTCGGAGGCGATGAACATCTCCTTGTCCCCCACCCCGACCAGCAGCGGGCTGCCGTTGCGGGCCACCACCACGCGGTCCGGGAAGTCGGCGTGCACGACGGCCAGCCCGTACGTGCCTTCCACCGCATCCAGCGCGTCCACGACCTTGCCCTCGAGCGTGTCGGCGTCCGACCGGGCGATGAGATGGGCGAACACCTCGGTGTCGGTGTCGCTCGCGAGCGACACTCCCTCGTCGGTGAGCCGTGCGCGCAGCGCCGCGGCGTTGTCGACGATGCCGTTGTGCACCACGGCCACCGTGCCGCTCGCGTCCGTGTGCGGGTGGGCATTGGCGTCCGTCGCGGGGCCGTGCGTGGCCCAGCGCGTGTGGCCGATGCCGACGCGACCGGGCATCCGCTTGGGCAGCACCTCGGCGAGGTCACGCACCCGCCCCGCGCGCTTGGTCACCCGCAGCTGGGAGCCGACGACGGCGACGCCCGCCGAGTCGTACCCCCGGTGCTCCAGCCGGCCGAGCGCCTCCACGAGCAGCGGGGCCGCGTTCTGGCCCCCCACGTAACCGACGATTCCGCACATGTCTGTTCTCCTTCAGCCGTAGATCATCCGGCGCAGCTGCCGCTCGCTGAGCCGGGGCGCCGCGACGACCCGGTGCTCCAGCTCGGCGGCGATGCGCGCGAAGATCTCGGGGTTCTTGGCCCCATGGGTCTTGAGCTCGGCGTGCCGCCGCCGGACGATCTCCTCGACCGGGGTGGCGTAGTACGCCACGACGTCGCCGATCACCCGTGCCGCCTCGGCGGGCGTGAGTCCTGTGGACGCCGCCACGTGGGCGACGAGGTCGGAAGACGTCCTCATGCCGTGAGACTTGCCCATCCCGATCCAGTTGAGCAACTTCTTGCCCGATATCGGGCAAGAATCGGCATCAGCAACGTGCGGGCAAACGAAACGGCGGTCGCCCGCTTGTCAGCAGGCGACCGCCGTCATACGCACCGGCCGGTCAGGCGGTCGTACCGGGTGTCATCACTCCGACGCGGCGACCGCCAGCGTCTTCTTCCCGCGCCGCAGGACGGCGAACCTGCCGTGCAGCAGGTCCTCGGTCGTCAAGGCCTGGTCCTCGGCGGTGACCTTGACGTTGTTCACGTAGGCACCACCCTCCTTGATCGCGCGGCGCGCTTCGCCCTTGGAGGCGACGATCCCCGAGCCCGCCAGCAGGTCCACGACGAGGTCACCCGCCTTGGCGGTCACCCGTGGCAGCTCGCTCACAGCGCCGGAGAGAGTTCGCTCGTCCAGACCGTCCAGCTCGCCGCGACCGAACAGCGCCTGGCTCGCCGTGATGACCGCCTCGGTCGCGGCGGCGCCGTGCACCAGCGTGGTGACGTCGCCCGCGAGCGCCTTCTGGGCCTCGCGGGCGAAGGGCCGCTCGGCGACCTCGCGCTCCAGCTCCGCGATCTCCTCCCGGCTGCGGAAGGTGAACACCTTGAGGTAGTTCACGACGTCGGCGTCCGCCTGGTTGAGCCAGAACTGGTAGAAGGCGTAAGGGCTCGTCATGTCCGGGTCGAGCCAGACGGCGCCGCCCTCCGTCTTGCCGAACTTGGTGCCGTCGGCCTTGGTGATGAGCGGCGTGGTGAGCGCGTGGACGCTCACCCCCTCGGCCTTGCGGACCAGCTCGACGCCCGCGAGCAGGTTGCCCCACTGGTCGCTGCCGCCCGTCTGCAGGGTCACCCCGCGTCGCCGGTAGAGCTCGAGGAAGTCCATCCCCTGCAGCACCTGGTAGCTGAACTCGGTGAAGCTGATGCCCTCGTCCGAGCTGAGCCGCCGGGCGACCGTGTCCTTGGCGAGCATGGTGCTCATCCGGAAGTGCTTGCCGATGTCGCGCAGGAACGCGATCGCCGACAGCCCCGACGTCCAGTCCAGGTTGTTCACCATCGTGGCGGCGTTGGGTCCGTCCCAGATGAGCAGCGGCTCGATCTGGCCGCGGATGCGCTCCACCCAGCCCGCGACGACCTCCGGGTCGTTGAGCGTGCGCTCGCCCGCCATCTTCGGGTCGCCGATGAGCCCGGTCGCGCCGCCGACCAGCGCGGTCGGCCGGTGCCCGGCGTCCTGCAGGCGGCGTGCGGTCAGGATCTGGACCAGGTTGCCGATGTGCAGGGACGGCGCGGTGGGGTCGAAGCCCACGTAATAGTCGACGGTGCCCTCCGACAGCGCAGAACGCAGCGCGGCCTCGTCGGTGGACTGTGCCACCAGGCCTCGCCATTGCAGCTCGTCGAGGATGTCGGTCACCGTGGTTGCTCCTTGTTTCGTGTGGGTGCGGCCCGGGCGGGCCGCACGGCGTGCCCTTCGTGGGTCCGCAGGTCCTAGTCTGCCCGACGGCGGTGCGGGGCTCGCCTTCATTCCGCCCGGCACCTACGCGAATCTGGCCTGCGCCTCCGGGCTCACGGGCGTGAAGCAGTTCACCAGGGTGCCGTCCGGGTCTCGCACGAGCAGCGACCGGTTGCCCCACGGCATCGTTGTCGGTGCGGTCACGGTCTCGACCGTGTCGCCGACCCTGGCGAACAGCGCGTCCACGTCGTCGACGAGGAACTCCACGATGGCCGTGCGGTTGTCCGCAGGTCCCGCGGAGCCCGGGCCGAAGAGCTGGACCGTGCGGGTGCTGCCGATGGCGAGCGTGCCCTTGTCCGTGCGCAGCTCGGCGAACTCCGGTGACGGCCGGTCCGCCGTGACACCGGTGATGTGCTCGTAGAAGGCCGTCAGCCGGTCGACGTCGTCGGTGATGAGGCGCACTGAGGCGAGGGCCGTGTGGTTCATGGTGGTGGACCTCCCCCTCCGGGACCTGGACGTCTTCCGGCCGGACGACCCTCCGGGGGCGCACGCTCGCTGGTTGCCGTGACACCGTCGACGCGGTCGAGGCGGAAGGCGCGGATCCCGTCGCGCAGCCGACACCAGGCCAGCAGGTACCACCCGGTGGACGACCCGACATAACCGAGCGGCTCGACGTCACGCGTGGTCCCGCTACCCGCACGGTCCTTGTACCGCAGACGCAGGACCCTGCGCGCGGAGATCGCGTGGGCGAGGACCGCGGGAACCGGGGGCACCTCCTGTGGCACCCCGAGCAGGTGCACACGGCCTGCGAGGTCGTGGGCGGCAGTCGCGTCGTCGTCCCGCATGGCCGCGAGAATCTTGCGCAGCGCCGTCGACCCCGCGGCCGCGAACGGCGTCCCGGCCATACCGCCCAGCGCGACGGCGACAGCGACCGCCTCGTCGGGGCTGAAGTTCACCGGCGGCAGCGTTCTGGCGCGGTCCAGGCAGTCGGCGGCTCACCATCCTCTGCCATTGCTCTGCGTGAGAAGCCACCACGACGAGCTGCCGTGCGATGAGTTCAGGTGCGCGTCGTCGTCGGACGTTCCATGGAAACGAAAAAGCCTCAGCGTTCAGCCTTCCGGTCAGGCAGGCTGGAATCATGACCGACAACGACATGCCCGGCTGGAAGCGGAACGTAGCGCTGTTCCTGACCGGACAGACGATCTCGCTGCTCGGGTCCATGCTGGTCATGTTCGCCGTCATGTGGCACCTGACCATCGAGACCCAGTCCGGGGCCGTGCTCATGATGAGCATCGTCTTCGGCATGCTGCCGCAGGCGGTCATGTCGATCTTCGGCGGGGTGTGGGCCGACCGGCACTCCCGCAAGCTCCTGATCATGGGCGCCGACACGACCATCGCCGTGGTCACGCTCGGACTGGCCCTGCTGATGGTCAGCGGCGTCGACGACCTGTGGGTCATCTACGTCGCGCTGGCCGTCCGATCGACCTTCGCGGGCATCCAGACGCCCGCGGTGAGCGCGATGATCCCGCAGATCGCGCCGGCCGATCAGCTGATGCGCGTCAACGGCATCTTCCAGTCCATCCAGTCGGGGATGATGCTGCTCGCCCCCGCCCTGGCGGCCGTGGTCTATGCGTCCTTCGACATCGTCACGGTGTTCTTCGTGGACGCGGCGACCGCGCTCATCGGCGTCGGGATGCTCGCCCTGGTCACCGTGCCCCGTCTGGTGCGGTCCGACGCCGAGAGCGGACCGGTCAGCTACTTCGGCGACCTCGTCGCGGGTGTGCGGTACATCGGTTCGAACGGGCCCGTGAAGTGGCTGGTCTCGCTGTTCGCCCTGGTGATGTTCCTGGTCGGCGCACCGAGCTACCTCACGCCGCTGATGGTCACCCGCACGTTCGGCGACGAGGTGTGGAAGCTGACCGCCAACGAGCTGTTCTGGGGCGGCGGCATGCTGCTGGGCGGCATCATCATGGCCACCGTGGGTCCGCGGATCAAGCGCCGGGTGCGGCTCATGGTGGGTTCCGTGGTGGCCACGGGTGTGCTCGTCGCGGGACTTGGCTTCTCCACGAACATGTGGGTGTTCTTCGGGTTCGGCCTACTGATCGGCATCACGTTCGCGACCCTCAACACGCCGGCGTTCACGATCCTCCAGGAGCGTGTGGAGCCCGAGATGCAGGGCCGGGTGTTCGGCTTCGTCGGGATCGTGATGACCGTCGCGATGCCGCTGTCCATGGTCGTGTTCGGCCCCCTGGCCGACCGGTTCTCCGTGGAGTCGCTACTGATCCTGGCCGGCGCCCTGCTGGTCGCCGTGCTCGGCGGGATCCTCGCCGTGCCGGCCGCGCGGCGCTCGCTGGCGCAGGTCGACGTGGCGCCGGAGACTGCCGACGACGCTGCCGGCGAGCCGGTCGATGCGGCGGAGGCGGCCGGAGCACCGCAGGCGGCTGACCACCGGTAGCTCGAGGAGCTCCTGGAGCGGAGGCCGGTCCCCGATGGCTCGGGGACCGGCCTTCGTCGCTCCGTCGTCCGGCGCCCCTGTGCCCCTGTGCCCCTGTGCCGCAGGACACAACCGGCCGCCCAGGCTCGCGTGCCAGGATTGATGCGTCCCCTGACGGCAGCCGAGCGTTCGGAAGATTCCTGTGAGCACCCCCAAGATCTATGCCCTGCACGAGAACCCCGAGTGGTTTCCCCCGTTCGCGGAGGCCTTCGCCGCCGAGGGGGTCGAGTACGTCGAGTGGGTGCTGACGGACGGCGTGCTCGACCTCGACGAGGCACCGCCGGAGGGCGTCTTCTGGTCGCGCATCTCGGCGAGCAGCCACACGCGCGACCACGGGCTCACCAAGGACTACTCGCGTGCGGTGCTGTCCTGGCTGGAGGCCTCCGGACGGCGCACCGTCAACGGCCGCCGCGTGCTGGAGCTCGAGGTCAGCAAGGTGGACCAGCTCACCGCGCTGCGCGCCGCCGGGATCGACACGCCCCGCACCGTGGCCGCCGTCGGGCGTGAGCAGGTGCTGAAGGCCGCGCAGGGGTTCCCCACCCCGTTCGTCACCAAGCACAACCAGGGCGGCAAGGGTCTCGGTGTGCGCAAGTTCGAGTCGTTCGACGACCTCGCCGACTACGTGGGCTCCGACGAGTACGAGGAGCCCGTCGACGGCATCACGCTGATCCAGGAGTACGTGGTCGCGGCCGACGGCGGCATCACCCGCGTCGAGATCGTCGGCGGCGAGATGGTCTACGCCGTACGCGGCGACACGGAGCGCGGCGGGTTCCAGCTCTGCCCCGCCGACGCGTGCGCGATCGACCCGGAGACCGGCCGGCCGATCCCGCCGGTGGGCGCGACCATCTCCATGGCGCCCGACGAGGACTGGGGCCTGTTCTCCGAGCGTGAGGGTTACGACGACCCGGTGGTCGCCAAGTACCTGGAGTTCACGCGGCGGCACGGGATCGAGGTGGCGGGGATCGAGAACATCCGGACCGCTGACGGCCGCGTCCTGACGTACGACGTGAACACCAACACGAACTACAACAGCGACGTCGAGCGGAGTACCACGAGGTCGGGGCCGCGCGAGATCGTGCGGCACCTGGCCCGGGTGCTGAAGGAGACGTACCCCGAGGCTCGCTGATTGCTCGGTCAGGCCTTGCGGTAGAGCGAGACGGTCGGCTCGGCGTCCAGCCAGAAGCGCCAGGGGAAGAGGTCGGCGCGGCCGCCGTCGCCGCTCACGCCTACGCGTGGGCCGGTGCGGACGGCGGCGGGGGTCTCGACAGGCTCGACCACCGGGGCTGGCTCGGCCAACGAGGACGGCTCGACCGGCGGACGGGCGAGCACCACGGCGCCGTCGGGATCGGTGACGTCCACGCCATCGGCGGGCAGGTCGAGGCCCAGGGCGACCGCCAGGCGGGCCGGGCCGCGGGCGAGGTCGCGGTCGGTCCGGACCACGCCCGACGCGAGGCGGCGGGAGCGGGCCAGGTCCGCGCCGTCCACCACCTCGCCGGCCCGGACCAGCACCGCCGAGGCCTCCCCCTCCGGCCCGCACACCACGTTCACGCAGTGGTGCAGGCCGAGGTGGCGGTACACGTACAGCCGTCCCGGCTCGCCGAACATCGTCGCGTTCCGCCGGTTGGGGCCGCGATAGGCGTGCGAGCCGGGGTCGGTGGCGCCGTCGTATGCCTCCACCTCGGTGAGGCGGAGGGAGACGACGCCGTCGGGCGTGCGCGTCGTGAGCGTGGCCCCCAGCAGGTCCCGGGCGACGTCGAGAACTGGTCGCAGGTACCAGTCCCTGCCCGGGACGCTGCTGAGGATCACCTCGGGAGACTTCATGGCCCGATCATGCACGGACCCGCTAGGCGAACGCGAAGGCGGGCGGGAAGATCACGACCACTATGAGCGCCCACACGGCGTACGCCGGGAGGTACCGCGTCTGCCACCGCTCGATCGGGGCGAACGTCCGTGCGCCCCGGAGGAATCCGACGGTCAGCCAGGCCGACCAGGCCAGGTGCACCAGCAGCACCAGGTTGAGGCCCAGGGCCGCCACCTTGTTGGCGCTGAACCCGAACTCGGCGATGCGGGTCAGCATCGCGCTCAGGGTGACCGCGTCGACCGCGAGCGCCGCGACCACCAGCACGAGCTGGAGGACGTCGAACAGGCCGGGCGGCGCGAGCGAGTCGCGGGCGGAGATCGAGTAGAGCAGCAGGCACAGGACCAGCACGAGTACCGCGTCCATGAGGATGAGCAGCTCGCGGTCGACGTCGAGCAGGCCACCCGTGGTCGCGAAGACGCCGAGGAACACGAGCAGCATCACGATGGTCAGCGGCGTGAAGACGCGGGTCAGGACCGGCGCGATGTTCTCGACGACGTTCTGCTTGGCCTCGACCAGCCAGGCCGCGACGATGAGGGCGCCCGGCACGCAGAACGGCAGGATCCAGGACTCGAGGACGGGTTCGAAGTCGACGCCGACCAGGCCGAGGGTGCCGAGCGTGAGCCCGATCAGCACTCCCCCGCCCAGGGCCAGCAGGACGAAGTAGATGGCGAGCTCGCCGGTGAAGCGGACGTAGTCCATGCGGCGGGCGTCGGACCGCCATCTGCCGCCGGCGTACGCGACGGCGACCAGCGCCCACAGGGCGACTATCGAGTGGCTCGCGGCGAGGAACAGGGTCGAGCCGTCCGGGTCGAACGGGTAGACGTTCAGCACCACCGCGAGCAGCGCGAACGGGACCAGGAGCGCCGCGCCGACCTGCCAGGTGAGCTTGCGCTTCCAGGCGAAGTACCCGGCGAGGAACGGGAGCACCAGCAGCCCGATGTTGCGCACGACCACCATCTCGTCGGCGAACAGCTCGACGCCCAGCTTGACCGCGGCTCCCGCGCCCAGCGCGAGCGCCAGGACGACGCCGAGCTCGCGCCAGGACCGCGCGCCGCCGTCGGACGGTTCGGGGACGAGGACGAGCTGCTTCCACAGCCGGTCGGAGTGCTCGCGGGCGAACTCGCGGGAGACCTCGTCGAGGTTGCCCATGCGCTTGACGGAGACCAGGAAGGCCTCGTCGTCGTGGAGCCCGGTGCTGGTCAGGTCGGTCACCTGCTCGCGCAGGTGGTCCTCCATCTCCTCGACGTCGCTCGCCGAGATGGCCCGACGGCGCTGGACGTAGCCGCGCCACTGGTCGATCTGTGCTTCGAGCTCGGGGTTGGTGCTCATCATGCCCACCCTTCTACGACGACGGGAGGTCGCTGGACGTCCTGCCACACCTGCTTCAGGGCGTCGGCCACCACTGACCACTGCTGCTGCCGGTCGGCGAGCGTCTCGCGGCCGGCCGGTGTGATCGCGTAGTGCTTGCGGCGGCGTCCTGCCTCCGAGGTGCCCCAGCTCGCCTCCACGTACCCGAGCCGCTCCAGGCGGTGCAGCAAGGGGTACAGCATCCCGTCGGTCCACTGCATGCGCCCGCCGGAGAGCTCGTTGACGCGTTTGACGATCGCGTAGCCGTAGGACTCGCCGTCGGCCAGGATGCCGAGGACGAGCGGTGTGGCCGAGGCCGCCACCAGATCTTTGTCGATGTGCACTCAGATTCTCCAATGCCTAGGAGTGCTAGGGGTTGGAACCCTAGCACTCCTAGGCATGGTTGATCTAGGTATGGACGGCCGCCCGTACGGCTGGGCTACTCCAGCTCGATGCTGGTGATCGTCACCGGCTGCACCGGTTGCGCGTTGCCCTTGCTCCCTTGCTCCGCGACTGCTTTCAGGATCTCCATGCCCGTGGTGACCTTGCCGAACACGGTGTGTCCCTTGTTCCCGGGGAGCTCGGAGTCGTCGTACAGGAGGGAGAACTGAGCGCTCGAGAGTCCCTCGTCGTTGAATGCCATGACGAGGCTGCCTGCCGGATACACGCCGTCCTGCGGGACGTTCTCCGGCGGCCCGAACACGAAGCCCGGGCTCCCCGTACCGGTGAAGGTGGGGTCCCCGCACTTCAGGCGGTACGGATTGGCGGTCTTGAGCTCGTGGCATCCGGTGCCGTCGTAGTAGCCGGCCCGGGCGAGCTCCACGAAGACCGCGACGGCGGCCGGCGCGGAGACCCCGTCGAGCTCGACCTCGATGTCACCCACGCAGGTCTTGAGCGTGGCGTGCCATGTCCGGTTCTCGGAGGCCGACTCGTCCTCGGGAAGCGAGTAGGTCGCCCGAGACTCCTGCACCGGAGCCGGACAGTCGGCCGCAGTGAACTGGCCCTCGTTCGCGGGGGCGCCGTTCGCGGCCTCGGACGGGTCGGCGTCCGCGTCCGTGTCCGCGTCCGCGTTGGCGTCCGTGACGCCAGGACTCGCACCACCGCCCGTTCCTTCCAGAGGGGCGTCACTCCCAGGAAGCAGCGACCGCAGCAGGAAGAACCCGCCGACGGCGAGCACAAGAACGCCCGCGAGAGCCACGACGGGCCAGATCCAGCTGCGGCGGCTCGCGCCGTGCTCCGTCACCGGTGCGGGCGACTGCGCATCGGGCCGGCTCAGCTCGGTCGCGTCCGCCTCGCCCCGGAAATGGGTCTCCGCAACGGCGATCGGGATGTCCGACGCCGGGGACGACATGGCCTGCTCACTCCGCAGCGGGCCCGCCGACCGTGCCGGGACCGGGACCGGGACCGGCTCGGGAGCTGCGGGACGGACATGCCCGGCCGTGGACTGCCCAGGCTGCGCGAGCGGCAGCGGCCCGGTCGTGCCGGTCCCGTTGCGCTCAGCGATCATCGTGGCGATCCCAGCGGTGAGCCACGGCCGGTTCGACGCCGCCCGGGCCATCACCGTGGCCGCGTCGTCCGAGTCGGCGAGCCAGTCCAGCACCTGCGGCACCTGGGGCCTGGCCGCCGGATCCTTGGCGAGACAGGCCAGCACCATGGACTTCAGCTCGTCGGGGACTCCCGTCATGTCCGGTTCGCCGTGCACCACCCGGTAGACCATGGTCTCCAGCCGACCGGTGCCGAACGGGTTATGACCCGAGACAGCGAAGGTCAGGACACCACCGAACGCGAACACGTCACCGGCCGCCTCGACGGGGTGCCCGAGCGCCTGCTCCGGCGGCATGTACGCGGGCGTCCCCATCAGGGCGTCAGCACTGGTGAACGAGGTCACGTCGAGCGCCCTGGTGATGCCGAAGTCGATGACGCGAGGACCGTCGGCCGCAATGATGATGTTGGCGGGCTTCAGGTCGCGATGCACCAGTCCAGCGGCGTGGATGGCCTGGAGCCCTTCGGCCAGACCGGCACCGATCGCCAGGACGGCTTCGATCGGCAGCGGGCCGTGCGTGTCGACGGCGGCCTGGAGCGAGGGGCCGTGGATGTAGTTGGTGGCCATCCAGGGCCGGTCGGACTCGGTGTCGGCGTCGACCACCTCGGCGGCGTAGAAACCGCCGACCCGGCGCGCGGCGGCGACCTCCCGCTCGAAGCGCTGCCTGAAGTGCTGGTCGGCGGCAAGCTCGCCCCGGATCACCTTGAGCGCGACCTCGCGACCACCGCGAGAACGGCCCAGATAAACGGCTCCCATCCCCCCACGTCCCAAGCGGCCGAGCAGTCGATAGGGACCGATTTCGCGCGGGTCAGCGGCCGGGTCCAGCGGTTCCAGGAATGTCACCGGCTAAACCTACCGAAACAGCGCAGGCATGCTTGACGTCCGACCGGACGAGCGGCAGGCGCCGACTACGGCGTGAGCTCGCCGAAACCGTCCAGGCGGACGTCCGCGCGGACGCGGGTGCTCTCTCGCTCGTAGTGGGCCGCCTCGTCGGCCATCCAGCGCAGCCAGTGCTCGCGGGCGTCGTCGCCGTCGCGCTCCAGACCGCGGCGCAGCCGCTCGACGTCGTCCGCCTCGACCCAGATGCGGAACGCGCCCAGCGCGTCCACCTGGCGCGCCGCCGCGCCGCACCCCTCCACCACGAGATGGGTGGACGGCGGGACGTCGTGCCACTCGGCCCAGTCGTCCTCCACCCAGTCGTACCGCCGGTAGCGGACGGGCTCCCCCGCCGCCAGCGGGTCGAGGACCCACCGGCGCAGGTTGGCGGCACCCGCGTCCGGGCCGCCTGCCCAGCCCTCGTAGAGGTCGTCCATGTGGACCACCGGGGCCTCGAACGCGTCGCCCAGCTGGGCGGCCAGCGTCGTCTTGCCGGAGCCGGCCGGTCCGTCGACGCACACGAGGCGCGCGTCGGCGGACCGGATCCGGCTCAGCAGGTCGCCGAGCACGGCGGGTGAGACCGTCACGGCTGGGCCCAGAAGCGGTACTCCGTGGAGCGCTCCTTCGCCTGCTCGATCTGCTCCCGGACGCGCACCGGGGCGGTGCCGCCCACGGCGTCGCGCGAGGCCAGCGAGCCCTCTACCGAGAGGACGCCGCGCACCTCCGGGGTGAGGTGCTCCGAGATCTTCGCCAGGTCCTCGTCGGACAGGTCCCACAGCTCGATGCCGCGGGCCTCGCACTCCTGCACGCAGGAACCGGCCACCTCGTGCGCGACCCGGAACGGGACGCCCTGCCGGACGAGCCACTCGGCGATGTCGGTGGCGAGCGAGAAGCCCTGCGGGGCGAGCTCCGCCATCCGGTCGGTGTCGAAGACCATGGTCCGCACCATGCCCGAGAACGCGGGCAGCACGGTGGTGAGCGTCGCCACCTGGTCGAACACCGGCTCCTTGTCCTCCTGCAGGTCGCGGTTGTACGCGAGCGGGAGGCCCTTGAGCGTGGTGAGCAGGCCGGTAAGGTCGCCGATCACGCGGCCGGCCTTGCCGCGCGCGAGCTCGGCGATGTCCGGGTTCTTCTTCTGCGGCATGATCGACGAGCCCGTCGAGTACGCGTCGTCCAGCCGGACGAACCCGAACTCCTTGGTGTTCCAGAGGATGACCTCCTCCGCGATCCGCGACAGGTCGACGGCGATCATCGCGGCGACGAACGCGAACTCCGCCGCGACGTCGCGCGAGGCGGTCCCGTCGATCGAGTTCTCGACCGGCCCGCCCTCCAGCCCCAGGTCCGCGGCGACGGCCGCCGGGTCCAGCCCGAGGGACGAGCCCGCGAGCGCGCCGGAGCCGTACGGCGACTTCGAGGCGCGCACGTCCCAGTCGAGGAAACGGTCGACGTCGCGCAGCATCGGCCAGGCGTGCGCGAGGAGGTGGTGCGCCAGCAGGACCGGCTGGGCGTGCTGCAGGTGGGTGCGGCCCGGCATGGGCGCGTCGCCCGCGGCCTCCGCCTGGGCGATCAGCTCGTCCACCAGGTCCAGGAGCTGCGCGGCGATGGTCCGCGCCTGGTCGCGCAGGTAGAGCCGCACGAGCGTGGCGATCTGGTCGTTGCGGGACCGGCCCGCGCGGAGCTTGCCGCCCAGCTCGTCCCCGGCGCGCTCCAGCAGGCCGCGTTCGAGGGCGGTGTGCACGTCCTCGTCGTCGAGCACCGGGAGGAAGGCGCCGGAGGCGACGTCCTGCTCCAGCATGTCGAGGGCGTCGATCATCCTGGCCAGCTCCGGCTCGGTGAGCAGGCCGGCGCCCGCCAGGACCCGGGCGTGCGCCTTGGAGCCGGCGATGTCGTAGGGCGCGAGCCGCCAGTCGAAGTGCGTCGACTGCGAGAGCGCGGCGAGCTCCGGCGACGGGCCGCCGGCGAACCGGCCGCCCCAGAGGGCGACCTTCTCGCCGGAGTGCGCGCCGACGGTGCCGGACGACGCCGGCTGCGCGACGCCCTGCCCCGCAGCATCGTGACCCGCGACGTCCTGGCCCGGCGCGTCCTGCCCCGCCGCGTCCTGGGGTGTGCCGTCGTGCTCCGTCACAGCGCCCCGACCCCCAGGTCCACGCCGTTGCCGAACTTCTCGTCGCGCGCAGCGGCGAGCTTGGCGGTGAGGCCGTAGATCTCGATGAACCCGCGGGCCTGCGACTGGTCGAACGCGTCGCCCTCGTCGTAGGTGGCGAGGTTGAAGTCGTAGAGCGACTGCTCCGAGCGGCGTCCCGTGACGGTGGCCCGGCCGCCGTGCATGACCATGCGGATGTCGCCGGAGACGTACTTCTGGGTGTCGTCGATGAAGACGTCGAGCGACTTCTTCAGCGGCGAGAACCACATGCCGTCGTAGACGAGCTCGCTCCAGCGCTGCTCCACCTGGCGCTTGAACCGGGCCTGCTCCCGCTCGACGGTGACGTTCTCCAGCTCCTGGTGCGCCGCGATGAGCGCGATGGCACCGGGGGCCTCGTAGATCTCGCGGGACTTGATGCCGACGAGGCGGTCCTCGACGATGTCGATCCGGCCGACGCCCTGGGCGCCGGCGCGGCGGTTCATCTCCTGGATGGCCTGCAGCGGGGTGACGGCGACACCGTCGAGCGCCACGGGCACGCCCTGCTCGAACGTGATGATGACCTCGTCCGCCACGGGCGGGAACGTCGGGTCGTCCGTGTAGGAGTAGACGTCCTTGGTGGGCTCGTTCCAGATGTCCTCGAGGAAGCCCGTCTCCACCGCACGGCCCCACACGTTCTGGTCGATCGAGAAGGGGTTCTTCTTCGTCGTCGCGATCGGCAGGTCGTGCTTCTCCGCGTAGTCGATGGCCTTCTCGCGGGTCAGCGCGAGGTCGCGCACGGGCGCTATCGACTTCAGATCGGGCGCGAGCGAGGTGGTGGCCACCTCGAAGCGGACCTGGTCGTTGCCCTTGCCGGTGCAGCCGTGCGCGACGGTCGAGGCGCCGAACTGCCGGGCCGCCGCCACCATGTGCTTCACGATGACCGGCCGGGAGATGGCCGAGACCAGCGGGTAGCGGTCGAGGTACAGGCCGTTGGCCCGCAGCGCGGGCATGCAGTACTCGTTGGCGAACTCGTCGCGCGCGTCGGCGACGTACGCCTCGACGGCGCCGCAGTCCAGCGCGCGCTTGCGGATGACGTTCATGTCCTCGCCACCCTGGCCGACGTCGACGGCCACGGCGACCACCTCGGCCCCGGTGGCCTCAGCGATCCAGCCGATGGCGACGGAGGTGTCCAGGCCGCCCGAGTAGGCGAGCACGACGCGTTCAGTCATGATTGACGATCTCTTTCCGGTGGTGGTGTGTCAGGTGCGATTGTGAAGTGTTATCAGGTGCTCAGCGCGAGGAAGCGGCCCGCCAGCGCGGCGCCGTCGGCGTCCCGCGCGATGACGAGGATCGTGTCGTCGCCGGCGATGGTGCCGAGCATCCCCGGGAACACCGAGTGGTCGATCGCCGAGGCCAGCAGGTTCGCTGCCCCCGGCGGGGTTCGGAGGACGACGAGGTTGCCGGACGACTCCGCGGAGACCAGCAGCTCCTTGGCGAGCCTGGTCAGCCGCGCGGACAGGTACTCCTCGCTCGCGTCCGACTGCGTGCTGCGGTCCCCGCCCTCACCCGGGACCGCGTAGACGAGGGTGCCGTCCGAGCCGCGCACCTTCTCGGCCTGCAGCTCGATCAGGTCGCGCGAGAGGGTGCCCTGCGTGACGCTCACGCCGTCGGCCGCCAGCGCCTCGGCCAGCTCGGCCTGCGAGTGGATGGCGTTGCGCGTCACGATCTCGGTGATCCGGGCGTGCCGGGCCGCCTTCGTCGTCGCGGTCGTCGCGGTGGTCACCGTCTGCTTGATGACCATCAGCCCTGCCCCAGCAGCCAGGTCAGCAGCGCCTTCTGCGCGTGCAGCCGGTTCTCCGCCTCGTCCCAGAC
Source organism: Promicromonospora alba (assembly GCF_042654905.1). Classification (NCBI taxonomy): domain Bacteria; kingdom Bacillati; phylum Actinomycetota; class Actinomycetes; order Micrococcales; family Promicromonosporaceae; genus Promicromonospora; species Promicromonospora alba. The sequence continues at coordinate 16,212 of NZ_JBHSFI010000005.1, forward strand.
GACGGACTGCGGGCCGTCGATAACGGAGGCGGTGATCTCCTTGCCGCGGTAGGCGGGCAGACAGTGCAGCACGAGCGCGCCCTCGGCGGCGCCCGCGAGCAGGTCCGCGCCCAGCTGGTAGTCCCAGAACGGCTTGGCGCGCTCCTCGGCCTCGGCCTCGTCGCCCATCGAGACCCACGTGTCGGTGGCCACGACGTCGGCCCCCGCGACTGCTTCCTCGGCGGACGTCGTCACGGTCACCGAGCCGCCGGTCTCGCCGGCGATCTCGTGCGCGCGGGCGACCACAGCGGCGTCTGGCAGGTAGCCCTCCGGGCCCGCGATCCGCACGTGCATGCCCGCCGTGACGCAGCCCAGCAGGTAGGAGTTGCCCATGTTGTTCGCGGCGTCGCCCACGTAGGCGAACGTGGTGCCGGGCAGCGCGTCGAGCCCGCGGTGCTGCGCCACCGTGAGGAGGTCCGCGAGGATCTGGCACGGGTGGAAGTCGTCGGTCAGCGCGTTGATGACCGGCACGCGCGAGACCGCGGCCATCTCCTCGATGCGGTCCTGGCCGAACGTGCGCCACGCGATCGCGGAGACCTGCCGGTCGAGCACGCGGGTCGTGTCCGCGATGGACTCACGGACGCCGATCTTGGCGAGGTTGCCGTCGACGACGAGCGGGAACCCGCCCAGCTCCGCGATACCCGCCGCGAACGACACCTGGGTGCGCAGCGTCGGCTTGTCCGTGATGAACGCGACCGCACGCGGGCCCTCCAGGGGGCGCCGAGCGAACCGGTCCTCGCGCAGGGCGAGGCCGAGCTCCAGGACCGTCTTCTGCTCGGCGGGCGTCAGGTCGTCGTCGCGCAGGAAGTGGCGGGTCATGCGGAAGGCTCCTTGGACTCGGAAGGGGTCTTGACAGGATCGACCAGCGTCGCGAAGAAGCGGGCGGCCTCTGCGGCCTGGTCCGCGGTCAGGATCAGGGGCGGGGCGAGCCGGATCGCGTCGGGCGCCACGGCGTTCACGATGAACCCGGCCTCCAGCGCCGCAGCGGCCACCTGCGGCGCCACCGGCTCGTTCAGCACGACGGCGAGCAGGAGCCCGCGCCCGCGGACCTCCTTGACGAGCGGGCTGCCGTTCGTCTCGATCTTCTGGCGCAGCTGCGCCCCGATCTCCCGCACGTTGGTGAGCAGGCCGTCGCGCTCGATGACGCCGATCGTCGCGAGCGCGGCGGCCGCGGCGACGGGATTGCCGCCGAACGTGCTGCCGTGCTGGCCGCGGCCCACCAGTCGTGCGGCGGCGCCGTACGCGATCACCGCACCCACGGGGAAGCCGCCGCCGAGGCCCTTGGCGACCGTGACGACGTCGGGCACTATGCCGCCGCCGATCTCCGGCTGCTGGTAGGCGAACCAGGAACCGCACCGGCCCATGCCCGTCTGGACCTCGTCCAGGACGAGCAGCGCGCCGTGCGTGGTGGTCAGCCGGCGGGCGGCCACGAGGTAGCCCGGCGGCAGGGGGCGCACTCCCGCCTCACCCTGTACGGGCTCGACCACCAGTGCGGCGACCTCGCCGCGCTCGGCGATCGCCTGGGGCGAGAACGCTGCTTCCAGCGCCGCGAGGTCACCGAACGGCAGGTGCTCGACGCCGCCGGGGAGCGGCTCGAACGGTTCCCGGTAGGCGGCCTTCGCGGTGAGCGCGAGGGCGCCCATCGACCGGCCGTGGAAGCCGCCCTCGAGCGCAAGCACCCGCGTGCGGGTACCCACGCCGGACGACGACGCGACCCGGCGCGTCATCTTGAACGCCGCCTCGACCGCCTCGGTGCCGGAGTTGGTCAGGAACACGCGTGAGCCCTCAGGGGCCTCGGCGATCCGCAGCAGCGTCTCGGCCAGCGCGATCTGGGCGGGCGTCCCGAAGAAGTTGGAGACGTGGCCGAGCGTGCCGAGCTGGGCGCTGATCGCAGCGGTCAGCGTCGGATGCGCGTGACCGAGCGTGTTGACGGCGATACCGCCGAGCAGGTCGAGGTACCGCTTGCCGTCCGCGTCCCACACGTACGCGCCCTCGCCGCGCACCAGGACGCGCTGCGGCGGGCCGAACGTGTCCATCACCGCGCCCGTGTACCGCTCGGTCCAGGCTGCGACGGAGCCGTTCGCGGACAGGACCGAGCCGTCCTCGGTGGGGATCAGCGTGCTCATGCTGCGGCACCTTCCTTCTGGGCGGACGGGGCGGGAACGACCATCGTCCCGTTGCCTCGCGTGGTGAAGACCTCCAGCAGCACGCTGTGCGGCTGGCGTCCGTCGATGACCGTCGCGGCGGCCACGCCGCCCTCGACCGCACGCAGGCACGCCTCCATCTTCGGCACCATCCCGGACTCCAGGCTGGGCAGCAGCTCGGCCAGCTCCGGCGCGGTGATCCGTTCCACGAGCGAGCCCTTGTCGGGCCAGCTCGTGTACAGCCCCTCGACGTCGGTGAGCACGATGAGCTTCTTGGCGCCCAGCGCCACCGCGAGCGCCGAGGCCGCGGTGTCCGCGTTGACGTTCAGCACCTGGGTGGGGTCGTCCTTGTCGGGCGCGATCGTGGACACCACGGGGATGCGGCCGGCCTGCAGCAGGTCCTCGACGGCGCGCGGGTCCACCTGGACGACGTCGCCCACGAGGCCGACGTCGACGGGCTCGCCGTCGACGACCGCGTGGCGGCGCTCGGCGCCGAGCAGGCCGCCGTCCTCCCCGGACAGGCCGACGGCGACGGGGCCGTGCGCGTTGATCAGGCCGACCAGCTCGCGGCTGACCTGGCCGGTCAGGACCATGCGCACCACCTCCATCGCCTCCGGCGTGGTGACGCGCAGGCCGCCCTTGAACTCCGAGGCGATCCCGAGGCGGTCGAGCATGGCGTTGATCTGTGGTCCCCCGCCGTGCACGACGACGGGCCGCAGCCCCACCTGCCGCAGGAACACCATGTCCTGCGCGAACGCCGCCTTGAGCTCGGCGTCGAGCATCGCGTTGCCGCCGTACTTGACGACGACGAGCGCGCCGGAGAACTCCTGCAGCCAGGGCAGGGCCTCGATGAGCACCTCTGCCTTCTGGTCGGGCCGCAGCCCGTTCACGATGTCGCTGCTCATGTGCTGTACGCGCTGTTCTCGTGGACGTAGTCGTGCGTGAGGTCGTTGGTCCAGAGCGTGATCTCGGCGTCGCCGGCGTGCAGGTCGATGGTGAACGTGACCTCACGGGCCGCCGCCATGTCGACCTTCTCCGGCGGCTCGTAGGCGCCGCCGGCCTTGCAGACCAGGACGCCGTTGACGCTCACGTCGAGCTCGGCGGGGTCGAACGGCGCGACCTCCTCGGGCACCGTGCCGACCTGCGACAGGATGCGGCCCCAGTTGGGGTCGTTGCCGAACACCGCGGCCTTGACCAGGTTGGACCGGCTCACGGCGCGCGCGACGGCGAGCGCCGCGTCCTCGGTCGTGGCGTTCGTGACGGTGATCGCGATGTCGTGGGACGCGCCCTCGGCGTCGGCGATGAGCTGCCGGGCCAGGTCGGCGCAGATGGCGGTGACCGCCTCGGTGAGCACGTCGAGGTCCGGCGTCACGCCGGAGGCGCCCGAGGCCATCAGGACCACGGTGTCCGAGGTGGACATGGCGCCGTCGGAGTCGACGCGGTCGAAGGTGACCCGGGTCGCGGCGCGCAGTGCGGCGTCCGCTGTCTCGGCCGGGACCGACGCATCGGTGGTGATCACGCACAGCATGGTCGCCAGCGCCGGGGCGAGCATGCCGGCGCCCTTGGCCATGCCACCGACGGTGAAGGTGCCGGACGGCGTCTCGACGGTGCGCACTGCGGTCTTGGCCACGGTGTCGGTGGTCATGATCGCTGTGGCGGCGGCCTGCCCCGCGGCGGCGTCGGCCGCGAGGGTGTCCACCGCGACGGGGATGCCTGCCAGCAGCTTGTCCGCGGCCAGGCGGACACCGATCAGGCCGGTCGAGGCCACGAGCACGTCGATCGCGCCGATCCCGAGCTCGTCCGCTACCTTCTCCGCGGTGGCGTGCGCGTCCTGGAACCCGCCAGGCCCGGTGCACACGTTGGCGCCGCCGGAGTTGAGCACCACTGCGCGCGCGGCGCCGTCCTTGACCGCCTGACGCGACCACATGACCGGCGCACCGACCACGCGGTTGCTCGTGAACACGGCGGCGGCGGTGTGCTCGGGGCCGTCGTTGACGACAAGGGCCAGGTCCGGCGTGCCGGAGGCCTTGAGGCCTGCGGTGACACCGGCGGCTCGGAACCCCTGCGCTGCGGTGACCCCCGCTGTGGTGTCGGTCATGGCGCGACTCCTTCGGTGATGAGGCCGGCGGTCTCCCGCAGGCCGAGGGCGAGGTTCATGGACTGGATGGCGGCGCCGGCGGTCCCCTTGACGAGGTTGTCGATGGCGGTGATCGTGACGACCCGGCGGGCAGCGGCGTCGACCGCCACCTGCACGCACGCCGTGTTGGCGCCCAGCGTCATCGCGGTGCTGGGCCACTGGCCCTCCGGGAGCAGGTGCACGAACGGCTCGTCGGCGTACGCGGCCTCCCACGCGGCGCGGACCTGCTCCGGGTCGACGCCCTTGGCGAGCGGGGCCGTCGCGGTCGCGAGGATGCCCCGCGCCATCGGCACGAGCGTGGGCGTGAAGCTGATGGTCACCTCGGGCGCGCCGGCGGCCCGCAGGTTCTGCTGGATCTCCGGGATGTGCCGGTGCGTGCCGCCCACCGCGTACGGCTGTGCGGCGCCGAGCGCCTCGCTCGCCAGGAGGTGCGGCTTGAGCGCCTTGCCCGCGCCCGAGTAGCCGTTGGCCAGCACGGCGACGATGTCCGTCGGCTCCACGACGCCGGCCGCGACACCGGGCTGCAGGCCGAGCGTGACCGCCGTGACGTTGCAGCCGGGCACCGCGATGCGGCGCGCGCCGGCCAGCCTGTCGCGCTGACGGGCAGCGGTGGCGACGTCGGCACCGGGCGCCTCTGCGTGGATCAGCTCGGGCAGGCCGTAGGGCCAGGTCCCGGCGTGCGCCGAGCCGTAGAACTGCTCCCAGTCGCTCGCGGACTCCAGCCGGTGGTCGGCGCCCAGGTCGATGACCAGGACGTCGTCCGGAAGCTCGGCCGCGACCTTCCCCGACGCGCCGTGCGGCAGGCCGAGCAGCACCACGTCGTGCCCGCCCAGCGTGTCCGGCGTGGTGGGCTCCAGGATGCGGTGCGCGAGGCCGCGCAGGTGCGGCTGGACCTCGCCGAGGCTCGACCCGGCGTTCGAGTGCGCGGTGAGCGTGCCGATCTCGACGAAGGGGTGGGCCGCGAGGAGGCGCAGGGCCTCCCCTCCCGCATAACCGGACGCGCCGGCGACGGCGACTCGGATGAGCTGGCTGCTGGACATATTCCGTACTATACATAGTTATGCAGTGCTGTCACAGTCGGCGGACACCGGTTCCGGCCGCTGGGCCACTCCGGCCGGGCGGGTGAATCCGTGACAGACCCATCCGGGCCAAATACGCTGCGGGGGCGCAACCCGCGTGCCTGCCCCGAGAGGACTGCCAGAACACATGGCTCGCCCGAATCTTCCGACGTCTGCCTTCGGCGTCATCGCCTGTACCGCTCTAGCGGTTGTCCTGTCTGGCTGCAGTGGCCAGAGCGACGCGCCGGCGTCGGCGTCCCCGGCCGCATCTGCATCCGCGTCCGCGTCGCCTACTGGGTCACCGACGCCGACGGATCCGGCCGAGGCCGCCAAGCAGGAACGCATCGCCGACGCCCTGCGCCGGTACGAGGAGTACCTCGAAATCGACGAGAAGCACCAGAAGGCCGGCACCCACGGCTATGAAGACGTCGCGCTCTACGTCGGGCATCCCGACATTCACTCAAACGAGCAGATGAAGTGGGACTACATCGCCGAGCACGGCATCAAGATGGTCGGTGACCGGAAGCCGATCGTCTCCGTTGTCGATGCCAGGTATGACGGGAACCCGCTCGCCAACACCGTCAGCGGTCATCGGGTACACCTTGACCTGTGTGTCAACGCAACCGGATTCGAATTCGTTGATGCAGGTGGGGAGGTCGTTCCGGTGACCGATCCCGGCCCGGACCAATCCGTCCTGAAGGTCGTTATGCAGGGTCAGCCTGGTGAGCAGTGGACGATCAACAAGATCACCTCTACGAAGAAGTCGTGCTGAGGTGCGGCGCTCAGCCCCCGTCAACGCGCTCCGGACGCTCGCGCTGCTGACCACCTGCGGCGTAGCGGCGCTAGCGCTGGCACTCACCAGCACCCCGGCGGCAAGCGCTGGTGCAAGAGCCGATGCACCTGGGCAAGACACGGGAAGCTGTGGGCCAGCAGGCTTTCAAGGGTGGTTCTGCGAAGGCGAACAAGGCGGATCCTCGGGCGACGCGTCTGCCGGTGGGACGGCTCCCGTCAAGGGCAGTGAACCGGTCTGCCGGGAGGGCACCAGGGAGGTCCCCTGCCGCGACGGCAAGGGCGGCGTGTGGAACGGACGCTGCTACGCGTCAGTCGTTGATCCACCTCCGGCCAAGACAGACCCCATCTGGGAGGGCCGCGGCAAGGGCGTCATCATGACCTGTGTCCTGCGGATCGAGGCATGCGACCAGTCCGCCGGAATCCACCTGCCCGCTGAGGACTGCGTGCAACGGTGGTGGACGCCCGTTCCCGAGGGCAGCGTGAACGTCGAGCAGATCGCCCGCGAAGCCTTCGCCGAGGCCAACCCGACCGCGATCCCGATCGGCATCGTGCCCGAGAACAAACCAGGCCGCGTCGGACTGGTCGGGATGCCCGTGTGGATGTGGGTACACGAACCAGGCATCCAGACCGTCGGACCGCTGGTCGCTACCGCGCCCGCAGGCACCGCGACGGTGACCTCGACCGGACGAGTAGCGAGCATCGACTGGAACATGGGCGACGGGACCACCGTGACCTGCCAGGGCGCGGGCACCCCCTACCAGGACAGCTTCGGCAAGAAGGAATCTCCGGACTGCGGCCACCGCTACGAGAAGCAGGGCAACCCCTACACCGTGACGGCCACGTCCCACTGGGTAGTCGACTGGCACGGAGCAGGCCAGTCCGGCACCTTTACGTTGGACCTCACCAGCGAGACCCAGATCGTCGTCGGCGAAGCCCACGTCATCACGCAATAGGAACTGTGGAAGACGAGGCGGGAATTGGCTATGGCCCGGGCGAATACCCGTGCTGGGAGAGGTGTGGTTCGTGATGGATGGCTGGCGTGTCGGGCCGGGAGCTCGCGGTGTGCTGTCTGATGTGGAGGCGATGGCGGAGCCGCTGAACGGAGTGGTACGGCAGGCCGGGTCTCTGGACCCGGCGAGCGAGCCGGGGACTCCGGAGGTCGCGGGCGCGATCGTTGCCTTCTTCGAGGAGCAGGCTTCGGCCGTCGAGTCGATGCAGGGTCGGATCGAGCGGGTGGTTGCCGGAGCACGCGAAGCGGTCACGGCAATCGAGTACGGGGACGAGACGATGGCAATCGACCTGCAGGCGACCGCTGCGAGGGCTGGCTTCGCCAGCGGGGAGCTGGGACCATGACCAGCGAGTTCACGGACGCCGGCGGCTTGATCGCCCCGAGTGCGTGGCCCTATCGGTCGCATGCCCTCGGCCTGTGCGGGGTCGAGGAGCACGCCCGGCTGGCGGATCAGCTCGCCGACACCGTGGGCGAGGTGGCACAGGACATCCGCAGCCGGTGGTCGGGTGTGTTGCCTGACGTATACGAGGCACCAGGTGCCGAGCATCTGTATCTCGCGATGGATCCTGCACACCGCGCCGGGGAGACCGTCTCCGAACGGCTCCGGTGGGGTGCCAAGCTGATGCGGAACTACACGGACACGGTGGGCGGGTTGAAGCAGCGACTCGCGACCTTGGAGACCGAGGCCACGGCGTGGCGCGCTACGGTGTCGCCGGGGATCTGGGTCTCTGCCGAAGACCTGCCGTTCGTTCGGGTCGCGGAATTCACGCCGGCGGGCGCGCTGCTTGAGGCCCTCTCGCCGCTTGCACAGGCCAAGGGGATGACGCTCTCGTGGCGTGAGCATCGCCCGTCGGTCGAGCAGAACCAGGCCTACGTCGCGACCATATCGGGACTGACCGAGCAGATCCGGGACGCGATCGAGACGCTGGTGCACGGCCTGCAGACCGTGGAGGCGGCCGAGGGGCGGATCTCCGCCCTGACCTTTGCAATGGGTGGGAGCCCGTTTGGCAGCGCACCGCCCGACGACGGCGAGTGGTTCATGCGCGACCGGGACGAGCTGGAGGCGATGACGCCGGAGCAGCTGACGCAATGGTGGAACGGCCTGGAGAGCTGGCAGCAGGAGGCGATGGGCGACACGATCCCGCTGCTCGACCTGGACCGGCAGATCGTCGAGGGCAAGCTCACGGACGCGATCGAGCAGGCCGCCGAAAGCGAATCCGGGACGGACATCGCCGCGCTTGACGCGACGCTGCAGGTGTTCGGGCAGGACGAGGCGGCGTTAGCAGCAGTGATAGCGGGCGCAGGTGGAGCGGCGGTTGCCACGGTTGTGCATGCAGCAGGACAGAGCGCATTCACCACAGGCTGCGACATGGAGGCTGCCCGAAGGGTGGCGACACGGCTCCGCGAAGGCCTGTCAACGGCGTCGGCGGACTGGGAGCCAGAGCAGGCGCAGAAGTTCGCCCTGGAGATGCTGCGGGGCGTGGAAGGCGGGCGACATGCCTCGGCAGTCGGCTTCCTCTTCGGCGACCATCGGAACAGCCCGATGGGCGAGGAGTTCACGGTAGCGACGGCCACGGAGCTGGACGCGATGGAGCGGGACCCGATCGGGTGGCAGCAGCCGTGGCTGCACATCGGGCCTGAAGTCGGTGTGCTCGCCCTGGAGGCGCTGACGCCCGGGCAGGACGGAAACTCCACCCGGCTCCAGGACCCGATGGGGCGGGTGCTGTCCACGCTCGGGGAGTACCCCGACGCGGCACTGAACTGGCTCACCGACGACGGCACCGACGAGTACAGCCCCACAGACGAGAGCGACTCGGGGTACAAGTCCGCAGGGCAGGCCCGCCTGGAGTACTACTTTCAGGAGCGTGACTCCTCGGTACGCGCCGGACGCGACGGGTTCGAAGGCGTTGCCGCACTGTGGTCAGGCGCACAGGAGGCCACCGGCGGCCCTCTGGACCCGAACTCCTACGACCCCACGAGCGGCGCCTACGACCCGGAAGTGTGGGAGAAGGTCGCCACCATGACCACCTACGCCGTGCGCGGCCTGAGCGAGAACGAGACGTTCATCCCGGAGCAGGTATCGACGCTCGGCACGATCGAACTGGCTAGCGGGACCGTGGACGCGATGCCACATCTGGCACACAACCCGATCCACGAGTACAGCACAGATCAGGAATTGAAGAGTCTCGCCCTCGAAGGCTTCCTTCCGAGCGAGTTGCCGGGCCTGGAGGGCGAACCACGCGCCACGCCGAACGTCACACGTGCCGCCCTCGCGGAGGTGGCAGCTGCTGCGGCGTCGAGCCCGGCTTCCGTCGAGATGCTGACCCAGGGCGTGAGCCAGTATCAGGAGGCTCTGGTTGGGGTCGCCCAAAAGGGGCAGACGGATCCGCGGGAGGCAGTCGACCGGATCGTGAAGCTCGAAGCGTTCCTCTCTGGCGCCCGCGACGGCGGCGAGGCCGGAGTGATGAACAGGAAAGATGAGGCCGCCGAGCAGGCGATCAACGCTGCCTCGACCGCCGCCGGTGCCATCCCGGTCCCCGAGCCAGTCGAAAAGGTCGGGAAGCTCGCCCTGAAGGGAGCCGTCGCCTGGGCCACCGACGAGGCCCTGGACGCCTGGACGAACAACCTCGCCGAGGCCCAGGTCGATAGTGAAGGCAAGGCCCGCGAGGAAGCCGCAGCTACGGGTCATGCCGCCGCCGAGCTTGCCACACAACTGGGCGTCGATGGTCTGTCAGCCAACGAGGCGTCGGGAACCTTCGACAGCGTCTACGAAGCCATCTATTCGAAGTCATCGGACGGGATCGTTACTCAATGAGCACCATCCACCGCACCCACCACGTCGGTGCCGCACTGATAACCGGCCTGGCCCTGGCCTTGACGGGATGCGGCTCGGTCAAGCCCGATCCGCGGCCCGAGGTCATCTGGCCCGACGGCGAACCCACCGGGCCCCTGGAGGACGACCCCTGGGTCCAGGCGGTCCGCACCTCCTACCTCGAGCTCGACATCGCCATCGCCACGCGTGACTTCAGTGCACCGGCACTCCGCGACACGGCCCCGATCATCCGCCGTGAGACCCACGCCCATCTTGAGGACTCCGCCCGTGAGAGGGCGTGGGCTTTCACGCCAGGCCCGCGTCCGCTGATTCCGATCCATGTGGACGAAGCGCCTAACGGCAAGAGCGCCACCGTGATCACCTGTTACGCCGCCGACTGGTACATCACCGCAGAAGACCCTGAACCGCCCACAGACCCGCGCGGCGTCCTCCTTGATATACCAGTGACCATCGAAGACGGTCGTCGCATGGTGGAGCCGGGCGTTCTGCTCAACGACGACGTCGTGATGAACACTATGGACGCCGAGGTCGCCGAGGCTGCGGAACCCTTCCTCGATCCTCGCGAAGATCGCAACTGCCTGCTCGACGATGCCCCACGCGGGTACTTCGACCCGGCCCCGGACGTCACCCTTGAGTACTCCCCCGACGACATCAAGTTCTGACAGCCTGCCTGCTCCGAGAGGATTGTCAGAACACATGGCTCGCCCGAATCGCCCGACGTCCACGTTCGGCATCATCGCTTGTACCGCTCTAGCGGTTGTCCTGTCTGGCTGCGGCGGGCAGAGCGACGGCGGAACGCCTCCGACGGCGTCGCCGTCCGCTTCCGCTTCACCGACGGCGTCGCCTACGCCGACGGACCCGGCCGAGGCCGCCGAACAGGAACGCATCGCCGACGCCCTGAGCCGGTACGAGGAGTACCTCGAGATCGACGAGAAGCACCAGAAGGCCGGCACCAATGGCTACGAGGAACTCGCGCTCTATCTCGGCGACCCGGACATCCTGAGCAACGAGCGAATGAAGTGGGATTTCCTTACCGAGCAGGGTTACAAGATGGTCGGAAACCGCGACGTGACCGCCCTGGTTGATGCCAGTTATGTCGGCGACCCACTCGCCGACACCATCAGCGGACACCGGATCAAGCTGGACGTGTGTGTCGACGGCACAGGAACGCACACTGTCGATGCCGATGGCGAGGTCGTTCCGGTCCCCGACCCGGGTCCTCAGAAGTCCATAAGCAAGGTCCTGATGCAGGGTCAGCCCGGCGAGCGGTGGACAATTCGCGAAGACAAGTACACCAAGAAGGAGTGCTGACGTGGCCCGCGTTCCCATCCCGAACGCGCTCCGACCGCTCGCTGCGCTGGCTCTTTCTGTCCTGATCGTGTTGGTCAGCGCGATTACCCCGGCAGCCGCCGTCATGGCGACAGACGCGCCTGAGAACGACTCAGGAAACTGCGTTCCCAACGGCCGCAACGGGTGGATCTGCGAGGGCAAAGAGGATGGGTCACCAGGCGGCTCACCGACCGAGGGCACGACTCCCGTCAACGGCAGCGAGCCTGTTTGCCGGGAGGGCGCCAGAGAGGTGCCCTGCAAGGACAGCCGGGGCGGTCTCTGGAATGGAGAGTGCTATGCGTCAGTGGTAGCCCCACCTCCCGCCAAGACGGATCGCATCTGGGAGGGGCATGACGACGGCTTCATCATGACGTGTGTCCTGCGGATCGAGGCATGTGATCAGTCCGCCGGGATCCATCTACCTCCCGAGGACTGCATATTGCGGTGGTGGGCGCCCTCCGCCGAAAGCGGCATCGACGTCGAGCAGATCGCCCGGGAGGCCTTCGCTGAGGCCAACCCGACCAAGATTCCCATCGGGATCGTGCCCGAGAACCAGCCCGGCCGCGTCGGACTGGTCGGGATGCCCGTGTGGATGTGGGTACACGAACCAGGCATCCAGACCGTCGGACCGCTGGTCGCTACCGCGCCCGCAGGCACCGCGACGGTGACCTCGACCGGACGAGTAGCGAGCATCGACTGGAACATGGGCGACGGGACCACCGTGACCTGCCAGGGCGCGGGCACCCCCTACCAGGACAGCTTCGGCAAGAAGGAATCTCCGGACTGCGGCCACCGCTACGAGAAGCAGGGCAACCCCTACACCGTGACGGCCACGTCCCACTGGGTAGTCGATTGGCACGGAGCCGGCCAGTCCGGCACTTTCACCCTGGACCTCACCAACGAGACCCAGATCGTCGTCGGCGAAGCCCACGTCATCACGCAGTAGATGCAACGCCGGACGGACGATCCGAGTGGACGTGTCGAGTGGGGGTGAGGGCTTGTGAGCAGTGAGGTGACCGACGCGTCGGGGTTGATCGATCCGGACGCGTCCCGTTCCGCTCCGGTGCGTTGTGGACGAGTCTGGACGACGTATCGGAGAACGCGCGGTTCTGCCGCCAGACCGGTCAGTCCGTCGGGCAGGCTTCGCGCGATGCGCATACAGCGTGGGCCAGCCTGCGAGAGCACTACCAGGCGCCCGAGGGCGAGGACCTGTACGGCGCGATGGACCCGGTCAAGGCCTCGGGCGATCGTGAGTGGGATGTCCTGGACCAGGCCGCCGGGCTCATGGACGCCTACGTCGACGAGCTGATGCCGGTGCGGCAGAAGCTGCAGGTACTGGAGGCCGACGCCCGGGAGCTCCGCACACGGGTTGCGGGCGGCGTCTGGCTGACGGCTTCCGACGTGACGCCGTCGACCGTGAGCATCGCCCTCAGCACGGTGATCGGCCGCGAGGCGTTCAAGGTACTGATGCACGACGGTGGGTCTGTGCCCTGGCATGACCGTGACGGCTTGTTCCCCCGGCCCGAGGAGTGACGTGACGATCGAGGAATACCAGAAGGAGTCCGAGCAGATCGCCGACCGACTGATGGCCGCCATCGAGGAAGTCGACCGCTATCAGGACGACATCATCGCCAGTGAGAACCGGTTTGTGAACGCCGAGAGCCATGACCTCGAGGACCACCCCTGGCAGTACTGGCAGTGGCACGGGACCATCGTGCTGGCCGCCAACGCCGACGTCACCCCGGAGCAAGCCGCCGACCGCATGGCCGAGGTCCTGGAGAGTGAGGGGTGGACAGCGGACGAACCAACGCGGCACGAGACGACTGGTAAGTACGAGTACCGACGTCCCGGCGGCCAGAGCGACGATGGGTGGTACGTGGAGCTTGGATTCTGGACCGATCAACCGCCAGTGCCGCAGAACCTCAGCGTCATCGTGGTGAGCCCGTCCACGGACCGGACCGCCGCCGACTCATGAACACGACACCTGGGAACGCGAGTCAGCACAAACTGAAGCCGCCCGTCGATCCCACGATCGCAGGCTGGTCCGTACTCGCGAACGTTGCGCTGCTCGTCGCATGTTTCGTATGGGGGTTCGTGAGCATGTTTGGGCTGGTCTGGATCTGGGTGCTTCCCCTGCTCGCCGTGGTCATCATCGCCTCACTGGTGCAGACCGCGCGGCGTTGGGGTACCTGGGCATCGCTGAAAGGACCAGGACTCGGCCTTCTCATCGTAGTCATCTCCGTCCCCGTTGGCGTCTGGCACTCGAACGTCCTGATGGACAGGTACCTATGAGTGGGAGCGGCAGCATATGACCGGATACCGAATCACCCCCGACCTCACCGACAAGACGCTGCGACAGGCAGGCAAGCATGCCGAGCAGCTGCACGCGGCAGCGCAACAGATCGCGGCCCGCAGCGACGGCTCAGGCATGAGCGGAGACCCCGTCGTCGTACAGGCCGTAGCCGGGTTCTACGCACTCCACGAACGGCGCGCACGAGGCCTGGCCGCGCAGGCGAACAAGGCCATCGACGGCACCGAGCAGGCAGTCCGTGCCTACAACGAAGCCGACGAGAGAATGGCCGCCGACCAGCAGCGATTCGGCAACGGAGCCGTCTGACTCATGGCTCGCGCACAGGACGGGTGAATCCGTGACAGACCCACCGGGGCCACATATTCTTCGACGGCGCACGATCCGCCGCTTGCCCCCGAGAGGACCCACCCAGACCCGTGCCCGGCACCTACAAGTGGACGCCTGCCACAAAAGTCCTCGCCGGCCTCATGATCACCGTGGCCTTTGTGTCCGCGGTCATGAGCAGCTGCGGCCCCGGCAAACCAGCTGCGCAGGCCGAGTGGCCGCAGCCTGAGTGGCCGCGGCCCGAGGTCGTCTGGCCCGACGGTCAACCGACCGGTCCCCTGGAGAGCGATACCTGGGTCGAGGCCGTCCGTACCTCCTCCTTCGAGCTTGACATGGCCATCGCGACCAGGGACTTCAGCGCGCGGGCACTTCGCGATACGGCGCCGCGTGTCCGGCGTGAGACGCGGGACTACCTTGAAGACACTGCTCGTGACGAGGCATGGGTCTTCATACCGGGCCCGCGTCCGATGATCCCGATCCACGTGGACGAGGCCCCCGATGGCAGGAGCGCCACTGTAATCACATGCTCTGCCGCCGACTGGTACGTCACCGCTGAGCACCCCGAAGCACCCACCGACCCGCCCGGCACCCTGCTCGAGACGAGGGTGGTGTTCGAGGACGGTCGACGCAGGGTCGATCAAGGAGAAGCGCTCGACGAAGACGCCGTGATGAACACAATGGGCGCCTTCGTCGCCGAGGCAGCCGAACCATTCCTCGACCCGCGCGAGGACAGCAGCTGCCTGCTCGAGGATGCGGCCCGCGGGTACTTCGTCCCGCCCCCGGAGATCGGACTCGAGTACTCGCCCAACGACATCAAGTGACGCGCCGGGCACCCACGAGGAGCGTTACCACCGCATCCGCTGCGGACGCATAGGCTCGGCCGCATGCACGCAGTCGTAGCCCGTGAAGCGGGCGGTCCCGAGGTCCTGCAGTACACCGAGCTCCCGGATCCGACACCGGGTCCGGGTCAGCTCCTGGTCCGTGTCGCCGCAGCCGGCGTGAACTTCATCGACACCTATCGCCGTTCCGGCGTCTACCCCATGCAGTACCCGCACGTGGTCGGTGTGGAGGGCGCGGGCACCGTGGAGGCGCTCGGCGACGACGTCACGGGATTCGCGATCGGCGACCGCGTGGCCTGGCACGACGCGCCCGGCTCCTACGCGGAGCTGGTGGCGGTCGACGCCGCGGGCGCCGTACCGGTACCCGACGGGCTGGACCTCACCACGGCTGCCGCGCTCCCCCTGCAGGGCATCACCGCGCACTACCTCGTGCGGTCCACGTTCGAGGTCCGGCAGGGGCACGACATCCTGCTGCACGCGGGAGCCGGCGGCGTCGGCCTGCTGGCCACGCAGCTCGCCGTCCTGCACGGCGGGCGCGTCCTGACCACCGTCTCGACCGCGGAGAAGGCCGCACTGTCGGCCTCGGCCGGTGCCGCGCACACCATCGACTACGCGGCGCTGGACGACCTCACGGCCGAGCTGCCCGCGCTCGTGCGCGGGCTCACCGACGGCCGGGGCGTGCATGTCGTGTACGACGGCGTCGGCCGGTCCACCTTCGAGGCGTCGCTCGCCTCCCTGCGTCCGCGCGGGATGCTCGTGCTGTTCGGCGGCGCGTCGGGTCAGGTACCGCCGTTCGACCCGCAGCGGCTCAACAAGGCCGGCTCCCTGTTCCTCACGCGGCCGACGATCGCGCACCACACGCTCACGCGCGACGAGCTCGAGTGGCGCACGTCCGAGGTGTTCGAGGCCGCCGCGTCGGGCGACCTGAAGGTCCACGTCGGTTCCACCCTCTCGCTGGCCGACGCCGGGGCGGCGCACGAGGCGCTGGAGGGCCGGGCCACGACGGGGAAGGTGCTGCTGGTTCCCTGAGCGCGGCCCTGCCGGTGCGGACTCCGTGACTTCGGTCCGTTGCCCTGAGATCGGTCGGTTGATTGACCGATCTCAGGGCAACGGACCGAAGTCGCAGAACGGGTGATGCAAGTGACCGATGTCGGCGTCAGGCGCCCGATCACCGGGTCTAACGTTGGAGCGATTCCTTGGCGAGCGAAACTCGTCACGCCCCGGCCCTTTACAGGGAATGGCTCAGTCGCGACAATTCACCCGTCGAGTTTTCTCTCGCCCGGAGGTTCAACGTGGTACTTCCTCGCTTCTCCCGCGCAGCTGTCGCCGGCACCGCCGTCGCCGCCCTGGCCCTCGGGCTCCTCACGACCGGCTCCGCCGCGGCAACGCCGGCGGACGGCACCGACCTCGCCAGGCCCACCGCCGTCGCCACCCCGAGCGACGACCTCTCCGTCCAGGCGACCGTGCGCCCGAGCCTCGTGCTCGACCGCGACTTCCCCGACCCCGACGTGTCGAAGTTCGGCGACACCTACTACGCGTACGCGACCAACGAGGGCAAGAACCTGCCCTGGGCGACCGCGCCCGACCCGGACGGGCCCTGGACGTACCGGTCCACGGACGCCCTGCCGAACCTCGGAGCCTGGGCGAAGGAGGGACGCACGTGGGCACCCGACGTCTCCCGCCGTGCTGACGGACGCTATCTGCTCTACTACACGGCCTGGCACGCGGCGTCCGACCGACAGTGCATCGGCGCCGCCCTGTCCGACTCCCCCGGCGGCCCGTTCGTCCCGGTCGGCACCCAGCCGCTCGCCTGCCCGCTCGGCGCGGGCGGCGCCATCGACGCGTCCAGCTTCGTCGACACGAACGGCGCCCGGTACCTGGTCTGGAAGAACGACGGCAACGCCATCGGCGCCACCACCTGGATCCATGTCCAGCGCACGGCCGCGGACGGCATCACGTTCGAGGGTGGCGCCGCCCAGGTGCTGCGCAACGACCGGGCCGACGAGGCGGGGATCATCGAGGCGCCCGTGATCACCAAGGTCGGCAGCCAGTACGTGCTGTTCTACTCGGCGGGCCCGTACACGACCAACCAGTACGGCACGAACTACGCGGTCTCGAGCTCGATCACCGGTCCGTACACCAAGGCGTTCCGCTTCCTCATGACCACAGCCTCGCTCGACGGCGCGGTGGGCGGCCCCGGCGGCGCCGACGTGCTGCGCGACGGCGGGGGCGACAAGCTCGTCTTCCACGGCCACCGCGCCGCGGGCGGGCGGGGCATGTACGTCGCCGACCTCGGCTGGGCCAACGGGAACCCCGTGGTGCGGGGCAGCCGGGTCCGGTACGAGGCCGAGCGCGGCACGCTGCACAACTGCACGGTCCGGTCGAACGCCGCCGGCGCGTCTGACGGCAAGGTCGTCGCGTACATCGACCACGCCGACAGCGCCGTCGACGTCGGCTCGATCTACGTACCCACCACCGGCAGCTACTCGTTGCACGTCGGCTACGCCAACGGATCGGCCGGGACCGCCTCGCACACGGTCACCGTGAACGGGGCCGCGGCGGGGTCCGTCAGCTACCCCGTGACCGGCTGGGACAGCTGGCGACAGGTGACGAAGGACGTCACCCTCCAGGCGGGCTGGAACACGATCCGGCTGGGCAAGGGAACCGCCTTCGCGGAGGTCGACTACATCGAGGTCGCGTAGGTCCAGGATCCTCGCGCGGACATGATGTATCTTGACGTCAAGATACTCGACGACGAGGAGTGGACATGGCCGACTGGAACCCCGGCGCCTACCTGCAGTACACGGACGAGCGGTCCCGGCCGTTCACCGAGCTGGTCGCCCGGGTGCCCGGTACGCCGTCCACCGTCGTCGACCTCGGGTGCGGGCCTGGCCACCTCACGGCCGTGCTCCGCGCCCGCTGGCCCGAGGCCCAGGTGACCGGGGTCGACGCCTCCCCCGCCATGATCGAGCGGGCACGCACCGCCGATCCCGGCACCGAGTACGTGCTGGCCGACCTCAGCACCGACGACCACACCGCCGACCTCGTCGTCAGCAACGCAGCGCTCCAGTGGGTACCGGGGCACCGCGACCTGCTCACGGCGCTCGCCGACCGGGCCTCGCAGACGTTCGCGTTCCAGGTCCCGGGAAACCACGACGCGCCCAGCCACGTCCTCCTGCGGGAGGTGGCCGGCCAGGAGCCGTACGCCGACGTCGTCGGACCGGTCGAACGGCGGGCGACCGCCGACCCCGCCGAGTACCTGGACCGCCTGGCCAGGCCGGGCTGGACCGTCGACGCGTGGGAGACCACCTACACGCACGTGCTGCACGGACCGGACCCCGTGCTCCGCTGGATCTCGGCGACCGGCGCCCAGCCCACGCTCCAGGCGCTGGAGGCCAAGGACCCGGCACTGCGCACCCGGTTCGAGGAGGAGTTCGGGGCGGCGCTGCGCGAGGCCTACCCGGAGCGCGCCTACGGCACGCCGCTCGCGTTCCGCAGGGTGTTCGCGGTGGCGACCCGGGTCTGAGCCCGGCCCTGGATCCGACGGCTGATGCCAGGAGGTCCGGCGTTACGAGCCCAGCCTGGCTCGCAGACCGGCGAGCTCGGTGTCGACGTACTGGCGGGTGCGGCCCATGGTGAGCCCGCCGAGCAGCCAGGCCAGCCCGCCGGTCTGCGTGATGGCCAGGGTGACCCGGGAACGGCCGTCGGGCAGGGGCTCCACCAGGTGCTCCGCCTGCGTGGTGACGCCCGGCGCCTCGCTGATCCACGCGAAGTGCCGCGGGGCGTCCCACTCGTCGATCAGCCAGATCGCCAGCGGCATCTTCGGCTGCTCGATCCGCACCTGCGTGCCGACGTCGGGCGGGTTCGGGCCGTCGATGATCGACACCGAGGTCATGGAGGACGTCCAGTCGGGCATGTGCTCGACGTCGGACAGGACGGCCCATACGGCCTCCGGCGAGGCGTCGATCTCTGCGGACGTGCTGTAGTTCGGCATGCGTGCTCCTGTCGTTCCGGTGGTCGCCGGCCGGCGGCACACCCATAGTCTCGGCCCCCCGGCACCCGGCGCGACGTGACCGACACGCGTCCCGGACCACCTGCTGCGGCGGGCGCGACGCCGTCTACATCGTCGTAGGCTGCGGACATGACTGATCGCGCCATCCGCATTGCGCTGCAGCTCCAGCCGCAGCACGCCGACTACTCCGCCATCCGCGACACGGTGCTCCGCGCCGAGGACATGGGTGTGGACGTCATCTTCAACTGGGACCACTTCTATCCGCTCTCGGGCGACCCCGAGGGCAAGCACTTCGAGGCCTGGACCATGCTCGGCGCCTGGGCCGAGCAGACCGAGCGGGTGGAGATCGGCGCGCTCGTCACGGGGATCGGCTACCGCAACCCCGACCTGCTGGCCGACATGGCACGCACCGTCGACCACATCTCCGGCGGGCGGCTGATCCTGGGCCTCGGTGCCGGCTGGTTCGAGAAGGACTACGACCAGTTCGGCTACGAGTTCGGTACCGCCGGTTCGCGTATCGCGAGCCTTGCCGAGGCCATGCCGCGGATCAAGGCCCGCCTCGCCGCCGGCAACCCGGCGCCCGAGCGCGAGATCCCGATCATGATCGGCGGTGGCGGGGTCAAGAAGACGCTGCGCATCGTCGCCGAGCACGCCGACATCTGGCACACCTTCGGCGACGTCGACGTCCTGAAGACGAAGTCCGCGATCCTCGACGAGCACGGCGCCGCCGTCGGCCGCGACACCTCCGCGCTCGTGGAGCGGTCGGTGGGCGTCAGCGGCGCGCCGGAGGCGACCGGCGACGTCCTCGTGGCGGCCGGCGCGACCCTGCTGACCATCGGTGAGAGTGGCCCTGACTACGACCTGAGCACCGTGCAGGCCTGGGTCGACTGGCGCGACGAGCGCCGCTGAGCCTGCCGGCTCAGGCGGTCTCCTTCGCCGCGGGCGTGACGGCCACCTGAGCCGTCACGCCCGACTCGATGTCACGGGGCGTCGGCCCCCGGCCGAGGCGCAGCGCGCTGTTGACCAGGCCGAGATGGCTGAACGCCTGCGGCGTGTTGCCGAGGTGGCGCCCGGTGCGCACGTCGTACTCCTCGCTCAGGAGCCCGAGGTCGTTGCGCAGGGTGAGCAGGCGTTCGAACAGGGCGACGGCCTCGTCCCGCCGGCCGATGCCGTGCAGCGCGTCGACCAGCCAGAAGTTGCACACCAGGAACGTCGACTCGTCGCCGGGCAGGCCGTCCACCCCGTCGTCGGCGTCGGTGTCGTACCGCAGCAGGAGCCCGTCCTCGCTCAGCTCCCGCTGCACCGCGTCCACCGTGCCCACCACGCGCGGGTCGTCCCAGGGCAGGAACCCGACCTGCCCGATCAGCAGCAGGGCGGCGTCCAGCCCGTCCGACCCGTAGAACTGCGTGAACGTGTTCCGTTCCGCATCGAACCCGTACGCGCACACGTCGGCGTGGATCCGGTCGCGGACGGCGCGCCACTGCTCCACGGGCCCGTCGAGGCCGCCCTCCTCGACGGCGCGCACCGCCCGGTCGAAGCCCGCCCACGCCATGACGCGGGAGTGCACGAAGGCGCGGCGCGGGCCGCGCACCTCCCAGAGCCCGTTGTCGAGATCGTCCCAGTGCTGCGCGAGGTGCTCCAGGAGCGACTTCTGCAGACGCCATGCCTCGTGGTCGTTCTCCAGGCCCGCCTCGCGCGCCAGGTGCAGGGCGTCGAGCGTCTCGCCCCACACGTCGATCTGGAGCTGGCCCGCGGCGCCGTTGCCGATCCGCACCGGGCTCGAGCCCTCGAACCCGGGCAGCCAGTCGATCGTGTACTCCGGCAGGCGACGGCGTCCGTCGAGCCCGTACATGATCTGCAGGTCCGCGGGGTCGCCGGCGACCGCGCGCAGCAGCCACGCCCGCCAGTCGCGCGCCTCGTCGATGAACCCGGTGCCGATCAGCGCCTGCAGCGTGAACGCGGCGTCGCGCAGCCAGCAGTAGCGGTAGTCCCAGTTGCGGGCGCCGCCGATCTCCTCGGGCAGCGACGTCGTGGCCGCCGCGACGATGGCCCCGGTCGGTGCGTAGGTCAGCGCCTTCAGCGTGATGAGGGACCGGTGCACGGCGTCGGCCCAGGGGCCGGTGTACGTGGACCGCGCAACCCACGACCGCCAGAACTCCTCGGTGTCCCGGAGCGCCTCGTCCGCCACGACGGGCTTCTTGGCGGCCAGGTGGGAGGCGTGATAGGTCAGGACGAACGGCACCCGGTCGCCCGGTCCCACGGTGAACCGGGCGCGGTGGACGAAGTCGTCGGCCATGCCGCTGGGAGTCATGACGACCGCTGCGTCGATGTCGACACGGACGGCGTCCGGACCCGCCACGGCCAGGAGGGCGCCGCCGTCCCGGGTGACCCAGGGCACGACGTTCCCGTAGTCGAACCGGAGCCGCAGCTCGGTGGTCATGGAGACCTGTCCGCTGATGCCCTCGACGATGCGCACGAGGTCGGCCTGTTCGCTGCGCGGCGGCATCAGGTCGATCACGCGGACCCGCCCCTCGGGCAGGTCCCACTCCGTCTCCAGAATCAGCGTGCCGTCGCGGTAGCGGCGTCTGGTGCAGTCGCCGGCCCCCTCAGGGCCGAGCTTCCAGGACCCGTTGCGCTCGTCCCCGAGCAGGGCGGCGAAGCAGGCCGGGGAGTCGAAGCGAGGCAGGCACATCCAGTCGACCGCACCGTCCCGGCCGACCAGCGCCGCCGTCTGGAGATCTCCGACCATCCCGTAGTCCTCGATGCGGCGCGTCATCGCCACAGACTACGGCGTGTTTCAGAAGCCGAATGGCTTGTGGAACACCGCCCTTCTCGGGCGTCCAACCCTCAGGCCGCGGGTACGGTCTGAGGGTTGGTTCCCACGTCATCCAGTCCCTTGCCACCACGACCGCTAGGGCCGGGGTGGGTGGGCGTGTTCTGTCGGTGGGCGTTGTTGACGGGGCCGTCTGCTTGACGGTCCCCGACCCGGGCAACACCACGCCCCGCACCGTCATCGACGGGTGGGGTGTGGTTCTCGGCCCAGGCGGCGAGATTCACTGCGGCATTCAGATCCCGATCCATCACGTGCCCACACTCGCGGCACTCGAACGTGCGGTCCTTGAGTGTCAGGTCCTTACGAAGAGTCCCGCACGTGAAGCAGGTCTTGGACGACGGGAACCACCGATCCGTGACCACGACCTGGCCGCCGCGCCAGGCCTGCTTGTACGTGATCTGCCGAGCAAGCTCACCCCACGCCGCGTCCGAGATGGCGCGAGAGAGCTTGCGGTTGCTCGTCATACCGGTGATGTTCAGGCCTTCCAGGACCAGCCAGGCGTGGTTCTTGACCAGCTGGTTGGAGACCTGATGCAGCACATGGCGACGACGGTCACGGATCCGGGCATGCTGTCGTCCCAGACGCACGACAGCCTTCCCCCTGTTCTTCGATCCCTTCTTCTTGCGAGACACCGCCTTGGACAGGCGGCGTAGACGCGGCAGGCCACGCCGGAGAGCGCGGGGATTGTTCAGACGAAGCACCTCAACGCCGTCGGACGAGCCCGCGACGACCAGGGTACGCAGGCCGCGATCCACGCCCACCCAACGGTTCTCGCCGCGTGGGGACTCGGCAGGCGGTGGTGTGTGTCGCCGAGCGGGGTGCAGGTCGGCGGCCTCGACGGTGATGGAGATCCACCACCGGTTCGCACCCCGGGACACGGTCACGTGCAGGATCCTGGCACGATCCTTGGCGATCATCCGGCGCAGCCGCCGGGTGCACTCCCGCACCCGCAACATCCCGATCTTCGGCAAGGTCACCGACCGGACGCGCTCCCCGTCACCGACCCGAATGCTCGACCGCCCCTTGTTGGTCTTGTTCCGGATCCGGAACGACCCACCCGTCAGTCTCTTCTTCTTGAACCGGGGGAACCCGACCTTTGGTCCCTTCCGGGAACCAGCAAGGGAGTCAGTGAACGCCTTCAGGCCGCGACCGAGGTCGACGCAGGCTTCCTCGAACACCTGCGCCAGCACTCGGCCCTGCCAGACCAGACCCGTCACGTGAACTTGTGTCATCCCGGTCGGGTCGACGAGGAACTGGCGTCCGGCGGCTTCTGATCTTTTCCACTTGTTGAACTCGTTGATCAGATCGAACCCCGTCCACGGCACGTGGACGGGGTTCGAGACGTCACGCCAGGGGTGGTCGTCGTGGGACCCGACTCCGGGCGCGGCCTCGGGCGTGCAGTCCCGGCCTTGCCCGCGCTCTGCGGCGGCACGGGCGTCCTTGTGCAGGCGCAGGGCCTGGTTGAACGCGAACCTCGCCGCCCCCACATGCCGAGACAGCACGCGTCCCTGCTCGACCGACGGGTCGAGACGGAACCGGAACGACGTGTGCCTAGGCATGCAGACCATTCTGCCACCGGCCACTGACAAACACCCTTGACCAGCTCTCACCCCACAGATACACCCGCACACCAGTTTTAACACACCGGTTCACTCCCGAAATGCCGACGAGTTCCGAACACGGCCGAGGTTCAGCACCCCGTCTCGACCAGGGAGACATCCCAGCGCGGCGTGCACCCTCATGTCGGACGTGCAGGGCACTCGGGTGACCCGCACGTCCGACACGAGCCGTCGGCCCGGCGTCGCCGTCGGCGTCAGAACGACGAGGCGTCCGCCGCGTACACCCATCGGTACCCGGGATACTCGCCCAGCGACCACAGGTAGTCGCGGGTCGGGTCGTAGGACAGGTCCTCCGCGCCCACGGTCAGTGCGTTCCCGTGTCGCACGATCGAGCCGGACGGCGCGGCGAACGTGTGCAGGTCACCGTCCGAGTCCGGGTTGGAGTGGTCGGAGCCGTCGCTCTGCGAGAAGAAGAACTCACCGTTGATCGCGGTCGAGCCCTGGACGCTCTCCAGGTCGGTCCGGTACGCCTCGGTCGCCTTGATGATCCCGTCGGACGCGGGCTTGAGGTACCGGTTCGTGTAGTCGATCGGGACCCGGATCGTCCGGACCTGGGCTCCCGCGTCGACGTCCGCCGCGCTCCGGTACTCGCTCACGATCACCGAGTCCGGCGAGCTCGTCCGGTCGAGCGCCACCGACGAATGCTGCAGCTGCGCGTACCCACCGGCCGTCGAGTCGGTGAACTTCGCCGTCTGCGGCAGCACGTACTTGTAGTCGAACGCGTGGTACGAGCCGTCCGACTGACGCCCGACGGCCGAGGAGCTGCCCGTCGAGACCTGCCACAGGTGGTCCAGGTCGAACACGCGGAACCCGCCGCTCGTGTCCGCCACGTACAGCAGGTTGCCGTACCACATGATGCCGCCGGCATGGACGGTGACCGGCTTGTACGACGGCGCGCTCGTGGTGCCGCTCGGCTCGACCAGCAGGATGTGCCGGTACGGCGGGGCGGAAGCGCTCGCGGACAGGTTGGACACGCTGATGCGGACGCCCTTGTCGATGCCGTCCTCTGCGTGGTCGTACCAGCTCACGAGGTTGATGCGCTTGCCGTCGTACAAGCCCTCGCCCAACGCGTCGGAGCTGGTGGTGATGCCCTGCGGGTACCAGTCAGGGGTGTCCTGATCGCCCGCGTTCCAGCAGTAGTACGCGGTGCGGTTCGCGACCGACGGCGCGCTGTCGCAGCTCGGGGTGCGGTTGGCGTCGTCCGCCACCGCTCCCATGGTCACGTTCGGCAGGGCCGCGTCGAGCGCTCCGACCAGGGACGACGACGTCTCCGACAGGGTATAGCGGAAGTTGCTCGCCGTGAGCGGTGTGGCGGCCGCTGCCGACAGCCCGGCCTGCTCGTTCGCGGGCTCCGTTGCGATCGCTTGGCTCGCTGAGGCGAGCAGGGCGCACAGCCCCAGAGCGGCGACCGCAAGTGCGGGGCGACGATGGCGCATGGTGGTCTCCTTGCGTGAGGGGACGGTCGCTCTCCACCGTAGAGAGCGCCCGCCCCCGCACACCAGTACCGCCGGATGAACGTCCCGTGTCGGCCGTCAGCGCTTGGTGAGCGCGTCCGCCAGCGGGTCGTCGCCGCCCGCGGGCATGACCCGCAGCCGGCGGGCGGTTGCCTCGCCACCCTGCCGGGCGACGTCGGCGGCCAGCGCCTTGAGCGACTCGGGGGTGTCGTGCGAGACGCGCAGGAACCAGCCCGAGCAGGCGTCGAGCTCGCCGGCCGCAATCGCGTTCACGACGTCGATCACGCGCTCGGCCGGCGTCCACCGGGTACGGCCCTCGTGCAGGGCCATCCCCGTCGTCATGTCGGTCCGCACCACGCCCGGCGCGAGCTCGAAGACGCGGAGGCCGCGCGGGAAGCCGTCGTTGTGGAGGTTGGCGCCCATGCGCGTCAATGCCGTCTTGCTCGCGTTGTACGCCGAGTACCCGCCGCCCATCTCGTGCGAGCTCGCACCGGAGGCCAGGTCGATGACCCGGCCGCCGCCGCGCGCGATCATGCCCGGCAGGGCGTAGCGCATGAACAGGAAGGGCGCGCGCACGTTGGTCTCGAAGACCGACCACCACTCCTCGGGATCGGCCTCCCAGAGCGGGTGCTCGGACTCGATGGCGCCCGCGTTGTTGACCAGCAGGTCGATCGACCCGAGCGCGTCCTCGGCCTGCCCGACGGCGGCACGCACCGCCTCCGGGTCCGACACGTCGGCGGTCAGCTCGACCGACGTCACGCCCTCCGCCCGGATCTCCGCGGCCACGGCCGCGAGGCGGGCGGCGTCCCGCGCGAGCAGGGCGACGTCCAACCCTGCTCGCGCGAGACCCAGCGCGATCTCCCGGCCGATCCCGCGCGAGGCACCCGTGACGAGTGCGGTGCGCGACGGCGGGGTCGCCCCGGTGCCGACCGCCTGGCGCGGGTCAGCCACGCAGGACCGCCCCGACCTTGTCGGCCGCCGACTCCACGACCGAGTCGCGCACCGCGCGGACCTCCTTCGCGGACAGCGTCCGGTCAGCGGCCCGCAGACGGAGCGAGTAGGCGAGCGACTTCTTGCCCTCGCCCACCTGCTCCCCGGTGAAGACGTCGAACAGCGCCACGTCCTCCAGCAGCTCACCGGCGCCGGCCACGATCGCCGACCGAACCGCCTCAGCCGGCACCCCGTCGTCGACCACGAAGGCGAAGTCCTCCTTGGCGGCGGGGAACGCCGACACGGGGGCGGCCGCCACGGGCTCGCCCGAGGCCGCACCGACCAGGACGCTCAGGTCCACCTCGAACGCCGCGGCCCGGGCCGGGAGGCCCAGTGCCTCGACGACCTTGGGGTGCAGCTCGCCGGCGTGGCCGACGACCGTCCCGTCGGTGAGCTCGAGGCGTCCACAGCGTCCGGGGTGCCACGGCATCTGCCCGGAGTCCGGGACGACGACCACCTCGGCCCGGGCGCGCTCGGCCACCAGGCGAGCCGCCGCGAGGGCGTCCTCCCAGCCTGCCGTGCGGCCCGCGCCCCACCAGCCGGCCAGCTCGCGCTTGCCGGTCAGCACGCCGGCGACACGGCGCGGCTGGTCGGGGACTGCCGCGGCGAGCGCCGCGAGCTGCTCCTCGGTGGGCCGCACCCCACCGGGCAGCGTGGGCGCCGCGGGGGCGCCCGGCGTCGGGCGGGTGACGAGGCCGATCTCGTAGACCGCGAGGTCGGTCAGCCCGCGCGACACGTTGCGCCGAACGGTGTCGAGCAGCGTGACCAGCAGGTTCGACCGCAGCAGCGGCTTGTCGTCGGCCATCGGGTTGACGAGCCGGAGGGAGACGCGGCGCGGGTCGTCGGCGGGGATGCCGAGCGCGTCGTACTCGGGGACGCCGACGAACGGGTAGCTGAGCGTCTCGACGAAGCCCGCCTCGGCCAGCGCCCGGGCCACCGAGCGACGCGTGCGCTGCTCGGTCGTGAGGCCCCGGCCACCGGGGGCGGACGGGAGCACCGAAGGCACCTGGTCGTAGCCCTGGATGCGCACGACCTCCTCGACCAGGTCGGCAGGACCGGTCAGGTCGGGGCGCCAGGACGGCGGGGAGACGAGGAGGACCTGCACGGGCTCGACCACCGAGGACACCTCGACCGTCGCGCCGATCTCCTCCAGGGTGCTGCGCACCTGCTCGGGGGTGTACTCGACACCCGAGAGCCTGGTGGGCTCGGTGACCTTGAGCGCGATCGACGCCCGTACCGTCTCCGCGGTGTGGTCGAGGTCGCTCACCGCGGCGTCGGCGGTGCCGCCACCCAGCTCGACCAGAAGGTCCACGACGCGCTGCGCCGCGACTGCGGGCAGCAATGGGTCGACGCCACGCTCGAACCGCTTGGCGGCCTCGCTCGAGAGCTTGTGCCTGCGTGCGGTGCGCGCGACGGTGATCTGGTCGAAGTGGGCAGACTCGACGAGCACGTCCGTCGTGGTGTCGCTGACCTCGGACGACGCTCCGCCCATGACGCCGGCGAGCCCGAGCACGCGGCTCCCCGCTCCCGTGGGCGAGTCCGTGATCAGGAGGTCCTCGCTGTCGAGCGCGCGGTCGGCGTCGTCCAGCGTGGTGAGGCGCTCGCCGGCGGTGGCCCGGCGGACCACGATGGGCGCCGAGACCTTGGCGAGGTCGTAGGCGTGCAGCGGCTGCCCGAGGTCGAGCATCACGTAGTTCGTGATGTCGACCGCCAGGGAGATGGACCGCATGCCGGAACCCTCGAGACGGTGCTTCATCCACGCGGGCGTCGGCGCGGCCGGGTCGATGCCGCGCACGATGCGCGTCACGAACCGGTCGCAGCCGACCACGCCGTTGATCGGCGCGTCGTCGCGCACCCGGACCTCGAACCCGTCCGGGGTCGCGGCGGGTTCGGCACCCGTAGCCAGACCGTGGTCGGTGAACTTGGCCCCCGTCGAGTGGGCGTACTCGCGGGCCACGCCGCGGTAGCTGAACGCGTACCCACGGTCGGGGGTCACGTTGATCTCGAGGATCTCCTCGCCCAGGCCGAGGAGCGCCACGGCGTCCTGGCCAGGCGTGAGGTCCGCCTCGGCGAACCCGTTCCGGGTCAGCACCAGGATGCCGTCGTGGTCGTCGCCGATACCGAGCTCGTTGACCGAGCAGATCATGCCGTCGGACACGTGCCCGTAGGTCTTCCGGGCGGCGATGGCGAACGGTCCGGGCAGCACGGTGCCGGGCAGGGCCACGGCCACGAGGTCGCCGGGCGCGAAGTTGTGCGCGCCGCAGACGATGCCGCGCGCACCTTCGGCGTCGTTGTGCTCGGGTCCGACGTCGACACGGCACCAGTTGATGGTCTTGCCGTTCTTCTGCGGCTCGGGCGTCATCTCGAGCACCCGGCCGACCACGAGGGGGCCGGTCACGGCCGCCCCGTGGATCGCCTCTTCTTCCAGGCCCACCTTGACGAGGTCGGCCGCGAGCTGCTCGGCGGTGAGGTCCGCGGGCACCTCTACGTGGTCAGCGAGCCAGTCCTTCACGATGAGGGGCACTTCAGATCTCCGTCCCGAACTGGGTGGAGAAGCGCACGTCGCCCTCCACAATGTCGTGCATGTCCGCGATCGAGTGGCGCAGCATGAGCGTGCGCTCGATGCCCATGCCGAACGCGAAGCCCGTGTACTCCTCCGGGTCGACGCCCGCTGCGCGCAGCACGTTGGGGTTGACCATGCCGCAGCCGCCCCACTCGATCCAGCCGGCTCCGCCCTTCTTCTGCGGGAACCACAGGTCCATCTCGGCGGACGGCTCGGTGAAGGGGAAGAACGCCGGGCGCAGGCGCGTCCTGGCCTCCGGCCCGAACATCGCCCTCGCGAACGCGTCCAGCGTGCCGACGAGGTTCGCCATGGTCAGGCCCTTGTCGACGGCCAGCCCCTCGACCTGGTGGAACACCGGCGTATGGGTCTGGTCCAGCGCGTCCGTACGGAAGGTACGGCCGGGGCAGGCGATGTACAGCGGCACGCCGCGCTCGAGCAGGGAGCGCGCCTGGACCGGGGACGTGTGCGTACGCAGCACCAGGTTCGACTCACCGTCAGCACCGTCGCCGGCCACGTAGAACGTGTCCTGCATCTGGCGCGCGGGGTGGTCCGGGCCGAAGTTCAGCGCGTCGAAGTTGAACCACTCGGCCTCGACCTCGGGGCCGTCGGCGATCTCCCAGCCGAGGCCGACGAAGAAGTCGGCGATGCGCTCCTGGACCAGCTCGATGGGGTGGCGGGCGCCCGCCGTCGTGCGCTGGACCGGGAGGGTGACGTCGACCGACTCCTCCGCCAGCACGCGCGCGTCGCGCTCGCCCTCGAGCTCGGTCTGACGGGCCGCTATCGCCTGGTTGATCTGCCCGCGACGCGGGCCCACGAGCTTGCCGGCCTTGGCCTTGTCCGGGCCGGGCAGCGCGCCGATGCCCCGGTTGGCGAGGGCCAGGGAGCTGCGGTCCCCGGTGTGCTGGGTGCGGACGGCTTTGAGCGCGTCGAGGTCGCCGGCCTTGGCGATGTCGTCGAGCGCGGCCTTGACCGCGGCGTCGAGCGCTGCCTCGTCGAGCGGATCGATGGGTGCCTTCTCATCGGGCGTGGACATGCTTGCCTTCCTGGCGGATTCGGGAGCCGGTTCGATCCCCTGCCTGGGGTCCTCTGCCGGCAAATGAAGTCTAGGTGCCCGCCAGGGCTCAGGACGCGTTGTCCACAGGGCTGCTCAGTGCCCGCGTGCAGCGCTCGCCGCACGGCCCGTAGCGGGCCGCATAAATCGGCGGGTCAGTGGCTGCATGGGGGTCATCATTCCATGCCGGGTGTAGGCGAGCAACGTCGATAACGACGTCTGGACGATCGGCGCTTGGCACACTTTTTTGGCGTGTCAGTGGATCGGCATAGGGTGCAACACATGTTCGAAGGATCTTCGGACAATCTCGTCTCCACGGCCGGGGCGGCCCTGGTCCCGGTCGTGGAGGCGGACCTCCCGCGGAGGGCTACCGTCCGACGGTCAGCCCTCGAGTGCCCAGGTCTCCACGATCTCGTACCGCGGGCCGCCCTGAGCACCCTCACCGGGGTGGGACTCGACCAGCGCGAACGAGTCAGCGGTCCAGTCCGGGCCGGCGTACACGGACAGAGCCTGGGCCGCGGGCTCCAGCGCCGACCGGGGCTCGGCGCCCGCACTCTTGCCCCAGCGGTCCCGCCCGCGCGGCGGCTTCACCTGACCGGCACGCGCCCGGGCGACGGTGACGTGCGCGCGGTGCGGCTTGACGTCCTCCGGCACCTCCCGCGGCGAGGCGGCCAGGCAGTCGGTCGCCAGGTCCTTCAGCGCACCGGTCCCGCCGTCGACGCCGATCCACAGGACGCGGGCGCCGAACGATCCCGCACCGCGCAGCCGCAGGTCGATCGGCGCATGCTTCCGCGCGACGTCCGCCAGCTCGTCGCGCAGCTCGGGCACCGTTCCCTCGGGAAGGTCCGCGTAGAACGCGAGGGTGATGTGCAGGCTCTCCCGCGGCACCCAGCGCGGGGAGGCGGGTACGCCGTCGATGGCGAGCCCTAGATGGTCCTTGACACGCTGGGGCGGGAAGACCGCCGTGAACAACCGCACCCCGCGATCTTAGGCGAGCGCCTCGTCCGGACTGGACATGTTTTCGCTCCGCGCCGGCGTACGGCGGGCCGCCATGTACGTCGGCTACCGCTTCCGGCGACGGGACACGGCCCAGGCGACGGCGGCCACCACGAGCACCAACGCCACCTGGCCGCCGAGGACTATCCGGTTGACGTCGACGACCGGGACCCAGCGCACACCGTGCTCGTCCACGACGAAGGCCCCGGCAGGCTCGGCACGGCGGCCGAAACCGAACCCGCCACCTCCTCCCTCGGCCAGGGCACCCGGTTCCGTGCCGCGCTCAGTGGGATCGGCCGAGTCCTCGGACGGCGCGGCCTCAGCCGTACCGCCCGGCTCGGTGCCGCCCCCGCCACCGGCGCCACCGCCCGACCACACGCGTGCGGCGGGGATCACGATCGCCCCGTCGCGCTCGATCGGCTCGCCATAGACCTCTCGGGCGCCGAAGGCCTCGGCCAGCGACTCGCTGATGCGGCTCAGATCAGGTGTGTGCGTCATCCGCCCAACGTAGGTCCAGGCTCCCCCGCGCGATACGGCAGGAGTCGGGACAACCCACCAGTTCACCCGGGGGGCTGCCCGCTGGGAAGCCCGACGGCGTCGCGCCACGCTGGTGGCACGTCCCAGACCCGCCGATCTCAGGAGCAGCCATGACCGCCCAGGAACCGCACCCCGTCGACCGCCGGACCTTTCTCCGGGCAACCGCTACGGCGGGTGTCGCTACGCTCGCCGGGGTGACGACACCGAACGCAGCGTGGGCCGCTCCCGGACCGGCCGGACACCCGCACCGCCCCGTGGACCAGCGCTCGATCGATGCCGCCACCGGGTCGATCGAGGCGGATCTCGTAGCGCTGCGGCGTGACATCCACGAGCACCCCGAGGTCGCGGGCGAGGAGCGGCGCACCGCCGCCCTCGTCGCCGACCGCCTGCGCGCCGCGGGACTCGCGGTCACGACGGGTGTCGGTGGCCACGGAGTGGTCGGCATGCTGCACGGCGCACGCAAGGGCCGCACGGTCGCCTACCGCGCCGACATGGACGCGGTACAGGCGGGTCAGACGACCGGCGGGGTCACCGACACGGGCCACCTGTGCGGGCACGACCTGCACACCACGGTTGGGGTCGGCGTCGCCGAGGTGCTGGCCGGACTGCGGTCGAGGCTCAGCGGGAGCGTCGCGTTCGTGTTCCAGCCCGCCGAGGAGAACCTCACCGGCGCCCGGGCGATGCTGGACGACGGCGTGCTGCGCCGCACCGGCGCCCGGGAGATCCACGCGCTGCACTGCGGCCCGATGCCGGTGGGGACGCTCGCGGTGACGCCAGGGTTCGGCATGCCGGGCCTCGACCGCGGCACGGTCACCCTCACCGGCCCCGACGCCGTCGCACGGGCCGAGGCTCTCGCCGCCGACATCATGGACCTGGCCACGATCCGGCGTCCGCAGACGCTGGACGACATGGAACAGCTCCTCCTGGACCTCGGGACGCCCGACGGGCCGCTGGCCCGCTTCGTCAACATCCAGCACGCCACACCACAGCCGAGCCAGAACGGCTCCGTCACCGTGGCGACGTCCTACCGGTGCTGGCCCGAGGCGCGCTATCTCGAGGTCCGCGACAACATCCGGGCGATCACGGCCCGGTACGGCGCCGGCGCGGCGTTCCCCGCCGCCCCGTTCCCCGCCCTGCTCTGCCCGGAACGAGACGGCACCGAGCTGGAACGTCACCTGGGCCGTTCACTCGGACACGAGCGGGTGTCACGGATGCAGGCCGCACCGCCGTTCAACGGTGAGGACTTCGCGCTGTTCGGTCAGCGGATCCCCGTCACGTACACCTTCCTGGGCGTGCGGTCGCCCGGCGCGCTCGTCACCACGGGCTTTCCGCACCACGTGGACTTCGAGCCGGACGAACGCGCCATCGGCACGGGGGTACGCGCGATGGCGGGCTGGCTCGCCGAGCGCGCGCAGCGTGCGTGAACCGCCCGCGGCCTGCTGAGGATCAGCGGTAATAGAGCCACCACCTGCGCGAGCAGAGCGCGGCCAAGACGGCACCCACGGTATTGACGAGGACGTCGTCCACCGAGGCCACGCGGCCCAGGTCGAGCACGTACTGGAGGGCCTCCACGGTCGTGGAGACCCCGGCGGCGAGCACGGCCACACGACCGAGTGCCGCCAGGCCCGTGGGCGCGGAGCTCCGCGCAGCATTCGCAGGCGCACCGACAGGCGGATCACCACCAGCGCGACCACGAGCCCGAGCAGCGCAGGACGCAGCACATGACCCCACTCGCCCCAGACCCCCGACCACAGCACGTCGTGATCCTAGGCGTGCGCTTCACCCCGGCGGCGAACCAGCCCCCTCGAAGAGATGTCAGGCACACGACAGTCAGGCACTTGACAGAGTTGGGCCTCAAGGCGCATCGTTGTTGTCATGCACCTGACAGACAGGTGCCTGACAATCAGGAGAGTCATGAGATACCCCAACGAGATCGAACCGGACGACAGCATCGACGAGAGCGACACTGCCACGGACGAGACCAACGAGAACGAGACCGACGACCCGCGCCAGGAGGCGATGAATCGCCTGTCGACGGTCGGCATGCTGCAGCTGCACCACGCCAAGCGCGCGAAGCGGAGCGGACGCGGGGCTCCGTGGCTGGATCCCAGCCAGGGACAGGGCCGCGTGCTCGCCCTGCTGCAGCTGCAGCCCGAGACCACCCAGAAGGACCTCACGTTCCTGCTGGGCATGTCCCGCCAGGCGACCGCCGAGCTGCTGTCCAAGCTGGAGAAGCAGGGCCTGATCGAGCGTGAGCCCTCGGCCGACGACAAGCGAGTGGTCGTCGTCCGGCTCACCGAGGCGGGGAAGGCCGCCGAACAGGCCACCGAGCGCCCGCCGCACGGGACGCCGGAGCTGCTGGACGTCCTCGACGACGACGAGGTGGCGCAGCTGTCCGGCTACCTGGCAAGGATCCTCGAACGCGCCGAGCGTGAGTGGGCCGGCGAGTTCGGCGAACGTCGCGAGGCGTTCGAGGAGTTCTGGCGCTCCCGCGGCGGGTTCGACCCCCGCATGCGCGGGTTCGGCCGCGGCGGGTTCCCCGGCGGTCCGGGTGGGTTCCCCGGCGGTCCGGGTGGACCGGGCGGATTCCCGGGCGGTCCCGGTGGGTTCCCCGGCGGACCTGGCGGTCACCCCGGCCCGCACGGCCGGCGCGGCCGACGCGGTCGCCGGGAGGACCAGGGCGAGGAGTGACGGCAGGTGTGCCGAACCTCAGCCGCGTCCAGCGCGTTCAGCGCTGGGCGCGGCTGCTCGCGTAGAGGCAGACGGTCGCCGCCGTGGCCAGGTTGAGCGACTCGGCCTTGCCGCGGAGCGGCACCCGCACGACGGCGTCGGCCAGCGCGCGATCCTCCTCGGGCAGCCCCCAGGCCTCGTTGCCGAACACCCAGGCGGTCGGCCCGGCAAGATCCGGCACCGCGCCGGAACCGGCGTCGTCCAGGAGGTCGTCCAGGTCGAGCGGGCCGGTCCCGTCAGCGGCGAGGACATGGCACCCGGCGGCGCGCAGCTCGGCCACCGCGGCCGCGAGCGACATCCCGGTGACCACGGGCAGGTGGAACAGCGACCCGGCGGTCGAACGGACCACCTTGGGGTTGTGCACGTCGACGCTCTCCCCCGCGAGGACCACGAGGTCGGCCCCGGCGGCGTCGGCGGCCCGGATGACGGTGCCCGCGTTCCCGGGGTCACGGACAGTGGCGAGCACAGCGGCGAGCAGGGGCCGACCGGCGCGCTCCGGGTCTCGCGCGGCCAGCGCCTCACGCAGCGACGGCACGGCGGACCGCACGACCGCGAGCACACCCTGGGCGTCGGCACTCATCGCCTCGAGCACCTCGAGGCTGCCGACATGCACGAACAGCCCGGCCGAGCGGGCGTCGTCGACGATCTCGGCGTACCGCGTCGCGGCCGACGGCGTCAGATAGACGTCCCGGACGGACGGCGCCGCATGGCGGACCGCCTCTCGCACGCCCTGCGGGCCTTCGACCAGGTACAGCCCGTGCTTGGAACGCGCCGAACGCCCGGCCAGTGCCCGTACCTGCTTGACGCGGTCGGCTCGCGGATTCGCGAGCGTCACGTCAAGCGCTGACGGGGCCTCCGAAGAGGCGGCTGGCCGGGCGTCCGGTGAAATGCTCAACCTCAGGCAGCGGCCGGGGCGTTGACATCCGCCGGCAGCGCGTCCTTGGCGACCTGGACGAGGGCGTTGAACGCCGCGATGTCGTTGACAGCGAGCTCAGCGAGCATGCGGCGGTCGACCTCGACACCAGCGGCCTTGAGGCCCTGGATGAGGCGGTTGTAGGTCAGACCCTGCGCGCGGGACGCAGCGTTGATGCGCTGGATCCACAGCTTGCGGAAGTCACCCTTCTTCTTCTTCCGGTCACGGTATGCGTAGACCAGGGAGTGGGTGACCTGCTCCTTCGCCTTACGGTAGAGGCGCGAGCGCTGGCCGCGGTAACCGGCGGCGCGCTCGAGGGTTGTACGGCGCTTCTTCTGGGCATTTACTGCCCGCTTCACGCGTGCCACGTGAGACTCCTTGTACTTCGGGGCTGAAAGGGTTCTTGGCGACGCCTGTCAGGCGTGCGCCACAAAAATCACTTACCGAGCAGGCGCTTGACCTTCTTGACGTCAGACGGTGCGACGACCTGGTCCATGGCCAGACGACGCGTGCGACGGCTGGACTTGTGCTCGAGGTAGTGGCGAGCGTTGGTCTGCTCGCGCATGATCTTGCCGCTACCCGTGACCTTGAACCGCTTCTTCGAACCGGAGTGCGTCTTGTTCTTCGGCATGACTGCCGTTTCTCCTCATGTCGGTCGACCGCTGCTGGAGCGGCGACGTTGTACCTGGGCCGGTGGGCCGACCTGGTGTCGTAGTGGTCTTGGGGACCGCGCCTCAGCCGGCCTTCGGCGCACGCGGCTTGGGGGCCACGGGCTTCGGCGCCGGCTTGGGGGCCGGGACGGGCTTCGGAGCTGCCTTGGTGACCGGCTTCGCTGCCGGCTTCGAGGCAGTCTTGGCCGCAGGCTTGGTGGCCGGCTTCGGCTCCGCGGGGGCGGGCGTCTCGACGACGGGCTCGGGCTCGACCTCAGCGACCGGCTCGGCCGCAGCGACCGGCTCGGGCTCGGCCTCGACGACCGGCTCCGGCTCCGGCTCGACGACGGCTACGGGCTCGGGCTCCGCGACGGGCTCCTCGACGACGGGCTCAGGAGCCGGCGCGGCGGCAGGCTCCTCGACCGTGGCCTCGGAGATCTCGTCGACCTGGTCCTCGACCGGCTCCGAGGTCTCGGGCTCGTCGGCCGCACGGGCCTGCGCCTTCGCCTCGGACTTGGTCATCCGGCCCGCGTTGATCTCGGTAGAGCGCTTGCGCTGCTCGACCTTGGCGTCCGCCTTCTTCTTGACCGGCCCGAGGACCATGGTCATGTTGCGGCCGTCCTGCTTCGGCATCGACTCGACGAAGCCGAGCTCGGCGACGTCCTCCGCCAGACGCTCCAGCAGGCGACGACCCATCTCCGGGCGCGACTGCTCGCGGCCACGGAACATGATCATGACCTTGACCTTGTCGCCGGCCGAGAGGAAGCGGACGACGTGGCCCTTCTTCGTCTCGTAGTCGTGCGGGTCGATCTTCAGACGGAACCGGATCTCCTTGAGAACCGTGTTCGCCTGGTTGCGCCGCGCTTCTCGCGCCTTCATGTCGGACTCGTACTTGAACTTGCCGAAGTCCATGAGCTTGGTGACAGGCGGGCGAGCGTCCGGCGCAACCTCGACGAGGTCGAGGTCAGCGTCCT
Source organism: Promicromonospora alba (assembly GCF_042654905.1). Lineage (NCBI taxonomy): Bacteria > Bacillati > Actinomycetota > Actinomycetes > Micrococcales > Promicromonosporaceae > Promicromonospora > Promicromonospora alba. Next base: position 52,349 of record NZ_JBHSFI010000005.1, read on the forward strand.
GGGCGAGCTTCAGGGCGACCGCCGTGGCAACCACGCCGACCTGCTCCCCGCCAGGACCGATGAGTCGGACCTCGGGAACACGGATCCGGTCGTTGATGCGAGGCTCGGTGATGGTGATGCTCCTCAGAAGTCGTTGATTGACCACCAGGAACGAGAAATGGCTCCCGCCCTGAACACAGGTGGAAGCCATCACAAGGAAAGGGTGCCCGGACCGGCGAACAACTGAGCCGATACCGCTGCACCCGACCAAGGACCCGGCCTCTGTCGGCACCTTGCGGCGCTCGGTCGTGACTCGGGTGGGATGGTGATCCACTTTGTGCACCCGGCTCTCACCGGGTCGGTCGTGCCCCCACGATAGCAGCATGCCGGCGCAGGTTGCCATACGGGCCGGTGTGAGGTCGGCCGCGTCACAGCGCAAGCCCCGGCACAGGCCTTCAGCACAACTGGAATCATTCCAGTTTAGGGGCTAGGGTGAAACCTATGACGCCGACCGCCTCCGCAGCCGTGACGCCGGAGGACCTCCTCCGCGGCGCCGGCCTGCGGGTGACCGCCCCTCGTGTGGCGGCCCTGCGCGCGGTGGGCGAGAGCCAGCACGCCACTGCCGACGACGTCCTGAGCTCGGTCCGCGCGGAGCTGGGCACGGTCTCGGTGCAGGCGGTCTACGACGTCCTGCACGCGCTGACCGACGCCGCTCTCCTGCGCCGCATCGAGCCCGCCGGCCACCCTGCACGCTACGAGCGGCGGACGGGCGACAACCACCACCACATCGTCTGCCGCTCCTGCGGCGCCATCGGTGACGTGGACTGCTCGGTCGGTCATGCCCCCTGCCTGACCCCCAGCGACGACCACGGGTTCGTGGTCGAGACCGCCGAGGTCACGTACTGGGGCCTGTGTCCGGACTGCAGCGCCTGAGCCCGCCCACAGCGCTGGGCACCAAGAGTTCGCCGACCCACGCCGAACCCCGCTAGAACCCCCGAGTAGCACCAAAGGAAGGCACGTCTGAAGATGACAACTCCTTACACCACCACGCAGACCGGCACGCCGGTCGTCAGCGACGCACACTCGCTGACCGTCGGCGCCGACGGCGCCACGGTCCTGCACGACCGCTACCTGGTCGAGAAGCTCGCACAGTTCAACCGCGAGCGGATCCCGGAGCGGATCGTGCACGCCAAGGGTGGTGGCGCCTTCGGTGAGTGGGAGATCACCGGTGACGTGTCGCAGTACACGCGTGCCGCGGGCTTCCAGCCGGGGGCCAAGGGCGAGGTGGCCCTGCGCTTCTCGTCCGTCGCCGGTGAGATGGGCTCCCCCGACACGTGGCGCGACGTGCGCGGTTTCGCGCTGCGCTTCTACACGAGCGAGGGCAACCTCGACATCGTAGGCAACAACACGCCGGTGTTCTTCATCCGCGACGCGATCAAGTTCCCGGACTTCATCCACTCGCAGAAGCGCCTCCCCTGGTCGGGCCTGCGCGACTCCGACATGCAGTGGGACTTCTGGACCCTGTCCCCGGAGTCGGCGCACCAGGTCACCTACCTCATGGGCGACCGCGGCCTGCCCGCCTCGTGGCGTGAGCTGAACGGCTACGGCTCGCACACCTACATGTGGACCAACGCCGCAGGCGAAAAGTTCTGGGTCAAGTACCACTTCATCTCCCGCCAGGGCGTGAAGTTCCTCGACAACGACGAGGCCGCCAAGATCGCCGGACAGGACGCGGACTACTACCGCCGCGACCTGTACGAGGCCATCGAGCGTGGGGACAACCCGGTCTGGGACATCAAGGTCCAGGTCATGCCGTACGACGACGCGAAGACCTACCGGTTCAACCCGTTCGACCTGACCAAGGTCTGGCCGCACGCGGACTACCCGCTGATCCACTTCGGCAACTTCACGCTGAACCGCAACCCGAAGAACCACTTCGCGGAGATCGAGCAGATCGCGCTGTCCCCGGCCAACCAGGTCCCGGGCACCGACATCTCGCCCGACAAGATGCTGATGGCCCGGGTCTTCTCCTACCCGGACGCGCAGCGCTACCGCGTGGGCACCAACTACCAGTCGGTCCCGGTGAACCAGCCGCACGCCGCCCCGGTGCACAACTACTCGCAGGACGGCTCGCAGCGCCACCACTTCAACGAGGTCGGCGTGCCGAACTACGCGCCGAACTCGTTCGGCGGCCCCGTCGCCGACCCGGCTCGCGGCCAGGACGGCGCCTGGGAGTCGGACGGCGAGCTCGTGCGCACCGCGGCAACGCTGCACAGCGAGGACAGCGACTTCGGCCAGCCCGGCACGCTGTACCGCGAGGTCTACGACGACGGCGCCAAGGCCCGTCTGCTGGAGACCCTGACCGGTCAGGGCCAGGCCATCACGATCGACGAGATCCGTGAGCGCTTCTTCCAGTACTGGACGAACGTCGACGGAGAGCTGGGCGCCAAGCTCCGCGCGGCCGTCGCCGTCTGATCCACCCGCACCAGCAGAGGCCGGGTCCCCGTAGGGGCCCGGCCTCTGCCGTCCCGCCGCGCCGAACGTAGGGATGGTCGCTCCATCGCCGAACGTAGGCCTGGTCGCTCGATCGGGGCTCATGCAGCGACCACTCCTACGTTCACTCGATCTCCGCTACCGTGCGCCATGACAACGCGTCGCGAACAAGGGAGTCAACGATGTCTCGCTCGCTCATCCGGATCGGCGCCGCCCTCGCAGCAGGCCTGCTGGCACTGACGGCGGCGGCCGGGCCGGCCACCTCGGCGCCGAAGCACGACCCGAAGCCCGAGCCGACAGCCGCGTCCCACCGCGTGCTGGCGTTCTACCAGACGATCTACGAGACCGGTTCGGACGGCGTCCGCCGCTACGTCGACCCCAAGCCGCTCCTGGGCTCGGTCACCGACGTCAACGTCGGCGCCATACACCTGAACGCGGACGCCTCCCTCACCGTCAACGACATCCCGGCGAACCACCCGGAGCTCGGCGTGATGTGGGACGACCTGGCGACCATGCAGGACCAGGGCGTCACGGTCAGCGCGTTCGTCGGCGGCGCCGCGCCCGGCACCTACCGGTACCTGCGCGAGGACTTCGACCGCTTCTACCCCGTGCTGCGGGACTTCCTGCGCACGTACGGGCTGGACGGCGTGGACCTCGACATCGAGGAGACTTTCTCGCTCGCGGACACGATCCATCTGGTCGACACGCTGCGGGCGGACTTCGGCCCCGACTTCGTCATCACGCTGACGCCCGTCGCGACCGACATGGCGGGCCGCACGAGGTTCTCCGGCGGCTTCTCCTACGCCGAGCTCGAACGCCGCGCCGGCGACCGGATCGACTGGTACAACACCCAGTTCTACTGCGGCTGGGGCGACCTGCGGACCACCACCGTGTACGACCAGATCCTCGCCAACGGGTTCACCCCCGGCCGCGTGGTGGCCGGCACCGTCACCAACCCGGCCAACTGCAGCGGGTACGTCGACTGGCCCACCTTCGACGCCACGGTCGGCACCCTTGCCGCGCGGCACCCGGACTTCGGCGGCGTCTTCGGCTGGGAGTACTTCAACTCCGTCGGGTACGCGGGCGGCGGCCGGGCGAGCTGGTTCGCGCACGCCGCGGACGTCGTCAACTCCTGAGCAGCTCCTGCGGGCACGGCCGACGGGCGGTCAGACGCGGACGACCCTGGCACCTCCGGCCCGGTCGTACGGCGTGCGCCCCTCGCGCACGAACAGCGTCACGACGTAGACGAGGGGCAGCACGTAGGCCGCCGCAGTCAGGGTCAAGAGGCCCGAGCTGATGGTCGTGGACCCGACGAGGGCGATCGCCGCGGCGTGTCCGATCGTCCATGGCACCGTGACCTTGAGCGCGTTCCGGAGCAGGGCCGAGGCGAACGAGAGCCGCCCGCCGTCCCCGGCGGCCACCACCTTGAGCCCCAGCACGCGCTTGCCGACCGACGCCTGCCGCTTACCGGACTCGAGCACGGCGAGGAAGATGGTCAGCGGGACGGCCGTCACGAGCGCGGAGACCACGTTCGTGGTCACGACGGACCACTGGCCGGTCATGCCGGCGACGTACAGCGGGATCCCGATCGCTGCGACCAGAGCGAGCCACACGAGAAAGCAGAGCCAGTCGACGAGCCACGCCACGATGCGCCGCCATGCTTCGGGGTTCACGGGGCTGACGGTACCGCGCACCGCCCCCGCTGCTCGGAGCACACACTCGACTCGGCAGGACAGGGCGGGTAGGAGTCGGCCCGGATCCATCCCTCGCGTTCGTACAGCGCCGATGCCCAGCGCGGCAGCGCGGATCAGTCGACGAGCAGCTCCACCTGAGCGAGCACGCCGCCCTCGCCGGTCTCCAGCTGGAGCCCGGTCAGCGGTACGGGCTCGGCCAGCACGAACGGGCGCAACTGACCCGGCCAGGGCCACTGCTCGCCGGACCGCTCGTCCAGCACGCGGCCGTCATCCGCGACCAGGCGCCATGCCGACGGCGGCTGCCGATCCGACCTCGCGGCCGCCGACCTCGCCGCAGGCCCAGCAGGCCCAGCAGGCCCAGCAGACGAAGTCAGTGTGTACGCGCGGAGCACAGCACCCTCCGGAACAGAGCCGGACGGCCGCCACTCCAGCACGTCCGCCACCTCGGCAGACGTCGTCAGGTCACCGTCCGTCAGCCGCGGCAGGGCCCCGCCGGCGCCATGCCAGCCGCCGTCGGCCCGCCGCCACGGCCGGACCGGCTCGCTGCCCGACCCGGCGTCCACGCCAGCCGGGTCCCGGCCCGGACCGTCCGACTCCGGCGCACCCCAGCTCGTCGGCGTCCCGGACATGGCGAACCGAAGGGTCGCTCCCCCGGTGAGGTCGCCGTGCTCCACAGTCGGCGACGTGACCGCGCAAGCCGCACCGCCACCGCCGTCGCTAGCAGAGCCCGTGACCACGTCCAGCCCCGCCACGTACCAGCTGTCGGCCGCGCCGGGCGCCTCGACCACGAGGTCGCCGTCGGGCCGGTGCACCACCGCGCGCTCGAAGAGCGGCGAGCCGACCGCCCAGCGCGAGGACCCGATCTCCAGCGGGTACAGCCCCAGGGCGGAGAGGACGTACCAGGCCGACATCTCGCCATTGTCCTCGTCGCCGTGGTAGCCCTGCCCGATCTCGTTGCCGGTCCACAGCCGCGCCAGGACCTCGCGCACGGTCGCCTGGGCGCGGTCCGGCCGGCCGGCGAACAGCCATGCGTAGGCGATGTGGTGCGACACCTGGTTGGACTGGCCGAACTGGCCCATCCGCACGTCGCGCGCCTCGACCATCTCGTGGATCACGGACCCGTAGGTGCCGGGCTTGTCGGCCCGTTCGGGCGTGGCGAAGAACCGCTCCAGCAGCCGCTCCAGCCCGGCGCGGCCGCCGTGCAGGGCGGCCAGGCCCGCGCCGTCGTGCACGGGGTGGAACAGGAAGTTCCACGCGTCGGACTCGGTGTAGTCGCCGCCCCACTCGTCCGGGTCGAACGGGCCGGAGCCGAACGACCCGTCCCGGTCGCGTCCCCGGAAGAACCCAGTTCCCGCGTCGAAGAGGTGCACGTACCCGAGCGAGCTCTGCCGCAGGTAGGCGGCTTCGTCACGCAGGGCGCGCCGCCGGTCGTCGGGCGTGCCCGGCGCGTCCGCGAGCGCCTGCGCCATCCGCGCCAGGCCCGCGTCGTTGATGTAGCCCTCGAGGCCCCAGGACACCGACTCGTCGACGTCGCGCGGCACCCAGCCGTGGGTGAGTGCGAAGTCCTGGCCCTTGCGGCCCACGCCGGACCGGGTGGGCAGGGCCGTCGCGTTGCGCAGGCCGGCGTCGTAGGTGGCGAGCGGGTCGGGCAGGGGGACGTCGCGCAGGTACAGGTCGGCGAACGCGACGTCGGACGACGTGCCCGTCATCAGGTCCGCGTAGCCCGGCGACGACCACCGCGCGACCCAGCCGCCCTCGCGGTACTGCTGCACGAACCCGTCGGCGAGCCGCGCGGCGACGTCCGGGTAGAGCAGCGCGTAGGCGGGCCAGCAGGTGCGGTAGGTGTCCCAGAAGCCGTGGTTGACGAACATCTCGCCGGGCAGGACGGGCGCGCCGTCGAGCACGGGAGAGGCGTGCACGAGCTCGCCGTCGGTGCCGAACTCCGTGTACGACGACGGGTACAGGTTGAGGCGGTAGAGGTTCGAGTAGAGCGTCACCTGCTGCTCCTCGGTGGCGCCCTCTACGTCGAGCACACCGAGGCGGTCCTCCCACTGCGTGCGCGCACGCTCGGCCACGTCGTCGAAGGATCCGCTGACCTCGCGGTCCAGGGCGCGCCAGGCCAGGTCCTCGCTGATGTACGACGTCGCCACGCGCACCTCTACCGTGCGGTCGGCCTGGTCGCCGGGTCCTGCCGCCGGGTCCAGCGCGACCGTCGCGTAGGTGGCGTGCTCCCGGCCGCGTGCCCGGCCCGTGCGCAGGACGGGCCGGGAGACCTGGCCCACCACGTACATGCGGCTGCGGCCCACCGAGAGCGCGCTGCCGTGGTCGCTCCAGCCGGTGAGCGTGCCGTCGTCGTGCACGGTGACGGCGACGGGCGGGCCGTCGGCTCCGGCATCGCTCACGGCGTCGACGATCAGGTGGCCGGTGGTGGCGCCGGGCGGGAACGTGAACCGCAGCACGCCGCCGTGGTCCGACGCCGCGACGTCGACGCGGCAGCCGCCGTCCAGGTCGACGCCGTAGCGGTGCGGGCGGGCCGTCTCGGCGTCGTGCGAGAAGCCGAGCGCGCGGGCGTCCAGTCCGGCGTCGGGCGTGCCCTCCTCGCCCGGCTGCGCGGGAACCAGGTGGAACGCGAGCTGGTCGCGGTCCCCCATCCACGGGCTGGGCTCGTGCGAGATGCCGATCCCCTGCAGGCGCGGCCGGTTGTCCGGCCCGTTGTGCGCGGCCCACGAGTAGAGCCAGCGTTCGGTCGATGCGTCGGTGAGCGGCACCCACATCGTGAAGCCGTTCGGCACTGCCGCCGCGGGCACGTTGTTCCCGCGCGAGTAGGCACCCGAGGAGTGGGTGCCACGCCGGGTGTCGACGAGGTCGGTGCGCCCGGCCACGACGTGCTCCGGGCGCGGCCCGACGGTGACGGCGTCCAGCCACACCTCGGTGTCCCCGCGGTCCGGCGGCGCCGTCACGACGGCGGCCGCGCGCACGCGCCGGCCGGGCAGCAGCTCGGCCACCCGGTCCAGGTCCACCCGGACCACGTTCCAGTGGTCGGGGACCAGGATCCGCGCTTCCCCCTGCCCGACGGCGGTCGCGAGCATGCGGTGCTGGTCCCGGAGCTCGCCTCCGGCCTCGGTCTCCAGGAGCCACGTCCCGTCGTCGAGCAGCAGGTCGACCGCCACGTAGGTCGAGCGGTAGGTGAGCTCCTGGTCGAGCACCGGCAGGAGCGTGCAGCGCAGCTCCGTGCCGGCCACCACCGGGACGTCCAGACCGTCGAGCACCACCGTGCGACCCGCGCCGCCGTGCGCGATCCGCCGTGCGTGCTCGCTCGTGAGGCCGACGCCGGGCCGCCCCGCCGGGACGTGTGCGGGCCCGGTCATGCGGCCACCTCCGGGACCCGGCCCGTGCTGCCGCGCACGGTCAGCACGGGCGCGGGGGCGTCCACGACGTCGGGCACCGGCTCGCCCCGCACCAGCGACAGCAGGGTGGTGGCCATGACTTCGCCTAGCTCGAACGTGTCCCTGGTCATCGCGGTGAGCGGCGGGTGCGCGAGACGCACCAGCTCTGAGTCGTCGAAGGATGCCACGGAGATGTCGCCGGGCAGGTCGAGCCCCGCCTCGGCCAGTACTGTGACGCCCGCGAGCGCGGAGACGTCGGAGTCGTAGACGATTGCAGTAGGCCTTTCGTCGCGGGCCAGCAGGGCCCTGGTCGCTGCCGCGGTCTCGCCCTGCGAGAAGTCCGCCGGCACTGTCGTGATGTCGAGGCCGAGGCGCGCCCCGGCGTCGTGCAGCGCGGCGGCCCGCCGCGCGGAGTGTACGTACGCGGGGACGCCGCCCACGTGGCCGACGTGCACGTGTCCCAGCGCGGCCAGGTGCTCGGCGAGCAAGGTCATGGCGGCATGGTCGTCGGCGAAGACGGCGGGCACGGGGCCCGGCGTGCCGTCGCCGCTGAGCAGCACCGCGGGCAGGCCCATCCGCACCAGCTCCTCGGGGCGCGGGTCGTCGCTCACGAGGTCGAGCACGACAACGCCGTCGGTACGCCGCTCGGCGGCCCAGCGCCGGTAGACGTCGAGCTCGGCGGGCACGTCCTCCACCACCAGCAGCTGCAGCGCCACGAGGTCCGCCGACAGCCGCGCCTGCAGCCCCGAGACGAGCTGGGCGAAGAACGGCTCGACACCCAGGGTCCGCGCGGGTCGCGTGACGACCAGGCCCACCGTGTCGGCCCGCCGGCCGCCCAGGGCGCGGGCAGCCACGTTCGGCCGCCACCCGAGCTCCGCGACGGCGGCCAGGATGCGGCTCCTGGTCCGCGCGCTGATCCCCGGACGGTCGTTGAGCGCGAACGACACCGCTGTCGGGGAGACGCCCGCGTGCGCGGCGATGTCGGCGATGGTCGGCCTGCGGTTCGGGTGCCCTGCGGCCGGCATCACTGGTCGGCGAGCAGCTTGTCGCACTCTTCGACCGCTGCGTCCAGGGCTTCCTGCGAGGTCTTGTCCCCCGCTATCGCCGCCGCGAGCTGCTGGTTGATGATGGTGGTCATCGCCTCGCTGACCTCGACCGGCTGCAGCAACCGCGCCGTGCCGAGGCTGGTGTACGCGATCTGCTTGGCCGCACCCTGCGGGGTGCCGTCGCTCTCGGCCAGCTCCGGCTTCTCCAGCGACTCGGCGGTCGACGGGAAGACGCCGGGCACCTCCTCGGCGAACGCCTCCTGGTTGGCGGCGTTCGTGACGAACCGCGCCAGCGCCACCGCCGTCGGCACGTTGGCCGACTGGCTCGAGATCGACAGCCCCTGCACGTACAGCGGGGTGGCACCCATGTACGGCGACGGGGCGACCTTGCCCTCGAGCGACGGGTTGTTCTCGAGCACGGTGGCGATGAAGTTGCCGCCGCCCGTCGACCAGGCCACCTTGCCCTCGGTGAACAGCTGGCTGTTGCCGAGGTAGGCGTCGGTGAGCACGTCGTCGGGCATGAGGCCGTCGGCGTACGCGTCGCGGTAGGCGTCGAGCAGCTCGGCGGCCTCCGGGGTGTTGAACGTGAACCTCGTGCCGTCCTCGGACAGGATCGGGAGACCCTCCGCCGCGAAGTCGCCGAGCCCCGGCTTGCGGCTCATGAGGTAGCCGCCGGTGACGTCTTTCATCGTGCGCGCCTGCGCGATGAGCTCGTCCAGGGTGGTGGGCGGCGCCGCCGGGTCGAGACCCGCGGCCTCGAACATCTCGGTGTTCCAGTAGTTCAGGTCGGTGGTCAGGTACCACGGGTACCCGAACGTGCCCTCCGTGCCCGCGTACTGGTACGCCTCCAGCGCGCCGGGCACGTAGGTGTCCGCGAGCGCGTCGTCGACCGTCGTGAGGTCCGTGAGGAGTCCCTCGCGCGACAGCGAGAACGCGAAGTCGGGCGGCAGGTTCGTGACGTCGGGCAGCTCGCCGGCAGCGGCCTGCGCGCGCAGCGTCTCCGAGTAGCCGTCGCCCGGCTGGTCGAGCCAGGTCACGGTGGTGCCCGGGTACGCCTTCTCGAAGTCGGCGATGACTCCCTCGACGTACTCGGTGAAGTTCGGCTTGAGCGCCCAGGTCTGCAGCGTGACCTCGCCGATGACGTCGGCGGCGGCGCCCGCCGTGGTGTCGGCGGCAGGCCCGGCTCCGGCGTCGTCCCCGCCGCTCAGGGTGCAGCCGCCGAGGGCGGCCAGCACGGTCAGGGCCGCTCCAGCGGCCCTGATGCTCCTGATCTTCATGACAGTTCCTTCCAGCAATGCTTCGTCGCGCCCTGGGGACTTGCCGTGTCTCGTGCCGCGCCTCGTGCTATGTCTCTTGCCGTGCCCATGGTGCCGCAGCCCGGACTAAAGCGCTTTAGCGCCGCTAGCGTGCCGCGTGCCCCACCCGCTGTCAAGACAGCAGCACACCGGTGTTGAGTGCTGGCTATCTGCGGACCTGCACCCGCAGATCCCGCAGATAGCCAGCACTCAACACAGGTGTTGCTCGTCAGGCTCGCGTGAAGCGGAGGGTGCGAACCTCGAACGGGGCGAGGTCGAGCGCGACGACGCCGTCCGCCGTCACGTCCACCGCTCCGGCCTCGATGCCGTCCTCGATGAGGCTCACCGTGCGCGCGCCGGATACCGGCGTGGCCACCGAGACCGTGGCCGACGCGCGGCGGCCCAGCGCCTCGTAGACGCGCACCACGAGGTCGCCCGACCGGTCGTCGGCGAGCTTGACGGCGGACAGCGTCACCCCGCCGCTCACCCCGCCGCTCACCGTCACGAGCGGCTCGACGCCGGTCCCGCCGCGCAGCTCACGCGGACGAGCGCCGAACGTCGCGCCCGCCTCGGTGGCCGCCGCGGTGTCCACGCCCACGACCAGCCCGTACCGGTGCGTCTGGATGCCCTGGTCGGTCTCGGGGTCCGGGAACCGCGGCGCACGCAGCAGCGACAGCCGCACGGTCGTCGTCACCGCGGGGACGCCGGGCGCCGGCGCCACGCCGTCGTCGGACACCTCGCGGGTCACGTCGTACCCGTAGATCGAGTCGTTGACCAGGCCGACGCCGAAGCCGGGCTCCTCCGCGAGCACCCACCTGTGCATGGAGGTCTCGAACTTGGCGGCCTCCCAGCTGGTGTTGGTGTGGGTGACCCGCTTGTGGAAGCCGAACTGCGTCTCGGCCGCCATGTGCTCGGCGCGCACGTCGAGCGGGAAGGCGACCTTGAGGAACTTCTCGGCCTCGTGCCAGTCGGTCTCCATCGCGACCTCGAGGGTCCGGCTGCCCGGCGCGAGCGTGATCACCTGCTCCAGGCTCGACGACGAGAACTGCCGACGCACCGTCACCGTGGCCACACCGTCCTCGACGGTGGCGGTGACCTTCTCGGCCTCGCGCAGGTCGGTCACCGAGTTGCGGTAGAACCGGTCCACGTCCCAGGCGTCCCACTTGTTCGGGAAGTCCTGGTGCAGCTGCAGCACGTTGGCCTCGCGGCCCGGCGCGACGGCGTCGCGCCCGCTGGCCAGGTCGACGGCGGACGTGACGTGGCCGGCCGCGTCCAGCGTGACCCGGACGAGGTCGTTGGCCAGCACGTAGCCGCCGTCGGGCAGCTCGGTCAGGGTGCTCGGCGCCGACGTCGGCGCCGTCGCCGGGGCAACGCCCAGGGCGGGCACCCCCGCCTGGGCGAACACCGCGGGGTTGGCCCGCAGGACGGTGTCTCCCTCGCCGACCAGGGTCCGCAGGGAGCGCTCGATGATCGCCCGAGCCCCCTCCGTGATCCGCGCGTGCGTCTCCATGGCCTCGCGGTGCACCCACGCGACCGACGTCCCGGGCAGGATGTCGTGGAACTGCAGCAGCAGGACCTGCTGCCACAGCGCGTCCAGCTCGTCGTACGGGTAGTCCGCGCCGGTACGGGCCGACGCCGTCGCGGCCCACGCCTCCGCCTCGACCAGCAGCTGCTCGTTGCGCCGATTGCCCTGCTTGGTCTTGTGCTGCGAGGTCAGCGTGGCCCGGTGCAGCTCCAGGTAGAGCTCGCCCACCCAGACAGCGCTGTCACTCGTCGCGTGCGCGGTGAGCTCCTCGCGGGCGCGCTCGAAGAAGGCGTCCGGGTGCTCCCAGCGGACCTTCGCGCTGCCCTCGAGGTCGGCCAGCCGCTCGGCCTTGCCGGTCATCTCCCGGGTGGTGCCGCCGCCACCGTCGCCGAACCCGACGGGCGCGATCGAGCCCGAGGCGCGCCGCGACTCGCGGAACTGGTGGGTCGCCGTGGCCAGCTCCTCGCCCGAGAGCTGCGAGTTGTAGGTGTCCATGGGCGGGAAGTGGGTCAGGACGCGCGAGCCGTCGATGCCCTCCCACCAGAACGTGTGGTGCGGGAACACGTTGACCTGGTTCCAGGAGATCTTCTGCGTGAAGAACCAGTCGAACCCGGCGCGGCGCACGAGCTGCGGCAGGGCCGGCGAGTAGCCGAACGAGTCGGGCAGCCACACGCCCTTGCTGCGGATCCCGAACTCCCGCTCGAAGAACCGCTGCCCCTGCGAGAACTGGCGCGCGATCGCCTCGCCCGAGGGCATCACGGTGTCGGACTCGACCCACATCCCGCCCAGCGGCAGGAACCGGCCCTTGGCGACCGCCTCCTTGATCCGGGTCCACACCTCGGGCCGGTGCTCCTTGACCCAGGCGTACTGCTGCGCCGACGACATGCCGTAGACGAAGTCGTCGGTGCGGTCGATCAGGTCCGCCATGGACGACGTCGTGCGCGCGACCTTGCGGATCGTCTCCCGGACCGGCCACAGCCAGGCGGAGTCGATGTGCGCGTGGCCGACCGCCGAGATCTCGTGGGCGCTCGGCTCCGCCGGGCTCGCCAGCACGTCAGCGAGCGCCGCCCGGGCGGCCGCGGCCGTTTCCGGGATGCGCTGCAGGTCCAGCGCGTCGAGCGCGTCGTCGAGGGCCTGCAGGATCCGCATGCGGCGCGGGCCGGTGGGCAGCTCGGCCTGCAGCTCGAGCAGCACCTCGACGTCGAGTGCGAGCTCGTGCACCTCGGCCTCGAAGATCGCGAGGTCCATGCGCCGGGTCGTGTACAGGGGGCGCGGCGACGACGTCCGGGTGTCGCCCTCCTGGGTCTGCTTGAACAGGTCGTGCCCGAGGAGCACGGGGTTCGACGCCGCCTCCAGGAGCAGCTCCACCCGCTCGCCGCCGGACGCGGCGTCAGCCACCGGGACGTACTGGTTGCGCGGGTTGATCGACTTCACCGTGGTGCCGTCCGAGCGGTAGACCAGCGCCTCGGCCTGGAAGCCGGGCATGCTGGCGTCGAAGCCGAGGTCGATCACCGCCTCGACGGCCCGGCCGGACCACTCCGCGGGGACCGATCCGGTCAGCCGGAACCAGGTGGTGCCCCACGCCGGGCCCCACGGCGTGCCCACCTCGTAGGGCTCCATGGCGAGGGCCAGACCCTCTCGCGGGGGGATCGGCTCCCCCGGCAGCGCGTGCCACTCGACGTCGAGCGGTACGGACGTCGCGTGGACCGCCGGCCAGATGCGCTCCGTCAGCACGCGTTGCGCGCGCCCGGTGGTCAGTGTGATGTCGTCATGCATCGAAGGGCCTCCCCTGTGTCACCGTTGAACCCAGGCAGGCTAGCCCAGACCGGACGTTCACCCGCACCCCTGTCGGGATGGAAAGATGGAGTCCATGAGCTCCAGCGACGAGACCCCCGGCGGCATCCAGGCTCCGGTGGGCACTGACCAGGCCACACGCGATATCGCCGAGGTCGCGGCAGTCGAGGTCATCACCACCGCCGCCGTCCACCTGATGAGCGCCGCCGCCGTGAAGTGCGGCCTGGCAGAAGGCGACGACGCCGAGGAGCTCAAGGACCTCGACGAGGCCCGCAAGCTGATCACCGCGCTCGCCGCGCTGGTGGTCGCGAGCGCGCCCGACATCGGCAACCAGCACGCCCGGTCGCTGCGGGACGGGCTGCGCAGCCTCCAGCTCGCGTTCCGGGAGGCCTCGGTGATCCCGGACGCCCCGGGCGAGGGACCTGGCGAGAAGTACACGGGCTCCGTCGTCTGATGTCCGAGGTCTCCGTCCTGGCGACACCGGAACCCGCTCAGGCACCCCGGCCACGTCGCGGTCGCGGGTCTCGTGTGCTCGCCGTCCTGCTGGTCGCCACGATCGCCGTCGGCGCCTATCTGTGGGTGACCACGGTCCGCTGGCAGCGCAACGCCGCCGACTGGCAGGAGAAGGCGCACGAGCACGCCGAGGAGGTGGCGTCGCTGCGGATGCAGCTCGAGGGCGCCAACACCGAGCTGCAGGCCGCCCGCGACCAGCTGTCCACGGCCACGGCGCGCATCACCGACCTGGCGAACGAGAAGGCCCAGCTCGGCGACGAGAACGTCGCCTCGCAGCAGTACCTCGACTACCAGACCCAGGTCAGCGCGGCCGCCGCCACCGTGGCGTCGGCGCTCGGGCAGTGCGTGGCGGGCCAGGAGGAGCTCGTCGGCTATCTCAAGGAAGCCGACCAGTACCAGGCAGCGGACCTGAACCGCTACGAGCAGCAGGTCAACGCGCTGTGCGCGGACGCGGAGACGGCGAACGAGTCGCTGCAGAAGGAGCTACGACCGTGAGGCCGGCGGGCCGCTCGCTCGCGAGTCGCGCCCTGCTCGTCGGCGCGCTCCTCCTCACCGGTTCGCTGGCCGGCTGCGGCGTGCTGCCGCCCCTGCCGGAGCCGGTGCCGAGCGACATCGTGCCGTCGTCCCCGGTGGGCCTCTCCCCGGCGGCCGGCGGCGACGCGCTGAGCCCCGACGGGTTCGACGCCGTCGAGCGCATGGCGGTCCGCATCCGCAACGTGGGCTGCGAGGAGCTGTCGACCGGCTCGGGCTTCGCGATCGATGCCCACACCCTCATCACGAACAAGCACGTGGTCTCCGACTCGAAGGACCTCGAGGTCAGCACCTACGACGGGCACGACATCACGGTCGGCGCCACCTCGACGGCGGGGCTCGCGGACCTCGCCGTCGTGCGGACCACCGATCCCCTGCCGTCGTTCCCGAAGCTGGCCAAGGCCGACCCGAAGCCCGGCGACCCCGTCACCGTCGTGGGCTATCCGGCCGGCGGCGAGCTCACCGTGACGGAGGGCGAGGTCATGGGCGCCACGCGGGACCCGCTGAACGCCAACCTCGGCGAGGTGCTGCTCACCGACGCCCAGGTCGAGCCCGGCTCGTCCGGGTCGGCGGCGCTGGACGACAAGGGGCGGGTGATCGGCGTCGTCTACGCGAAGACCGCGGACGACAACAGCCTGCTCGTGCCCCTGTCGACGCTGCAGGACATGCTCGCCGACGACACGGCGTTCACCCCGGCGAAGGGCTGCTGAGCAGGATCAGCGCGCCACGCCGATCCTCAGCTCCAGCGAGTCGACCCGCGCCGAGATCACCTCTGATGCCGCCAGCCGGGCGTTGACCTGGGCCAGCACCGCGTCCAGCCCGGCGCGGTCCAGGCCAGGGTTCAGGCCGAGCACCACGGCGACCTCTGCCGTGCGGCCGGGTTCGGCGTGCGCCCGCACCACGTGCTGCACCGGGGCCGCCGCGACGGCCACCTCGGAGGCGATCTCCGGGTCCACGACGATCCCGTCCTCGTGCGGTACGAGCGCCGGCCGCCACTCCTGGCCCTGTGCCAGCGCCCAGACGGCGGGCCGCGGCACGAGCGCCGTCGACGGCCCTGCCGGGTCGACGACGATCAGCGCCCAGTTCTCGTTCACCGCGGACAGCGCGGCGCGGGACGCCTCGACGGGCACCGGCCGCGCGTCGGTCCGCCAGGCCTGCATGGCGACCACGGACGTGAAGACGGGCAGCGCCCGGCGCCCGTCCGGCGCCTCCAGCGCCACGACGCCGGACGACGCCTCCTTGTCCACGGTCAGCCCGTCCGGGTTCTGCTCGGCGACCCCGAGCTCGGCCAGGACCGGTACCAGCACGCGGGTCTCGGCCAGCCGCGCGACGACGTCGCGCAGCGGGGCGGTCCCCGTCGTGTAGCCGGCGAGCAGCCGGGTCAGCTCGGCGTCGGCTGAGCCGTCGTCGTCCGCGAACTGGCTGGACGGCTGGATCGACTTCACTCTCCGGCCTCGTCGCCCGGGCGGCCGGCGACGTCGAGCGCCTCGGGCAGGGTGAACGCACCCGCGTACAGCGCCTTGCCGACGACCGCGCCCTCGATGGTGCCGAGCTCGCGCAGGGCGGTCAGGTCGTCGAGCGACGAGATGCCGCCCGAGGCGACGACGTGCGCGGAGGTGCGCGCGGCGACGTCGGACAGCAGCTCGAGGTTGGGGCCGCGCAGCGTGCCGTCCTTGGTGACGTCAGTGACGACGTAGCGGGCGCAGCCTGCCTCGTCGAGGCGGCCGAGGACCTCCCAGAGGTCGCCGCCCTCCTTGGTCCAGCCGCGCGCGGCGAGCGTGGTGCCGCGCACGTCGAGGCCGACGGCGACGCGGTCGCCGTGCTCGGCGATGACCTTGGCCGTCCAGGCCGGGTCCTCGAGCGCGGCGGTGCCCAGGTTGACGCGACGTGCGCCGGTCGCGAGCGCGCGCTCCAGCGACTCGTCGTCGCGGATGCCGCCCGACAGCTCGACCTGCACGTCCAGCTCCCCGACGACCCGCGCGAGCAGCTCGGCGTTGGAGCCGCGCCCGAAGGCGGCGTCCAGGTCCACGAGGTGGACCCACTCGGCGCCGCCGGACTGCCAGTCCAGGGCCGCCGTCAGGGGGTCGCCGTAGGAGGTCTCCGAGCCGGCCTCGCCCTGGACGAGGCGGACGGCCTGGCCGTCGGCGACGTCGACGGCGGGCAGGAGCACGAGGCGGTCGGTCATGTCTCTCCAAGTTTCGATCTGTCTCTGAACTGAGTGCTGGGTATGTGTTGAATCAACCCTCGCTGGCTCACAAATACCCAGCACTCAACGGTGTGGGGGGTGGGTCAGGCGAGGGTGCGGACCCAGTTCTGCAGGAGCTGGGATCCCGCGTCGCCCGACTTCTCGGGGTGGAACTGGGTGGCCGCGAGAGGGCCGTCCTCGACCGCGGCGACGAAGCGTCCGCCGTGCTCGGCCCACGTGACCTTCGGCGGCGAGAAGATCCCTACCGCGTTCTCGTCGTAGCCCTTGGTGAACGTCTGCACGGCGTACGAGTGCACGAAGTAGAAGCGCTCGTCGGCGATCCCCTCGAAGAGGGTAGAGCCCTCGGGCGCCTCGACCGGCGACCAGCCCATGTGCGGCACGACGGGAGCCTCGAGCCGCTCGACGACGCCGGGCCACTCGCCGATGCCCTCGGCACGCTCGCCGTGCTCCACGCCGGCGTCGAACATGACCTGCATGCCCACGCAGATGCCAAGGACCGGGCGGTTGCCGGCCAGCCTGCGGCCGACCACCTCGTGCCCGCGCACGGCCTTGAGGCCTGCCATGCACGCGGCGAACGCGCCGACACCCGGCACCACGAGGCCGTCGGCCTCCTGCGCCGTGGTCCGGTCAGCGGTCAGCGTCACGTCCGCGCCGACCCGCTCCAGGGCACGGACGGCGGACCGGACGTTGCCGAAGCCGTAGTCGAGGACGACGACCCTCGCGCCCACGCTCAGGCCCCGCCCGTGCTGCCCTGGTCGGGCTCGCCCTTGCCCATGCCCTTGCGGGCCTTGCGCGCCGCGGACGTGAGCATCCGCACCGCCTTGAACTTGCTGATCGAGGTAGAGCCGACCACACCGTCCAGGTCGGCCACGCTGGTGGCGCCCGTCAGCAGGTCGACCACGTTCTCGGGGGCGCTGCCCAGCACGAGGCCGGGGGCGAGCTCGTCACCGCGGACGCCGTCGGCGAACTGGACCGCCGTCATCTGCTCACCGGTGCGGGTCACCAGGACGAGCGGGACGCCCCGCACGAGCTGGGAGATCTCGGCGGCGGCCTGTTCGGGCGCGTCGCCGGCGAGGTCCTTGAGGACGCCGACGGCGCCCATCGACGTGGGAACCGCGTCGAGGTCGAGCTGTGCGAGGGAGCTGGCCGCTGCGAGCGGCTCCGCCCCGGCGATCTGGGTGAGGATCGCGGCGAACTCGGGCTCGCCGCTACCGGTGAGGGACGACAGGTCGTCCGGGATCTCGAAGTCGAGATCGAAGTCGGGCAGGTCGTCGCCGGGCGGCGTGCTGCCGGACCCGTCGTTCTCGGGCTTGGGGCTGTCGGACATGGCTGCTAGAGCGCACCCTTCGTGGACGGTATTCCGTCGACCCGCGGGTCGACGGCGACGGCGGCGCGCAGCGCACGCGCCAGCGCCTTGAACTGGGCTTCGACGATGTGGTGCGGGTCGCGGCCCGCGAGCACCCGCACGTGCAGGCAGATCCCCGCGTGGTGGGCGATCGACTCCAGCACGTGCCGCGTCAGCGAACCCGTGAAGTGGCCGCCGATGAGGTGGTACTCCTGACCGGCGGGCTCACCCTCGTGCACCAGGTACGGC
The DNA here is from genome assembly GCF_042654905.1 of Promicromonospora alba. Classification (NCBI taxonomy): domain Bacteria; kingdom Bacillati; phylum Actinomycetota; class Actinomycetes; order Micrococcales; family Promicromonosporaceae; genus Promicromonospora; species Promicromonospora alba. Next base: position 70,405 of record NZ_JBHSFI010000005.1, read on the forward strand.
CTGCCGGACACGTCCACCACTGCCTGGGCGAGCGCCTCGTCGAGCGGCACGAGGGCGTCGCCGAACCGGGAGATGCCCGCCTTGTCGCCGAGTGCCTCGCGCAGTGCCTCGCCGATGCTGATCGCGACGTCCTCGACGGTGTGGTGGGCGTCGATGTGAGTATCGCCGGTCGCGTGCACGGTGAGGTCGATCAGCGAGTGCTTGCCGAGCGCGGTGAGCATGTGGTCGTAGAACGGCACGCTCGTGCTGATGTCGGTGCGCCCGGTGCCGTCGAGGTCGAGCTCGACCAGCACCTTCGACTCGGAGGTGGCGCGCTCGACGCGTGCTGTCCTGGTCATGACTGTTCCTCTCCCTGCTCGTGTGCGTGCTCGTCGCCCGGCCCGTTGCCCTGCCCCTGCAGGACCTCGGTGAGCGCCGAGCGGAAGGCGGCCATCTCGGCGGACGTGCCGATCGAGACCCGCAGCCAGCCGTCGGGGCCGGTCTCGCGGATCAGGACACCGCGGTCCAGCAGACCCTGCCACACGGCGTGCCGATCGCTGAACCGGCCGAACAGCACGAAGTTGGCGTCCGTGTCGGCGACCTCGAACGGGGCGCCGTCCGGGAGCCGCTGCTCGCGCAGCCAGGCGACACACGCGTCCCGCTCGGCACGCAGCGTGGCGACCTGCGCCATGAGGGACTCGCGGTGGCGCAGCGCGGCGCCGGCCGCTGCCTGCGTGATGGCGCTCAGGTGGTACGGCAGGCGCACGATCCGGAGCGCGTCGACGAAGTCGCCGGAGGCGACCAGGTAGCCGAGCCGGGCGCCGGCCGCGGCGAAGGCCTTGGACATCGTGCGGGTGACGGCGAGGTTCGGGTACCGCTCCAGCAGCGCGACGGCGGACGGCGTGCCAGGACGCCGGAACTCCGCGTAGGCCTCGTCCACCACGACGACGGGGTGCGCGCCGTCGAGGTCCACACCGAGCGCCGCCTCGCAGACCGCCTCGACGGTGGCCGTCGGGAGCGCCGTTCCGGTCGGGTTGTTGGGGCTGGCCAGCAGGACCACCGACGGGCGTACCGCGCGGATGGTCTCTGCGGCGTAGGCCGGGTCGAGCGTGAAGTCGTCCTCCCGGCGGCCCACCACCCAGGTCGTGTGCGTGTCCCGCGCGTACTCCGGGTACATGGAGTACGTCGGCGCGAACGACAGGGCGGTACGGCCCGGACCGCCGAACGCCTGGAGGACGTGCAGCATCACCTCGTTGGACCCGTTGGCGGCCCACACGTCGAAATGCTCCAGGTCGACGCCGGTCTCCACCGCGAGGTAGTCCGCGAGGTCCCGACGCAGGACCGTCGCGTCCCGGTCCGGGTAACGGTTCATCCCGCGGGCGGCGCGCGCCACCTCCTCGGCGATGGTGGCGACCACCTCCTCGCCGGGCGGGTACGGGTTCTCGTTGACGTTCAGCAGCACCGGGACGTCGAGCTGCGGAGCGCCGTACGGCTTCTCGTTCGCCAGCTCGGGGCGCAGCGGCAGCCGCACCGAGGGCGCGGGAGCGCTGTCCTCCGCACTGTGCTGGTCGACGGCGTGTGTCATCACCGGACCAGTCTACGAACGACGGCGCACCGGACCGGTGCCAGTCCGCCCACCGGGCGCGTGGGCAACGTCACCGCTGGAGTCGCCGCTGGAGTCACCGTCACCGCGGAAGTCACCCCTGGAGTCACCGCACACCCAGCACGAACGGGTAGACCGCTGCCGCGCCGGCCTCGCGGAGCAGCCGTGCGGCGACCGTGAGTGTCCAGCCCGAGTCGGTGTAGTCGTCGACGAGCAGCACCGTCCGGCCCGGCAGGCCACGGAGCGCACCCTCGCCGAGCTGCAGCTGCAGCCGCCGGACCACTCCGGCGAGCCGCATCGCCGAGTTCACGTCGTGCCGCCCGGGCTGTTCCTGCCCGGCGACCGGACCGATCGCACCGATCATCGGCACGCCCAGGTACTTCGCGAGCCCGGTGGCCAGGTGGTACGACAGCTGCGGCCGGGTGATGGACCGGACCGCCACGACCGCCTCGATCACCAGCGGACCGGCCTCGGCCTCACCCGCGCCGGCCTCGTCCATGCCCTCCGCCTCGGTCGGCTCCGCCACGGGGCGGAGCGCGCTCCACTCGTCGAGCACGCGCGCGGCGGCCCGGCGCAGCGGCACCGGAAGCTCGCCGTCGCCCGCAGACGGCGCGAGCAGGTCACGCAGCGGGCCGGACCAGCCGAGGCCGTCGAGCCGGGCGACCGCCCTGCCCGGCTCTGCCAGCTCGGCCGGCGGGATCTTGCCCTTGAGGTCCAGGCCGATCGAGGCCAGGCCGGTGGGCCACATCTTGCGGGTCTCGACCTCGTCCCCCGGCCGGTCCATCTCGGCACGCGCCGCGGCGATCGCCTCGGCGTCGGGGGCCTCCGGCAGCTCCATCCCGCCGCACCGGTCACAGCGGCCGCAGCGCCAGCCCGGCGCCAGCTCCGGATCGTCGAGCTGTGCCCGCAGGTACGCCATGCGGCAGCCCTGCGTGCCCACGTAGTCCACCATCGCCTGCTGCTCGGCGGTGCGGCTGGCGGAGACCCTCGCGTACCGCTCGGCGTCGTACGACCACTCCTGGCCGGTGGCCTCCCAGCCTCCGCGCACCCGCCGGACGGCGCCGTCGACGTCGAGCACCTTGAGCATGGTCTCCAGGCGGGAACGACGCAGGTCCACCTGCGTCTCCAGCGCCGCCGTCGACATGGTGCCGCCGCCGCGCAGCGCCTCGAGCGTCGCCCGCACCTGGCCCTCGGCGGGGAACGCCTGCTCGCCGAACCAGTCCCAGATCGCCTTGTCCTCCACACCCGGGAGCAGCACGACGAGCGCCTGGTCGACACCACGTCCGGCACGACCGACCTGCTGGTAGTACGCGATCGGCGACGACGGCGCACCGAGGTGCACCACGAACGCCAGGTCCGGCTTGTCGAAGCCCATGCCCAACGCCGACGTCGCGACCAGCGCCTTGACGTCGTTGTTCTTGAGGTCGACCTCAAGCTGCTCGCGCTGCGCGGGCTCGGTCCGGCCGGTGTACGCGGCGACCGCGAGGCCGTAGCCGCGCAGCTGCTCGGCGACCTGTTCCGCCGCCGACACCGTGAGGCAGTAGACGATGCCGGAGCCGTCGATGTCCTGCAGCGTCTCGGCCAGCCACGCCACGCGGGTGGGCTGGTCGCCGAGCTCCAGCACCGCCAGGTGCAGCGACTCGCGGTCGAGCCCGCCGCGCAGCACCAGCACCTCTTCGTCGCTCGCGCCGTCCGCGTGCACGGCGAGCTGCTCCGCGACGTCCTGGGTGACGCGCTCGTTCGCGGTGGCCGTCGTGGCGAGCACGGGGATCCCCGTGGGCAGGTCGGCCAGCAGCGTGCGGATACGCCGGTAGTCCGGGCGGAAGTCGTGCCCCCAGTCGGAGATGCAGTGCGCCTCGTCGATGACCACGAGCCCGGCGTCGGCCGCCAGTCGCGGGAGCACCTCGTCCCGGAAGCCCGGGTTGTTCAGCCGCTCCGGCGAGCACAGCAGCACGTCGACCTCGCCGCGCGAGATGGACGCGTGCACCTCGTCCCACTCGGTCATGTTGGCCGAGTTGATGGTCACCGCACGGATGCCCGCACGTGAGGCCGCCGCTATCTGGTCACGCATGAGCGCGAGCAGCGGCGACACGATCACCGTCGGCCCGGCGCCGCGCGCCCGCAGCAGCTTGGTCGCGACGAAGTACACGGCGGACTTGCCCCACCCGGTGCGCTGCACCACGAGCGCCCGGCGGTGGAACGCGGCGAGCGCCTCGATGGCGGTCCACTGGTCGTCACGCAGGCGCGCCTCGTCGCGGCCGACGAGCTCGCGGAGCGCTGCCTCGGCCTCCTCGCGCAGCGACGCGCCCGGCAGGGCCGCGGCCACCGGAAGTGGTGCCGGCTCGGCGATGTCGGGTTCGACCTCCGGCGCCGGTTCCAGCACAGGCTCCGGCGTCGGCTCGGGCTTGCGCCTGCGCGGCGGGTTCGCCGCCGCGACGGCCGCGTCCTCGTCCAGCAGGCCACGCAGCATCTGCAGCTTGGCCGCCTGCGCCTCCGGCGTGTTCCGGGCGGACGGCGGAGGCGCCGGGTCACCGACCTCGGTCAGGAAGGCTGCGTCGTCGGGCGGCTCCTCCGCGCTGAAGGGGAGGTCTGCGAAGGGGTCCTTGGTCACGTCATCGATCCTATGAGGAGCCACCGACACCGCGAGCGGGTTATCCACACCTATCGCCCCGGACGTACCTAGAATCCGGCTCGTGACCTCCACCGCGAACGCGACCGAACCGCCGTCGGACGAGGAAGCGCGCCGCGCGGACTTCCTGGCGTACTACGACGCGGAGGCCGCAGATCGGGCCCGCAGGCCGGTCCCGCCGTGGCGCGTCGCCGCACAGCAGGAGTTCCTGGCCCGGCTCGCCGAGGAGCGGTGGCGCACGGTGCTGGAGGTCGGCTGCGGCCCGGGCCGCGACGGCGAGGCGATCGCCGCCGCGGGTCTCGCGTACACGGGTGTGGACCTGTCCCCCGGCATGGTCGAGGTCGCCCGGGCGGCCGGCCTGGACGCGCACGTCGCGTCGGCGACCGACCTGCCGTTCGGCGACCACACCTTCGACGCCGTCTGGTCCATGAGCACGCTGATGCATCTCGACGACGCCGAACTGGCGGCGGCGCTGTCCGAGATCGTCAGGGTGCTGGTGCCGGGCGGGCTGTTCGCGGTGGGGATGTGGGGCGCGGCGGAGCTGACCGTGGGCACCCTCGCCGGGCCCGCCGCAGAACCCGGCAAGGCCTACGGCCCGCCCCGCTACTTCCACCGCCGCACCGACACGACGGTCCGCGAGCGCCTGGGCGAGCACGGCGAGATCGAGTCCTGGTGGACGCGGCCGAGCAGCCCGGGCAGCAGCCACCGGTATCAGTACGCGGTGGTGCGCACGGCCGGCCCGGCCGGCTGACGAGCCGGCCGGGCTGGCGACGTCGACCTGCTACCGGCCCTGCAGCGCCCGCACGTTGTCGGCGAAGGTCCAGCCGCGCGACCCGTCCCAGTTGATCGACCAGGTCATGAGGCCCTTGAGCGACCCGTTGTAGGAGCCGTACGCCTGGCTCACCAGCGATGGAGCCATGTACCCGCCGCCCGCGCCCTGCTGGGCGGGCAGGCCGGGGACCTGCTTGTCGTACGGCACGCGGATGGTGGTCCCCTGGATGTTCAGCCCGGCGTTCAGGCAGTCCGTCTGCGCCCTGAACCCCGCGACGGTGCCCGCCGCGTAGGAGTTACCCGAGCAGTCGTACATCGACCCGTTGTAGTACTGCATGTTGAGCCACCAGAGCCGTCCGTTGTCGGCGTACTTCTTGATGATGGGCAGGTAGGAACCCCAGATCGAGCCGTAGACGACGCTACCGCCGGTGACGTAGGCCGTCTCGGGCGCCATGGTCAGCCCGAACCCGGCGGGCATGCCGGCGAGCACCCCGTCGATGATCCGGATCAGGTTGGCCTGCGACGTCGAGAGCTGCGTGATGGAGCCGCTGCCCGTCAGGCCGGTCTCGATGTCGATGTCGATCCCGTCGAAGTTGTACTCCCGCAGGATCGGCACGATCGTCGCGACGAACCGGTCCGCCACGGCCTGCGAGGACAGGTCGATGCCGGCGGTCGCGCCGCCGATCGACATGAGGATGGTCAGGCCGCTCGCCTTCGCGGCGCACATCTCCTCGGGCGTCGGCACCCGTACCCCGGAGTCCATGCCGTTCTCCCACAGCACGGTGCCGTCGGACCGGATCACCGGGAACGCCAGCGTCGCGACGTTGTACCCGTGCTGCGTGATGCGCGAGTCGGTCACGGGGATCCAGCCCATCCCGGGGTGCACGCCGTTGCTCGCGCCGTCCCAGTTCTCCCAGTAGCCCTGCAGCACCTTGCCCGACGGGCGCGGCCGCTGGCCGCAGTCGGTGGGCGTGGGCTCCGGGTCGGGCGTCGGGTCGGTGGGGTCGGGGTCCGGCGTCGGATCCGTGGGGTCCGGGTCGGGCTGGGTGGCGCACGCGCCGTCGTCGGTCCACAGGCTCGGGGTGGTGCCGGGCGTCCAGCCCGCGCCGACGTGTGCGGTGTGCCCGACCAGGGCGGTGTAGCCGCGGCCGAGGTGGGTCACGTGGTCGCCGGCGCGATAGGTGCTGCCCTCGGCCCAGGTCGCCGCCGTGCAGTCAGCGGCAGCGGCTCGTGCCACCGGCCCGGTCTGCGCGATGACCGCGGGGATCGCCAGTCCCGTGACGAGCAGGGCGGCGACACCCGCCGCCAGGAACGATGTACGTCGTCTCATGACCACTCCCCAGGCTCTGACAATAATTTGTCAGGAACGCTAGCCAAATGCGGCACCGCGGGGAATACGGGGAACCCACACCAGACGTCCGGGCGGGGCCGGGCGCGCCTCCGCACCGACCTAGACTCGCGTCGTGATCCGACTCAATCCCGAGCAGCTCGTCTTCGTCACGGAGCGCCACCTCGCGACCCTCACCACCCTGCGTCCCGACGGCACCCCGCACGTGGTCCCCGTCGCCTTCACCTGGGACGTCGAAGAAGGGGTCGCCCGGATCACGACGAACCGCAACTCGTTCAAGGCCCGGCACGCCACGCCCCTGTCCGACGGCGGAGCGCCCCGCGCCGCACTCTGCCAGGTCGCGGGCGGCCGCTGGATCACGCTCGAGGGCACCATCGCCGTCAGCGAGGACGAGGCGGAGATCGCCGACGCCGTCGAGCGGTACGCGCGCCGCTACCGCCAGCTGGGACCGAACCCGGACCGCATAGTGCTGCGCGTGACGGTCGACAAGGTGATGGCCTCGACCTACATGGCGTCCTGACCCGCCGCACCGAGCACGTCTCGCCCGGGGACGTCAGCCGACCTGGGCCGACGCCTCGCCCGTCGGGAGCGAGACCGCCACCACGTCGCCGCGCACGAGCTGGCGGCCACGGCGGAGCTCGACCTCGCCGTTGACCCGCACCTCGCCGTCGGCGATGAGGTCGCGCGCCTGCGCGCCGTCCTCGGCGAGGTCGGCGAGCTTCAGGAACTGCCCCAGGCGGATGACGTCGTCGCGGATCGGCACCTCGGGTACTGGACCGGAGCTGGATACGGGACCGGATTCGGCTGCAGAGTTGGACACGACACCATTGTCCCCCGCCTGCCGCCATAGACTGGCAAGGTGATCCAACGCATCGACCTGCGCGGCCAGTCCCTCGGGCGCCGCGCCCTCCTCGACGTCCTACCCCGTGCCGAGGTCGGAGTGGACGATGCCGTCCATGTGGTCGAGCCGTTGTTGCGCCAGGTCCGCGAGGGCGGGGCTGCCTCGCTGCGCGAGATCTCGCTCCGGCTGGACGGGATCGCGCCCCAGCACCTGCGGGTCCCCGCGACCGCCCTCGCCGACGCTCTCGAAGGGCTGGCGCCGCTGGTGCGCCGGGCCCTGGAGGAGTCGATCCGCCGCGTCCGCCGGGTGCACGCCGAGCAGCTCCCCGCCGACCACGTGACCGACGTCGCACCGGGCGCCGTCGTGCGGCAGCGCTGGATCCCGGTCCAGCGGGTCGGCCTGTACGTGCCCGGCGGGCTCGCGGTGTACCCGTCGTCGGTCGTGATGAGCGTCGTCGCGGCGCAGGAGGCGGGCGTGCCCGGGCTCGCGGTGACGTCCCCGCCGCAGAAGGACAACGGCGGCCTGCCGCACCCGACGATCCTCGCCGCGTGCGCGCTGCTCGGCGTGGACGAGGTCTACGCGGTCGGCGGCGCACAGGCCGTGGCCATGTTCGCCTACGGGGCCGCGGGCACCGAACCGCAGGACGGCGAGACGCTGTGCGAGCCCGTCGACGTCATCACCGGACCCGGCAACGTGTACGTCGCCGCGGCGAAGCGGCTGGTCCGTGGCATCGTCGGGATCGACGCCGAGGCCGGGCCCACGGAGATCGCCGTCCTCGCCGACAGCACCGCCGACGCCGGGCACGTGGCCCTCGACCTGATCAGCCAGGCCGAGCACGACCCGATGGCGGCGTCCGTGCTGGTCACCGACTCGGTCGAGCTGGCCTCCGCGGTGGAGGCGCGGGTCCTGGACCTGGCGTCCGCGACCAAGCACGCCACCCGCGTGGCGCGCGCCCTCGACGGCCCGCAGTCCGCGATCGTCCTGGTCGACGACATCGACGCCGGCGTGGCGGTCGTCAACGCCTACGGCGCGGAGCACCTCGAGATCCAGACGGCCGACGCCGCTCGGGTCGCCTCGCGGGTGCACAGCGCCGGAGCAATCTTCGTCGGGCCGTGGTCGCCGGTGTCGCTGGGCGACTACATGGCCGGGTCCAACCACGTGCTGCCCACCGGCGGCACCGCGCACTTCGCGAGCGGCCTCGGCGTGCACAGCTTCCTGAAGTCGGTGCAGCAGGTCGAGTACACGCGGGACGCCCTCGAGGAGCTCGCCGACCGCATCGTCGCCATCGCCAACGACGAGGACCTGCCGGCCCACGGCGAGGCGGTCCGAGGCCGCTTCCACTGACGCCACGAGGTACCGCGAAGTAGAGCGCTTGTCCGCGTCTCCCGGGCTTACCCCGGGAGACGCGGACAAGCGCTCTACTTCGCGGTCTAGGCGGTGGGACGCGGGGCGCGCAGGTGAGCGCGCTCCGCGAGCTCGTCCTCGTCGACCAGCTCGAGCATCGGCTTGCCCGGCGCGCACAGCATGACGACCACGAACTCCGTCCGGGCGTCGGTCAGCGCGTTGCCGTCCTGATAGTGGATGACGTCGCCGCCCGGCTCCCAGAACGTCCCGCCGGCCTCGATGACCCGCTCCGGCTCACCCTCGACCTCGAACCGGACCGCACCCTTGACGACGTACCCGAAGGCAGGCCCCGAGTGGCGGTGCGGCGGAGTTCCCGGGTCGCCGGGCTCCCACTGGACGTGCACGGTCATCGCCGAGGCGCCGTCCGGGACGGTGAAGGGCGACGCGTCCTGCAGCATCGTGGCCGCGGTCTTCCAGCCCTCCGGCCCCGCGTGCTCGCCGCTCCCGTGCACGTGTGCTGCCTGGTTCTCTGACACTGTCATCGCGCTGCGCCTCTCGTAGACATCGGTGTGCCAGTGATGACCGGAGGCCCCGCACATCTGTGACAGGCTCGACCGGCCACCGGGTGAATCCCGGCCGGAACCATTGACACGGCCCTCACCGTGCGCGAGGAATAGCGAGCACCCGCATGTGCTCGTTATGTGCTCGTTCCATCGCTGCTGTATCGAGGGAGCCGTAGATGTCACACCGGTCCAGAACGCCCATGCTCGTCATAGCGGCCGTCACGGCATTAGCGGCAGCGGTCGCGCCGGCAGCCGTCGCGGTCCCCCAGGCACCACCGGCCGCGGACAAGATCGACCCCCGCGACCTGCTCGCCGAGAACCTGGTACCGGCCGAGACCACGCCGCAGCCCGGCGTCGAGCGCACGGCCACCCTGCAGAAGCTGTCGCTCGGCCGCGGCAAGGCGGAGCGCACCTACCTGATCCGGCTCGCCGACGCCGCGGTCCCCACCTACTCCGGCGACGTCGCCGGGCTGGACGCCACCGCGCCCCGGGCCGGCCGCACGCTCGACCCGTCTGCCGCCCGCGTGCGGGAGTACACCGAGTTCCTGCAGGCGGAGCAGGACGACTTCGTCACCCGCATGGAACGCACGGTGGGGCACGGCGTCGAGGTGCCGTTCACCTACCAGTTCGCCGTCAACGGCCTGACCGCCGTACTGACGCCCGCCGAGGCCGCGAAGGTGGCCAAGGACCCCGCCGTCGCGCACATCGCGCTCGACAAGGAGCACGAGCTGCACACGGACGCCGGCCCGGTCTGGAGCAACGCGGACGCGCTGTGGAACGCCGTCGAGGAGCTCGGCCTGCCGGAGGACTACCAGGGCGAGGGTGTCGTCATCGGCACCATCGACACCGGTATCCACCCGAGCAGCCCCTCCTTCGCCGAGACCGGCGACGACGGCTACACGCACACCAACCCGCTCGGCGCCGGCAACTACCTCGGCGCGTGCGACCCGGCGAACACCGACCAGTACGACCCCGAGTTCCCCTGCAACGGCAAGCTGATCGGCGCCTACGGGTTCCTGGCCGCCGACGACCGGAGCGCCCTGGACGAGGACGGGCACGGCTCGCACACCGCCTCGACGTCGGGCGGCAACGTTGTCGACGACGTCCTCCCGACCGCCCCCGAGGGTACGAACCCGCCGCCGTTCGACATCTCCGGCGTCGCGCCGCACGCCAACGTGATCAGCTACCGCGGCTGCTGCACGACCGCGGGCCTGGTGGCCTCGATCGACCAGGCCATCGCGGACGGCGTCGACGTCATCAACTACTCGATCGGCTCGTCCTCGCCGTCCGACCTGTGGAACGACTTCGACTCGATCGGCTTCCTCAACGCGCGGGCCGCGGGCATCTTCGTGGCGACCTCCAACGGCAACGACGGCCCCGGGTTCGCCACCACCGGCTCCCCCGCCGACGCCCCGTGGATCACGTCGGTGGGCGCCTCGACCCACAACCGGCACGCGCTGAACGCCCTGACGAACCTGACGAGCAGCACGACCGACCTGCCCGACCTGACCGGCAAGTCGCTGACCGGGCCCCTGCCCGCCACGGCGATCATCGACGCGGGCTCCGTGGGCGACCCGCAGTGCACCGCGACCACCGGCCACGAGGCGGACTACGCCGACAAGATCGTGGTCTGCGCCCGCGGCGGCAACGGCCGCGTGGAGAAGTCCTCCAACGTCGCGGCGCAGGGCGCCACGGGCTTCGTCCTGACGAACGACGAGGCCAACGCCGGCTCCCTGCTCGGTGACGCGTTCGCCGTCCCCGGCGTCGCCATCAGCTACGCCGACGGCCAGACGCTGCGGGCCTGGCTGGCCGAGGGCTCCGAGCACACCGGCGCGATCTCGGGCACCAACTTCACCATCGACGACGCGCTGGGCGACACCATGGCCAGCTTCTCCTCGCGCGGGCCCAACCGGGCGGTCGACACGATCGTCCCGTCCATCACCGCGCCCGGCGTCGACATCCTCGCCGCGAACGGTGTGGCAGACGGCGCGTACGACCACGTCCAGTACGGCATCATCTCGGGCACGTCGATGTCGAGCCCGCACGTGGCCGGCGCCGGAGCCCTGCTCACGCAGGCCCGCCCGAGCTGGACCCCCGCGCAGCAGCAGTCCGCGCTCATGACCACTGCCCGCACGGGCGTGAAGGACTTCGACGGCTCCCCCGCCACGCCGTACGAGCAGGGCAGCGGCCACATGGACATCGGGGCCGCCGCACAGGCGGGCCTGCTGTTCGACGAGACCCCGGCGAACTACCTGGCCGCCGACCCGGAGGCGGGCGGCGACCCCAAGTCGCTCAACCTGCCGTCCTTCGCCGACACCCAGTGCCTGTCCACCTGCTCGTGGGAGCGCACGGCGGTCCCGCCGCCGTCCGCCCCCGCTGACGTCACGTGGACGGCCGCAACGGTCGCCGACGACGGGCTGTCCCTGGACGTGACGCTCTCGCAGGACACCGTGTCCCCCGGCGACGCGCTCGGCATCTCCGTCACCGCGAACGTGGCGGACGCCCCCGAGGGCGAGACGCTGTTCGGACGCATCACGCTCACCCCGAGCAACCCGGACGTCCCGGCAGTGACCCTCCCGGTCGCCGTCGTCCCGTCCGGGGCGATCCTGCCCGACGCGATCGACATCACCACGCGCCGGAACACCGGCTCGCAGGCCGTGACCGACATCCGGTCCACGACGGTCAGCGACTTCACCGGTTCGGTGAAGGGCCTGGTCGAGGCCGATCTCCACGAGGCCTCACTCAGCCAGGACCCCACCAACGGTGACGCGTTCGACGACCTGAGCCAGGTCCACGTCACCACGCTGGAGGTGCCCGACGACGCGGCGCGGCTCGTGGCGGAGATCACCGCTGCCGAGGCGCCGGACCTCGACATGTTCGTCGGTACCGGCGACACGCCGAGCGCGGCGACCCAGGTGTGCGCCTCCACCACGTCGTCCTCCGCCGAGGCGTGCGACGTGCCCGATCCGGAGGCCGGTACGTGGTGGGTGGTCGTCCAGAACTGGGGCGGCAGCACCAGCCAGCCGGACGCGCACACGCTCGCGACCGCCGTCGTCCCGTCCGAGGACCTCGGTAACGCGGGTGTGGCCGGTCCCGAGGGTGAGGTGCCCGTGGGTGAGCCGTACGACGTCCGCGTGCACTGGGACCTGCCCGACGCCGCCGAGGGCGACCTGTACTTCGGCACCGCGGTGCTCGGTACGTCGCCGGACAACGCGGGCGACATCGGCGAGATCCCGGTCCGGCTCAGCCGGGTGGCCGACGACGTGACCAAGACCGCGTCGACGGAGACCGCCGTCATCGGGGAGACGATCGGGTACGACATCACTGTCGCGCCGAACGTGACACCGGAGGACCTCACCTACACGGTGACCGACACCGTGCCCGACGGGCTGACCATCGACCCGGAGTCGGTGACCGGCGGTGGCGTGGTCGACGGACAGACGATCACGTGGGAGGTCGAGATGCCGACGCAGGTGGGCGCCACCGGCACCTACGAGGCGTCGACTCCCGCCGACGACCCGCAGTGTGCGGCGGCTTCCCGGTTCGTAGACCTAGAAGCAGCTGGCGTCGGGTTGAGCTCGGTCGACGGTGACTCCGTCGCTGTGAACGCGTTCGCGGAGATCGGCCCGTTCACTCACTATGGCAATGCTTACCCAGGGCTCACGGTGAGTGATGACGGTCTGATCACCGTCACCGGCGGCTATGGCGGCCAACCCTGGGTTCCCCAAGCACTCCCAGCTGAGGCTGCCCCCAATGGCGTCATCGCACCGCTCTGGGCGGACCTCCAGCTCTCCCAGGCACACGGTCGAGGTGTTCGGCTCGCCACCTCGAACAACGCGGTAGCGGTAATCCAGTGGGACGACCCGTTCCCATACGACGCCGACCCTGCAGACCTGGCAAACTCCGTGGGCACCTTCCAGGCATGGGTCTACAAGGACGTGAATGATTCGCGCCCCGAGATCCGATTCGAGTACGGCGACGTCGGGGCGCTGCCCGCCACGGCCACTATCGGGGTCGAGAACCTGACGGGCACGCTCGGCACGGCGGTGGTGAACGCGGGGAGCCCCTCTGGCACGGTCGTTGACGGCAGCACCATCTGCTTCGACTACGTGGGACCGGACGTCGACCCGGTCGAGCTCTCGTACGAGGTCACGGTCGATCCCGACGCGCTGACCGGCGTCTACGTCAACTCTGCCGAGCACGTCACGTCCGACCCGTTCGACGAGCCCGCCGTAGCGGCGGTCAATGTCGCCGTGACGGGTCTGGCGCCGTGCGACGAGACGATCACCGGCCGGCACAACGGACGGATCGTCGTCGACGAGGGCACCACCTGCATCGACGGCGCGACGGTCACAGGCCGGGTCACCGTGTCCGACGGCGCGGGGCTGCGGGTGACCGACTCGCGGATCCTCGCGCTCGCGCAGGCCACAGAGGCTTCCGAGGTTCGCATCTGCAACACGAGCATCACGGGCACGCTGACCGTGACCCGCAGCTCCGGGGTCATGGTCGGCGACCCGACAGCGAGCTGTGCCGGCAACCGGATCACCGGCCCCGTCACCGTGACCAGGTCGGAAGGCCCGGTCATCGGTGGCAACCGGATCACCGGAGCACTCACCTGCCTCCACAACGACCCGCCGCCCGTGAACAACGGTTCGCCGAACACGACCAAGGGCAAGGAGCTGGGCCAGTGCAAGGGTTTGTGATGCACGGTAGCGAGCGCTGCGTTCTCCCTTAAACACCGCGTGCGTCTAAACACCGCATGCGTCAGGGCTGCAGGCCCCTGTAGCCCTGACGCCGCGCCGTGAACACCAGGCGTGGATATATCCAAAGCGCGTGGCAACGCAGCCGCTAGAAGTTTGTTGCTGTCAGCATTTCACAAGCGGCGACAGCAAGGTGCGCTCGAACGAGCCTAGACCCGGCACAAGGGGGTGAAATGGGAATAATGTCTTGCCCTGTGCCAGATCACACCGATATGATCGGAGCCTTGTCGACGACGATGGATTGTTAGAGGGAATCACGTATGTCAAAACGCCTGACGGGTCTTGCTACCGCAATTCTGGTTACAGTTTCACTCTTGAGCATCACCCCAGCCGCTTCGGCCGGGAGCAGGGTGTCAACGCTCGGGACAGACCGGCCGATAGAGTTCTGCCCTGAGGAGCCTCTCGTCGAAAGCGAAGGCGCCCTCGACACAACCGTCGGATGCGACGACCAGCAGGACGACATCGCACAGAGCCGCGCATTCATGACCGAGTTCGGCGTCCCAGAAGACACCCAGGACGAGCTGATCACAAACGCGCTCGCTGGAGTTCTGCCGCTTTCTGAAGACCCAAGCGCGGAGCCAGTTTCAACAGAGTCTGGGGAGAACAGCGACTCCACGTTCCAGGTACTTCGGTACTCTGACGGCTCACTCGCGGTGCGCGAAATCGAGAAGTCGACGGCCGCTAGCGGGACGCGTGGGGTTCAGGCTGTCACGGGGTGCTCGCACTCCGGCACGACACACTTTACGACGTACTCAGGCTGCAAGATCCACTACCGTACTGTAGTTTTTTCCTATGGCTTCTATGCCTCGTTTAGAATCTATGGAAGCGGAAACGACTCGGTCATTTCAGCAGGCTCTAAATTCCAGGAGTACTCAATCGGACACTCTCGCCTGGACTGGCGCCTAAGGATCATCAACCAGACGGAGGATCCCGGAAACAACGCGCACATAGAACTGTCCATTCGATATCTTATTCTGCCCAGCGTTGGCGAGATCCAGAAGGGCGTTCGCCTGCGCGTCGGCAGCAACAAGTACTGCCAGAAAACGAATACGAGCAACTGCTGACATGATTGATCTTTCTTCGGATCCGGTCGGAGTCTGGTACGACTACGCCTGGCTATCATTTGCAGTCGCCGGGTTACTGCTTTTCGCCTGCGCACTCATTTCATGGCTCAGGCGAAAGAAACCTGTTCTCGGAACCTTCTGGGATCTGGTGCTCATAGTTGCTTTTCCGATCGTCGGATCGGCAATCTATCTCTTAGTAGCGCGTACCCGCGATCGCTCTGAACAGAGAGATTCTTCGGTGTAGGCCAGTCGCCGGACTTCACGAGTAAGCAAGGCCTTCCGGATCCTGCATCTGGAGGCCTTGCTTACTATCTGGACATCCTACTTTCGCGGATCAGAAGCCGAAGGTCATAAGGCGTGGCATCTCCGTGCCGTGCCGGCCCGCGTCGTGCACAGCGCGCAGCACCGCGGCCTCGTGCGGGACGAACGGTTCCGGCAGCGCGACGAACGGGAACCACGCCAGGTCGGCAGCCTTGTCCGCCTCCTGGATCGACGGCGTCCCGGTCCAGCGGGTGGCCTCGAACATGAAGTCGACCCGCTGCTCGATCGCGGGCCCGCCCGGCTCGCCGCGGTGCAGGACGGTCAGCGGCCGCACGTCCTCGGGGGCCACGACCACACCGAGCTCCTCGGCCGCCTCGCGTACGGCGGCGTCGATCACCGACTCGCCCTCCTCGACGTGACCCGCCGCCGCGCACGCCCAGAACCCGTCGCGGTAGCCGGTGCCCTGCCGCAGCTGCAGCAGGACCTGCCCCTCGCGCCGGAGGAAGAGGTACGCGGCAGGAACGAGCGCGAACCGCTCGTGGTCCCGCTCGTCGTAGCGGTCGCTCTCGACCGGCGCTACGCCGGGTGCCTCGGTCACGACAGGCAGCCCTGGCCGAGCAGCGCCTTCAGGTCGCCGAAGAGGGCGGGCGACTTCTCCACCCGCAGGCTGTCGGACGCCCGCACCAGCGTCTTCTTGCCCGGCTCGGCCACGACCACGTGCACCTCCGCGGACCCCGGGTGCGTGGCGAGCACCTCCCGCAGCCGCACCATCGTGGCCTCGATCGCGCGGGTGTGCGGCACCGTCACGGCCAGCGGCGAGTCGGAGCCCACCGTGATGTCGGGCATGGCCAGCTCCATGGCCTGCAGCGACAGGGTCTCGTCGCGCCGGCGCACCCTGCCTCGCAGCACCACCACCTGGTCCTCGACGAGCATCGTCGAGTACGCCAGGTAGGTCTCGCCGAAGAACATGACCTCGACGGCACCCTCCAGGTCCTCGACCGTCACCGCCGCCCAGGGGTTGCCGTTCTTGCTCATCTTCCGTTGCACCGAGGTCAGCAGGCCGGCCACGGTCACCTGTGAGTTGTCCGGGCGGCCCTCGTCGGCGATCAGGGATGCGATCGAGGTGTCGGCGGCGCGCTGCAGCACGTGCTCCAGCCCGGACAGCGGGTGGTCGCTCACGTAGAGGCCGAGCATCTCGCGCTCGAACTGCAGCTTCTGCTTCTTCTCCCAGTCGGGCAGGTCCGGCACCTCGACGGAGAAGCCCATGCCCGCCTCGTCGTCGGACGAGCCGCCGAAGTCCGCGAACAGGTCGAACTGGCCCTCTGCCTCCTTGCGCTTCACGCCGATCACGGAGTCGACGGCCTGCTCGTGGACCACGAGCAGCGAGCGGCGGGTGTGCCCGAGCGAGTCGAACGCACCTGCCTTGATGAGCGACTCGATGGTGCGCTTGTTGCAGACGGGCGCAGGGACCTTGTCGAGGAAGTCCTGGAACGACGTGAAGGTGCCCTTCTCCTCGCGCGCCTCCACTATCGCGTCCACGACGTTGCGGCCCACGTTCCGCACGCCGGTGAGCCCGAAGCGGATGTCGCCCTTGACCGCCGTGAACTTGGCGGAGGAGTCGTTGACGTCCGGCGGGAGCACCGTGATGCCCATACGACGGCACTCGTTGAGGTAGAGCGCCATCTTGTCCTTGTTGTCGCCCACCGACTGCAGGAGGGCTGCCATGTACTCGGCCGGGTAGTTCGCCTTGAGGTAGCCGGTCCAGTAGGACACCAGCCCGTAGGCGGCTGTGTGCGCCTTGTTGAAGGCGTAGTCGGCGAACGACTCGAGGACGTTCCACAGCACCTGCTGGGCCTCCTTCGAGAAGCCGCGCTCCGTCATGCCGCCGAAGAACTTCTCCTGCTGCTTGTCCAGCTCGGAGCGCTTCTTCTTACCCATGGCCCGACGCAACAGGTCGGCCTCGCCAAGCGTGTAGCCGGCCACCTTCTGCGCGACCGCCATCACCTGCTCCTGGTAGACGATGAGGCCGTACGTGCCGCCCAGGATCTCCGCCAGAGGCTCTTCGAGCTGCTGGTGGATCGGCGTGATCTCCTGCTGCCCGTTCTTGCGCAGCGCGTAGTTGGTGTGCGAGTTCACGCCCATCGGGCCCGGGCGGTACAGGGCAAGGACGGCGGAGATGTCCTCGAAGTTGTCCGGCTTCATGAGTCGCAGGAGCGACCGCATGGCCCCGCCGTCGAGCTGGAACACGCCCAGCGTGTCCCCCCGTGCAAGGAGCTCGTACGTGGCCATGTCCGTCAGCTCGAGCGTCTCGATCTCGAGCGGCGGCTTGCCGTTGTTCACGATGTTCTCGAGCGCGTCATCGAGGATCGTGAGGTTGCGCAGCCCGAGGAAGTCCATCTTGATCAGGCCGAGGCCCTCGGACGTCGGGTAGTCGAACTGCGTGATGATCGCGCCGTCCTGCGGGCGGCGCATGATCGGGATGATGTCGATCAGCGGGTCGCTGGACATGATGACGCCGGCGGCGTGCACGCCCCACTGCCGCTTCAGGCCCTCGATACCGCGGGCGAGCTCCACGACGCGCTGCGCCTCGGGGTCGGCCTCGTGCACCTGGCGGAACTCGCCGGCCTCCGAGTACCGCTTGTCCTTCGGGTCGAAGATGCCGCTCAGGGAGATGTCCTTGCCCATGATCGCGGGCGGCATGGCCTTGGTGAGCTTCTCCCCCATGGCGTATGGCATGCCGAGCAGGCGCGCGGAGTCCTTCAGCGCCTGCTTGGCCTTGATCGTGCCGTAGGTCACGATCTGCGCGACGCGGTCCTCGCCGTACTTCTCCGTGACGTACTTGATGACCTCCCCGCGCCGGCGCTCGTCGAAGTCGATGTCGAAGTCGGGCATGGACACACGGTCCGGGTTGAGGAACCGCTCGAAGATGAGGCCGTGCGGGATCGGGTCGAGGTCTGTGATGCGCATCGCATACGCGGCCATGGAGCCGGCACCGGAACCACGGCCCGGCCCGACGCGAATCCCGTTGTCCTTGGCCCAGTTGATGAAGTCGGCCACGACGAGGAAGTATCCGGGGAAGCCCATCTGGACGATGACCCCGACCTCGTAGTCGGCCCGCTCACGCACGTCGCCCGGGATACCGTCGGGGTACCGGTAGTGGAGGCCCTTCTCGACCTCCTTGACGAACCAGCTCGTCTCGTCCTCGCCCTCGGGGACGGGGAAGCGCGGCATGTAGTTGGCCGAGGTGTCGAACGAGACCTCGCACTGCTCGGCGATGAGCAGCGTGTTGTCGCACGCCTCGGGGAGCTCCTTGAAGACCTTCCGCATCTCGGCGGCCGACTTCACGTAGTAGCCCGAGCCGTCGAACTTGAACCGGTTCGGGTCGTCCAGCGTGGAGCCGGAGTTGATCGCCAGGAGCGCCTCCTGGCTGGTGGAGTCCTCTTCCCGCACGTAGTGCAGGTCGTTGGTGGCCACCAGCTTGGCGCCGATGGTCTTGGCGAGCTCGAGGAGCTCCTTGGTCACGCGGGTCTCGATGTCGAGGCCGTGGTCCATCAGCTCGACGTAGTAGTTCTCCTTGCCGAAGATCTCCTGCAGCTCACCCGCGTACCGGACCGCCTCGTCCCACTGCCCGAGCCGCAGCCGCGTCTGGATCTCGCCCGAGGGGCAGCCGGTCGTCGCGATGAGGCCGTCGGAGTACCGCTCCAGCAGGTCCCGGTCCATCCGGGGCCACTTGCCCATCTGGCCCTCCAGGGAGGCCAGGGAGGACGCCCGGAACAGGTTGTGCATGCCGGTGTTGTTCTTGCTCAGCAGCGTCATGTGCGTATAGGCACCACGCGCCGAGACGTCGTCGGACTCTTGGCCCGCCTCGCCGTAGCGCACCCGCTTCTGGTCGAACCTGCTGGTCCCCGGCGTGACGTACGCCTCGACGCCGATGATCGGCTTCACGCCGGCCTTCTGCGCCTGGGCCCAGAACTCGTGCGCCCCGAAGAGGTACCCGTGGTCGGTCGTCGCGATGGCGTGCTGCCCCTGCCGGACGACCTCCTCCATGAGGTCGCCGATCCGCGCCGCGCCGTCCAGCATCGAGAACTCGGTGTGCACGTGGAGGTGGACGAAGTCGTCGCTCTTCGAAGCGGTGGCGGTGGGCATGTCCCAGAGTTTAGGCACGAGACACTGACACTCCCGAGTCAAACGCCGAGCGGAACCTCACATCACTTGTACGCGCCCCGCACGACCTCGAGCGCGGCCTCCAGGTCGGCCGGGTACTGCGACTCCACCTCGACCCGGCGACCCGTCGTCGGGTGCTCGAAGCCCAGCCGGTGGGCGTGCAGCCACTGCCGCTTCAGCCCCACCTTGGCGGCCAGGACGGGGTCCGCGCCGTAGGTCAGATCGCCGACGAGCGGGTGGCGCAGCGCGGCGAGGTGCACGCGGATCTGGTGGGTGCGCCCGGTCTCCAGGTGCACCTCCAGCAACGAGGCCGACGACAGCATCTCGAGCGTCTCGTAGTGCGTCACCGACGGCTTGCCGTCCGCCGTGACCGCGAACTTCCAGTCCGAGCTCGGGTGCCGGCCGATCGGCGCGTCCACGGTGCCCGACGTGGGGTCCGGATGGCCCTGCGCGAGCGCGTGGTAGATCTTGTCGACGGTGCGCTCCTTGAAGGCGCGCTTGAGGCCCGTGTAGGCGAGCTCCGACTTCGCGACGACCATCAGGCCCGACGTGCCGACGTCGAGCCGGTGCACGATGCCCTGCCGCTCCGCCGCACCCGACGTGGAGACGCGATAGCCCGCCGCGACGAGCGCTCCCACCACGGTGGGCCCGGTCCAGCCCGGCGAGGGATGCGCCGCCACACCGACCGGCTTGTCGATCACCACCAGGTCGTCGTCGTCGTACACGATGCCCATGCCGGGCACGGGCTCCGCGACCACCTCGACGGCGGGACGCTCCTCCGGCATGTCGACCTCGAGCCAGCCGCCGGGCACCACCCGGTCCGACTTGCGCACCTGGCGCCCGTCGAGGCGCACGGCGCCCGCCTCGGCGAGCTCCGCCGCACGGGTCCGTGAGAAGCCGAGCATGCGCGCCAGGGCGGCGTCCACGCGGTCGCCCGCCAGCCCGTCGGGCACGGGCAGCGTACGCAGCGCCATCAGGCGGGGTCGTTCTGGTCGTCCGGCCGGTCCGCGGACCGTTCGGCGGGCTGCGCGTCGTCCGTGTGCCGCTTGCCGTCCAGGCCGATGCCCCGCAGCGACAGCAGCGCGATCAGCACGGCCGCGGACACGACCGCGATATCGGCGACGTTGCCGACGAAGAAGCCCGCGTAGTCGATGAAGTCGACCACGTGGCCGCGCGCGAACCCGGGCTCGCGCACGAGGCGGTCCACCAGGTTGCCGACGGCGCCGCCGAGCAGCAGGCCGAGCGCCACCGCCCAGCCACGCGAGCCGAGCCGTCCGATCGCACGGATGATGAAGACCACCACCACCGTCACGACGATGGTCAGGAGCCAGGTCATGCCCGAGGCGATCGACAGCGCGGCACCGGGGTTGTAGATCAGCCGGATGCCGAGCAGGTCACCCACTATCGGGATGGTCGGCGCGTTCACGTCCAGCGCGGACTCGGCCCACCACTTGGTGAGCTGGTCGGCGGCCAGGACGAAGGCCGCGAGGACTCCGGTCCAGACAACCAGCACACGGCTGCCGGACGACGGGGGCGTGGCTGCTGCGGGATCCGTCTCGCCGCCGGCCACGGCGGAAGGTTCAGCGGGAGTAGACATCAGGCAAATTCTCCCATGCCACGGGCGGTACCCGTGCCCGCCCGCGCGGAGGCGGGACGAAGGGTGTCGTGCTGCTGTGCCACGGCCGCCCCTCGGCACTCAACAATTGATTCCTGATCAAAAGGCGGCACTCCCCGGCAAAGCAGCGAGGCCCTTTCCCGAAAATCCGGGAAAGGGCCTCGCCTGGTGCAGCACTACCGTCGCGTCACCGCACGACAGCAGTCAATTGACGCGAGCGTCAGTTGCAGGCCGCGTACTTCGTGAAGTTACCCGTGTTGAACAGGTTCAGCGGGCCGTCCCAGTGCCACGGAGCAACGCACACGTTGTTCGCGATGTTGACCGAACCGTCGCCACCGAGCTCGTAGTCGCCGTCGTTGCAGGCCTTGTACTCGGTCACGTTGGCGGTGCTGCCCACGTTGCCCGGACCCTCCCAGTACCAGGGAGCGACACACACGTTGTTCAGCGCGTTGAAGCTGCCGTCGCTCTCCTCGTAGGAGACGACGTCACCGGCGGTGGCGACCTCCTCGGGGACCATCGCACCGTCGACGCCCGTGGGCAGCTCGGAGGTGCCGTAGCCCTCGAGCGCGTCGAACGCACCGTCAGAGGTGACGACACCCAGCGGGTCCGTGGTGCCGAGCAGCTCAGCCGCGGCGGCCGCGTCCGTTGCACTGCCGGCGGCGGGCGCGCTGATCAGCTCGGGCGTGTCGCCCATGACCATGGCGCTCGCACCCGAAGCAGCGGCGACGACCAGACCGGCCGACATGACAACGGCTGCCCCTGCACGGCAGGTTGCACGGAATCCTCGGATCATTGTGTTTTCCCCCTCGAATAGCTCAGACGAATAAGCGATGAACCACACACGTGTGATTCATCTCGACGAGCATCCGATGAGTAATTCACCCTGTCAATTCGAACGTGACGGGGCACACAGGGAATAAACAAGACATTCCCGGACCGAACCCCGCGGCATTCCGCCAGGAATACCCGTAACCCAGACATCACAATCTTGATATCGGATATTCGAGGCGGCCGGCCGCGGGGCGTCGCTGCCCCGCCGGTCAGGCTCCGCGACGCTCTTCGCGCGCCTTGGCCTCTACCGACAGCGTGGCCCTGGGGAACGCCTGGAGCCGCGCCTTGCCGATCGGCAGGTTGGTGAGCTCGCACGTGGCGTACGTGCCCTTGCGGATGCGGTCCAGCGCGTGGTTCGTCTGGTCCAGCAGGTCACGCATGTTGTTGACGAGCGTGAGCTCCTGTTCGCGTTCGAGCGCGCTCGAGCCGTAGTCGGCCTGGTCATCGCCCGCCCCGTCGCCCGAGTTCCGCAGGAGGTCCGACAGCTCGCGGTCGGCGGACTCCAGCTCGCGTTCGAGCCGTTCCTTGTCCTCGACGAGCAGCGCGGCCAGCTCCTCGGCCTCACGTACGGTCCAGGGTTCTTCGCCTTCGCGGACGGGGAACTTCTTCACGTCGCGCGTAAGGTTCGGGAACTCTTGCTTGATCGCGGCTCGCGTCGCGGTCGAGATCTTGGTCATGGGTTCCCCTTCACGGTCGCCCCCGGTGGTCAAGTCAACGAAGCGTAAGCACAAGCGGCCGGACGCACAACGGGGCACGCCGATGTGGCGTGCCCCAATCATGAGTGCGTCTGGCGTGTCGCGCGCGGCGGCCGGGCGTGAGGTGGGGACGCCCGGCCGTCGTGCTCGACAGATACTGCGGTCAGATGCCCTGAGCCATCTCTGCCGGACGGCCGGACTGCTGGTTGTTGCGCGGCGGCAGGGCCGAGCCACGTGCGTCGAGATCGCCGAGCAGGTTCTGCAGGAAGCTCTTCAGACGGGTGCGGTAGTCGCGCTCGAAGAGACGCAGCTCGTCGATCTTGCGCTCCAGCAGCGAACGCTCCTGCTCGAGCTGGGACAGCGTGCGGTGCGAGGTCTCCTCGGCGTCGCGCACGATACGCGCGCCCTCGGTCTTGGCCTCGGTGATGAGCCGGTCGCCCTCCTCCTGGCCTGAGCGCACGTAGTCGTCGTGCAGCTTCTGGGCCAGCTGGAGCATCCCGGTCGCCGACTCCGGCTCCGGGCCGTTGCCCTTGGGGCCGCCCGCGGGGCCGGTCGGCATGACCGGAGCCGCGACCGGCGCGGCCTGCGCACGGGCGGAACCGGCGGCCTCGTTGCGCGAGAGCTCGGCGATACGTCGCTCCGCGGCGGCGACCTTCTGCCGGAGGCCCTCGTTCTCTTCCTGGACGTTGGTCAGGGTCCGCACGACCTCGTCAAGGAAGTCGTCGACCTCCTCGACGTCGTAGCCCTCGCGGAACTTCGTCGCGGAGAACTTCTTGTTGAGGATGTCCTCTGCAGTAAGCAGTGCCATCGTGTCACCTCGAAAGTTAGAACGTAGGAACGCAGAACTCGGACGTCGGCGCTGCCCAGCCGCGCGCCCTCCGCCGAAGCCCACGGTAGCGGACGAGATGGGCGTGGGACACCGGGAGCACCGCCGGGCACGATTTCCTCACAGAGTGTGCCGTGTCACCCCAGGCCATATCCATGCTCTGGTCAATGTTTCCGGGGCTTCGGCGCAACAGCCTCAATCGGACTCTCCACGAACCGGCACAGATTCGACACCTTCACGTGCTGGCCGCGAGGAACCCGACCAGGCCCTGGAGCAGCGAGACGCCGAAGAACAGGACGATGAAGGCGAGGTCCAGCTGGACCTGGCCCAGCCGCAGCGGCGGGATCAGGCGACGCAGGAACCTCAGCGGAGGGTCGGTGACCGTGTAGATCGCTTCCGCGATCACGAGCAGCACGCCACGCGGTCGCCAGTCCCGGGCAAAGAACTGCACCCAGTCGAAGACCAGCCGTCCGATGAGGAACAGGAGGAACAGCCACAGAACGAAGCCGATGAATTGCCAGATCAGATTCACAAGGCACAACCTAACCTGTCTGAACTGGGAAGCACATGAGAGCAAGGCCCGACACTCAGGCCGCCGAGAGACATGTGAGGGGCGGCCGCCGTAGCGACCGCCCCTCATACATCGTCCAGCTGGATCGTCCGGCCCTGTCAGGCTCAGCTCTGGTTGTAGAAGCCGCCGCGCCCGTTCGGCTTCTCGGGCGGAGCCTGCTCCTCGGCTGCGATCTCCACGTGCTCGGGCGAGAGCAGGAAGACCTTGTTGGTCACCCGTTCGATCGAGCCGTGCAGACCGAAGATCAGGCCGGCGGAGAAGTCGACCAGGCGCTTGGCGTCGGCGTCGTCCATGTCGGAGAGATTCATGATGACGGGGGTACCGGCGCGGAAGGCCTCGCCGATGTTCCGTGCGTCGTTGTACGACCGGGGGTGCACGGTCGTGATCCGGCGTAGGTCCGAGGAGGACAGGGCCTCACGCGGCACACCATCGCGGTGCAGCGGCGTGACCTGCGCGTGCCGGTGGTCCTCCACGTTTTCCTCCAGGCCCTCGTCGTAGTCGTCGAGGTACTCCTGCTCGCCCTGATCGTCGGCGAGGCCCAGATACAGCATGGTCTTGCGAAGCGCTCCGGCCATCGCTCATTCTCCGTTCGTCGCCTGCTGTGCGTCCTTCTGTCTCGGTGTCCAGCGGGCCCGCAAGCAGGTCCGACCTTGACCCCTGGCCGAGGTCGCCTTGACAAAAGTAGCCCGGCGCAATCCGACCCGGAAGTGCGACACGCCGTGCCACGAACAACTTTGCCAAAGTTGTTCAGCGAATGCTCGCTAAAAACGACATCCGTGTGATTTCGCAGGTCAGAGCGTTGCTGTCGGCGTGTCGCGGAAGGACGATCCGGGCGCTGGCGTCAAATGAGCGCGATGATCCCGGCTTGCCTGCCCGTTGTGGTACCGGCCCCGCTGGCCCGGCGGTGGGAGAACAGCTCCGGATCCTCCAACGTGCAACGATGCACCCGGCTCGCCGCGACACCACGCGCGGCCAGCTGCGCCAGCACCCCGGCCGGCAGGTCAAGCCCGGGTGTGTCGTCCCTTGTCGTCGCGTAGGCCTCGGGTACCACGCCGGCCACCTCGTCCCGCATGGCGGCGGGCACCTCGTAGCACCGCCCGCACACCGCGGGGCCGACGACGGCGCGCACGCGCGCGGGGTCCGCACCGCGGGCGACCAGCGCGTCCAGAACCCTGTGCACCACACCGGCGAGCACACCCTTGCGTCCCGCGTGCGCCACCCCGACCACGCGCGCCTCCGGATCGGCGAGCAGCACCGGTACGCAGTCGGCGACCAGGACGCCGAGGCCCAGCCCATGCTCCGCGGTGACCAGCGCGTCGCCCTCCCCCGCCGACGCCGGCGGACGGCTGGCGGCCCACGCGGCGCGGTCGCCCGGGCCGAGCTCCAGCACCTCGTCGCCGTGCACCTGCGTGGCGAAGGCCACCGGCGCGCCGAGCCGTTCGGCGACCAGGGAACGGTTGACCGCCACCCTGGCCGCGTCGTCGGACACGTTGAGGCCCAGGTTCAGGCCGCCGCCGTCCGACGTGCTCCAGGGGGCCGGCGAGACGCCGCCCGCACCGGTGGTGAAAAAGGCGTGCACCCCGTCGCCAAGATCGACGGGGTGCACGCCTGAAAGTGTCCGGCTGTCGCTCACGGGTGCGAGAGTACCCGGCGGACGGCTCCGGTCCGGATCACTTCAGGAAGTCGGGGACATCCAGGTCTTCCGAGATACGGCGCGGGTTCTCGTCGTACAGCGGCGGCACCTCCACGCGCTCGCCCTGCTCGCGCGAGACCTCCTGCCGGTTGAACGAGCCGTGCACCACGACGGCGGGCTCGTCGAGCGTGCGCGGCACGTCGTCCGAACCCTCGTCGTCGATGATGCGGGGCAGCGTGGACACCGGCGAGGGCTGGTGCACCGGCGGGACCGACGGCGGCATACCGTTGCCGTGGTGGTGCTCCGGTGCGCGGCGCGCCGCGTCGGACACGTCGGGCAGCGGCACCGGGGCGGTCGCGGGGCTCCGCGTCGCCGCGGGGGTCGCGACGGCACCGGCCACCTGGCCGAGCGCACGGTTGTCCTTGCGCTCCTTGGGCAGGCCGCCGTCGAAGCCGGCCGCGATGACGGTGACGCGCACCTCGTCGCCCAGGGCGTCGTCGATGACCGTACCGAAGATGATGTTCGCCTCGGGGTGCGCTGCCTCCTGCACCAGGCGCGCGGCCTCGTGCACCTCGAAGAGGCCGAGGTCACTGCCACCCTGGATCGACAGCAGCACACCGTGCGCGCCGTCGATCGAGGCCTCGAGGAGCGGCGACGAGATCGCCAGCTCCGCGGCCTGGACCGCACGGTCCTCGCCGCGGGCCGAGCCGATGCCCATGAGCGCGGAGCCCGCACCCTGCATCACCGACTTCACGTCCGCGAAGTCGAGGTTGATCAGGCCGGGCGTCGTGATGAGGTCGGTGATGCCCTGCACACCGGAGTGCAGCACCTGGTCGGCCGAGTGGAACGCCGCGATGGCCGAGACGTTCCGGTCCGACATCGACAGGAGCCGGTCGTTCGGGATCACGATCAGCGTGTCGACCTCGTCGCGGAGGTTCTCGATACCGCTGTCGGCCTGCACCGCACGGCGCCGGCCCTCGAACGTGAACGGCCGGGTGACTACCCCTACCGTCAGCGCGCCGAGCGAGCGCGCGATGCGTGCGACGACGGGCGCGCCGCCCGTGCCGGTGCCGCCGCCCTCGCCCGCCGTCACGAAGACCATGTCGGCGCCGCGCAGGACGTCCTCGATCTCCTCCGCGTGGTCCTCCGCCGCCTTCTTGCCGACCTCGGGGTCCGCGCCGGCGCCGAGGCCGCGCGTGAGCTCCCGTCCGACATCGAGCTTGACGTCGGCGTCCGACATCAGGAGTGCTTGTGCGTCTGTGTTGATCGCGATGAACTCGACGCCCTTGAGGCCGACCTCGATCATGCGGTTGACGGCGTTCACACCACCGCCGCCGATACCGACCACCTTGATTACTGCCAGGTAGTTCTGCGGAGTTGCCACGTCGTCTGCCTTTCGATCGGGTCCCGAGTCCCGACTCTCATCCCAGAACCCTCAGGTTGAGGTAGAGGGTTAGAGTTATGTCAGGTTGCTGCTGAGTTCGACGGTAGGTGCGTCGTCGAGGTGTGTCGAAGACATCGTTGCGCGTGTCGCGCACCGATGCACGCGAGAAATCACACGGATGTCATTTTGGGTCGCGACCAGCCTGACCTGCGACGTCGGACGCCCGATCTGCGGTGTTCCGCTCCTGACCTGCGACGTCACAAGCCCGACCTCGGCGTCATTCGCCCCACCGAGGGCGAAACCGGCAGGTGCCGGTCAGCGCGTGACCGGCAGGGCAGGCGACGAGACGTCGATGGTCGTGGCCGACGGCTCCGCGCGCAGCAGGGTCTGCGCCACCTTGATCTTGAGCTCGACCTGCGCCTCGCTCCCCCACCGGATCACGCGTCCGTCCGAGAGCGTGGTCCGCACGTCGTCCTGCGTCGCCGCACTGACCGTCTGGATGCCGCCCGCGAGCTTGCGCGGCAGAGCGCCCAGCACCTCGAGCGCCGCGTTCATGGCCCGCCGCCCGGCCTCGTCGTCGGTGAGCGAGACGACTATCGACGGCAGGTGGTCGGGAACGTCCTCCACCGTGCCGACCCGCACGCCCTCGGCGTCCATCAGCGCGTACACGTCACCCGACTGCGGGACGGCGGCCACCGGCTCGCGGGAGGTGAGCCGCACCGTCAGGCCGTCCGGCCACGCGCGCGTGATCGCCACGTTCTTTACGGCGTTCATCTCGAGGATCTCCTCGCGCAGACCCACCGTGTCGATGCGCGGCAGAGGCACGCCCGCCTCGTCGGTCACGGCCTCGCGCACCTGCTCGACGTCGACGGTGGTGCCCTGCCCGGACACGTGGACCTGCTCCGGGTCGAGCGCGAGCAGCGGCGAGAAGAACGTCACCCAGACAAGACCGGCGGTGACCGCCAGCGCCAGGGCGATCCAGCCGATCCGCCGCCACATGCGGTAGCGGGCCATCGCCGTGCGCTCCGCGAGCCGGTCGGCCAGCTGGTCGGAGACCACGTCGTCACGGATGCCCGCCGGCGTCGCGCGAGCCGTGCCGGGGCGGCTCGCCGGAAACCTCTCCGGCGCTGGGCCCCGCGGTACCAGCTGTTCGACCGGGCGCCGCTGGGCTTGTGCCTTCGCGTCGTCCTGCCGGCGGCCGGGCCCAGCCGGCGCAGCAGGCCGCTGAGCGGACTCCTGCGCCGGACCCGGACCACGGACGCCACGGGCGGTCGGACCCGTGGCCTCCTGGCCGTCGTGCTCCTGCTGTGCCGGACCCTCACCTGCGGGGCGCGGCCGTGCCGTGCCCGCGGCGCGAGGACGCGCGGGCGGTCGCATCAGTCCTCGCCCAGCCCCGTGGCCGAACCGGTCGCCACGCGGCCGTTCAGGCGCGCCAGGACAGCGGGCCCGAGCTGGGTCACGTCGCCGGCGCCGACCGTGAGCACCACGTCGCCCGGGCGTGCGAGGTCGGCGATCGCGTGCGCGGCGTCCAGCCGGTCCGGCACCGCGTAGACGGCAC
Organism: Promicromonospora alba; assembly: GCF_042654905.1. Lineage (NCBI taxonomy): Bacteria > Bacillati > Actinomycetota > Actinomycetes > Micrococcales > Promicromonosporaceae > Promicromonospora > Promicromonospora alba. The sequence continues at coordinate 98,845 of NZ_JBHSFI010000005.1, forward strand.
CGTGGTCGGCCATCAGGTCGACGATTGTGTTCGCGGTGATCGACGGGTCCGGCTCCTCGCGGGCCCCGTAGATGTCCGTGACCACTACCTCGTCGGCGGCGGACAGCTCCAGCGCGAACTTGTCGGCGAAGAACTTGGTGCGCGAGTAGAGGTGCGGCTGGAACAGGACCAGCACGCGGCCGCCGTCGGCGATCTCGCGCGCGGCCGTCAGGATGGCCCGGATCTCCGTGGGGTGGTGGGCGTAGTCGTCGATGACGCGGACGCCGTCGGCGGTGCCCTTCTCCTCGAAGCGCCGGCCCGTGCCGATGAACGCCTCGACGCCCGCGACCGCCTGCGCGGGCTCCACGCCCAGCTTCACCGCGGCGATCACAGCGGCGGTCGCGTTGAGCACGTTGTGCTTGCCAGGGACCGAGAGCCGCATCAGGATGCCCGGCACGTTGCCGGACACGCCGGCGCCGTCGGCCACCTGCTCGTTGGTGCCCAGGATGTCGCCGCGCAGCACCGCGGTGGTGCCCTCCGGCGTCGTCGAGATGTCCGTGACGCGCACGCGTGCCGTGTCGCTCGTGCCGTAGGTGATGACGTGGCCACCGGTCGCGCAGATGGTGGCGCCCACCGAGAGCGAGCCCTCGTCGTCGGCGCACGCGATGAGCCAGCCGTCGGAGACCAGACGGCGCGCGAACCGGATGAACGCACCGCTGAACGCCTCGGGGGTGCCGTAGTGGTCCAGGTGGTCCGCCTCGACGTTCGTCACCACCGCGATGGTCGGCGTGTAGTTCAGGAACGAGCCGTCCGACTCGTCGGCCTCGGCCACGAGCACGTCGGACGCACCGAGGTGACCGCCCGGCGTCGAGCCGCTGGCGGTGCGGACGGTGCTGCCGATCGCGTACGACGGGTCGAGACCCGCCTCGCGCAGGATCGTCGCGATCATCGCCGACGTCGTCGTCTTGCCGTGCGCGCCGGCGACGGCGACGCCGCGCCGGCCCTCCATCAGCGCGGCCAGCGCCTGCGAGCGGTGCAGCACGTTGAGGCGGCGGGCGCGGGCGGCGGCCAGCTCCGGGTTCTCCTCGTGCACGGCGCTCGAGATCACCACGGTGTCCACGCCCGTGAGGTGCGCCGGATCGTGCCCGACCCACACCTTGACGCCCTCGGCCCGCAGGGCCTCCAGCGTCTCCGAGTCGGCGGCGTCCGAGCCCTGTACGGGCACGCCGCGCCCGGCGAGCAGGCGCGCCACGACGGACATGCCCGCCCCGCCTATACCGATCATGTGGACGCGTCCGAGCTTCGCGACCTGATCCGTCATCTGATCCGTGACCGTGGTGCTCATGACCTGACCTCCGTGGTGTCGGTACCTGCTGACCGTACGGCTTGCTCGACGAGATCGACGACACGTGCGGCGCCGTCGGTGGTGCCGGCCGACCGAGCGGCCTTCGCCATGACACCGAGCCGCTCGCGGTCCGCGAGCAGCGGGGGAACGTTCGTGGACACCCACTCGGGTGTCAGGTCCGCGTCGTCCACCAGCAGGCCGCCGCCGGCCTCCACGAGCGGCGCGGCGTTCAGCCGCTGCTCGCCGTTGCCGATGGGTAGCGGGACGTAGACCGCGGGGATGCCGAGCGCGGCCTGCTCGCCCACCGAACCCGCACCGGAGCGGCAGACCACCAGGTCAGCCACCGCGTAGGCGAGCTCCATCTGCTCCAGGTACTCACGGACCTGGTAGCGACGCCGGTCGAGGTCGGGGACCGCCGCCAGCGTCTCGAGCACCTCGGGGCTCCTGCCCTTGCCGGTCAGGTGCAGCACCTGCGCGCCCGCGGCGAGGATCTGGGCGGCGACGCCGGAGACACCGCGGTTCAGGTTCACCGCGCCGAGGGAACCGCCGGTGACGACGAGGGTCGGCAGCGCCGGGTCGAGACCCAGCTCGGCGGCGGCACGGACCCGGACGCCCGCGGCGTCGGCCTCGCGCTCCTGCACGAGTGCCGCGATGGCCTGCCGCAGCGGCAGTCCCGTGAGGACACCGCCGCGCAGCGGCGTGCCGGCGAAGGTGAGCCCGACCCGGGACGCCCACCGGGCGCCCAGGCGGTTGGCCAGACCGGGGCGCATGTTCTGCTCGTGGATCACTATCGGGATGTCCTTGCGCCGGGCCGCGAGGTACGCAGGCGTCGCCACGTACCCGCCGAACCCGATGACGGCCTGCGCGTCGATCTCGTCGATCGCGTCCTCCGCCGACTTCACCGCGGCGGCCAGCCTGCCCGGCAGCCGCAGCAGATCCGGGCTGGGGCGCCGCGGCAGCGGCACGCGCGGGATCGGCCGCAGCTCGTAGCCGCGGGCCGGCACGAGCTCGGCCTCCAGACCGGTGGTGGTGCCGAGCGCGAGCACGCGCGCGCCTGGCTCCCTGCGCCGAACCTCGTCGGCCACCGCGAGCAGGGGGTTCACGTGTCCTGCGCTACCGCCACCGGCGAGCACCACCGACACAACTGCTGAGCTCATCATCACCTTCTCGTCGTCGCCCGGCCGAACGGCCCGGGCGGATCGGTGCGCGGCCGCCCCGCCGCGACAAGACCTGACGTGCTGGATCTCGTCACGGATGGAGCCACCGTGCACATTTCTACCGTCTACGAACCGCGCCGCCCAGCACAGCCAGTGACTTGCGCACGACGCTACCGCGTGCAGCCAGTGCCTTGGCAGCCCCTGGCTCGGTCCGGGCAAAAGAGATCACCATTCCGAGCGCCGCCATCGTCGTGATGAGCGCGGACCCACCCGCGGACACCAGCGGGAGCGGCACCCCGATCACCGGCAGGACGCCGATCACCACGCCGATGTTCACGAACGCCTGGCCCACGATCCAGCAGCCGACGGCGGCGGTGGTGACCTTGACGAACGGGTCGGCGTGCCGCCGGATCACCCGGCTCATCGCCAGCCCGAGGACCGCGAAGAGCGCGAGCACCAGGACCGTGCCGAACAGGCCGAGCTCCTCGCCGATGACGGCGAAGATGAAGTCGTTGTGCGCCTCGGGCAGGTAGTTCCACTTCTCGCGGCTCCCGCCCAGGCCCACGCCCCACAGCCCGCCGGTGCCCAGGCCGAACAGGCCGTGCAGCGACTGGTAGCAGTCGGAGGCCGCGTCGCACTCGGCGCCGTAGGTCGCGATGATGCGCTGGAGGCGGTCGCCGCCGTCCTGCTGCAGGATGAACACGTAGCCCACGACGAAGGCCGCGAGCACGCCGCCGAGCGTCATGAGGGACATGGGCACGCCGGACACGAAGAAGGCGCCGGCCACGAGGAGGCCCATCACGAGCGCCGTGCCGAGGTCTCCGCCCGCGAGGACCAGCCCAAGCACGAGCACGGCCCCGGGCGCTGCGGGCAGGATCGCGTGCGACCAGCTGCCCAGCAGGGCCTGCTTGCGACCGAGCACCGTGCCGAGCCAGATGGCGAGCGCGAGCTTGGCGAGCTCGGACGGCTGGAAACGCACCGGCCCGAACACCAGCCAGTTCTGCTGGCCGTTGGTGACCTCGCCCATGAAGATCACCGCGACGAGGAGCACGAGAGCGATCGCGAGACCGGGCAGCGCGAGCCGTTTGTACCAGCGGACCGGCAGGTGGGCCGCGATCAGCAGCACGGGCAGGCCCATCAGCGCGTACTGCGCCTGGACCAGGAACGCCGCGTACGGCGACTCGTCCGCGGCGATCGAGGTCACCGTCGAGCTGGACAGCACCATGATCAGGCCGATGACGGTCAGCAGCCCCGTCACGCCCACCAGGAGGTAGTAGCTGGAGACGTTGGAGTTCCACTGGCCCAGCCAGGAACGCGCGGGAGCGCCGCGGTTCGTACTCGTCGTGGCCATACCCGTCCCTCCGGCTCAGGCGCTGAGCTCACGCACCACGCGTGCGAACTCCTCGCCGCGCTGGGCGTACGAGGTGAACTGGTCCTGCGACGCACCGGCAGGGGCCAGCAGCACGGTGTCGCCCGGCTGGGCCAGGTCCCGCGCCGCGGCTACCGCCCGGTGCATCACGGACCCAGTGTCACCGGGATCGATCACCACTACCGGGATCTCCGGCGCGTGTCGGGCCAGCGTGTCGGCCAGCGGCCGAGGGTCCGCGCCGATGACCACTGCCGCCCGCATCCGGTCGGCGCGGGACGAGACGAGCTCGTCGAACGTGGCGCCCTTGGCCAGCCCGCCCGCTATCCACACGACGGTGCCGTGCGCGAAACCGGCCAGCGAGGCGGCCGCGGAGTGCGCGTTCGTGGCCTTCGAGTCGTTCACGTACGTGACGCCGTCCGCCTCGGCGACGCGCTGGATGCGGTGGTCGCTCGGCCCGAAGGACCGCAGTCCGTCGCGGACGGCGGACGCGGGCACGCCGTGCGCGCGGGCCAGGGCGGCGGCGGCCAGGGCGTCGGCCACGATGTGCGTGGGCACGACGCCGCCCAGGTCCCCCAGCTGCTTCAGGTCGGCGAGGGTGCCGAGCTCCGCGGCGCTCTTACGGCGGTCCGGGTCGTCGCCCGCGGCGTGGAAGGCCCGGTCCACGAGGACGTCGTCGACCAGGCCGAGGTCGCCCGGGCCCGGCATGCCGGCCACGAAGCCGACGGCGCGGGCGCCCTCGACGACGTCGGCCTCGCGCACCAGGTCCTCGGTCTTCTTGTCCGCGGCGTTGTAGACGCAGGCGACCTTCACGTTCTCGTAGACGCGGCCCTTGTCGCGTGCGTACGCGTCGAGGGAGCCGTGCCAGTCGAGGTGGTCCGCGGCGACGTTGAGGACCGCGCCGGCCTCCAGCGACATCGTGTGCGTGAAGTGGAGCTGGAAGCTCGACAGCTCCACCGCGAGGACGTCGAGGGTCGGGTCGAGCGCCGCCTCGACGAGGGACCTGCCCACGTTGCCGACGGCTGCGGTGCGCAGGCCGGCGGCCCGCAGGATCGTGGCCAGCATCTCGACGGTGGTGGTCTTGCCGTTCGAACCGGTGATGCCGAGCCACTCGGCGGGCTGGTCCGACCCCAGGCGGTCTACCCGCAGGCGCCACGCCAGCTCGGCCTCGCTCCACACGGGCACGCCCGCGGCCAGCGCGGCAGCCACGACGGGGTGGTGCGGCGCGAAGCCCGGCGAGGCGACCAGCAGGTCCGCCTCGGCCAGCACGGCCGCGGCACCGTCGGCGTCCAGTCCCCTGTGGTCGGCGTCGTCGGCCTTGTCGTCGACGGTGACCAGGGAGGCGACGCGCGGTGCCAGGACACGCTGCAGCGAGCGGCCGGTGACGCCGAGGCCGGCCAGAACCACGCGGGCCTCGTCGAGCGGGACGCGCGGCTCGACGGTCCCGTAGGTGTCGGGGCCGGGCGTGTCCGTCACGAAGCGACCCACTCGGCGTAGAAGATGCCCATGCCCAGGCCCGCGAGCAGGCCGGCGATCAGCCAGAACCGGATGACGATCGTGACCTCGCCCCACCCGGACAGCTCGAAGTGGTGCTGCAGCGGCGCCATCTTGAAGACCCGCTTGCCCGTCATCTTGAAGAATCCGACCTGGATCACCACCGAGGAGACGATGACCACGAACAGCCCACCGAGCATCACCGCGAGCAGCTCGGTCCGCGACAGGATCGACAGGCCCGCCAGCGCGCCGCCCAGGGCGAGCGAGCCGGTGTCGCCCATGAAGATCTTGGCGGGGTTGGCGTTCCACCACAGGAACCCGACGCACGCGCCCGTGACCGCCGCGGCGACGATGGCCAGGTCCTGCGGGTCGCGCACCTCGTAGCAGCGTGGTCCGGCTGTGGCGACGAGCTGGCACGACTGGTTGAGCTGCCAGATCCCGACCAGCACGTACGCACCGAAAGTGATGATCGAGACGCCGGTGGCCAGGCCGTCCAGGCCGTCGGTCACGTTCACCGCGTTGGACCACGCGGACACCAGCAGGTTGGCCCAGATCACGAAGAGGATGAGGCCGACGGTGGCGCCCGCGAACGCCAGGTCGATCTCGGTGTCGCGCAGGAACGAGATCTTGGTCGACGCCGGCGTGCGCGAGTTCTCGTTGGGGAACTGCAGCGCGAGCACGGCGAACGAGACGCCGACGACGCCCTGCCCGATCAGCTTGGCGCGCGGGGTGAGGCCGAGGGAGCGCTGCTTGCGGATCTTGGTGAAGTCGTCGAGGAACCCGATCAGACCGAGGCCCGCCATGAGGTAGAGCGCGAGCAGTGCCGACACGCTCGGGAGCCGCTGCGACACCACCATCGAGGCGGCGACGCCGAACACGGTCGCCGCGATGATGACGACGCCGCCCATCTGAGGTGTGCCGCGCTTGATGAAGTGCCCGGTGGGGCCGTCCTCGCGCACGAACTGGCCGTAGTTCTTGTGGATCAGGAACCGGATGAAGACCGGAGTGCCCAGCAGGGCGACGAGCAGCGCCACTGCGGCGCTGACCAGGATCGCGATCACTTGTGGTTGTCCTCTGTGGTCTTGGCACCCGACAGGTGGTCCCCGAGCGCGGTCAGCCCGGCGCCGAGGGAGGACTTCACGAGCACGACGTCGCCAGGCTCCAGCGACTCGTCCAGCAGCTCGCGGGCAGCGGCGATGTCGGGCACGAAGATCGACTCCGAACCCCAGGACCCCTCCTGCATGGCGCCCTCGTGGATGTGGTACGCGCCCTGGCCGATCACGACGAGCTGCTTGATGTTCAGCCGCACCACGAGGCGGCCGATCTCGTCGTGCGCCGCGCGGGCGCTGTCGCCGAGCTCGAGCATCTCGCCCAGCACCGCTACCGAGCGGCGGGTCCGGCCGGACACCACCGCGAGGGTGCGCAGCGCGGCCTTCATCGAGTCCGGGTTCGCGTTGTACGCGTCGTCGATCACCGTGACGCCGTCGGGCCGCTCGGTGACGGCCATCCGGTGGGGGCTCAGCGCGGTGGCCTCGGAGAGCCGCTTCGCGACGTCGGGCAGGGGCACGCCGAGGCGCAGCACCACCGTGGCGGCGGCGAGCGCGTTGCTCACGTGGTGCGCTCCGACGAGCTGCAGCGCGACGTCGGCGCGCTGCTCCTCGGCCTCGCCGCCGCGGGCTACGCGGAGCGTGAAGCTCGCCCGGCCCATGGGGTCGATGGTGATGTCCTCGGCGCGGACGTCGGCGGACGGGATGGTGCCGAAGGTCTGGACGATGGTGCCGGGGCCGGCCAGGCTCGCCATGGCCATGACGCGCTGGTCGTCGGCGTTTAGTACCACTGAACCGCCGTCGACGACGCCGGAGACCATCTCGGACTTGGTCTTCGCGATGATCTCGACGCTACCGAAGTGGCCGATGTGGGCGACACCCACCGCGAGCACGACGCCGATGTCGGGCGGCGCGATGCCCGTGAGGTAGGCGATGTTGCCGAGGCGGTCGGCGCCCATCTCGAGCACCAGGTAGCGCGTGGCGGCGGTGACCCGCAGGACCGTCAGCGGCAGGCCGATCTCGTTGTTGAACGAGCCCTTGGTGAAGATGATCGCCTGCTCGCCGCCTGCTTCGGGGGTGAGGAGCTGGCCGAGCAGGTCCTTGGTGGTCGTCTTGCCCACCGAGCCGGTCACGGCCACCACCTGGGGCACGACGCCGCCGTGGGCGCCGCTGCGCGCCCTCGCGAGGACGTAGCGGGCCAGCTCGCCGAGGGCCGCCTGGGGGTCGTCCACCACTACCGTCGGCAGGCCGTCCAGCTCGCGCGACGCCAGCACCAGCGCGGCACCAGCGGCCACCGCGGCGGGCGCGTAGTCGTGACCGTCCACCCGGTCGCCGGGGAGCGCCACGAAGAGCACACCGGGCGCGGCGTCGCGCGAGTCGATGATCACCGCCCCCGTGACCGTGACGTCCGGGTCGGCGTGCAGCCGCCCGCCGGTGGCTGCAGCGACCTGGGCCGCAGTCAGCTCGATCATGCCTGTGGTGTCCTCTCCTGCACGGGGTCCTGCTCTGGCTACGCGTACTGCTGGGCTTGCACGTACTGCTGGGGTTACACGTTCTGCTGAGGTTGCACGGCCCGGTCCGCCAGCGCGGCGCGTGCTTCGACGCGGTCGTCGAGCTGGTGGTCCACGCCGGCGATCTCCTGGACGGTCTCGTGCCCGCGGCCCGCGACCAGCACGGTGTCGTCCGGCCCGGCTGCGAGGATCGCGGCGCGGATGGCGTCCGCGCGCGGGGCGACCTCGTGGACCTCCACGGTACGCGAGCCGCTGCCGTCCGCCGCATCGACGGTGCGGCTCGGCGTGCCGTCGGTCCCGGTGCCCGCGAGCACCTCTGCCCGCACCTTCGCGGGGTCCTCGTCGTGGGGGTCGTCGTCGGTCACGTAGACGATGTCGGCGCCGCGGACGGCGGCGGCACCCATGAACGGCCGCTTGCCCGGGTCGCGGTCGCCCGTGGCGCCGAAGACCACGGCGAGCCTGCCGGACGTCGTCGGGCGCAGGGCGGCGAGGCTGAGCTCGAGCGCCTCGGTGTTGTGCGCGAAGTCGACGACCACGCGCGGGGCGGTGGCGAGCACCTCCATGCGGCCGGGCACGGTGGCGCTCAGGCCGTCGCCGGCCGCCAGCGCGTCGGTCACGTCGCGGATGTCCGAGCCACCCTCGAGCACCATCGTCACCGCGAGGGCCGCGTTGGCCACGTTGTAGCCGCCGGGCAGCGAGGTGGAGGTGCGCAGGGTGCGCCCGTCACGGTGGGTGAGGGTGAAGGCGGATCCGGTGCCCGACGGCGCGACGTCGGTCACGGTCCAGTCGGCGTCCTTCGCGCTGGTCGACAGCGTCGCGACGGGGATCTGCGCGGCCTCGGCCATGCGCTCACCCCAGGCGTCGTCGATGGTGACGACGCCGCGGCGGGCGCGGGCGGGCGTGAACAGGTCGGCCTTGGTGGCGAAGTACGACTCGAAGTCGCCGTGGAAGTCGAGGTGGTCCTGGGTCAGGTTGGTGAACCCGGCGACGCCGAACACGACGCCGTCGACCCGATGCTGCGCGAGCGCGTGGGAGGAGACCTCCATGGCGAGCGTGCGCACGTGGTCCTCACGCATGGCGGCGAGCAGGGCCTGCAGGTCCGCGGCCTCGGGCGTCGTCAGGATGCTCGGGATGACGCGGTCCCCTGAGCGGGTCTCGACGGTGCCGATCAGGCCGCCCTTCCAGCCGAGCGACCGCAGGAGGTGGTCGAGCTGGTAGGTCGTGGTGGTCTTGCCGTTGGTGCCCGTGACCCCGAAGGTCATCAGGTCCTCGGCGGGGTTGCCCAGCACCCAGGCGGCGACCTGGCCGAGGATGCCGCGGGGGTCCTCGGCCGCGACGAGCACCGGGACGGTGTTGTCGCTGTCGATCAGCTCGGCCCCGCGCGCGTCCGTGAGGATGGCGCTGGCCCCGCGCGCGACGGCGTCGGCGGCGAACTGCGCGCCGTGCGAGCGGGCGCCGGGGACGGCCACGAAGAGGTCTCCCGGCCTGGCGACCCGGTTGTCCGATGCCACGCAGGTGACCGCCGCATCAGCGGGATGACCTGGGGCGATGGTGAGGCCGAACGCGGCGGCGAGGTCGGAGACCTGGCGCGCGGTGGTGGCCGCCGGGCGGATCCGGTCGAACGGGGATGTCACGGGGTAGAACCTACCGCGTCCGGGGGTAGGGGCCTGTCCTGTCTGTGGGGCTTGGGTGGTGGTTGTGGGCTGGTCCCGACATGGGTGTGGAGCCCGGCGACAGTCGGTACCAGCAAGACCACGTGAGCCAAGCGTGTTGCTGCGAGTGGACAACGACTACTCGCAGCAACACCGCCTGGCGGCCTACTGAGAGGTTTTCTCGCCTCATTTCGTGATAGGTCGCTGAAGGTGAAGCAGGACGAGATGGGGCGAGAAAACCTCAGTCGTGCATCCAATCAGACGTCGGCAACGAACTCCACGAAGTGCTCTACTCTTGCGAGACACTTTCGACGTCGGAACTTCTTGCCGGTGACGACTTCCAGCCGAGACACAGAGGCATCCGATATCGGCCATACGCCAGAACGAATATCTTCGGATACCCCTATGCTATCTGCGATCATTTGATCAGAAACCCAATTCGGAAGAACTACCCACTCAACCACTGTCTGCCGACCAAATTTCCGGTATCCCTGGACAACCCAGCTCACGTGACACACTCCCGACCGGCAACCGGCCCCTTGATCTCGGCCCCTGTGTTGGGATCGTACGCACCTAAATGCTTTCCTCGCTTATTATACATCTCAACTTCGCCGTGCTGGGAATCCCATTCAAGGATCGTCTTGCCCGACTCCCAACGCGCCCGAAGCCCACCGCCGTCCTTTACCGCTGTCTTTGGTTTGACCCTCCTAGCCCCAGGGAAACCCGGCAGTTCCTTGGGCGCCGGAACATAGTTGGCATTATGGACCAGTACGCCCTCGTCGCCGACGTGGTAAGTGTGCAAGCCCGCGACAGTGAGGTTGTAAGCGGTCAGATCGTAGCGGCTGATCTGAACCCGCGTAACCGTCAGCGTCGCGTCATCTGCCGTGACGAGCACGTCACCTACCGCGAGGTCGATCGCGTCGATCCACGCGCGCTTGTCCTGGACCCAGAATGGGTGCTCGTCAGTCGCGTCGATCTGCTCCCCATCCGAGAGTTCGATGCCGACCATGGTGTGCAGGCCACCGTGGCGAATCAGGTCGATGACCTTCCGCGAGTCCCGCTCTCCAGTCTCGGGGTCGGTCGCGATTACATGGTCGCCGAGTTCAACCTCCTCGATCGGCTTGCGGGTGCCATCCGCCATAAGGACGAGAGTCCCCGCGTCGAAGCTGTTCGTCCGGCACGTCGCACCGGCAGACTCGACGGCGTCGTCCGCGCCCCTCCCTGCGGCGTTGGCGGCATCGGCAGCGCTCTGGGCGTCACCCTTTCTGATCGCTGACGTGACTGCTTCGACAAGTTCAACGGCAGGTCCCTTGACAAGTTTTGCGAGCTTCCCACCCGGAATGAGCCCGACTCCGAACCAGAAGCAGCCCCAAGCGTCACCCTTGATGCAATTGACCGGATCTTCAGCAAAGACCACGTATGCCGCATCGACTAACGTAGCCAGGCTCTCCTGACTGAACAGATTGCGAGCGTCCTTCAATTGCTGTTCAAGATGAAGTTGTCCCGCAAGCTCGTCGGGGTTCAGACCCGCATAGAAATTGGCAACCCGGGCAGCCTTGACGGCTACACCTAGTTCATAGCCGTCACTATGTCCGAAATACCATTCCTCGCTGCCAAACTGCGTACCGTCACAGGCGGCGTACCGGCAACTCGGGCCGCCCAGCAGCCCGTTGGAGCTCGAAGCGGGTGCAACCGTCCCGCTGCTCATGACCTTGTTGGATACAGGCAGCGCTTCCCACCACAAGCCCGTCGGATCGGAATACGTGATCGGGTTGTTGTTCGCGTAGGCGTACGCGTTCCACTGCTGTGGATCCGCTAGGTCCATGATCGGATCCACGCTCAAGAACCGTCCAACGGTCTCGTCGTACCATCTCGCTCCCACCAGAGTCAGACCAGTGGCATCGTCCCGGACCTTGCCGAGGAACTCGTGGTCACCCGGAGCCGAGTCCTCGCCGCGCTGCTCGCCGAACGGCAGCGTGTAGTGCTTGGCCACGCTCGTGGTGGTCCAGTTCGTGTTGTGCACTGAAGCGAGCGGAGTGCCATGCGGGTCGTTGATCAGCGACGTAACACCACCGAGCCCGTTCGTTGTTCGCATCGCCACGGTCTGCCCGCCGAAGGCGTAGTACCGGGCCGAAGTGACCGTTCCATTGGCAGACTTGGTGATCTCCTGCCCACCCAGGTACACCGTCACCGAGCCGTCGGGCGTAGTCCGCACGAGGCGGTCCCCGTCAGCTGTGTACAGGTTCCGCCCGGTGACAGTCGTCGTCGTACCCGTTCCCCGGTCGGGCCCGGTCCCAGAGGACTGGTCGCCGTCGCTGTCGTCGTCCCCTGAGCCCGGCTCGGGTTCCGGGTACACGGTCGTGGCCGTAGTAGTCGAGGCAAGCTCGCTCTCCTGGTCCCACCCCAGGGACAGCTTGCTGGTCAGGTAGTCGCTGTCCTGTGTCCGGGTCAGCGTCCGGCCTGCGCCGTCATACGTGAACGCCGTTCCGGTGGTCCCGCTGGACCCGTCCGTGGTGATCGACGTGACCGCGTGCGGCCCGGCGAACTCACCCGGGTCGGTCGAGTTGCCGTTCGCGTTGAGGTCCCTGCTGCCCGCGTAGGAGTAGTCCGTCGTGGTGGTCTGGCCACCGTCGATGTCACCCGCGAGTCCGCGGGTTCGGTAGGTCTCGCTCGTTCGGTTGCCGATCGCGTCGTACTCGAACGACGTCCAGTACGGCGCGGTACCACCCAGAGCCGGGATCGACTTCGCCAGCGCGCAGTTGCCGGTAGCCGGAGTCCAGGCCTCGGTCAGTCGGCGCAGCGCGTCGTACTGGTAGCACTGCTGGTCCGCGGCGCGGCCCACCGCGGTCGGCTTGTCCTTGGCGCTGAGGACGTTGCCGGCGTCGTCGTACGCGTACCTGATGTCGAGCTCGGTTCCGCCGATCCGTTCGCGGTCGAGCTTCACGTTCATCAGCCGGCTGGTGCCGACCTCGTAGCTGTAGGACACGACGGTGCCGTAGGTGTTGCCGAGGTCGAGGTAGGACAGTCTGCCGAAGACGTCGGTGCGGCTGGAGGCGACGTACGTGCCCCATCCGAACCCACCGCCCATCCACTCGGCGACGCTCGTCTCGTCGTCGAAGTGGGTGGTCACCGTCTCTTTGCTCAGCCCGCCAGCGCTGGGATAGGTGGTCGACGCAAGCTGACCATCAGCGGTGTAGGTGGCCTTCTGCTCGTAACTGCCCTTCAGGCCGGCCATCTGGGTGGTGTCCGGGATGACGGTCACCGTCCCGGTCGGACGATAGGCCGCGTCGAAGCCAGTCAACGCTGTGATGAACTCCCCGCCACCATCAGCCGCCGGTGCGACACGCGTGGAGCTCGTGACCTGGCCCTTGGCCCCTGGAGGGTTTGCAGGGGCGTGGGAGGTCAGGACGTCGTAGGTCCACTTGGCACGTACCGTGCCCGTTGCTGAGCCCTGCCGGACGACCGTACGGCGGGCGAGCTGGTCGTAGGTGTAGAACAGCTTCTGGTCCGCGCCGTTGACCACAGACGTGACCTGACCCGCTGCGTCGTAGGTCGTCGTCGTCTTACCTGCGTCCGGGTCGACTGCCTCGATCTGGCGGCCGAGCTTGTCATAGGTGTAGGTCCAGGTGTTGTCCTCGGTGTCCAGCACCTTCGACAACCGCCCGGCCTTGTCGTACTTGTACTTCGTGGTCTGCTCGTCTAGGTCCAGAACGCCGGCCAGCGTGCGGACCGACAGGTCCTTGACCGGGTCGCGGAGGAACTGGCTCAGTGCCACGGTCCGGCCACGGGCGTCGACCTTGGTCTGGGTCGGGGTCGCGCCGTCCGGAGGAATAACAGTCGTAGTGGCACCGTCGTAGTACGTGGTCGTGCGCCACCGCTCGTGGGCTGCGTTCGAGATCGTCCCCGTGAACAGGGCCTCAGACCGGACTCGTCCTAGGCCGTCGTAGTTGAAGACCGTCGTGGCGTCCGGCTCGCCGGCCGCACCCACCAGGGTCGTGCTCGGCTTTCCGGTCGCGAACCAGCCTGAGGTGGTGACCCAGACCCGGCCGTTCACGTCGTACTCCGTGTCGGTGATGAGCCGGCCGTTGACGGCTTCCTCATCGCCGTCCAGCGACTCGGTCTGCGTCTGGATCGGCCGCAGCAGGCCGTCGTACAGGGCCACGGACACGTGGTACTTGACCCCGTCCGCGGCGAGCGTCTTGGTGGTCACCGCGTTCACACCCGTGCGCGACGTCGAGTACGCGTACGTGACGTTCGCCGACTCGCCCTGCCGATCCGGATAGTTCACCGACAGCAGGCGACCGGCTGCGTCATAGGTTGCCGTCGTCAGGCGACCGTTCGGGTCGCTCACCCTGGTCGGTACGCCGAGCAGTGGGTGCAGGGTGGTCGTCGACTCGTGTGCGGTCAGGGTGACGCCGTCCCCATCACCGTCGCCCGCACCGTCCGGGTCTGGACTCGTTGTGCTCACGGCCGTGAGCACACCGTCAGGATTCTCGTATCCGGTCTCCGACACCCTGCCCAGCGGGTCGGTCGAGCTGATGACTCGACCTCGGCCGTCATAGGTGGTGCTCACAACCGGGGACTCCGCGCTGAAGGCGCCGACCTTGTCGGTCGTCTTCACACTCGTCGGCAGGCCCTTGGTCGGCTCGGCGTTGTAATCAGCGCCGCTGTCGTACGTGATCTGCGACGCACTGACCACATCCGCCGGCCTGCTCGGCGTGGCGGAACACCGCACGCTGACCGTCTCGGTCGACTTGGGCAGCACCAGGTTCCTGCCCGCGTTGACCGTGTAGTCCGTGGTGGTGCAGAGGTTGTCCGAAGTGTTGTTGTCCTCGGCTGTCTCCGAGTACTCCCCGTAGTCGTCGACCTTGAGAACCTGCCCAGAGGTGCCGTAGTCCGTAACCGTACGGGTGACATGCTCCAGCGTCTCGTCGGCGGTGTAAGAGGCGGTGTAGGTGTCCGTGCGCTTGGTCCGATAGGCAGTCAACAGGTCGCCGTTCCCGGCACTGCCGGTGCTCGCCGTCTGCTCGGCCTCGGGGATGGTGATTGTCTTGGAGACCTCCATCTGCCCGTTGACCACCGTGCTCGTGACTGGCATCCCGGCAAACCGCTCGTGGTCGTTGACGAGGCGGGTGGTGATCGAGTCCAGCGACAGGTCGATGTCCTTGCCAGTTCCCTGCAGGTACCGGGTCCGGGTCTTCGCAGCGACCGAGCTGGACCCCGTTGTGGTGGTGACGGTCAGGTACCCGCGGTTGACCGAGTAGGTGCGGTCCTTCTTCGGCGTCAGGGGGTCGTCGATCCGCGCCCACTCGATCCCGTTGCCGTACGCGTACGAGGTGACGACAGGAACACTGAACGCACCGGTGTTGCCTGGCGACTGGGTCACCTTGGACACCATGTAGGAGTGGAAGTACTCGCTGCGCGGCTCGGGCATGCCCCATGGGTGCCACACCACGGGGAAGCACCGCTGCGCGTTCGCCGACTGGTGCGCGGTCGAGATATAGCCCTGCGCGACGGCGGGATGCGTGCTGGCGGTGCAGTCCGTCGGGGTGTACTCGATCGAGATCGTCGCACCGGTCTCGGTGGTGATCCCCGTGACCCGGATGCGGTTCATGACCGGCAGCCCGTCGTCGACGGTGTCCGCGACGCGACCCGGCAACTGCCGCTCGCCGTCGAACCTGATCGGGTCGAAGACAACGTCGTCCGACGCCGCGCTGCTGGGGCCGTTGGCCGTGCGCTTGATGGCGTCGAGCCACAGGATCCGGCCCGTGCCGTCACCCGGGTCACGCCACGTCTGTGTCAGCGCGACGGTGTCCTTGGCCGTCAGCGTGCCGCCGACGTTCACCTTCGTCACCACGGTCGTGAGGCGCCTGGTCGAGAAGAACGCCGGACTCCGGACGTCCGGGCAGCTGATGTTCGACGAGCACAGCAGGTCCACGGGTGCGTCGTGCCAGCGCACCGCGCCCGCCGTCGTACCGCGGTCGGCGAGCTCACAGTCCGTCGCTGCCACCAGGCAGCGCTCGGCAGTGGCGAAGGCGACCAGGTTCGGAGCGCCGGCTCCGGTGGCGCTCACCGGCTCGGACCCGGCGCGGGTGCCGTAACTGATCCAGTCCAGCGTGCCGCCACGTGTGTAGGAGCGCGTGGCACCCGTGTTGTTGTTCGCGCCGTACCGGTTGGTCTCGCTCTCGTACCGGTAGGTCATCGTGTTGTCCGACATGTCACGGACATAGTCGAGGTTGAACCGCCACCCCATCTGGTGGCTCGATTCCGCGAAGGCGGACTCGTACCCGGGCTCGTTCGGGTGGTTGGAGTACACCGGCACGGTCCAGCGGGAGTTCTGTGCCAGCGTGTCGCCGGAGTACCGCTCGTCCTTGCCGAAGTAGTACCTGGTGCCGTCGGTGGTGGTGACCTCCCAGTACTCCCCCGCCCAGCCCTCGTCGCTCTTGGCGGCATCACCCGTGGGTCGGCCGAACTGCCGCACGCGAGTGCCGTCGTCGGACTCGGGCCGCCACTCGATCGCGCTCGACGTCGTGGAGTCGTCGTCACGGACGAGGGCCGAGGACGTCCCGTTGAACACCAGGAAGGCGTTGTCGCTGTCCCAGCACAGGTCACCGGTCTTGCGGGAGGTGTTGTTCGGGTTCTGCCCGCCGCTGGACTCGTCGCGGTCCTCGGAGCACGGCACGTACCGCCGCTCCACGAAGCCGCTGGTCATGTCCCACCCGTCCCCGACCCACGAGGACTGGTTGTTCGTGCTGGACACCCGCCCGTCCAGGGAGGCGCTCGAGTACCCGATCGCGAGCTCGGGCGAGGGCCCGGCCGCCGGGGACGGAACCTGGATCGGGTACGACCAGCCCAGTGAGCCCGTGCCGCCGCTGACCGACCACGAGGATGCCGACGACAACGGTGTGGCACCCCAGTCGCCGGAGCCAGAACTGGTGCCGGCCGTGACCGCGAAGGTGTCGCCACCGCCCGCCGTGAGCGCGCTCACCTGCGCCTCCGCGGAGGTGCTCTCGTTCGCGCCGGCGCTCTTCTCCGCACCGGCTTCTGCAACGGCCGGGCTGCCGGCGGCAGCCAGGTCGAGCGTCGCCGTCACGGTCCCTTGCTCGGTGTCGTTCGTCGAGTCGACCGGGGTGGGCGAGCACTCCACCAGGTCCGGGGTCGTGGCATGGCACTCCGGGATGCGGACGATGCCGAGACGGCTGGACCAGTCGGCGCCGGCCAGATCGGTGAACCTGTCGTAGTCCACCTGGACCTGCACCTGCCGCACCCCGTTCTCCGGCGGGGCCTCGGCGGACGTGTCGGTGACGTCGAGGAGCACACCGGAGATCCCGGCGCCGACGGCCGCAGCCTGGTCGGCGACCTCGACATGTACCTCTGAGGCGGCCTCAGGCGTACCCGCGGCAGGGGCCGGGGCACCGATCTTCAGCTCGAGCCCGCCCAGTGCACCTTCAGGGACCGCGGTCAGCGTCGCGGGCACGGGGAGGGTGGCCTCGGCGGCATCCGGCGTCTGCTGCACGGGGACGAGCGCCGGGTCCGCGGTCGGCTCCGGCGGAGCAGCCACCGGCGCCGGCGTCGGCGTGGCGGCATCCGGTGCTGCATCGTCAGCGGCCTGCTCGGCCGGGTCGAGGTTCTCCGTACGAGCCGCCAGGTCGGCGCCCTCGGCGTCCGGCGAGACAGCCGGGGGCTCGTACTCGACGGTGAGCTTGGCGTCGTGGCGGTACCGCTTCCACCCCTGGGTCATGTCGGTCTCGTTGAGGGTCACGAGGCCCAGGCTGAGCGTGCCGGTATCGGTCGAGGCCAGGTTCTTGGCGCCCGTCGTCGCGTCGAAGTCGACCCATCCGGCGTTGTCGCACGATTCCCTGTGCGCGACCGTCACGCGGGACAGCTCCGTACCGAACGGGGGAATGCCCCAGTTGTCCCAGGTCGACGCAGCGTCGATCGGCTTCGTGGCGTACAGCCGCACCGTGCGTGCCGTGCAGTCCCAGCTGTGTTCACCGTAGACGCTGAACGTGGCCGACGAGATGGCATCCGGTTCGAGAAGCCCGAGGTGGTCGAGGCCGGCGAACTGCCAGCCGAGCCGGTACCGCTTCGTCTCCCCGCAGGAGGCAACCACCGCGATGTCGCACAGCCCCACGCCCCGGCTGCCCTCGAACATGTACTCGGTGGCATTGACAGCGCCATCGTGCGTCATGATCCACTCGTTGGCCGCAGAGGTAACCGTCGGATCGATCAGCGCGGGGAACACGGTGTCCGGGTCCGAGAGCAGGAAGTCCCGGTCCGGACGGATCCGCACACCGACCGTCGAGGTCTCCGTCGAACCCGCGGAGCCAAAACCACCCGACGTCTCCAGCGGGTCACCGCCCACGGACAGACCGCCCGAGAGGTCGACGCCGGGCGCGGAGGGGCCGCTCGGCACGCCCGTGCCGGAGTCGGCCGACGGCGATGCAGTGGATGCGCCGGTGGTGTGGCGGGCCTTGGCCGGGACGAGGTCTACCGGCATCGACACCTGCTGGTCCCCGTGGAGCGGGGCCGTCGCGCGGGCCGCCGGGTCGCCGGCGTCCTCGCCGCTGATCTGATCCCACCGCGCGGGGGGCGTCGGGCCTGCGGGAGCCTTCGTCTCCCGCTGTGTGGCACCAGCGCTGAACAGACCGGAACCCGCGGCGCTCTCGTCGGGCGCGCCGGATGCAGAGGAGTCCCACATCTTCGGCTCGGGAGCGCGGAAGACGTCCTGTCCGAAGGGGTCGACGACGTCGAAGCCGCCGGCGGCGTTCTGCGTGACGGTCAGGCCCGCCGACGTCGTGACCGGAAAGGTGAGCTCGCCCAGGCCGAGCTGTTCGTCCGCGCGCCGGGCGGCGGCGCGATCGGCCAGCCGCAGCGCCGTGGAGATGCCTGTGCCGTCCTGGTTGATGGTGACGACCAGGTCGGCACCCTTGCCGGCGACCGCAGGATAGGTGACCGTGTCGCCCTCGACGACCGGCTCCGTCAGGTCGAACGGGCTGTCGTAGGTGAGCGCGTGCCCGTCCTTGGTGATCGTCGCGAGCGGCACCCCCTCGGTGCCGTCCGACAGCGTGATCGGGTACACGGGTGCCGCCACGGAGAGCACGCCGTCGGTCGGGTCCGCGTCGACGACCCGGTTCGAGACCGGTCCCCAGGTGCCGCTCACCGCGGTGCGCGAGGCGGTCGCAGTGACCTCCTGGGACACCAGGCCGTCCTCGGTAGCGATGAACGTCGACCACGGGGAGCGGGCCGACGTGATCTCGACGTCCCGCCCGCAGGCGTCCGCCAGCTCGAGCGCCGTGCTCTGGTCCACCGCCGTGCTCTGGCAGTCGACACCCACATGCGGGCCGACCGCGAGCGCCGGCTCCGCGACCAGCGCGAGGGCCAGTCCGCTCGCGACGGTCACCAGACCGGCGCGGCGGGCTCCGGTGCGCCACTGCGACCGAACCCTTCGTGCCGTGGCGACCGTGGCCTTGGTCAGACCGTCACGCATCCGCGCACCCATACCCGTCACCGCTGTCCCCATCTGGCTCGTCAGCTTCCGCACGTCCCTACCCGCTCCTCGTGCGATCACTGGTTCATCTCCTCGGCCGACTTGTCCTTGACGGTCGGGTCCAGCGCGGGGGCCCCGCCCTTGAAGTCGACGTCGTCCGCCCCCTGACACAGCCGGCGGATCTTGTTCTCTGCCAGGACCTGCCCGTCGAAGACCCGGATGTTGTCCACCTGGCCATGCCAGAAGCTGTCGGACACACCCGCGAGGGTGCGGCGGCCCACGTTGAAGGAGCCGGTCGCCGCCCACGGTGCGGTCAGGGTCGAGGTCGAGTCGGCTCGCACGGGTTCTGCCGGTGACGGGATGTCGGGGGTGCCGATCTCGCACACCCACAGTGAGACCTTGTCCGTGTCGGCGTCGTATGCCCCGGTCAGGTGGACCCACTGGCCCCTGACCGGACTGATCCTCGACTGAGCGGCAACATTGGTCAGGTCCGAGGAATCCGACCGGTACATCATCATCGACCAGCAGGGTTGGCTGCCCGTGGCTGCGCACGACGTGCGGTAGCCGAGGGTGAACGCCGGGTTGGTCGTCCCGTTCTGCGAGAGCGCCACGTGTTGCTGGTCCTGCGCGGCCCCCGGGTCCAGCCGGACGTGTGCCGTGACGACGAAGCTCTTGGTGGGAGCGACGACGGCGGGCGAGGAAGCTTGGCCGTTCACCCCGTTGAGCGACAGGGCCCGGTCGCCCGTCCGGGAACCGAAGAGTGAGTGCGGGCCGTTGCCCCAGGTGGTCCCCGAGCCCAGGGTGAGGTTGCGCGGCGTCTTCGATCCAGAGGCGTCGTACGCCGTGGTCCCAGTGCCCTCGTCGAGGCGCCAGAGGCCTGTGGTCTCCGGGTAGCCCACATCGATCCGGTGCTCGCGGTCGGGGAGCTCCGACGGGTTGCCCGCGCGGTCGTACGCACGCACCCACAACGGCTGCGGACCTGAGGTCTTGGGCGTGAACGAGATCGTCGCGGTTCCCGAGGACTGCGCCTTGGCGGTCTTGTCAAGGTTCTGGGACCCGAACGAGTAGGCGTACCTCGCCACGTCGGTCGAACCGTTCGGGCCGAGGCGGAACTTTCCGGTCAGGCCGACGCCGCCGGTCTCCTGTCCGTGCTGATAGGCCGCCTCGATGCCTTCACCCGAGGTGAGGACGGTGACACTGGGCGTGTTCGGCCCGACCGTGTCCACGCCGAACTCGCACCACTGCGACCACGAGCCTTCGCGGCCCGTCGAGTCCTTGGCCAGTGCGCGCCACCTGTAGACGGTGTTGTGGGCCAGCCTCCCCGTCGGTACCTGGATGTGGTGCGTCTTCCGGGAGGGCTGGTAGGAAGACATGTAGGCGCCCCAGACCTGGGTGCTGCTGTTGATCCGCCAGATCTGGAACCGCGCCTTGGTCGCGTTCCCGTCGGGGTCACGGATGTAGACGGACAGCTTGGGGGTCGTGGTGCGCAGCATCGGGCGGTCCGACCCGGTCCTGCACGAGAAGTCCGTCTTGCCGTACCACGTCGTCGGGCTCGTCGGAACGCCCGGGGCGCGGTTGTACGTGATGGAGAGCGTGGCGCGTCCGCTGGTGCCGCCGTTGCCGTCGTTCCGGCCGATGTACCGCTTCCAGCCGGTCATCGTCGTCTCGTTCGCGGAGCGCACGCCCAGGGTGAGCGACGACCAGTTCGACGACGCGACCTTCTTCGCACCTGCCGTGACGTCGAACCCGACCGACCGCACCATGCCGTCACAGTCCGACCGGTGTGTCACCAGCGCCGTATCGAGCCTCGTCGACCAGGACCCGGGGTTGTGCCACGTCGTCGAGCTGCTGACGACGTTCCCGCCGGCCTGGTACACCCAGACGCCGGTCTTGTCGCAGTTGTAGGAGAAGGTGGCGTTGATGTTGAAGACGGCCTTCGTCACGTCCGACGACGACAGGCCTCCCACCCCGCTCAGGCCGCCGAACTCGTAGAGGGTCCGGTGCGTGCTGGTCAGCCCGCACTGGTACCCCGCGTACGGGTCCGGCGCCGAGCACCGGCCGACGCCGGCGTCGCCGTCGAACTGGTACGAGGAGGAGCTGTCCGGCCAGGCGCTGCGGATCGCCGTCACCTCGGAGAGAGTTCCGGACACCGCCAGAGCGGCGAACATCGGAAACGCCGTCGACTCCTCGGCCGCCGCCCTCTCGATCGCGGCGCCGACCGCACCCTCGGTACCGTCGCCGTCGTACACGGGAACTTCGACGACCGCGTCCGGGGTGAGCGGACCTGCCAGCGGGTCCGCCGTGCCGGACAGGGCAGAGGCGGACGGGCTGGCTTCCGCCTCGGAGAACGACGCCGCCCGGGCCGGAGCGGCAGCCGCGCCGGCAGCCTGGTCCGAAGACGCTTCGTCTGCGGGCGCTTCGCCTGGGGGCACTTCAGAGGTCCAGACCAGCGGGCGGGACGACCGGAAGACCTCCGGGTCGCCGCCGTCGGCGTCCGGCTCGGTCGCGTGCGGATCGGTGACGGTGAACGCGCCGTGCTCCCGCGCGACGTCCAGGCCCGCACCGGCGGCGTCCTGGGCGCTCACGCCGAGGCCGAAGTCGGCATCGAGGCCCGCCACGTGCGGGTTGCGCGCAGCCTTCTCGTCCGCGATCCGCAGCACCTGGCTGAAGCCCGAACCGTCAGCGTTCACCGCGACGACCAGGTCGACTCCGGACGGCTTGCCGCCGGTCGACAGGACGTCCGGGTACACGATGCGATCCACGTCGACGACCGGGTCGGTGAGCTCGAAGGGCGCCTCGACATCCACGACCTGACCGTCCGCTGAGGTCATCCGTGCCAGCACGTCCGGCTCGGAGGCGGCATCGTCGCCGCCCGAGGAGAAGCTCATCGCCACCGCGGGCGCGGCGGGGCTCAGGCGGCCGGTCTCGTCCTCGGCGACCGCGGTCTCGATCGGCTCGAAGTCTCCGTCACCGTCCGCGTCCGACGCGTCGGCGCTGCTCCCGACCTCGAGCCGTACCTGCCCCGACGGCTGGCCGAAGAGCGACTGCCAGGGCGTCTTCTCGTCGAGCGCCTCGACCTCGTGCCCACACCGGGCGGCGGTGGCCAGGGCGTCCGCCAGCGTGGGTTCCTCGACGGGACAGTCCAGCACGGGCTCGTCACTCAGGCCATCGCCGACAGCATCCCGTCGGCAGCCCCGGTCGTGACCAGCGCCGAGGCACCCGTCGCGAGCACCACCAGCGCCGTCACCGCTGCTACCGCGCTGCCGGCACGCGTCCGGATCCCTCGCGCCAGACGCTCCCCCACCGCAGATGCTGTTCGGCGCGCCCCACCCATGCCCAAAATATCCACATAGGGGAGATTAGGGGTAAGAAGGGGCCATTCTTACCGAATCACGGGTGAACTATTACCCGCCGAGGGTGAGTTTCGAGTTCGAATGCCGTACACGGGTGAGGTGTGTTGCCGTGAGTAGACATCGTCTACTCACGGCAACACACCTCGTGGACCAGCACCTTCCGCCGGTCGGTCCCGGCAGGGCAACCCGCTACCGCGCCACCAGGTCCGGCAGCTCGCCGTCCACCAGCCCGGACGTGTGCAGATGGCACGCCACCAGACGCCCCTCTTCGGCCTGCGCCGTCCGTCCCAGCACGGGCAGCTCCGTACGGCACACGTCCATGGCGTGCGGGCACCGGGGCGCGAACGGGCAGCCCGGCGGGCGCTGGGACAGGTCGGGCGGCGCGCCCGGGATACCCGTGAGCTCCCGCCGCGGCCCGTGCAGCGGAGGGAACGACCCGAGCAGCCCCGCCGAGTACGGGTGCCGTGGCTTCGCGTAGACGTCCCGCGCGGCCGCCGTCTCCACGATCTCGCCCGCGTACATGACGGCGATCCGGTCGGCGACCTCGACGAGCAGCGACACGTCGTGCGTGATGAGCACGACGGAGAAGCCCAGCCGTTCGCGCAGCTCCATGACCTGCTCCAGGATCTGGCGCTGCATGACGACGTCGAGCGCCGTCGTGGGCTCGTCCATGATGAGCACCTGCGGCTCCAGCGCGAGCGCCATCGCGATCATGACGCGCTGCCGCATGCCGCCGGAGAGCTGGTGCGGGTAGGACCGCAGCCGGTCCGCCGAGATGCCGACGAGCCGCAGCAGCTCGGCCGCCCGCTCCCTGGCCTCCTCGCGCCGCATGCGCGGCCGGTGCGCGAGGATGCCGTCGATGAGCTGGCGCTCGACCCGGAACACCGGGTTGAGCGAGCTCATCGCGCCCTGGAACACGATGGCGATGTCGCGCCACCGGGCGGCCCGCAGCTCGGCGTCGGACAGGGAGAGCAGGTCCGCGCGCTTGCCGTCGCGGCCCGTGAGCCATACCTCGCCGCCCGTGATGAGACCGGGCGGTGACAGCAGCCTGGTGGCCGCGTAGGCGAGCGTGGACTTGCCGCAGCCCGACTCCCCCGCCAGCCCCAGCACCTCGCCGCGGTTCAGCGTGAGCGAGACCTCCCGCAGCACGTGCGTGGGGTCGTCGCCGAACCCGTAGTCGACGCTCAGGTTCCGGATCTCCAGGACCGGGTCCGACGGCGTCGGCGCCTCGGCCTGTGCGCTTATCTGGGTACCGATGTCCGTCTGGCTCATGACCGTGCCTCCCGCACCACCGGGGTGAACCCCACGCGCGGCCGGATACCCCGGCGGCGCAGCGAGCGTGCGTGCAGGCCGGTGGACCGCAGGCGGGGGTTGACGATCTCGTCGATACCGAAGTTGACCAGCGTCAGGGCCATGCCCAGCAGGGCGATGCACGCACCCGCCGGCACGAACCACCACCACGCGCCACGCTGCAGCGCGAGGTTGTTCTGCGCCCAGAACAGGATGGTGCCCCAGTTCCACTCGCTGACCGGCGTGATGCCGATGAACGACAGCGTGACCTGGGACAGCACGGCGAACGTCACGGTGCCGACGAAGCCCGAGGCGATCACCGCCGTCAGGTTGGGCATCACCTCCGCGAGCACGAGGCGCCACGTGCGTTCGCCGTTGGCCCGTGCCGCCTCGACGAAGTCGCGCTTGCGCAGCGACAGCGTCTGGGCCCGCAGCACGCGCGCGCCCCACGCCCAGCCGGTGGCACCGATGACGAGGGCCACCGTCAGCCCGCCCGCGGACGGCAGCTGCGCG
Organism: Promicromonospora alba; assembly: GCF_042654905.1. Taxonomy (NCBI): domain Bacteria; kingdom Bacillati; phylum Actinomycetota; class Actinomycetes; order Micrococcales; family Promicromonosporaceae; genus Promicromonospora; species Promicromonospora alba. The sequence goes on from NZ_JBHSFI010000005.1 coordinate 123,041, forward strand.
GCGATCAGGATGATCAGCGGCAGCTGCGGGATGACGAGGAACATGTTCGACAGCGCGGACAGCGACTCGTCGCCGACGCCGCCGACGAACCCGGCGGTCACGCCCACGAGGACGCCCACCACCGTGGCGCTCACGCCGGCGACCAGGCCGACGACGAGCACGCCGCGGGTGCCGACCACGAGCTGCGACAGGATGTCGCGGCCCGTGTGGTCGGTCCCGAGCCAGTGCGCCGCCGACGGCGGGCTGAGCAGCGCGTCGCTCACCTGGTTCGGGTCGTACGGCGCGATCCACGGGCCGAACAGCGCGAGCAGCGTGAAGAAGCCGAGGATGACGAGGCCCGTGATCACCTTGCCGTTGCGCAGGAACATCAGCCGGTTGTTCATCGGTCCTCCGTCCGGGTGCGGGGGTCGAGCAAGGCGTAGGCGAGGTCGGCCACCATGTTCGCCACGAGGACGGACAGCGTGATGACCAGGAAGCAGCCCTGCATCAGGGGGTAGTCGTGCGTGGAGACCGCCTGGTAGAGCGTGTAGCCGATGCCCTGGTAGGAGAAGACCATCTCCATGATCAGCGTGCCGCCGACGACGAAGCCCAGGGACAGCGCGAAGCTGGAGACCTGCGGCAGCACCGCGTTGCGGGCCGCGTAGCCGAGCATCACCTGGCGCTCCGGCAGGCCCTTGGCGTGCGCGACGGTGACGTAGTCCTCCGAGGAGACCGTCACCATCATGTTGCGCATGCCGAGCACCCAGCCCGCCACCGACGACAGCACGACGGTCAGGGCCGGCAGGAAGCCGTAGTAGACGACCGAGCCGATGAACTCGCCCGTGAACGCGGGCACCAGGCCGCGGTCGTAGCTGCCGCTGGACGGGAACCAGCCCAGGTTCACCGACAGGACGGCGATGGTGATCAGGCCGAGCCAGAAGTACGGCACCGCCTGGAAGAACGTCGCCACGGGCAGCAGCCCGTCGGCCCAGGTACCGCGTCGCCAGCCGAGGAACATGCCGATGAGCGAGCCGATGACGAACGCGATGATCGTCGCCACGCCGACCAGGCCGACCGTCCACGGGAGCGACTGGCTCACGATGTCCGCGACCGGCGTCGGGAAGTGCGTGAAGGAGAGGCCCAGGTCGCCCCGGAACAGCAGACCCCAGTAGTCGACGTACTGCTGCCACAGGGTGGTGTCCTGGTCCAGCCCGAACAGGACGCGCAGCGAGTGCTCGGCGTTCGAGTCGATGCGGCCCTGCATGCGGCCCAGCAGGGCCGTCACCGGGTCGCCCGGGAGCAGGCGCGGGATGAAGAAGTTGATGGTGATGGCGGCCCACGCGGTCAGCGCGTAGAACGCGACCCTCCGCAGGAGGAACCTCATGCGTTCCCCTCCCCACCGCTGGTCGAGCCGCCACCGCTGGTCGCGGCCCCCGCCGGCACCGACGGCCGGTCCTCCCGCTCGCTGTACCCCCAGCAGGCGGCCGACCGGCCGGCCGACACCTCGATCAGTGCCGGCGTCTCACGCCGGCACAGGTCCGCCGCGTACGGGCAGCGCGGCGCGAACCGGCACCCGGGCGGCGGGTCCACGAGGCTCGGCGGCTCACCGCCGGTCCCCTGGTCCCGCACGGCCGCCGCACCGGCGCCCGCCAGATCGTCCGGGTCGGGTGCGGAGGCCACGAGCAGCCGGGTGTACGGGTGCAGCGGTTCCTGGGTGACCGACTCGCTGTCCCCGGTCTCCATGACCTGACCCGCGTACAGCACCGTCGTCCGGTCGGCGAAGTAGCGCGCCGAGGCGATGTCGTGCGTGATGTACAGGACGGCGATCCCGAGCCGGTCGCGCAGGTCCGCCAGCAGGTTGAGGATGCCGAGCCGGATCGACACGTCGAGCATCGAGACGGGCTCGTCCGCGAGCAGCACCTCCGGCTCGGCGGCGAGCGCCCGCGCGATCGCGATGCGCTGCCGCTGCCCGCCGGAGAGCTCGTGCGGGTACTTGTCGACGTACCGCGCCGCGGGCGTGAGGTGCACGCGCTCCAGCAGCTCGGTCAGGGCGGCCTCCAGCTGCGCGCCCTGCAGCCTGCCCCGGTGCAGCCGCAGCGCCCGGGTGAGCGTGTAGCGCACCGGGTGCACGGGGTTGATGGAGGCGAACGGGTCCTGGAAGATCATCTGCACGCGTCGCACGTACGCGCGGAACGCCCGCCGGCCGCGCACCCGCGCGTCGGCGCCGTCCAGCAGGACCTGCCCGTCGGTGAGCGGGATGAGCTGGGCGAGCAGCCGGGCGACGGTGGACTTGCCGGAGCCCGACTCCCCCACCACGGCCAGGACCTGGCCGCGGTGGAGCTCGAGATCGACGCCGTCGACGGCGTGTATCGCCCGGGCGGGCGGACGGCCGGCGATGCGGCGTCCACCCGCCCGGAAGTGCTTGGTGAGGCCGTGCGCGGCCAGCACCGGTGTGCTGTGACTCATCAGCCGTCCGCAGGCTCGAGGTTCATCAGGATCTGGGCGGCCTGCACCCCGGTGGGCTGCGGCTGGTTGTAGGGGTCCTCCTCGGAGGGCCAGCCCACGTAGTTCTGCGTCGAGTACTGCGCGGTGGCCGGGCGGGTCCAGATGGCGATGCCCGGCACCTCCTCGACGAACACCTTCTGGACGGTCTCCAGCGCGGCGGCGCGGGCTGCCTCGTCGGGTGCGGCGGCGTAGTCGGCGAGCGCCTTCGTGGCGTCGTCGTTCTGGAACCGGCCGAAGTTCCACGTGGCCGGCTCGCCGAGCTTCTTGTAGTGGGCGCCGTCCATGATGTCGGAGTACATGTCCCACGGGGTGGCGCCGCCGTCGGTCCAGTGCAGGGTGGCCTGGAAGTCTCCGCCGGGGATGACGTCGGCGAACCAGCCGTCCTGGTTGACGGGGTTGACCGTCGCCGTGGCGCCGAGCTCGGCCGCAGAGTTCTTGATGAGGTCGAGCGCGGTCAGGTAGTCGTTCCAGCCGGCGGGGTTCACCAGCTCGAACGTGACCTCCTCGCCGTCGGGGTCGACGAGCTTCTCGCCCTCCCAGGTGTACCCGGCGTCCTCGAGCAGGGCGCGGGCGCCCTCGACGTCGACCTCGTACTCCTGGCCGGCGTACTCGGGCGAGAGGAACTCCTCGCCGGCGGGCAGCGGCAGGCCGGTGACGCTGGTCAGGGCCGGGTTGACGCCGGACGTCGCGACGTCTACGAGCTCCTGGCGGTCGATCACCATGTTGAGGGCCTGCCGGAACGCCTTGTCGTCGAACGGCTTGGTCTCGTTGTTCAGGTAGAGGACGTCGATGCCGAGGCCGCCCGCGGCGTACTGGTTGTAGTGCTCGGGGTCCTGGGCGATGTAGACGTTCTCGAAGTCGGCGATGAACGTCCAGCCCCACTGCGCCTCGCCGGTGGTGAGCGCCGTGGTGAGGGCGTTGTTGTCGTTGTACGACGAGTAGCGGATCTCGGGCACGGCCGGCTCGCCGCCCCAGTAGTCGTCTCGGGCCACGACGGTGGCGGCCTGCGGCGTCCACGACTCGAGCGTGTACGGGCCGGTGCCGACCGGCTCCGGGTTGGTGTCCGTGGTCGGGTCCTCGACGTCGGCCCAGATGTGCTCGGGCACCATGACCAGGTCGTACAGCTTGGACTGGTTGACGAACTGCCCGGCCGTGAACGTCACCGTGACGGTGGTCCCGTCGGTCTCGATCGTGTCGTAGGGCAGGGCCGCGGCGTTGAGCGCGTCGAAGTCCTTGCGCAGCTGGATCGAGAAGGCGACGTCGTCAGCGGTGAACTCCTCGCCGTCCGACCAGGTCACTCCCTCGCGGGGCGTGATGACCGCCTCGGTGAAGTCCTCGTTCCACACCACGCTCTCGGCGAGCCACGGGGACGGCTCCTCCGAGGGACGCGCCTGGTTACGCATCATCAGCGGCTCGTAGATGGTGAACGCGTAGCCGAGCGAGAGCGCCGACGAGCCCGTGGCGAACGGGCTGTGGTTCTCCGTCTGCACGCCGTTCGGCATGCCGACGGTCAGGGTCTCCCCGCCTCCGGCCTGGTTGGCGCCTTCGCCTCCGCCGCCCCCGCCGCAGGCCGTGGCCAGCAGCGCGATGGCTGCCGCGGCTGCCGCCGCGGCGACGTGCTTGTGAATCCTCACGGTGTGCCTCCTTGCACTCCTCCCGCGTGTGCGGGACGGATGGTTATGTGGTCAGCTCGTTGGTCAGTCGCAGGTCCGCGACGGACCTGCCGGTACGCAGCCGGTAGACGCCCGGCGGCGTGACCCAGTCCTTGGTCTGCGGGTCCCAGACCTGCAGCGCCCGGGCCGGGACGGGTACGCGGACGGTGGCGCTCCCCATGGCGGGGACGTCGGCGACCGCGAAGCCGCCGAGCCATCGCACGGGGCGGCTCGGGCCGCCGTCGGGCGCCTCGATGTACACCTGGACGACCTCACGGCCCGCACGGCGGCCGGTGTTCCGGACCGTCACGTACACGGTCAGGGTCGCTGGGGAGCCGTGGGCCTCGCCCCGGGCGAGGACGGCGTCCTCGTAGTCCCAGGTGGTCCAGCCCAGGCCGTGCCCGAACGGGGCGGCCGGGACGGGGGCGTCCGGGCCTGCGTCGGCAGAGCCGCCTGCCGCGCCGCCGTCGGCCGCGGCCGCGAGCCGGCGTTCCCAGGCCCGGTAGCCGATGTCGGTGCCCTCTGCGTAGTCGACGACCCCGTCGACCGGCCGCGCGTGCGGCACCGGGACGTCCTCGAAGCGCGCGGGAAGGGTCCACGGCAGGCGCCCGGACGGCTCGGTGACGCCGGTCAGCACGTCGGCGAGCGCGGTCCCCGCCTCCTGCCCGGGCAGCCAGCCCCACAGCACGGTCGGTACGTCGGAGAGCCAGGGCAGCAGCACCGGGGCCCCGGCATTGATCACGACGACGGTGCGCGGGTTGGCCGCCACGACGCGGCGCACGAGCTCGTCCTGGTTGCCCGGCAGGTTCAGGTCGGGGCGGTCGTAGCCCTCGGACTCGACCTCGGCGGTGGTGCCGACGATCACGACGGCGACGTCGGCGGCCGCGGCGGCCGTCACCGCACGGGCCAGCTCGTCCGCCACCGAGGGACCGGGGAGCCGGTGCACCAGGGCGGCGCGCACGAAGTGCCCGTAGCCCACCGCGTGCACCACCTGGAGAGTGGCGTCCAGGTCTGCGGATCCGCTCGCCGGGACGAGGTCCGCGATCGGGTGGTTGTGCCCCGAGGAGAGCACTATGCCCTCGTCCACCCGGGTGTCGCCCGCGGCGACCTGGGCACCGTCGATCGTCACCCGGTGCACACCGACCGTGCCGACGCCAAGCTCGTGCTCACCCGTCTCGTCGAGGCGGACGAGTGCCCGCAGCCGGACGGCGTCGGCGTCGGGCCGGACGTCGTGGAGCCAGCCGGTCCACTCCTGGGCCGTGTACTCCTCGAGCGTGCTGCCGTCGGCCGCGAGCAGCTCGACGTGGAGGCCCGGCTCGCCGGTCGCCGGGTCCGTGCACCGGTCGACGTCGAGCTCCGGCGGGTTGTGCAGGGCGCGCGCGCCGGCCAGCAGCGTCACCTCGGAGCCCTGCGGCAGCGCCGCGCGCAGCTCGTCGGCCGGGTACGTGAGGCGGTCGGGGTGCACGAACGACGAGCCGCCGCCCTGGAAGAACGGCTCGACGGCCGCGGGGCCGAGCAGCGCGACACGCAGCGGCCGGGCCGGGTCGTGCCCGAACGGCACCAGCCCGGCGTCGTCCTTGAGCACGACGACGGAGCGCGCGGCGAGCTCGCGCAGGAGCTGCTCGGCGGGGGGCTCGGCACTGCTCGCGGCGGCGAGGTCGATCGCGGCGTGGACGCCGGCAGCGACCACGCCCGTGCGGTCGCCCGCGCCGTCGTCGGGCAGCGTGAGGCGGCCGGTGCGGCGGGCGAGACGTAGCAGGCGCAGCACCTTGTCGTCGAGCTCGGACTCCGCGACCTCGCCGGAGCGGACGGCGTCGAGCAGTCCGTCTCCCCACGCGCCGTCGGGTCCGGGCATCTGCAGGTCGAGGCCGCCGCGCACCGCGGGCGCCACCGACTGGGTGGCGACCCAGTCGCTGACGAACAGGCCGTCGTAGCCCCACTCCTCCTTGAGCAGGTCGACCACGAGCGGGCGGTGCTCGAGGAGCCTGGCGGAGACGCCGCCGGTGTCGGCGCCGTTGTAGGCGCCCATCACCGACCACGGGCCGACGTCGCGCACGAGCCGCTCGAAGGGCGCCAGGTAGGCCTCGCGGAGCGTGCGCTCGTCGAGGCGCGCGAGGTAGCGCGTGCGCTCGGTCTCGGAGTCGTTGGCGACGTAGTGCTTGACGCACATCCCGACGCCCCGCTCCTGCGCGGCGCCCACGAGCGCGACCGCGATCTCGGCGGTCAGGTGCGGGTCCTCGGAGTAGCACTCGAAGTGCCTGCCTCCCACCGGCGTGCGCTGCAGGTTCACCTGCGGGGCGAGTACAACGGAGACGCCGTGCCGTTTCGCCTCGGCGGCGAACAGGGCACCCGACCGGCGTGCCAGGTCCAGGTCCCAGGTGGCCGCGAGGGCCGACGGCGCGGGGAACATCGCCGAGGTCCCGCCGCCCGGGCCGCGCACGCCGACCGGACCGTCGGACATCACCACCGGCTCCAGCCCGAGGCGGGGCACTGCGGTGGTCGCCCACATGGAGGCGCCCACGACGAGCGACACCTTCTCCTCGGTGGACAGCTCGTCGAGGAGACGGAGCAGCTCGGGCTCCGGTGCGACGGCCTGCGTGGGGGTGGCCTGCCTGTTGACGGGCTGCGTGGTGCTGGCCTGTCGGGTGATTGCCTGCGATGACAACGTGTGCTCCGTTCAGCGTCGGACGGCTGCCACGCATTCAACCACACTTACTTACTGGTTAGTAAGCCCGTTCACCCCGTATCGTATGGGCATGTCCGAAGCGACCGAGCAGGCTGCCCCGAAGACCAAGCGACCGACCCGCGCCCACCGGCGGGAGGAGATCCTCGCCGCGGCCACGCGGGTCTTCGGGTCCAAGGGCTATCACCAGGGCTCGCTGGTCGACGTCGCCGCGCAGGTCGGCATCACGCACGCCGGCGTGCTGCACCACTTCGGCAGCAAGGACAAGCTGCTGTGGGAGGTGCTCGAGTACCGCGACCGCGTGGACGTGCAGCACCTGGAGGGCAAGCACATCCCCGGCGGCATGGACCTGTTCCGGCACCTGGTCACCACCGCACGGCTGAACGCCGACCGGCGCGGCATCGTGCAGGCGTACGCGGTGCTCACCGGCGAGTCCGTGACCGACGGGCACCCGGCGTCGAGCTGGGTGGCCCACCGGTTCTCGGTGCTGCGCGGCGAGATCTCGCAGGCGGTGCTGGCGATCGCGCAGGAGCGCGACGTCACGCTGCCCGACGGCGAGGCCGAGCGCGCGGCCAACTCCGTCATCGCCCTGATGGACGGTCTTCAGCTGCAGTGGCTGCTCGACCCGGACGCCGTCGACCTCGCGGAGTCCACGCGGTTCGCCATCGAGTCGATACTGACGGCGACGCTGGGCAGCACGGTGGAGATCACGGACCCCGGGGCTACCACTCGGTCCTGAGCCGCCGGTGCTCCCGCTCGCTGGGCGGCACGTCCATCTTCTGCAGGGTGAACCCCATGATGTCGCTGAACACCGGAGCGGCGACGTCGCCACCGAAGATCGAGCTCTTCGGGCTCTTGAGGAAGACGGCGACGGTGTACCGGGGGTCGTCGGCAGGGGCGACGCCGATGAACGACGCCATGTAGGTCCAGCCGTTGCCCGCGGGCATCTGCGCGGTACCGGTCTTGCCCGCGATCCGGTAGCCGGGGATGTCGGCGTTGGTGCCGGTACCGCCGTCCTCGGTCACCGTCTCCATCATCTCGACGACCGTGTCGGCGGTCTCCTCGGAGATGACACGCTTCCCCGGCTCCCGGTCGGCCGGCGTCACCGTGCCGTCCGGGCTCGTCGAGCCCTCGAACAGGGTGGGGGTCATCCGCACCCCGCCGTTCGCCACCGTCGAGAAGACGCTGGTGGCCTGCATGGCGTTCACCGACAGACCCTGGCCGAACAGGACCGTGTACTGCGTGCGGCCGTCCCAGTCGGCGACGTCGTCGGGCGGCATGAAGCCCACCGACTCGCCGGGCAGGTTCAGGCCCGTCGGCTGGCCGAAGCCGAACTTCTCCAGGTACTCCTGCCGCTCCTGAAGGGGGATCTTCTCGCCCGCCTGGACGGTCCCGGTGTTCGACGACTGCGCCAGGATCCCCGTCAGCGTGAGCCGCTGCACCGGGTGGTCGTGCGAGTCGTGGAAGGTCTGGCCGTTCGGCGCCGTGTACGTGTCCGGCACCGAGAAGCGGCTCTCCGGGGTCCAGTGGCCGCCCTCCAGCGCCGCTGCCGTGGTGATCACCTTGCCCGTCGAGCCCGGGTCGAAGACGTCCTTGACCACGCGCGAACCGTCCGCCACCGCCGCGGTCGAGCGGTCGTTCGGGTCCACCGAACCCGAGTCGGCGAGCGCCAGGATCTCGCCGGTACGGATGTCCTGCACGATGGCCATGCCGTACGCGGCGCCGGTCTTCCGCTTGGCCTCGTCGAGAGCGTCCTGGGCCTTCCACTGGACGTCGTGCACCAGCGTGAGCCTGACGTCGCTGCCCGGGACCGCGGGGACCGACTCCTGTCCCGCCGCCGGGATCCGCAGGCCGTCGAGGCTGCGCTCGTAGGTGTCGGATCCAGCGGTGCCGGCCAGCAGGTCGTCGTACGCCATCTCGATGCCGAGCTGGCCGGTCTGCTCGTCGTTCACGAACCCGACCAGTGAGCCCGCGACCTCGCCCGACGGGTAGATGCGCCGCGAGGTGAGGTCGGTCCGGACGTACGCGCGGATCTCCAGCGCGGCGATGGCGCGCTGCACCTCCGGCACCACGTTCTTGGCGAGCACCTCGTAGCGGGACTTGCCCACGAGCTGGGCGGCCAGCTCGTTCTTGGGGATGTCGAGGATCGGCGAGAGCAGGTGCGCGATGCCGAGCGCGCCGTCCTCCACGCCGCGCGCCGCGCCACGGAAGTCCTTGATCGCCACCGGGTCGCCGATCACCTTGTACCGGTCCACCGAGGTCGCGAGCAGCTTGCCGTCGGCGTCCGTGATGTCGCCACGGTGCGCCGGGGTGACGGCGGTCGCCGTGCGGGCAGCCTGGGCCTTCTCGGCCAGGCTCGGGCCCTCGATGAGCTGCACGTGGACGAGCCGCACCAGGAAGATCAGCACCACGAGCGCCGCGATGCCGACGAGCCAGCGCTGCCGCTCCTCCGGCCGGCCCGGCCGGGACGGCAGCGGGCGCGCCATCCGGGAGCGGGCGGGCGACTGGGCGGGGCGCGCCGGGGCCGCGCTGCGGCCGGGCCCTGCGGGCGCCTGAAGTCCCAGCCGGGTGCTCGTCGCACGGGGCTGGGACTTCTTGGCCTGGGGCTTGGGCTGAGACTTCTTCGCTTGGGGCTTGGGCGGGGCCTTGCCGGGCTGGGTCTTCCTGGGCTGCGCCTTCTTGGGCTGAGCCTTCCCGGGCTGCACCTTCGGCTGAGCCTTCTTGGCCTGCGGCTTCGGCTGAGCATTCCTGGGCTGGGGCTTACCGGCCTGCGGCTTGCGGGGCTGGGCAGAACGAGGCTGGCCAGCGCGTGGCTGCGTGGAACGCGGGCCGGCAGCGCGCCCCGTCGGGGTGCGCTGCCGGCCCGGGTCCGACGTCGGGCGGGTCACTGACCCGTTCCCTTCACCACCTTGCCAGTCTCGATACTGACCATCGTCGGGTTCTCCGCCGGGATCATGCCGAGGCTGCGGGCCTTGTCGTCCAGGTTCGTCTCGGCCGCGCTCAGACCCTCCTGGAGGCCCTGCACGTCCTGAGCGGTCTGCGCGACCTCGCTCTGCAGCTTGGACATCTCGTAGGAGCCACGCGCGAGCGTGGTGTTCAGGATCAGCACCGCCACGAGCGAGCCGATCATCAGGGTCGCGCACAGCACGAGGAACGGCACGCGACTCTTCGCGTGCAGCGGCGCGCGGACGGCGTCGAGGCGGCGGCCGCGCTGGCCGGCACCCCCCGAGATCGCGGTCAGGGGCGCTCTGCGGGTACGGGGCAGCTCGGCGGGACGAGCGGCGCGGGCCGTCGCAGCGGTCGTGGCACTCATCGGCGGTCCTCCTTCGCGGTGTGGTGCTGGGTGGTGCGGTTGAGCAGGTGGTCAGGCGTGGGGCGCAGACGCCGGGCGGCGCGGAGCCGAACCGAGGCGGAACGCGGGTTGCGCTCCAGCTCCTCGGCGTCGGCTTCCTCCGCGCCCCGGGTGAGCGCCTCGAGGTAGGGCCGGTGCGTCTCCGGCTCCACGGGCAGCCCTGAGGGGGCGGACGACGTCGTGCCCTGCGCGATGGCACGCTTGACGATCCGGTCCTCCAGGGACTGGTACGACTCCACGACGATCCGGCCGTCCACGGCGAGCGCCTCGATCGCGGCGGGCACGGCGCGCTCGAGCACCTCGAGCTCGCCGTTCACCTCGATCCGAAGTGCCTGGAACGTGCGCTTGGCCGGGTGTCCGCCGGTCTTGCGCGTGGCCGCGGGGATGCTGGCCCGCAGCAGGTCGACGAGCTCGCCGCTGCGGTCCCACGGCCGCTCAGCCCGAAGCCTGACGATGCCCTTCGCGATCCGGCTCGCGAACCGCTCCTCGCCGTACTCCCGCAGGATCCGCGCGAGGTCGCGCTCGTCGTACGTGTTGAGCACGTCGGCCGCCGTCAGCTCCTGGGTGGAGTCCATGCGCATGTCGAGCGGCGCGTCCTGCGCGTACGCGAAGCCCCGCTCGGCCTCGTCGAGCTGCAGCGAGGACACCCCGAGGTCCATGAGCACGCCCTGCACGGAGCCGCCGGCGTGCTCGTCCACGACCTCACCGATCTCGTCGTAGACGGCGTGCACCGGCGTGAACCGGTCGCCGAACCGGGCCAGCCGCGCACCCGCGAGGGCGAGCGCCTGGGGGTCCCGGTCGATGCCGATCACACGGGCCGTCGGGATCTGGTCGAGGACCGCCTCGGTGTGGCCGCCCATGCCGAGCGTGCAGTCCACGAGGACCGAGCCGGGCGATGCGAGCGCCGGCGCGAGCAGGTCGACGCACCGCTGGAGCAGCACCGGGAGGTGGCGGTCGGCGGCGTCGCTGTTGGTACCTGGACGGTTGTCGGTCGCGTTCATCGGTGGCTCCTTTCCTGCGTCGTGCCCTGCTGTCCTGCTTGGTGTCCTACTGCTGAACCTGCTGCTGAACCTGCAGGAGCCGGCCGTCCGGTCAGGTCTCCCTCCGCACGGTTCCGGCGGCGGGGAAGTGCGCCGGATCCAGCGGGAGGAGGCCTGGCCGTACGGCCGCCTGCCTCGCCCTGCCCTAGAAGCCTGTTAAAAGCTCAGTCCGGGGAAGATCTCCTCGGCCTGATCGATGTAGTCGGGTTCGGTCTGCTCCTGATATGTCGACCAGGCCTGCGCGTCCCACACCTCCACGCGGCTCCCGACCCCGATCACGACCACTTCGCGATCCAGGCCGGCGTACTCGCGCAGGTGTGACGGGATGGAGACCCGGCCCTGCTTGTCCGGTACTTCGTCGCTAGCTCCCGCGAGGAAGTTTCGCGTGTAGTCCCGTGCAGCCTTGCTCGTCACCGGCGCCTGCCGGATCTGGGTGTAGATCTGCTGAAACTCGTCCATCGGGAGAAGGAAGAGGCACCGCTCCTGCCCTTTGGTCATGACCAGACCGCTGGACAGACGCCCCCGGAACTTGGCGGGAAGGATCAACCGGCCCTTCTCGTCCAGCTTCGGGGTGTACGTACCGAGGAGCAGACCCAGACCCGCGAAATTTTCTGCCATCGCAGCCATGGGCCAGCACCTCCTCTCGCTCCCGCACACTCCACGCTACTCCACTTTCCACCACACCACTCGGAAAAACGATGGGGAGAACTACCCACAGACCCTCAATGCGCAGGTCAAAGAGGTAAAGAGCGGGTGGAGTAAATTCGCGTCCGGCGCGGCGTGGAATGTCGGAGTAGTTGGCACCGGGCCGCGCTCCCGCGCCAGTCCACAGCCTTGGCAGGGGGCCGATCCCGCCGGGCAAACCACCCTCTGGGACCTGTGAAGACTGCGTGATGCATACAACTGAGTGCTTTACATCTCTACTACGCTGGACCAGCCGGGCAGCGCCAACCGCCCCGGCTCCGAATCGGCGCGGCGACGCACCGAAAACCCCGGCCAGTAGCTCGGCCCTGATGGAGGTCTCCACCTGTGCACACGGAACCCGCCGCGCCCGGCCTCGCGGAAACTCACTACAGCGGCGGGGCCGCCCCGCAGGCGGCACCCGGATCGGGTGCGCTCGACGAGCTGGTGGAAACCATGGCTCGCGTCCGCGGAGCCGTCGAGTCGGTAGTGACCGGCCGGCCAGGACTGGCCGACATCACCCTCGCCGTCCTGCTGGCCGAGGGCCATCTGCTGGTCGAGGACGTGCCCGGCGTCGGCAAGACGACGCTCGCCAAGGCGATCGCCCGCAGCATCGACTGCCACGTCGGCCGCATCCAGTTCACGCCGGACCTGCTGCCGAGCGACCTCACCGGCGTCAACATCTTCCGCACCGGCAGCCACGAGTTCGAGTTCCGGCCCGGTCCGGTGTTCAGCAACATCGTGATCGGCGACGAGATCAACCGCGCCTCCCCCAAGACGCAGTCCGCGCTGCTGGAGTGCATGGAGGAGGGCCAGACCACCGTCGACGGCACCACCCACCAGCTCCCGCGGCCGTTCCTCGTCGTCGCCACGCAGAACCCCGTGGAGATGGAGGGCACCTACCCGCTGCCCGAGGCGCAGCGGGACCGCTTCATGGCGCGCATCACCGTCGGCTACCCCGACGTCGACGCCGAGATCCTCATGCTCGACAGGCAGGAGACCAGCACCCCGCTGGCCCACCTCCAGCCGGTGACGGACGGTCGCTCGATGCTGCGGTTCTCCCAGCTCGCGCGGTCGCTGTACGCGTCGCCCTCGGTCAAGCGGTACGTGGTGGGCCTGGTCGGAGCCACGCGTGAGCACGCGGGTCTGCGCCTCGGCGCGTCGCCGCGCGCCTCGCTCCAGCTGCTGCGCGCCGCCAAGGCGATCGCCACCATGGCGGGCCGCGACCACGTGCTGCCGGACGACGTCCAGCGGCTCGCCCGGCCGGTCCTGGCGCACCGCCTCATCCTCACCACCGAGGCCCGCCTCAGCGGTGTGACCCCCGAGACGCTCGTGGACGAGATAGTGCAGCGCACGCCGGTGCCCGCCCTCGGGCCCGCCGACCGGCGCAAGTTCTGAGCGGCCAGGGCGACAAGCGCATGAGGTGGCGTGACACGCTAGTCCGGATCAGCAGGGTCAGGCTGACCCCGCGAGGCATCGGGGCAGCCTGCATGGGTGGCGCGATGGTGCCCCTCGGCCTGGTGCTCACCCTGCCCGACCTCGTCGGGCTGGGCGCGGCCGCGCTGCTCGCCGTCGCGGTGGCCTGGGTGGCCATCGGGACCCAGCGGCTCGAGTCCGGGCGCGGCGCGCTGCACGTGACCCGCGCCGTGACCCCGAACCCGGTGGTCCGCGACCGGACCGCGGAGGTGAGCCTGCTCGTCGCCGCGCACCACGCGAGCGGTGCCGCGTACGAACGGCTGTCCCGGCTGCGGCTGTCCGAGCAGGCGGCGCACGAGCTCGCCGGCCACCAGGGCATCCGCGCCCGGGTGTCGGCACGCGCCGACCGGATCGCCGTGCACTACTCGCTGACCCCGACGCGGCGCGGGCGCTGGTCGCTCGGCCCGCTGCTGACCACCCGGACCGACGTGTTCGGCCTGGTCCGCGCCACCCAGCCGCTGGGCGCCGCGACGCACGTGCCGGTGTGGCCGCGCACCGTCGAGCTCGCCGTCCGCACGCGATCGGTGGGCGACGTCGACCACTCGGCCACCGGGGCGCGCCTGCAGTCGACCGACGACTCGGTGCTGCGCGAGTACGTGGCAGGCGACGACCCGCGCCGCGTCCACTGGGCGAGCGCCGCGCGCCGCGGCCAGCTCATGGTCCGCGCCGACGAGAGCGCCGGCGTGCGCCCGGTGACCGTGCTGCTCGACCGCTCGCTGCTGCCGCACTGGCAGGAGGCAGGGAGCCCGCGCCGTCCCGCGGCGGTGGACGACGGCGAGTGGGCAGTGGAGCTCGCCGCCTCGATCGCCACGTCGTTCCTCGACGCCGGGCACCCGACCCGCCTGCTGACCACCACCGTCGCCCCCAGCCTGGAGGGTGAGCGGTTCGCGACGACCCGGGCGAGCCGGTCGGCGCTGCTCGACGCCTGCGTGGACATCCGCGGGCACCGCGGTTCCGCCGAGGGAAATCACGCGACCAGCACCACCGCGCGTGCGCTCCGGCTCGCCAGGACGCCCGGCGAGATCGTCATCGCCGTGCTCGGCCCGCACGACCCCGACGCCCGCCACAAGCTCGCCGCCCTGGGCGCCGAGGGCACGTGCTGGGCGATCCTGGTCACCCCGCGGGGAGCCGGGTTCCAGCACGAGATGGACGAGACCGCAGCCGAGCTGAGCACGTCCGGCTGGCAGGTCAGCACGTCAGAGGCCCGGACCGACCCGGAACGCGCCTGGGCCCTGCTCGCGGAGCGTGCACGATGATCCCCGCACACCGCGGACCGCTGGTCCGCACGGTCGCCTCGGGCATCCTTGTCGCCATCGCCGTCATCGCGTCGATGCACGCGCTCACGCTGGTCATCGACCCAGGGCCGTGGCTCACGGCCGGTACCACCGGCGTCGTCCTCGTGTCCACCACCAGCTGCCTGGTGCGCTACCTGCTGCTCCGGGCTGCCGTGGACCGGGCAGCGGCTCGCCGCGCCGCGGGCCAGGGCCTGAGTGCCGACCGGGCCGCCGACCGCGCGTCGGGCAACGCCTCGTTCGTCGCGACAGCGGCCGGCGTGCTGGTCGCCTGCTGGTTCGTGCTGGCCCGCTACGGCGGCCCCGGCCAGCGCTTCGAGCCGTTCGTGGGGCCGGACTCCCTGGACCAGGTCATCGAGCGGTTCCGGCAGGCCACCGAGACCATGAGCACGCAGGTAGCTCCGGTCGGCCCGGGTGAGGCCATCAGCATGGTCGCCGTGGGTGGCACGCTGCTGGTGCTGCTCGTGGTGGACTCTCTCGCCGGCGCCCGCATGCCCGGCTTCGCCGGCGTGCCCCTGCTGCTCCTGTGGACCCCGCCCCTCACGCTGATCGGCGAGGTGCAGTGGCCGGTCTTCCTCATCAGTGTCACCGCGATGCTCCTGCTGCTCACCGTCGACCCCGTGGGCGTGACCCCCGGCCGGCACAGCGAGTCCGACTCGGCGGCGGTCCGCCGCGCACAGCGGTTCCGCTCGTGGATCACGGCGGTCACGGCAGCGGCGGTCGCGGCGGCGTCGCTCGGCGTCGCCACGGGCATGGCCGCGCTGCCCGCGCTGGCCGGGACGTGGAGCCAGCTCATCTCCACGCCGTCCGACACGGTGGAGCTCTCGTCGGAGCTCGACATGCGCCAGCCCCTGAGCGCTCGCTCCACGAGCACCGTGCTCACATACACGCTCGCGGGCGACGAACCGGCGGGCCCCCTGCGGGTCATGACCCTCACGGCCTTCGACGGCGTCCAGACCCACCGCTCGGTATCCGAGGGCGGCCTTGCCGAGTTCGACGCGTCCTCGGTCCTGGCGCCCGAGAACGAGGGAGGCGTCGGCGAACGCCGCCGGATGGACATCCAGATCGGGCAGCTCAAGGGCGCCGAGCTACCGCTGCCGCTCGAGCCCCGCACCGTCGACGTCAGCGGCGAGTGGGGCTACGACGCGATCCGGGACGAGGTACGCGGTCCGGGAGGCGCCGAGCCCGGCGCCCCGTACAGCGTCGAGATCATCGACCGGCAGCTGACGCCAGAGGCTCTGCGCGCCGCGCCGATGTCGGGCGACCCCCGGTCGTCCGGCTACATCCAGGTGCCCGAGACCGAGCACCAGGCCGAGATCGCCGAGTACGCCCGCAAGATCGCCGGTGACGCGCCCACCAGGTTCGACGCGGCGGTCGCGCTGCAGAACCACCTGCGGTCGGGCGCCGGGTTCACGTACAACCCGGACGCCGACTACCGCGGCTCGTCCGACACCGTCTGGGACTTCCTGCAGGACAAGGAGGGGTACTGCACGCAGTACGCCCTGTCCATGATGGTGATGGCGCGCAGCCTGGACATCCCCGCGCGGATCGGCATCGGCTGGCTGCCGGGCCGGCCCGACGGGAACAACGGCTACCGGGTCACCGGCCAGGACTCGCACGCCTGGCCGGAGATCTACTTCCCGACGGTCGGGTGGGTCCGCTTCGAGCCGACTCCCCAGGTCCAGACGGGTCCGCTGCCCGCATACGCCAACCCGAGCGTCGGCAGCGCCCCCAGCGCCTCGCCCACGGCCCCGCGGGCCAACGAGGTACCGACGCAGCAGCCGACCCGGAACCCCGCGCAGTCCGGCCCGGCTGCCACGGCAGGCGGATCGTCCGGCAACGACGTCTCCGACCAGACGCTTCCCGGCTGGGCCTGGGTGGTCGCGGTGATCCTCGCGCTGG
Source organism: Promicromonospora alba (assembly GCF_042654905.1). Taxonomy (NCBI): domain Bacteria; kingdom Bacillati; phylum Actinomycetota; class Actinomycetes; order Micrococcales; family Promicromonosporaceae; genus Promicromonospora; species Promicromonospora alba. The sequence continues at coordinate 139,603 of NZ_JBHSFI010000005.1, forward strand.
GCGTCCTCGGCGGTGCCGCATGGCTGCTGCTGCGCCGTCGTGCCGAGGTGGAGGTGCTCGACCCCGAACGCGCCTGGTCGCGTGTCCTGGCGCTGCTCGCGGAACAGGACGTGCGGCTCGGCCCGTCGATCACCCTGCGCAGGGCTCCGGCCTTCATCGCGGACGAGGTGCGCACCCGGACCGGCACACCCCTGCCCGACGACGTCGCGGAGCGGCTCACCGCGCTGGCCGACGCCGCAGAGGAGGAGCGTTACGCCCGCTCCTCGACGCCGCCCACCCCGGAGGAGCTCGAGGAGCTCACGACAACGATCACGACGGACCTGACCCAGGCCCTGACCAGCAAGCCCTGACCACGTTGAGTGCTGGGTATTTGCGCCCTCCGGACCTCGGAGGGCGCAAATACCCAGCACTCAACGGGTTCGTGGGCGGGTATGACAGGAGCCGGGCCCCGAGGGGCCCGGCTCCTGTTCATGTGGCCGTGTCAGGCACGTAGCACTGTGCCTGACACGCACATGGGTCGGTGGTCCGGTGACGGACCACCGACGTTTGTCGGTCGGCTAGCGACCACCCTCGTTGCGCCGGTTCTCCCAGCGCTCTTCGAGCCGGGCCAGGAAGCCGCCTGAGCTGCCACCACCCTGCCGCCTACGGGGCTTGCGTGCTCCCCCGTGCGGCGGCTGGACCGTGCCGTCGTCAGCAACGACGCCGACCGGACCGTCCTGCTGCTTCTTGCGCGGTCCGAGGAACGCGAAGACCACGCCGGCGAACATCAGCACGAAGCCGATGGCGCCGAGCCAGGTCTGTGACGTCGCCGCACCTACGACAAGAAGAAGCAGACCGACGACAACGCCGACCCCGGACAGCACATAGCGAAGAGCGTTACCCCGACCTGTGGACTGAAGCGTATTTGCAAGCCGCGGGTCGTCTGACGTCAGAGCACGCTCCATCTGCTCCAGCACCCGCTGCTCGTACTCGGACAGAGGCATCGAGACCCCCGGATCTCGCAAAGGAACAGTGTCCCTTCCAGGATAGGACGACCCGGCCGTCGTTGGTAGTCGACATCCCGGGCATACCAGCGACTATAGGGGCAGATCAGTATCGATGCGCGCCGTTCTTGTGATGTACACCCAGGTCGATCGCTGTTTTCCCAAACTTTTCGCGCACAGCGTCAAGCGCAAGTTCAGCCTCTCGCTGGGCTCCGGAGCGCGGATCGACCGCTTCCTCGAGCGTCGGCTGCTGCGTGGAGCCGTCTCTCTGCTGGAGATTTTCACCCCGCACGCCGACCAGCCGCACCGGCAGCCCGCCCAGATCGACCCCCGCGACGAGCTCGCGAGCGACCAGGTAGATGTCCCGTGCGACGTCGGTGGGCCCCTCCAGCGTTCGCGATCGGGTGAACGTGGCGAAGTCGCTGGACCGGACCTTCACGGACACTGTGCGCGCCATGACGCCCTGGTGCCGCATCCGGGCGGCGACCCGGTCGGACAGCTCGAGCACCTTGCGGCTGACCGCCACGGTGTCGTCCTGATCGGTGCCGAAGGTGGTCTCGGCCCCGATGCTGTGCTCCCGGTGCTCCGGCACGACGGGACGGGGGTCGCGACCCCACGACAGGTCGTGCAGGTGCGCACCGCTCACCCGCCCGACGGCGGTCTGCAGGCTCGCCAGGTCCGTGTGCGCCAGCTCCTCGACCGTGGTGATGCCCCACGCGGCGAGGGCCTTCTCGGTCTTCTCGCCGACACCCCAGAGGGCGCCGACCGGCAGCGTGTGCAGGAAGTCCACCGTGGCCTCGACGGGCACGAGCATCAGACCGTCGGGCTTGGAGTGCGTCGAGGCCAGCTTCGCCACGAACTTGTTCCGCGCGATGCCCACCGACGCCGTCAGGCCGTGCTCGGCCTGGATGCGTCGGCGCAGCGCGGCCCCGATCGCCGTGGGCGGGCCGAGCCGCCGCCGGGCGCCGCTCACGTCGAGGAACGCCTCGTCCACGCTGATCTGCTCGACGAGCGGGGTGACCTCCTGGAGCATGCCCATGACCGACCGGGACACGTCGTGGTACAGCGTGTGGTCAGGCTTGATCACGGTGGCCTGCGGGCACAGCAGGCGGGCCCGTGTCATCGGCATCGCGGACCGCACGCCGTACGCGCGGGCCTCGTACGTCGCCGCCAGCACGACCCCGCGGTCCTGTCCGCCGACGATCACCGGCAGGCCGCGCAGCTCCGGCCGGCGAGCCAGCTCGCAGGACGCGAAGAACGCGTCCATGTCCAGGTGCAGCACCGAGCAGCCGGACTCGTCCGATCCCCAGTTGCGTCTCGCTGCCGCTGACCGCGGCCCCTTGCTCACGAACGTGCTCCGTTTCTTGCTGTTGCTCAGTGCTTGCTCAGCGCTCCGAGAATCGCTCCGAGTATCGATCAGGCGGGACGCGCCCGCCCGGCCGCGTACGCGCCTGCTACGACGCCTCGGGCACCAGGGTCAGGCGCTGCGCGGAGAACCCGGCCTGCGGATCGACGAGCATCGCCACCTCGTCCCGGAAGTCCTCGGCGCACGCGAGCAGCTCGTCGGCCCGGGCGGGCTCCACCTGCTCCGGGCGGCCCGCGTCGACGGCAGCCCGCAGGGGCGCCCCCGCCGCGAAGTAGCCGGACCAGGCCGCCAGCTCCGGCTCGGCGTGCGCGAGCATGTCCCACACCGTCCGCGCACCGGAACGCGCCGACGGTCGCCCGCGGAGCGCCACGACAGCGGCCGCCGAACGGATCGCCGCGAGGTGCGCGTGGACGAACCGGTCCCCCGGGTCTGCCGAACGCGCCGCCTCGGCCAGCTCCGCGTCCGCCTTGCGCAGCAGGGCGCTGACACCTGGCGGGACCGGCACGAGCATCCGCGCGGACACGACGTCCCGCGCGCTCTGAGAGTGCATGGTGCCCATCTCGAACCTCCGATCGAACCCCTTGTGCGACACTATCGAACATACGTTCTATTCTGTCAAGCGAGCCGCCGACCCGGGAGAGACTGTCCCCATGGCCCGCCGCTCCGCCCGACGCAGCCCATCCTCCTCCGCACCACTGACACTCACCGCCGAGCTGCCCGTCGGCCCCGTACCGATCAGCACCGGCACCGCAGAGGTGATTCGCGACCCCGACTTCCCGCAGCGGGTGACGCTGCACGTCAACGGCGTGCCGAGCTCCAGCCTGGACCTGGCGGACCCGGGATTCCTCGACTTCGAGTACATGCAGCAGATGGCCGCCTTCGTCGCCCTGCTGCCGCCAGGACCGCTCAAGGTGCTGCACCTCGGCGCCGCCGGCAGCGCGTTCGCCAGGCACGTGGAGCACGAACGGCCGGGCTCACGCCAGCTCGGTGTCGACCTCGACGCCCGGCTCCTGGAGCTCGTCCGCGAGTGGTTCGCCCTGCCGCGCTCACCCCTGCTGCGGCTGCGCGCCGACGACGCCGGGCGGGCCCTCGCGTCCGCCCGCGACGAGTCCTACGACGTCGTGGTCCGCGACGTCTTCGCCGGGGACCGCACGCCCGCGCACCTCGTGGGCACCGGGTTCGCCGCCGAGGCGCACCGCGTGCTCCGCCCGGGCGGCGTCCTGCTGGTCAACTGCGCCGACAAGCCGCCCCTGACCACCGCCCGCCGCGAGGTCGCGAGCCTCGCCCAGGCCTTCGGGCCGGACGCCGCCTCCTCGGGCCGGCTCGCCGCCGTCGCCGAACCCGCGATCCTCAAGGGCCGCCGCTACGGCAACCTGGTCCTCGCCGCAGTCCGGGAGCTGCCGAAGGACCCTCCGGCGGCCCGCCACGAGGCGGCCCGCCACGACCAAGCCGGCCACGACCCCGCCCGCCACGACGGGGAGCCGCACAACGCCCCTCAGGGCGCCGCAGAGGCCCGCGGAGGGCGCGACGGCGACATCGTGCGGCCGGACCTGCGTGAGGCCCGCCTGGGGCGCGCCCTGCGCACGCTCGCCGTGCCGGCCACCCTGCTCGTGGGCGACGACGCCACCGCGTTCGCCGGCACGGCGGCACCGCTGGAGACCGCCGCACCCTGACCCGGTCGCCCGACCGGTCGTCCGACCGACCGGTCGTCCGACCGACCGGTCGTCCGACCGACCGGTCGTCCGACCCGGAAGCCGGCCCGGACGCGAAAAGGCCGCCACCCCGAAGGGCGGCGGCCTTTCACAGATACCTCAGAGCGGGACTACTGCTTCCGCCTGCGGACCCTTGGGACCCTGGGTGATCTCGAACTCGACCCGCTGGGCCTCCTCGAGAGACCGGTACCCGTTGGACTGGATCGCGGAGTAGTGGACGAAGACGTCGGCGCCGCCGCCGTCCTGGGCGATGAACCCAAAACCCTTTTCCGCGTTGAACCACTTCACAGAACCCTGCGCCATGCTGTCCTTCGACCTTCCGTCCGGGAACCGACGGCGGGCCCGATGCCCACCCCCGTGCCGCAATGCTTTCCCCGCTTGCTCACGACACGGCGGACGTGGCGTTGGTACGTCACTGCAACGTGCGACAGTGTGGCACGTACCACTCAAATGTGCCACGGAACAGGCACATTTCTGCCGCAGCTATGACACACCGGGCTCTGTATGCCCTGTTCAGACCAAGCCGGTGTGCGCCTCAGCCTCCGGCTCGGGCGCCCGCTGTGCGGCTCAGGCCTGCGGTTCCCGCGTGGGGCGCGCGACCTCTTGCTCGGCGCGCGCCCGACGCGGGACTCCCGGATCAGTCGCCGTTCTGCTGTGCGAGGAACCGTTCGAACTCCGCGCCGAGCTCCTCCGCGCTGGGGATCGGGGTGGTCTCCGCGAGGAGGCTCGGGCGACCCACGGAACGCGCGAAGGCGTCGTACTGCTCCTCGAGCGCCTTCACCACCGCCGCGATCTCGGCCGAGTCGGCGACCTGCTTCTCCACCTCGATCTTCGCGTCGGTGGCTGCCTCTTCCAGCTTGGGGATCGCCAGGTCGAGCCCGGTGGCCCGCTCCGTGTGGTGCAGCGCCACCACGGTTGCCGGCGGGTACTGCGCCTGGGAGAGGTAGTGCGGCACGTGGACCGTGAAGCCCATCGCGTCGTACCCCGCCTCGCCGAGCCGGTACTCCAGCAGCGCGGCCAGCGAGCCCGGCACCTTCACGCTGCCGAACCACGACGTGTAGTCGTCGACCAGGGCCGGCCGCGTCGCGTGCGCGGTCAGGGACAGCGGGCGCGTGTGGGGCAGGCCCATCGGGATGCCCTGGATACCGACCACGAGGCTGACCCCGAAACGCTCGACCAGCTGGATCACGCCGGCCACCACGCGTTCCCACTGCAGGTCCGGCTCCGCGCCGTGCATCAGCAGGAAGCCGGTGCCCTCGGCGTCCGTCACGTGGTCGATCGCGAGGTACGGCGCCTGGTAGTCCGTCCAGCGGTCGGAGTCGAAGGTCATGGTGGCTCGCTTGGAGCGGTAGTCGAGCAGCTGGTCGACGTCGAACGTCACCAGGCGCTCGACGCGGAACTCGTCGACGAGGTGCTCGACGGCGAGGTCGCCCGCGCTGCCTGCGTCCACGAACCCGCGGACCGCGTGCAGCAGTACAGGTCCGTCGGTGCTTCCGGGCACGCTGCGACCCAGCGTGCGTTCGACCGCTGCTTCGTCGACGTCGTAGATGCCCTGGGGGTCAAGCACGTGCGCTCCCTCGCTCGTCGGAGTGGTTCGGCGATCACCCGATATGACGGGTGCTCTGCTGAGGTCCAACGCCGCGACGCCCCGGTGTCTTCCCGTTACGCCCTCAGCGTCGCGGGAACCCTACCGAGTCGCGGAACCCACCGAGCGCAGGGACCCTACCGACCGGGCAGGCGCACCACGGAGACGAAGAACTCGTCGATCTGGCGGACCACGTCGATGAAGCGGTCGAAGTCCACGGGCTTGGTGACGTACGCGTTGGCGTGCAGCGAGTACGACCCGACGACGTCCTCCTGCGCGTCGGACGTGGTCAGGACCACCACCGGGATGTGCCGCAGCATGGGGTCGCCCTTCGCGACGGCGAGCACCTCCATGCCGTCCATCTTCGGCAGGTTGAGGTCCAGCAGCACCAGGTCCGGGGTCGGGGCCTTGGCGTACTGCCCCTGCTTGCGCAGGAACTCGAGCGCGCTGACGCCGTCGCCGACCACCGAGACGTTGTTGGGCACGCGGTGGTCCTCGAACGCCTCCCGGGTCATCAGGACGTCGCCCGGGTCATCCTCCACCAGGAGGATCTCCATCACCTTGTGACCGCTCACGCCCGTACCTGTCCCCTGGATTCGGCAACAACGGGACCCGTCGTCGCGACCCGCCGTCGGCCCTGGTCAGGCCGCCTCATCCGAGCGTAGTCGACTGCGCACGTTCGGTCGAAAGGCGCCCTCCGCCGGGCTGGCCCTGCCGCCTGGCGAGGGTGAACCGCACCATGGTGCCGCCGCCGGCCGCCGGCTCGATCCAGATGCGGCCCTTGTGGTACTCGACTATGCGTTTGACCAGCGAGAGGCCGATGCCGGTGCCCGCGTACTCGTCACGCGGGTGCAGCCGCTGGAAGATGATGAAGACCCGCTCCGCGTACTGGGCGTCGATGCCTATGCCGTTGTCGACCACGGAGATCTCCCAGTGCGCGCGCATGCTCCGCACCTCGATGCGCACCTTGGGCGCCCGTTCGGGGTCGCGGAACTTCAGCGAGTTGCCCACCAGGTTGACGAACAGCTGCTGCAGCAGCGCACGCTCACCGTGCACGACGGGCATCGGGTCGTGGACGATCTCGGCCTGCGTCTCCACCACCCGCTCGGACAGCTCGGACAGCGCGCCGGCCAGCACCGCCTCGAGCTCCACGTCCTCGCGCGGCACCCCGGTCCGGCCCACCCGCGAGAAGCTCAGCAGGTCCTGGATGAGGCGCTGCATGCGCTTGGCGCCGTCCACGGCGAACTCGATGTACTGGTCGGCGCGGTCGTCGAGGGAGCCGCCGTACCGCTTCTGCAGGAGCTGGGTGAAGCTCGCGACCTTGCGCAGAGGCTCCTGGAGGTCGTGCGAGGCCACGTAGGCGAACTGCTCGAGGTCGCGGTTGGACCGCTCGAGCTCGCGCGCCTGCTCGCTGAGCAGGCCGTGCGCGTTCTCGACCTCCTGGTGCGACAGCCGGATCTCCTCCACCTGGTGCACCAGCTCGCGGCGCATCGTCTCCACGTGCATGGCGAGCAGGGCGACCTCCCCCGCACCCACCGGACGGATCTCGCGGCCGAGCACGCCGCTGCTCACCACCCGCACGCCGGCGGTGAGCGTGGTGAGCGGGCGGATGACCCAGGTCTCAAGGGCCAGCCACATCATCGTGCCCATGAGCACCACGACCAGCACCAGGGCCACGACCGCGCCCAGCAGGAGCTGCTCCCAGACGGCCCGGGTCTCCATGATCTCGTCGCGCTGCGCGCCCAGCTCGGCCAGGTACCGCACGACGGCGACGCGGGCGCTGTCGTAGAGCGCTTCGCCGTCGGCAGATGCCGGCGCGGTGCCGATCAGCTCCATCCGGCACGCCATCTGGCCCGCCGGCGCCGCCTCGACGGCAGCCACCACCGGCTCGGCGTACTCCTCGAACCAGGCGTCGGTGCGGCGTACCGCCTCCTCGTGGGCCAGCGCCACCTCGGCGTCGGACGCGAGCTCGCGCCGTTCGACGTCGGCCAGGAGCATGATGCGGCCGCTCGACCCGACCGCCCGGGTCCAGGGTTCGAGCGCCGCGTCGTCGCACGTCGCGCGGTAGGCGCGCAGCGAGGCCTCGGCGTCGCCCAGCGCGAGCGAGGCGCGCTCGCCGTCGACCAGCGCGCGGGTGTACGGGCCGTCGGCCCTGGCGTCGAGGCTGCGCGACTGGACCAGGGCGAGCACAGCCACCGCGAGCGCGATGATGAGCATGGCAGCGACCGCACCCAGGAGCCGGGCGAGCCGGCGACGCATGGACACACCGGTGAACCGGTGCTCGTCCGGGACCAGCGTCATGCGCGCGACCACTCCACCGAGTCGGCGAGCGTCGACGTCCGCTCCGGCGGCCCCGTCGCCCCGGCGCCGGCCCAGCCGACGAAGAGCAGTGCGGCGTCGTCGACGAGGGGGCCGCCGTGCAGCTCACGGACGCGGCGCAGCACGCGGGTCACCACCTCGTCGGTGCCCTGGTCCATCTCGCGCTCCACGACGCTGCGCAGGCCGTGCGCCCCGAGCCGCGGCATGCGTCCGTGCGCACTGGGCGCCAGGACGGGCGTGCCCTTCGGATCGGCCCCGACCGCCGCCTCGACGAGCCCGTCCGTGTAGAGCACTGCGGTCCACACCTCGGGCAGCTCGACGGTGTGCGCCGACCAGCCGCCGTCCACCGGGATACCCAGGGCGCGGCCCCGCCGCACCGAGGGCAGCTCCTCGCAGTGGTGCGTCACCTGCGCCGCGGAGTCGGTGGAGGTCCGGGGCACCACCAGCAGCGGCGGCAGGTGGCCGGCGAGGTAGACGTCCATGCGTGAGCGGTCCGGCGAGATCACCGCCTGGCAGATCGTGACGAACACCTCCGGACGGCCCCGCTCCGCGAGGAGCACGCGCTCGAGGAGCGGCAGCACGTTGTCGGCGGGGGTGTCCGCGAGCACCAGCGTGCGCCACGCGGTGCGCATGGCGGCACCGAGCGCCGCCTCGTCGGGGCCGTGCCCCGCCACGTCGCCGATGACCGTGACGAGCGTGCCGTCGGGACGCTCCACCGTGTCGAAGAAGTCGCCCCCGAGCAGCCCGTTCCCGCCGGGCAGGTAGCCGACCATGACCGAGACCTTCTCGTCGGTGACCAGCTCCTTGGGCAGCAGCGCGCGCTCCAGCCGGGTGGTCTCGGCGGCGCGCACCTCGCTGCGGTACAGCGCGATCTGCTGGGCGGCGGACCGGCGGCGCAGCGTCGCGTAGCGCAGGCAGCGGGCGAGCGCGTCGCCGTCCACCTCGCCCTTGACCAGGTAGTCGTCGGCGCCGTTGGCGACGGCGGCGGCGCCGAGGTCGTGCGAGGTGTTTCCGGTCAGCACCACGACGGCGGGCTGGACGGGCAGGACGTCGATGCCGTCGATGACCCGGCGCAGGGCGCCCAGCCCTTCGGCGTCGGGCAGGCCCAGGTCGAGGAGCAGGCAGTCCACCGCGACCATCGAGAGCACCCCGAGCGCCTCGTCGACGGACCGCGCCCGGTGCAGCTCGGCGCGCAGGTCCGCCTCGACGTCGGCGTCGGCGAGCAGCTCGCTCACCAGGAAGGCGTCCGCGTCGTCGTCCTCGACGAGCAGGACCGAGATGGGACCGTCGATCCAGGCCGGGCGCACCTCGGGTCCGCGCCCGCTCCCGGGCCCCGCAGAACCTGCCCCGCCCAGTGCCATGGCGGCGATCCTATCCAGCGAGATGACGCTGTGTCAGCGGACAGGCCGAGAGGTGGGCGATAATGGTCGGCCGGTTGATTCTGACCGAGGTTTTTTCGCTGGTGAACCACGGAGGTATGGCGTGACGGGAATCGCGGGCGAGCTCGCCCACGAGCAGGCAGTCGTCGACACGATGTACGTCCGTCTGGACACCCTTCGGGGCACCACGGCGGACCGCCTGCGGGGGGTCCGCCTGGCGGGCGCCAGCGGTACGCACCAGAACCGCAGCGAGCGGGACGCTTTCGCAACCCTCTACGAGGACCGGGCCGCACAGCTCGACGCGGTGGAGGACCGGCTGGTCTTCGGCCGTCTCGACCTGGCCGACGGCGCCACACGGTACGTCGGGCGCATCGGGCTGACCGACGTCGAGCACCGCTCGATGCTCACCGACTGGCGCGCCCCGGCGGCCGAGGCGTTCTATCGGGCCACGGCGCTGCACCCGGGTGACGTGCACCGGCGTCGGCACCTGGTGACGAAGGGCCGGTCGGTGACCGGCCTGGAGGACGAGGTGCTCGACCTCGACGCCGAGATCGACCCCGACGCGCTGTCCGGCGAGGGCGCGCTGCTCGCCGCGATGGCCCAGGGCCGTACCGGCCGGATGTCCGACATCGTGGCGACCATCCAGGCCGAGCAGGACCGCATCATCCGCTCCGACCTCTCGGGCGCGCTCGTGGTCCAGGGCGGCCCGGGCACGGGCAAGACGGCGGTGGCGCTGCACCGCGCCGCCTACCTCCTGTACGCGCACCGGCGGCTGCTCGAGCGCTCGGGCGTGCTGGTGGTGGGCCCGTCCAGTGCGTTCCTGCGCTACATCGACCAGGTGCTGCCGTCGCTGGGCGAGACCGGCGTCGTGTCGACGACGGTCGGCGACCTCATCCCCGGCATCCGGGCGACCGCCGTCGACGAGGGGCAGATAGCCCGGCTCAAGGGTCTGCTCCTGTGGCGCAAGATCATCCGCCGCGCCGTGCGGGCGCGGGAGCGCGTGCCGGAGCACGAGACGCCGGTGCGGGTGGAGGGGCACGACTTCGTGATCCGCCCCAAGGACATCAGCGACGCGATCGCCCGCGCCCGCCGTACGCACAAGCCGCACAACCTGGCCCGCGGCGCGTTCGTGCGCGACATGCTCGACCGCCTCACCGACCAGTACCGCGACTTCACGGGCGGGCTCCTGTCGGGCGAGGACCGCTCCTCGGTGTTCGAGGACCTGCGCTCGGACCGCACGGTCCGCGTGGCGCTCAACATCGCCTGGCTGCCGATCACTCCGGAGAAGCTGGTCAGGGACCTGTACTCGAAGCCGCACCGGCTCGCCGAGGCAGCGCCGGAGCTGACCGCGCGCGAGCGGCGTCTGCTGTTCCGGGACGCCGGCGCGCCGTGGACGGAGTCCGACGTGCCGATCCTCGACGAGGCGTACGAGCTGCTCGGGGAGGACGACTCCGTGGCGCTGGCCGAGGCCCGCAACCGCGAGGCCGAGCAGGCCCGGGAGATCGAGTACGCCCGCACCGTGCTGTCCTCGACGGGCGCGGGCGACGGCCTGGTGGACGCCGAGATGCTCGCCTCCCGCTTCGCCGCGAGCGGTCCGTCGCTGACCACCGCCGAGCGCGCAGCGGGCGACCGCGCCTGGACCTACGGCCACGTGGTCGTCGACGAGGCGCAGGAGCTCTCCCCCATGGCCTGGCGGTCGCTCGTACGCCGGGTGCCCACCCGCTCGATGACGATCGTCGGCGACGTCGCCCAGACGTCGTCCGCGGCGGGTGCGCGCAACTGGGACCGCATGCTCACGCCGCTGCTGCACGACGGCTGGCGGCTCGCCGAGCTGACCGTCTCCTACCGCACACCGTCGACGGTCGCCGACACGGCCCAGGCCGTCGCGCGGGCGGCCGGGCTGCCGGTGTCGGAGCTGCGTGCGGCGCGCGACGTCGAGGGTTCCCTCACCGCCGTACGGACCGCGCCGGGCCCCGACGGCCTGCCGGACGACGACGCGGTGGTCGCCCAGGCGCTCGCCCTCGTCAAGGAGCTCGTGGGGCCGGACGCCGGGCGCGTGGCGGTCGTGGCGCCAACGGCCGGCGTCGCGCGGCTGGCCGAGGCCGTCGCCGCGGCCCTGCCCGAGGCCGTCGGCGCCGCCGAGGCCGCCCGGCTGGCGGCGCAGCGCCCGGAGGACGCGCAGGTCCCGGTGCTCGCGCCGCGGCAGACCAAGGGCCTGGAGTTCGACGCGGTGGTGCTGGTGGAGCCGGCCGCCATCGCCGAGGGGGCCGGCGCGACGAGCGACCTCTACGTGGCGATGACCCGCCCGACCCAGCGCCTGGTAGTGGTGCACACGAGGAACCTCCCGGAGGGGTTCTGACAGCTTCGCCGAAGTAGAGCGCTTGTCCAGACTGCGGACGGTTCGCCGGACGCAGAAGGGGACGAGCGCTCTACTTCGGCGAATCCGTCCCAGTGGGCGGGACGTGGGGGTCGTGCGTTTGTTGGTTCCCGTGTGCCTGGCGCACCATGGGTGCGTGCAGCGAGCCCTTCTCCTCGAGAACGTCCACCCCACCTCCGTCCCGATCCTGGAATCGGCCGGGTACGAGGTCGACTACCGCAAGGGAGCCCTCGACGAGGACGAGCTGATCGCAGCGCTCGACGGCGTCCACCTCCTGGGTATCCGGTCCAAGACCGAGGTGACGGCGCGCGTCCTGGCCGAGGCGACGAGCCTCGTCGGCGTGGGCGCCTTCAGCATCGGCACGAACCAGATCAACCTGACCGCCGCGGCGAACCGCGGCGTCGCGGTGTTCAACGCGCCGTTCTCCAACACCCGGTCGGTGGTGGAGCTGGCCATCGCCGAGATCATCTCCCTGACCCGCCGGATGACGGAGCGCGACCGCGCCCTGCACGCCGGTGTCTGGGACAAGTCCGCCGAGGGGTCGCACGAGGTGCGCGGCCGCACGCTCGGCATCATCGGCTACGGCAACATCGGCTCGCAGCTCTCCGTGCTCGCCGAGAACCTGGGCATGTCGGTGATCTTCTACGACACCGCCGAGAAGCTGGCGCTCGGCAACGCCCGCCGCGCGGAGACGCTCGACGAGCTCCTCGAGACCGCCGACATCGTGACGCTGCACGTCGACGGCCGCTCGGGCAACGCCGGGCTGTTCGGCGAGAAGCAGTTCGCCCGCATGAAGCAGGGCGCGATCTTCCTCAACCTGTGCCGCGGGTTCGTCGTCGACGTCGACTCGCTGGCCGAGCACATCACGTCCGGACACCTGTCGGGCGCCGCGGTCGACGTCTTCCCGGAGGAGCCCAAGAAGCGGGGCGACGCCTTCGAGTCGGTGCTGCGCAACCTGCCCAACGTGATCCTCACGCCGCACGTCGGCGGCTCCACGGAGGAGGCGCAGGAGGCGATCGGCCAGTTCGTGGCCAAGAAGCTCAGCGACTACGTGATGACCGGCTCGACGATGCTCAGCGTCAACCTGCCGAACCTGCAGCTCGAGCACACGGGCGTCGGCCGGATCAAGCTGCTGCACCGCAACGTGCCCGGCGTGCTGGCCACGGTGAACCAGATCTTCGCCGACCACGGCGCCAACATCGAGGGCCAGATGCTCGCCACGCGCGGCGACATCGGCTACGTGGTCACCGACATCTCCGACGTGACCGAGCGCGGCGCCTCGAAGAAGCTCCAGGCGCTGGAGGCGACGATCCGCCTCCGCATCCGCGACGCCTTCGAGCGCCCGGAGTTTCCGCCGGGCCCGGCCGCCCGCTGACCCCTCGTTGAGTGCGTGATATTTGCCCTTCTGACGCTGTCAGGAGGGCAAATATCACGCACTCAACAGTTTGATCAGAGGGTTGAGGGCGGGAGGTTGTACGACGCGAACGCCTCCGCCACCTTCGCCTCCGTCAAGGCGTAGCGTTCCAGCGTGTAGGCGTGCGGGCGGTGACCCGTGCGGTCGAGCGATGCGGCAAGGTTCGCGTCGTCCTGCTCACCCCACGTCAGGTCCAGCCGGTCGAAGACCCCGCGCAGCACCGTCTTCGGGTCCGCGAGCAGGTCGTCGTAGAGGACGTCGACCACAGTGGAGTCGGGGAGCTGCTCCCGCAGCTTGATCGCGCGCTCGACCCCGCCCGCGGAGATACCCAGCCACTCCTGCCCGATCCGGGCCAGGTCGATCCGGCCCGGCTTGATGTACATCGTGTGCGTCGCCTCGGCCATCGAGCAGCCCGAGGCGACGGCGGCCCCGGGCGCGCGGTGCGTCCAGACGAACCGTGCGTCCGGGAAGGCGCGCAGGATCTCCGGCAGCCGCCACAGGTCCATCGGGTGCTTGAGGACCCAGCGGTCCGGCGCCTCGCCCGCCGCGATGACCTGCAGGGCATCCCGGAGGAAGAGGAAGTCTGCGGTGAGGTCGGCGTCCGCCACGTAGTCCAGGTAGCGCGGCGCGGGCCCCCACGTCGCGAACATCTCCGTGTGGGCGCGCAGCATGAAGTCCTCCTCCTCGCTGTCGGCGACCAGCGGGTGCAGGTGCGCCCACGCGGGGCTGAGCTTCGCCACCGTCGCGAACCGCTTGCGGGCCTGCGCGATCAGCTTCTCGCGCTCCGCCTCCGGACGCGGCAGGCCGAGGTTGGTCATCTCCCACAGCTTGGGGCCGCGGTTGCCGGGACTGCGCGAGATCAGGTTGTACGTGAGCGTGGTCCCGGTCCGCGGCAGGCCGACGACGAACACCGGCGCCGTCACCGGCTCGTCGCGCACCTCGGGGTGCTTCGCCTGGATGTCGCGGACCACCGCGCGGTTGTCCAGCCGCTCCCGGATCTGCTGCTGGGTGCTCATCCAGCCCATGCCGCTCAGGTCGGGGTTGGCGGCGTGGTCGGCGAGGAGCAGCCGCAGCCCGTCGAGCGCGGCGAGGTCGTCGGCGCCGAGCGGGACGCGTCCTTCCTGGACCTCCTGGAGCAGCCGCTCGAAGACGGCGTCCGGGTCCTTGCGGGTGCGCATACCGGGTGCGAGCAGCACGTTGAGGAGTCGAAGCAGTGGCGTGGCCTGGGGCATGGCGCACATCCTGCCCATACCGGCGGGTGCCGACAAGCCGCCGGGCACCGGCCCGACCGGATCGTGACGGAGCTGTCTTGCCAATCCGGAGCCTCCGTCCACTAGCATCCGAAGCGAGTGCCTGTGCTCGGCGTCACACCGTCGCGCCGGGCTGTCGTCGAGAGGGGAATCGTGACCGCACGACCGCCGTCGGGCCCGCTGGTACGGCTGGGTGACGTCAGTGACCGCACGCTCCTCGTGGAGACGACGGCGGCCGCCGACGCCAGCGAGGTATACGAACGGCTGCGGCTCCGGTGGGGAACGGTCGCGCCGGTGGACCTGGAGCCGGGCGTGCCGGCCTGGCTCGTGCTCGGCCACGACGAGGCGGTGGGTGTGCTGCGGGACGACCGCACCTTCATCAAGGACCCGTCGATCTGGCACGGGCACGCCGAGAACCTGCTCGGCCCGCAGTCGGCGCTCCATCTGGTGCTCCCCCGCGCCCCGAAACCGACGCTCGCCGACGCCGACGGCGCCAAGCACGCCCGCATGCGGCCACCCGTCGACGACGCGCTGGGTCAGGTCGACGAGGCCCGGGCGGGCGCGATCACGCGCAGGCTGTGCGGGATGCTCATCGACCGCTTCGAGGACCGCGGCCGCGCGGACCTGGTCGCCGAGTACGCGGCGGTCGTCCCGTTCCTCGTCCTGTCCGAGCTCGACGGGCTCGAACCGGGACAGGCCCAGCGCCTCCAGGAGATCACGCGGGCGATCTTCGAGTCCGGCGCCGCGGCGCGCGAGCGAACCGTCGAGCTGCTGGAGATCGTCACCGGGCACATCGCCCACAGCAGGGCGCTCGGCACCCGCGACATCGCGGGGATCCTGGCCGTGCACGACAATTTCGAGAGCGATCTGGAACGGGCACAGACCCTGACCGCCATCACGCTGGCGGCCAACGAGTCGCTGCTGGCCTGGATCGCGCAGACGCTCGCGCTGGTGCTGAGCGACTCGCGCTTCTCCCACCGGGTCTCCGGGGGCCGGCTGCACATCGACGACGCCCTCGACGAGGTGCTGTGGCGCTCGACGACGAACCCCAACCTCATGCCGCGGTTCGCCACACGCGACGTGACGATCGGCGACAAGCTGATCGAGCGCGGGGCGGCGGTGATCGTCGGTGTGCACGCGGCCAACCACGACTCGCAGGTCCAGAGCGCCGACCCCTGGGACACCGTGGGCAACCGGGCCTACCTGTCGTTCGGCGCCGGTCCGCACCGGTGCCCCGCGCCGCGTCTCGGGCGGGTCATCGCGCGGATCGCCGTCGCAGAGCTGCTGCAGCGCCTGCAGGTCACTCTGGTCGGCGACCCCGACAAGGTCGAGTGGGCGACCAGCCCGTGGATGCGCTTCCCCGCCCGGCTGCCCGTGACGTTCCCGTCGCCGCTCCAGCAGCCCGTCCCCGGCGGCTGGCCCCCGGAGGAGTTCGCGCTGTAGGCAACCGGGTCTCCGGGAAGCGTCACCCCGCCCGGACGGCGGCGAGGCTGGTCGCGATCACGACGTCGGCCGGCGGTGTGTCGTCGACGACGACGCCCGCCTCGTCCGGCTCCAGCGGCTCCAGCGTGTCGAGCTGGGACTGCAGCAGGGACGGCGGCATGAAGTGGGTACGGCGCCTCATCCTGTCGATCAGCACCTCGAACGTCGAGTCGAGGTGCACGAAGAACAGCCCGGGATGACCCTCGCGCAGCCAGTCGCGGTACACCCGGCGCAGCGCGGAGCAGGCGGTCACCGAGATCTCGCCCGCGGCGTCGAGCCGGGCGATCTCGTCGGCGAGCGAGCGCAGCCACGGGCGCCGGTCGTCGTCGTCCAGGGGGATCCCCGCCGACATCTTCTCGATGTTCGCGGCCGGGTGGAACGCGTCGCCCTCGACGAACACGCCGCCGAGCGCCGAGGCGAGCGCGCGGCCGACCGTCGTCTTGCCGGTCGCCGTGACGCCCATGACCACTATGTGCCGGGGCGCGCTCATCCGGTCACGAGCCAGAGCAGCGCGGCGATCAGGAAGATGGCGAGACCGAGAGTGGTCTCCAAGACGGTCCAGGTCTTGAGCGTCGTCTTGACGTCCATACCGAAGAACCTGCTCACGAGCCAGAACCCCGAGTCGTTGACGTGCGACAGGACGGTTGCCCCGGCCGCCACGGCGAAGACCAGGAGCGTGATCTTCACGTCGCTCAGGCCCTCCGCGACCACCTGCGCCGAGATCAGCCCGGCCGTCGTCGTCAGGGCGACCGTCGCGGAGCCCTGGGCGACGCGCAGCACCGTCGCGATGAAGAACGCCTGCAGGAGGATCGGCATGCCCAGGTCGGACAGCGCCTCGGTGAGCGCCGAGCCGATGCCGCTGGCGCGCAGCACGCCGCCGAACATGCCGCCGGCGCCGGTGATCAGGATGATCGAGCAGATCGGGCCGAGGGCGTCGTCCAGGATGCCGGTGGCCTGGCCCATCGAGAACCGGCCACGCGACAGCATCGCGAGCGCGACCAGGACGGTGATGAGCAGGGCGATCGGGGTCTGGCCGACCAGGGTCAGGGCGTTCGCCCAGACGGCGCCCTCGGGGACGATGCCCGCCGTGACCAGCGTGCTGACCACCGTGTTGAGCGAGATCAGCACCAGCGGCAGCAACAGGATGAACAGGACCGTGCCGAACCGCGGCGGCGCCTGGGTGGCGGTGGCCGTCGGCGCACCGCCCGCTCCGGTGCCCCCGTCTCCGGCGGCGTCCTGGTCCCTGCCGCCGTTCATCTGGCCGAACACGGCGGTCGGGATGTCGATGACGTACCGCGCGCTCAGGTAACGGGCCACGTAGTGGACGCCGAGGAACCAGGCGGCGACCGCGACCGGCACGCCCAGGAGGAGCGTGAGGCCGATGTTCCCTTCCATCAGGTCGGCGGCGGCGACCGGCCCGGGGTGCGGTGGCACCACGGCGTGCATGACGGCGAACGCCCCGGCCGTGGGCAGCCCGTACCGGAGGATGCCGCCCCCGAACCGGCGCGCGACGGTGAAGATGATCGGCAGGAAGACCACGAGGCCGGCGTCGAAGAAGATCGGGAAGCCGAAGATGAGCGCGGCGACGCCGAGCGCGAGCGGCGCGTGCTTCTCGCCGAACCGGGCGATCAGGGTGTCGGCCAGGACCTGGGCGCCGCCGGTGGTCTCCAGCAGCCTGCCGACCATGACGCCGAAGCCGACCAGCAGGGCCACCGAGCCCAGCGTCCCGCTGAACCCGCTCAGCAGCGCGTCCGGGACGTCCGCGATCGGGATTCCAGCCGCCACCGCGGTGAGCAGGCTGACGAGCACGAGCGCGACGAACGCGTGCATCTTGAGCCGGATGATCAGGAACAGGAGCAAGGCGACCGCAGCCGCCGCAATCAGGAGCAGGGTGCCCGCCCCGTAGACCGGTTCGATCTCGGTCATCACCGCCTCCTCGCGGTCCGTTCTGGCTCACACGATCGCCCCGACACTAGCAGGGTGAATTACGGCGACAAGGGAGGACCGTCGAGCGTTTTGCCAGGTGATCAGCTCGTGCGGCCGGGTGCCGCCAGGGCCTCGGCACGGCCCTCGGCGCGGGCCCGCTCGATCAGGCGGTCGAGCCTGGCCCGGCGTGCACGCAGCGCCCTGCGTGCGGCCCATGCGACGAGTGCGAGGACGAGCAGGAGCAGGAGGTGCGGCAGCGGCAGCGCCCATGTGGTGCCGCTGAGCGGTACGTCCGCCGGCGCCGCCACGTCCGGGCCGCCGTCGGGGACCGCCCCGCGCACCACCGTCTCGACGCCGAACGGCCCGAGCGGCCAGACCCCGGGCACCCGGGCCGTGACCTCGCGCCGGCCGCCGGGCAGCACCTCGAGCGCGTCCCCCGGCGCGGTGGACGCGTCCGGACCGCCGAACCGGCTGTCCGCACGGACTGCGGCCGAGGCGCGCAGCGCGACGGTGCCCTGGTTGACCACCGCGTACCGCACCACGACCTCCCCCGGCCCGAACAGGCCGGACCCCTGCGCGTACGACACGTCGAGCAGCTCGGCGTCCAGCGCGGCGGCCACCTCCCCCGGCGTCCGAAGGTTCACGCGGACCCCCACCCGGGAGTCGACCTGCATCTCCCCGCCCGAGCGCACGGACGCCGCGACGCCGGCCGGGTGGTCGCCGGGCACGGCGTCGGCGGGTGCCACCACCTCGAACGGCACCACCTCGGTCTCCCCCGGGCCGACCACCACCTCGTCCGCCACGGTGATCCACGCGCCGCCGTCGATGGGCGGGACGGAGGCCGGCCGCATGTCGAAGCTGCCGCGTTCGGTCAGGTACCCGTCGTTGGCCGACAGCGCGAACGTCACCTCTGTCGCGGAGTGGTTGCTCACCGCCACGTGGTCGACGGCGCGCTCGCCGGGTTCGAGCTCCAGGTCGACGACCCGGCGCCCGTCGGGACCCGACGCGTCGGCGGGCACGACGGACCAGGTGATGCGGTCGCCGTCCTCCGCTTGCGCTGAGACGGCGGGGACGGCGGCGGGGCCGACCGCGGAAGCAGGTGCCGACGCCACTGCCGGGGCCGGGGCGACCAGCGCCATGGCGGCGAGGGCGACGACCGCCCTGATCACCGTGGGGATGCGCATGTACGGGCCTTTCTGGGGTGTCCGTCGAACGGGAAGCCGGGTGCGGCGTCGGCACGCCCGGCAATGACCTGTCAGACGCTCGGCGAGGTGTCAGACGCTCAGGTCACCCGGGTGACCTGAGCGTCTGACACCTCGCCGAGCGTCTGACAGGTGGTCAGCCCTCGAAGAGGGAGAGGGTCAGGACCGAGGAGTACTCGCCCGGGGGCACGTCCGCGGGCGTGCGCAGCGTGAGGTCCGCCGTCACGTCCCACGGGCCCGCCTCCACACCCGCGGCCCACGTGGACAGCAGCAGCTCCTGCCCCTCGAGGCCGACGGCGGCGCCGCCCGAACCGTCAGGGAGGACGCTGGAGACCGGCTCGCCCGCCGCCACGTCGCCCGAGGGCGACGGGGTCAGCAGGCGCGGCGCCCAGCCGAGGTACTCGGGCCCGATCGGCGCGCGTCCCTCCGCGGTGAACTCGCTCGCCTGGCCGACCACCGCCCAGTAGGCGCCCTCCGGGATCTCCCCGGCGTCCCGCGTGTCGGCGACGGTCACCGTGGGCAGGGTGCCCACGAACTGCCGGGCCTCGGCGTCTGAGCCCTCCTCGGAGAGGACCACACCGTCGTTGGGTGCCACCGACATGCTCAGGGCGCCCGGCGTGTTGTCCTCGATGGTCACGGACAGGTCGACGCCGGTGGGGTCGTCGGCGGCCGCCGCGGTGGTGGCGAGGCCACCGACCGTCGCCGCGACGGCCATACCCGCCGCTGCCGCTGCGATCCGCTGGGTGGTTCGGCTGTTCATCATCTCGTCTCGTCTCTTCTCGTCAAGCCTTCGTGTCTTCTTGGTGGTTGCTCAGGCACAGGACAGGGCCGCGAGCGCGAGGTCGTGCCGGACGGTGACCTCCTCGCCGCCGACGGTGCCCGTGGCGGTCACCGAAGCGGTGCCCTCGGGGACCGAGGCGACCCGAGTGGCGAACGACTGGTACGCGCTCGCCCCGGGCTTCACGCCGGCCACGTCGCGCGACCCGTGCTCGGTCGTCAGGACGACGTCGACGGGAATCTCCGAGCCGTTGGTCGCCCGCACCGCGACATGCACACGGCCCGCCACGCAGCGGGCGGAGGCCTCAGCGGTCACCGGCAGCTCGGCGCCGGCGGCGGGCAGCGTCAGCGACCTGCGCTCCTCCGGGTTGCCCGCGACGTCAGTGGCCGCGAACTCGATGACCTGCTCGGAGTCCGTGAGCGCCCGCGTGAACGGTCCGGTGTAGGTGCCCCAGAACGTCCCCGGGCCCTCCCACTGGATCCGGTCCACGCCGGAGCCGTCGCCGTCGTCGGCCGCGAGCGTGATCTCGACGCTCGAACCGAGGTTCTCGACGTTCGCGGTGGTCACGGGGGCGGTGGTGTCCACCCGCAGGTCCCGTTCCGCCTCGCCGACGTTGCCCGCGGCGTCCGTCGCGAGCACGCGCACGGTGTGCGTCCCGTCGTCGTCCAGGGTGAACGGCCCGGTGTACGGGGCCGGGTCGCCGCCGTCGATCACCACCTCGACGAGCGGGTCCGGGTCGCGGTTGTCGCTCGCCCGTACGGTGACGGTGACGGGCTGCACGAACCAGCCCGACGGCGCCGCCGCGGGCTCGGCAGTCAGGGTGACCGACGGCGGGGACGTGTCCTCCGCGGTGTCCGGCTCCAGGACGAACACGACGGCCTCGGCCGCCACGTCGGTGCCCTCGACCGCGCCCGCGACGAAGAACAGACCGCCGGCCTCCGCGTAGTCGCCGGCGGAGACGTCGTCCCAGGTGACCGGGATGCGGCTGTCCCGCGACCCGTCGTCGTACTCCGCGGTGACCGACGGCGGGAGCACCGGCTCGGTGCCCGCGACGGTGACCACGGCGACGTTGTCGATCGCGACGACGGGGCCGGGTTCGCCGTCGCGCACGTACACGGTGCCCGTGACGGGCTCCACCAGGTCGGGCGACGTGCCGGTGACCTCGAACGAGCCGGGTTCGGCGACGTCGTCGGCCGCGACAGGCGCCCAGGTCACCGGGACACGCACGACCCGCCCGTCCGCGTAGACGGCGTCGAGCTGCCCCGGCAGCTCGGGCAGCACGCCGACCGGGGTCGGGATGTGCACCGGCGTGTGGTCGATCGGGCCGAACGGGTCCTCCGGATCCGGATCGACGACGCCGCCGGTTCCCCAGACCTCCCACTCGGAGACCCCGACCGCCGAGTACGTGCTGTCCGCGCCGCCCGCGAGCGCCTGGAACGTCGCGCGCAGCCGGGTGGTCGAGACGGGTTCGAAGGTGGTCTCGTTGAGGCCCAGGCGGTCGGTCGGGAAGCCGCTCGCCCCGGGCAGGTCGGCGAACGCGCCGGTGGCCTGGTCCCAGTACTGGATGGTCCAGGAGCCGGGTACGCGCACGTTGTCGCCGTTGGGCTCCGTCCCGTCCGACCAGAACCGCAGGACCGACCGGTCGACCCGGACTGGCACCTCCCACGTGTACTCGAGCCACTGGGTCGCGGGGCGCGGGTCCTCGCCCCAGGTCGCCCAGGTGTCCTCGTGGGAGCCGCCGCTGCTGACGCCCCCGCCGTCGTTCACGGACGTGACGCGGTTCCAGGAGGCGGTGTAGCTCGCGGTCGGGGTGGCGAGGGTCGCGACGTTCGCGGGCTCGGCGGCCGCGGCCGGGCCGATGCCGGTCAGGGCGATGACCAGCGCACCGAGGACGGCGACGATTCGCCTCCCGGTCCTGTGTGTCGTGGTCATGCCATCCTCGCCTTCCCGGCGGTGAGCAGGACGCGCTGGGCGTCGCGCCGGCTGATCAGGCCCTCGGTGGTGAACCGTTCGGTGACCGCCTGGACATGAGCGAGGAAGTCCGCCCGGGTGGCGAACCCGCCGTCGGCCCAGACGGCGTCGAGCAGGGTGGTCCCGTCCGGGCGGGCGGCGTTCACCACCCCGCTGTCGAGGCCGGCGAACACGACGCGCGGCTCCGAGCGGCGCACGTACATGTGGTACGTCGTGTGGTCGCCCGACCACGCGGGTTCGAGGACGCGGTCCCCGAGCCGGAAGTACCCGTCGCCGGTGGCCTCGAACGCGCGCTCCAGGGTGCCGTCCAGGCCCATGTGGCCGTAGAGGGAGATGTCGAGGTAGCTCGTCGAGGGGTCGCGGACGAGCAGGACGGTCGGTCCCCACTCGATGCTCTGCACCGCCGGGTCGTCGATGGTCGGCACCGCCCGGACGCTGAACGGCATGTCGACGTCGACCACGTCGCCGGACGCCCAGGTGCGGGCGATGCTGACGTACGTGCCCGGGACCGCCTCCAGGTCCTGAACCACGTCGTTGACCCGGACCGTGAAGCCCTTGCGCACCCAGCCGGGCACCCGCAGCCGCAGGTCGAGCTCGCCGGAGCCCTCGAACGTCAGGCGGGTGGAACCGGCCTTCGGGTACTCCGTCTCCTGCACCACCCGGAGCCCGCGCTCGGGCCAGTCCAGCGTCGAGGCGAGGTAGAGGTTCACGTGCAGCGCCGTCCCGTCCGCCGACCGCAGGTACACGGTGTCGGCGTACTTGACGTGGTTCTCCAGTCCGGTGCCGCCGCAGCAGGTACCGGTGTTGCCGTACTCGCGGCGGGTGCCGGGGTTCACGCCGTACATGTAGGTGACGTCAGGGCTCGTGTCGGACCGCGTGTTCCGTTTGGAGCCCACTACGTGGTTGAGCAGGCCGCGCTCGTAGTACTCCAGGTACTTCGGGTCGAGCGTGTGCAGGTACAGCTGGCGGGACAGCTTGAGCATGTTGTACGTGCCACACGTCTCGGCGTTGCGTGCCCCGATGTCGCCCGCGACGGTTCCGGGCGGGCCGAACAGCTCGCCCTCCCCGTGGCCGCCGTGCGCGTACGTGCGGCCGGGTACGACCATTCCCCAGAACCCCGTGACGGCGTCGAGGTACCGCTGCTCCCCCGTCTGCTCGTACGCCTTGAGGTAGCCGGGGAACTGCGGGATATGCTGGTTGGCGTGCTT
The DNA here is from genome assembly GCF_042654905.1 of Promicromonospora alba. NCBI lineage: Bacteria > Bacillati > Actinomycetota > Actinomycetes > Micrococcales > Promicromonosporaceae > Promicromonospora > Promicromonospora alba. The sequence goes on from NZ_JBHSFI010000005.1 coordinate 162,555, forward strand.
GCCGTTGAGGGTGTCGGTGCCCGCCGCGCAGGCGTCGACCAGCGGGGTCAGGTCGAACTTCCGGGCGGTCGCCAGGTACCGGTCCTCTCCGGTGATCGCCGCGAGGTCGCACAGCACCTCGTTCATGCCGCCGTACTCGCCGGCGATGTAGATGCCCCACATCCGCGTGAGCTGGTCGGCGGGCAGCGGGTCGAGCCGGCCGGAGACCCAGTCCGCCATGGGCGCCAGGATCTCCAGCGCCCGGTCGCTGTCCGCGAGCTGGTAGGCGTCCCGCAGCCCGGCCATGATCTTGTGGCACGTGTAGTAGGGCGCCCAGATCTCGCCGTACGGGGCGTACTTCTCGAGCTGGCTGAACTGCCACTCGCCGTAGGCGGCGAGGAAGCCAGGGTGCGTGAACCGGCCCATCGCGGCGAGCGCCGCCTGGACCTCGCCCAGCCCGGCCACCAGCTCGTCGACCTTGTCCTTGAACACCTGCTCGCCCGTCGAGGCCCACGCGAGCGAGAGCGCCGACAGGAAGTGGCCGCCGTAGTGGCCGCGCAGCAGGTTGGCGGTCTGGACGTTGGCCCGGCCGGGATAGTCGTCGGGTCCCCAGGGCTGCTCGTTCGCGTGGCCGAAGCCCTCCCAGCCGCCCGGCGGGTTGGCGCCCCGGGTGTCGAGGCCGGCGTTGCGGCGGAAGACCGCGAGCACCCGGTCGACCGGGTATACCCGCAGCAGGTGCAGGAGCTGGTCCTGCGACCGGGTGGCGACGCTCGGCGCGAGGGTCACGTCGGCGAGCGGAAACGGCGCGGCGAGCCAGCGGTCGGACGCCGCCGTCCGGTCCAGGAGCCGCAGGTAGCGGCGGGGCAGCCGCGCGACGGCGGCCGGTCCGGCCCCCGCCGGGGCGGCAGTAGCCGCCCCGGCGGGGAGCCCGAGGGCGACGACGCCCCCGGCGAAGCCGGCTGCTCCGAGGCGGAGCAGCGACCGGCGAGAGAACGCGGTGCTCCGCGGTGTGGTCTCGGGTTCGCTGTGCATGGTGCTCCCTTCCGTCAGCCGCACGTGAGCGCGGGGTACTCGACGCTGATCTCGGAGGTGGCCCCGGCGTCGTCGGACGCCGTGACCGTGACCGACCCGGCCGCGACCGCCGTCGAGCGCGTGACGAACGACTGGTAAGCCGCCGCGCCGGGGGCGACGCCGGTGAACTCCTTGGTGCCGTACGTGCTGGTGAGAGCGACGTCGATCGGGCCGTCCTCGTCGTTCACCGCCCGGACCGCGAGGGTCGCCCGCCCGGCCAGGCAGCGTGGTTCGGCGGTCGCGGTGACCACGGGCCCCTCGGCGGGGTCGCCGAGCACGGTGAGCGTGAGCGTGGTCTGCGTGGTCCCCGCCTCGCTCACGTAGTCGGGCAGCACGAGCTGCCCGGTGATGACGTGCACGCCCGGCCGCTGGACCACCACCTCGTCGAAGTCCCACTCGACGCCGATCGCCTGGTTGTCGCGGGACCCGTCGTTGTACGACACGGCCACGCGCGTGGGCAGGTGGGGCAGCTCGCCGACGTCGACGGTCCGTTCGAACTGCTCCGCGCCCTGGATGGCGATGCCGTCCTGGGCCGTCTCCGGCCGCACGTACACCTGGGCCTCGGCGATCAGGCCGTACTCCGAGTTGGTGCCGTAGACCGTGAACGGCTCGACGTTGGTCTCGGCCACCATCGCGGGCGTGATCTCCTGCCAGGTGAAGGGCAGGGTCCCGCGCGTGCCGCCCGAGTAGACGACGTCGAGCCCACCGGGCAGCTCCGGGACGACGCCGGTGGTGGTGCGCATGACCACGGGGCTCGCCACCGAGTCCACCGTGTCGCCGTTCACGCGCCAGCGCAGGACGCCGGTCCCGGCGCCGCCGGTCTGCACGCCCCAGACCCTGATGCGGAGCGCGCTGGCCTCCACGGGCTCGAACGCGAGGTGGTTGTAGGTGTTCTTGGCGAGCGCACCGCTGTACGTGGACCCGTCCGCGAGGGTGACCGGGCTCCAGGTGCTGCCGTCCGATGTGTACTCGACCGCGTACGTGTCGGCTCGCGGGGTGCGGACGCCGCCGTTGTCGTCGTACCAGTAGATGTCCGTGGAGCTGACCCGGACCGGGGCGTTCCACGCGTACCGGATCCAGGCGGCCGTTCCCACGCTGGTGCCGTTCTGCGCCTGGCCCCAGGTGCCCCAGCCGTTGCCCGCGCCGGGGGCCGAGCTCGCCGGCGTCGATTCAGCGTTGACACGCAGCGGGTTCTCCCACGGCGAGGCGCCGCTCGTCGTGATGGTGGCGAGCCGCCCGAACTCGGCGGACGTCTCGCGTTCGGCGAGGGTTACCGTGACGTCCCGGGTGGTGGTGAGCTCCCCGTCCGTCGCACGGAAGCGGAACACGTACTCCCCCGCGGCGGTGCCGGTCACCCGGGTGGTGAGCGCTGCGTCGTCGGCGAAGATCACGCCCGCGCCCTCAGGGGCCGAGACGGTCTCCCAGCCGTAGGTGAGCTCGCCGTCCTCCGGGATGCCGTCGTCGGTGGCAGTGGCCACCAGCAGGGTGGACAGGTTGCCGTCCGCGCTGTCGTCCGAGGTCGCTGTGACCGCCGGCGGGTCGTTCTCGACCGGCGGCACCTCCCGGCCCGAGTCGAACACCTGGACCTCGGAGATCGCCGTCCAGCGGCCTGGCGCATTGGTGAACGCCACCCGGACCCGGTCGGTGGTGGCGGTCGGGAACAGCGCCTCGTTCGTCTTGGGCCCGGGCACCTTGGGCGCCTTGGCCTGCCCCGGGACCGCCGTCCAGCCGCCGTCGCCGTCCGGCACCTGGACCGAGTAGCGCTGCGGCGGGGCGTACCCGGCGTCCTGCCGGTCGTCGACGAACCAGACCTTGACGTTGTCGACCGCCACCGGCTCGCCGAGATCGAGCTCCACGTGGCCGGTGTCGCCGTCGGTCCCGTAGTTGCCCCAGTAGGGCTCGTTCGCCGTGACGCCGTCGGTCACAGCGTCCAGGGACACGGGCCGCTCGGTCGTGGCGATGGCGCCGGGCGTGTAGTTCATCGAGCCGCTGGAGAAGCCAGGGGTGTGGAAGTTGCGCCACGGCGTCGGGCGGGCGCCCTCCTGGGTGGCGGACGAGCTGAGCGTCGCGCCCTCCGCGAGGTTGACGGCATCCCCGGTGAGGTCGATCCCCGCCGTCCTCAGGTACGACACGACACGCTCGTCCTCGATGGGGGTGTCCACCGCAGCGGGCAGGTCGGCGCCCTGGTCGGCGACGACGACGGCGCCGATGCCCGCGTCCGCGGAGACCACCTCGTTGGCGGCCGGGTCGTACACGAAGGAGCCGATGCGCTCCGCGGACGCCTTGCGGTCCCCGTCGACGAACAGCGAGTAGCCGGCGCCGAGGCCGTAGTGCGTGCCGTCCGGGTCCCAGACGACCGTGACGTCGTGGCCGTGGTACCGGAGGTTGTTCACCATGAAGTGCTCGTAGCCGAGGTCGATCGGCGAGAGCTCGATCATGTCGTCGGAACGGGGCTGGAGGCCGCCCATGTCCTCGACGAAGATGTAGCTCATGTTGCCGAGCATCACGTGGTTGGGGTTGTTGCGGTTGTAGGTCTGCGTCTGCGCGTTCCAGCCCGAGTAGTACTCGGCCTGGTTGGCGACGCGTGCGTCACCGTTCGGGTAGATGCTCCACGCCATCCAGTCGAGCAGCTTGGCCGCGTACTCCGGCGTGATGTAGCGCTGCTCGGGGTCGTAGTGCCGCAGCGCGGAGCGCACGCCCCGGTACTGGACAGTGAAGTTGATGTTCGAGAAGTTGTTGGAGCCGCCGATGGCGAACTTCGACCGGTCGTACTGGTTGGCCGTGTAGAACGGGAACACCGGGAAGTTGTCGCCGTAGCGCAGGAACCGGAACCCGTCGACGTACGTCTCCCACTCGTCCGCCGGGATCAGGTTCTGCGCGTAGACGTCGTAGAGGTTGGACTCCTTGGCGGGGATCAGGTCCCGCTCCGCCTCGGGCAGCGGGTTGGCGCTGCCGCCCGACGACGCCGCCGACGTCGCCCCGTGCGACGTGCCGGCGAGGAACATCTGCGTCGCCTCGCTCCAGAGGTTGTCGAGCACCGCCTGCTGGATGCGGTCCGCCTGGGCGGCCGTGCTCGTCACGCGCGCCGGGTCCGCGCCGGCGATCTCGTAGAGCTTGCTCGCGGCGTCGAACGCACCCCAGACGTACGCCGACTCGGGCCGCTCGATGGTGCGGGCGCCCGGGGCGCCGGCGTTGGCGCGGGGGTAGCCGAAGCTGATCGCGTCGGCGTCGTTGCCGGGCATGTAGTTGGTGTCGTAGGCGATCAGGCCGTCGTCGTTGCCGTCGTAGTGCTCGAGCTGGCCCACGCCGTCCTGCTCGAAGTAGCGGGCGAACCGCTCGGCGACGTCCGGTCCGCCGCCGTGCACGTTGTACGCCTCCAGCCCCGCCGTGCCGAGGTACTGGGAGTAGTGGTTGTTCCAGCTGGTGTGCCCCGGGCTGTCGAGGAAGGCCGACGACCCGGACAGCTCGCCGACGTTCAGGACCTGGCCGTACGCGAGGTACGGGTTGCGGATCCACTTGGTGTCCTGCAGGTGCATCGGCTGCGTGAGCACCACCGAGTTCTGGTACAGGTTCACGCCCTCGATGGTCGTCGGGTACTGGTAGACGTAGCCCGGCTCGTTCGCGTCCAGGCTGTTGTACCGCTCGCCCCACCACCGGTAGACGATCGCCTTCTCGACGGCCGGGTCGGGCACGTCGATGTACGGGATGTCGGCGGCCCAGCGCTCGTTGAACGCGGTGACGCCGGCCCGGAACGCCGCGCCGGGCGCCATGCCCGCGTAGTCGCGGAGCTGCTCCTCGCCGTCGGGCAGGGCGGCGGAGTACAGGGAGCCGACGACCGACAGGTCCACCGACCCGCCCGCCGGGACGGTCACCTCGCGGTCCAGGCTGGTGCCGTTGCGGGCGAAGCCCTCGGCCTTCAGGCCGACCGTCACGGTCGACCACGGGGTGTCGACCAGCCCGTTGTTCGCGCCGCTGGTCAGGGTGCGGGTGCCGGTCAGCTCGTCGGCGGCGTCCGCGGCGGCCCGGGCGATCGGCGACGCGGCGCGCACGGTGAACGTGACGGCGCTCGTGCCGGGGTTGGTGAAGGTGACCGCGGACAGCGCGGTGTTGTCGTAGGTGATCAGCTTGCGCAGGTCGGCGGTCACGCCGGTGGAGCCGATCGTGTACCGGGCCTTCGCGTGGCTCGGCGCGTTGAACCGGGCGGTGCCCACCTCGCTCACGGTCTGCCCCGGCACGGTGATCGTGTAGAAGTTCCCGAGGTCGTTCGGCCCGCCCGCGTAGGCGTTGCCCGCGAAGCCCATGGTGTTCCAGGCCGTCCCGCTCGCGCCCCGCAGGTAGAGCGTGCGGCCGCGGGTCTGGAGCACCGAGTTGCCCGCCGTCCCCGTCACGCCCAGCACCCGGTCGAGGTAGAAGTCGGTGCCACCGGCCGCGACGTCGGCGTCGAAGATCGACTGGTACATGCTGTCCGCGGTGAACGGGACGCCGGGGTCGAGCGCGGCGTCCACGGCGTCCAGGTTGCGGTACACCGGGTCGCCGATGTCCAGGGAGTCCGCGAGCCCGTCGGTGTAGACGCCGACGTCGGCCTCGTTCCCCGGCAGCACCGGCGAGGCCGCGTACGCGGTGGGCGGCAGCAGCGCCACGCTCCCGCACGCGACCAGCGCCGCCACGGCGGTAGCCGCTACCGCGCCCTTTCGTGTTCGTCCCGACATCACATGTCCTCTCCGTCGACGGCCAGGCAGTCGGACGGACGGTGGCCGCTCGGGCGGAGGCCGCGCATCGCTGCGCTCCCCACCCCGGCTCGCTTGCGTCCGCCAGGTGGTTCCGCCGGCTCGCTCGCCATCGAGGAGCCCGGCGCCGACCAGTGAAGCATCACCTCCGGGCCCCGGCAATGGTTTTCGGTGTTTTCGGTTGATGATCACCCTGATGGCGCATCTGCACGCCGAAAAAGACCGAAACCCATTGTTGAGGGCTCTCCGCTGTGCGATGGTCGGCGCGTCAGTGCGGCAGTGCCACGACGAGGTGCCACGACAGGAGAACGCGCATGAGACAGACACGCACAAGACAGATCGACGGGGGAAGACCGGTAGCGGCGGGAATCCTGGCAGCAGTGCTTGCCACGGGGTTCACGGTCCCCGCGGCCCCCGCGGCCCAGGCCGCCGAACAGGCCGCGGACCCCGTCAGCTTCACGAGCACGGAGAACCCGATCCTCGCCGACGGCAGCTACTACTCGGCGGACCCGGCCCCGCTGGTCGTCCCGGCGGGAGCACCGGGCAACGACACCGGCGCGGACCAGCTCTACGTCTACACGGGCCATGACGAGGCGGGCCCCACGCGCAACGACTTCATCATGAACGAGTGGGGCGCGCTCGTGACCGCTGACGTCGACGCCGGCCAGTGGACCCACCACCCGTCCCTGATGCGCCCGGAGGACGTCTTCTCATGGGCGACGCCGGGGCGCGCCTACGCGGGCGAGGTCCAGCAGGGCGTCGACGGCCGGTACTACTGGTACGTCCCCGTGCACGAGGCGGCGAGCCCGGCGGGCGACAAGTTCGGCATCGGCGTCGCCGTCTCCGACTCCCCCACCGGCCCCTGGACCGACCACGCGGGCGGGCCCATCGTCTCCCAGCGGCTCCCCACGCCCAACACCATCCACAACATCGACCCGACCGTGCTGGTGGACGGCACCGGCGACGCCCGTCGCGTCCACATGTACTGGGGCAGCTTCGGCAACCTGCGTCAGGTCGAGCTGGCGCAGGACATGAAGACGCCGGTCGACGGCGTCCGGACCGTCACGGGCCTCACGGGGTTCTTCGAGGCGCCCTGGCTCTTCGAGCGCAACGGCACCTACTACCTGGCGTACGCGGGAAACAACGCGGGCCCGACCAGCCAATGCACGCCCGCGAACTACCACGCGTGCATCGCGTACGCGACGGCGCCGTCGGCCGAGGGCCCGTGGACCTACCGGGGCACGGTGCTCCCGCCCGTCTCGTCGACCACCAGCCATCCCGGCATCGTCGAGCTGAACGGCGAGTGGTGGATCGCCTATCACACGGCCGACGCCGAGGGTGGCAACCACTTCCGGCGGTCGGTGGCCATCGACCGCGTCGAGTGGGACGACACGCAGAGCCCGCCGCGGATGCTCCCGGTGACGACCACGCCGGTCAGGGAGCCGGACCGCACGCCGCGCGCGAACGTCGCGCAGGAGGCGCGCGTCACCGTCTCGAACGATCCCGTGCCGACGCAGTACTGGGTCAAGGCGCTCAACGACGAGCTCGTGCGGCCCAACCCGCTGCCGCCGGACATGTGGGGCACCTGGACCGGGAACAACCCGCCCCAGCAGTGGGTGCAGTACACGTGGGACCAGCCCGTGCGCGTCTCCGGTTCGCAGATCAAGTTCTGGAACGACCAGCCGCAGGGCTCCGGCGTGGGTGTGGCCGCCCCGACGTCGTGGCGCATCCAGTACTGGGACGACGGCGCCTGGGCCGACGTACCAGGGGCCGACGGCTACCCGACCGGCACGTCGGGCTTCCAGCCGACGTCGTTCGACCCGGTGACCACCACACAGGTCCGGGCGGTCTTCGACGCGTCCACCAACGGCTCCACCTACTCGGGTATCGCCGTCGAGGAGTGGAAGGTGCTGGCTGAGCAGCCGGAGAGCGTGACGCCCGGGCGGATGACCGTCGAGGTCGGCGAGACCGAGCTGCCCGGCACCGTCGCCGCGACCTACCCGGGCGGGCACACCCTCCAGGTGCCCGCCTACTGGGACGCGCTCACGCCCGAGGACGTCGCCCAGCCGGGCGAGCTCACCGTTCAGGGCTCGATGCTCGGCTACGCCGCGGGACGGGTCACGGGGACGGTGACCGTCGTCGATCCCGCGGACACCTCCGGGGACGAGACACCTCCGGAGGTGGCGATCACCCCGATCGGCAGCGCCGGCACCGGCGGCTGGTTCCGCTCGGCGGTCCGCGCCCGGGTCTCCGGCACGGACGACGGCGGCGGGCGCGTGGTCCTCACCACGTCGGTCGACGACGCCGAGCCCGTGGTCACCGATCCCGTCCGGTACACCGACGTGGAGGTGACGGGCGACGGCGAGCACACGGTCAGGGCGACGGCGGCCGACCGCGCCGGAAACTCCTCGACGGAGGCCTCCCTCGATGTCCGCATCGACGGCACGCCGCCGCGCAGCACCGCCACGCTCGACGAGCGGACCCGGGCGGTCACGGTGACAGCTTCCGACGCAGCGTCCGGCGTCGCGCGCATCGAGGTAGCGGTGGACGGCGGCGGGTTCGAGCCGTACGACGGGCCGGTGACCGCCGGCGGCACCGACCGGCACGAGGTGCGCTACCGCGCCGTCGACCGGGCGGGCAATGCCGAAGCCGCTCGGACGATCAGCATCCCCGCCGATATCAGCGGGCCGCTCACCGGGAACGTCGCGGCCCTGGCGACGCCGACGGCGTCGTACACGGCGGGCTGGAACTCCGTGCTCGCGCTCAACGACGGGCTGGACCCCGCGAACCCGCCGCAGGCGCAGCTCTGGGGTACGTGGTCGGGCGACCATCCGGCCACCCAGTGGGTCCGGTACGACTGGCCCCGGCCGATCCGGCTCACCGCGGCCGAGATCAGGTTCTGGGCCGACCAGCCGCAGGGCACCGGCGTGGGCGTGGCCCCGCCCGACTCCTGGGAGCTGTCGTACTGGGACGAGACCGCGCAGGAGTGGGCGCCCGTACCCGACCCGTCGGCGGCCGGCACGAGCACCAGCCAGTTCAACCGGATGACGTTCGGGCCGGTCACGACCTCACGCCTGCGGGCGACGGTCCACGCGAACGGTGACGGCACGCAGTTCTCCGCGGTCGCCGCCACCGAGTGGCGGGTCATCGCCGACGACCCGGGCACCGGGCCGTCCGATCCCGCCGTGGCGGTCACGGCCGAGGCGCGGTGCCTGGCCGGCAGCGCGACGCTGGCCGTGCGCGCGGTGAACGACCACGACGGGCCGGTCGACGTCACGCTCACCACCCCGTACGGCACGCGCTCGATGACGGGCGTCGAGCCGGGCAGGGCCGCCTACCAGTCCTTCGCCACCCGGGCTGGGCAGGTCGACGCCGGGGCGGTCACAGTGCGGGTCACCGGTGACGTCGACGGCGAGCCCACGACCCGTGAGCTGGTGGCCTCGTACGCAGGGGTGAGCTGCGGACCTTGAGCGCGGGCTGCGCTGACCGTGCCGGCCGTGGGAACTGAGGGCGCGGGCGATTCGGTCAGGTGCCACGTCGCTCGCACGAGATCGGTCGGTTGCCACGAGATCGGTCGTTTGATTGACCGATCTCACGGCAACCGACCGATCTCGGCGAGGGAGCCGTGCAACCGACCGAACTCAGCAGGCCGCAGCCCACCCACCGCGCCAGCCCAGTGATCAGGCCCGGACTCGACAGGAGTTCGGGCCTGATCACTGGGCTGGCGAGCGAATGGTGCGCAGGGGGCCCGGCAGCGCCGGGGTCAGAGCGTCGGGAGCCAGACGCGCATCGTGGCCGGGCCGCGGTTGGCCCAGTCGTGGTACGGGACGAGCCGCACGTCGCGCAGGTCGGGGCGGGGACGCGGCACGACGGCGTCCGAGGCGGCGTACGGCCAACCGTTACCGTCGTCGCCGTCCCCATCGCGGCCGTCGGCGCCCGCGCCCAGCGAGCCCGCCCGGACGTACACCGTGCCGTCCACCTCCCACGGCGGGACCGAGGCGTCCACGACGACGTCGTCCACCCCGCGACCCGCCGGCAGGTCGACGGACTCGAGGCACAGCACCTCCGGGCCGCGCTGCACCGCCACACAACCCCGGACGGCGTCGATGTGCGGGTCCGGCACGACGAACCGCGGCACGGTGTCGAGCTCCAGCACCACCACGCCGCCGGCACCAGGCCCGGCGACCTGCACGGCGCCCGGACCCACCTCGCGGACCGCCCCGTCGTCCACCCGCACCCGGGCCGACGGCGACCAGGAGGGCACCCGCAGCGTCAGGGTCCAGCCGCTCGCCGGCGCCGCCCGCACACGCACCTCCACCCGGCCGTCCACCGGGTAGCCGGTCACGACGTCGAGGGCCACCTGCTCCCCGGACGGCAGCGTGGCCCGGATCTCGGCCGGCGCGTACTGGTGCAGCTGGACCCCGCCATCATCCACCGTGGCGACGTACGCGGCCAGGCTCGCGAACGTGCGCGCCACGTTGGGCGGGCAGCAGGAGACCTCGAACCACGGCGCCCGCAGGGACGCCTCGGCGCGCTTGCTCACCTCGTCGGTGGCGACGTCCTCGGCCGGGACCCGCTGGTGCAGGGTGTTCGCGTAGAAGAAGGACTGCCCGTCGTGGGCCGGCGAGGTCGCGATCACGTTGGTGAGCGCGCGCTCGATCGCGTCGGCGTACTCGGCGCCGCCGCGCGCCAGCAGCAACCGCCAGGACACCATGACCGAGCCCACGCTCGCGCACGTCTCGGAGTACGCGCGGTCCGGGGGCAGCACCCAGTCGTCGCCGAACGCCTCGTCCTGATGGTGCGAACCCTGCCCGCCGGTCAGGTACGTCCGGCGGGCCTGGGCACGCTGCCACTGCCCGGCAACGGCGTCGAGGAGCTTCTCGTCGCCGGTCTCGACCGCGACGTCGACGGCGCCGGCGGCCAGGTAGTTGGCCCGGACGGCGTGCCCGTGGAACACCTCGGTGTCGCGCACCGGGACGTCGTCCTGGTAGTAGGAGCGGCCGAACTCGATGTCGGCGAGGACGCCGTACCCGCGCCGGTCGAGGAACAGCGCAGCCTGCGCGAGATAGCGCGGCTCAGCGAGGGCGCGCCCGAGCTCGGCCAGGCCCACCTCGACCTCCGCGTGGCCGCAGATCCCCTGGTTGCCGTCCGGGCCGAACGTCGCGCACACGTGGTCGGCGCTGCGCCGCGCGACCTCGACCAGCAGGTCGCCGGGGCGGCCGGTGCGGGCCCGCGCGGCGGCCGCCTGGTAGAGGTGGCCCTGGCAGTAGAGCTCGTGCCCCCACTCCAGGTCGGTGTAGCGGGGCTCCTGACCGGGCCGACCGAACCTCGTGCCGACGTAGCCGTCCGGTTCCTGGGCGGCGGCGACCCTGCGCACCATCGCGCCGAACCGGTGCTCCAGGCCGGCGTCGGGCCGTCGGCCGAGCTCCCAGGCCATGGCCTCGAGCAGCTTGTACACCTCGGAGTCACTGAACTCCCTGCCGCGGCGGCCCTCCGCCAGCCCGCCGGTGACCGCGAGGTCGAAGTTCGCGAGCCAGCCCTCACGCTCGAGCCAGTGCTCGATGTGGGCGAGGGTGGCCGTGGCGTTCACCTCTTGGCGGCGGGCCCACGGGCCACCGGTGATGCGTACCTGGTCGAGGCCGAGTGGTTGGAGCCGCCCGGTCGAGGGTACGACTGGCGCGGGCGTGGCCGCGCCACGGTGTCCGGTCGGAAAGAGCATGCGGAGACCTCCGAGAGGGGTGGACGGGCGAACTGGGGGTACCGGACGGTCAGCCCTTGAGCGCCCCGGACATGAACCCGCGGACGTAGTGCCGCTGGAGCAGGAGGAAGAGGACGACGCACGGCAGCGCCATGACGACGACGCCGGCCTCGGTCGCTCCGTAGTCGACGATGCCCATGACCTGGGCCCGGAGGTTCGCTACGGCCAGCGGGAGCGGGATCTTGTCGGAGTCCGAGATGAGGATGAGCGGCGCGACGAAGTCGTTCCACGCCGCGAGGAACGCGAAGAGGCCGACGGTGATGACCCCGGGCTTCACGGCGGGCAGCAGCACGGTACGCAGCGCCCGGAACGACGAGCACCCGTCCACGAGCGCCGCCTCGTCGAGCTCGCGGGGGACGGCGTCGAAGGAGATCCGCATCATGAAGGTCGCGAACGGGAGCTGGAACACCGTCAGGACCAGCGACAGGCCGACCAACGTGTTCTGCAGCCCCACCGCGTTGAGCATCACGTAGAGCGGGATGAGCAGCGTCGCGTACGGGACCATGAGGATCGCGAGCGTCAGGAGGAACAGCGCGTCCCTCCCCGGGAACCGGAAGCGGGAGAACGCGTAGCCGCCCAGCACCGACGCCGTCAGCGTGAAGAGCACTGTCATGCCCGAGACGAGCGTGGAGTTGAGCAGGTACTGGGGCAGCCCCGCCTGGTACTCCATGAGGGTGACGTAGTTGCCGAGGCCCCAGCCGTCGACCTGGCTGCTGCCGGGCTGCGGCGCCACGGATGCGACGCCCGCCCACACCAGCGGGAAGACGAAGACGAGGGCGAGCGCCCCGGTGAGTACCCAGTACGGGGTCCGGAGGGCGATCCCGGCCAGCCGGGCCCGCGGTGCGCGCGGCCGACGGCGGAGCTGGGGGGCCGCGGCGGTCTTCGGAGGTGCGGTGGTGGTCATGTCAGTCCTCCTGGCTCGTACGCATCGCGCGCATCTGGGCCACGTTCACGACGACGAGCACGACCAGGACGACTATCGACAGCGCGGCGGCGACGCCGAGGTCGTTCTGGCCCTGGAAGGCCACGTTGTAGACGAGCTGGACGACCGTGAGCGTGCTGTTGTCCGGCCCGCCCTTGGTCAGGATGTAGAACTGGTCGAACGCCAGCAGCGAGCCGGTGACGCACAGGACGGTGCACAGCGCGAGCGACGGGCGCAGGAGCGGCAGGGTGACGCTCACGAAGGTCTGCCAGCGGTTCGCGCCGTCCATCCGGGCCGCCTCGATCACCTCGTGCGGGATGCCCTGGAGGCCCACCATGAGCAACAGCATGTAGAACCCGGCGAACCGCCAGACCACGAGGAACACCGTCGACCAGAGCGCGCTGTCCGGCGTCCCGAGGAACGTCACCGGGCCGTCGGCGAGACCGAGCCGCTGCAGGAGCGGCGAGAGCGGGCCGACCTGCGGCGAGTAGAGCGCGTAGAACAGCAGCGACGCGGAGGCGAGGCCGAGCGCGCTGGGCACCAGGATCGACGTGCGCAGCACCGCCGACCAGCGGCTCGACTCCTGCACGAGCAGCGCGAGGCCCAGCCCGAGACCGATGAGCAGCACCGTGGCGATCACCGTGTACTTCACCGTGAAGACCACCGAGTCCCAGAAGTACCGGTGCCCCAGGGCGTCCAGGTAGTTCTGCGGGGCGTTGATCCCCTGGTTCCCGGACAGCAGCGGCCAGTCGGAGAGCGACATCTGGCCGACGAGCAGGACGGGCAGGAGGAACAGGCCGACGACGAGCACCGCGGTCGGGGCCGCGTAGGCCCAGCCGTGCAGGGCTCGGCGGCGCGCGACGGCGACGATCGCCGGTCTCGTGGATCTGGCGGGTGGGCGGACTGAAGGCTTCGCGGGCACGGGGTGGCTCCTCGTTCACTTCGGCACGTGGTCCCGCCGCCCTCTGCGGCGCCGGGACCACGCAAGCTGACATCTGCGGGTGGCTACTGCCCCAGCACCGCGGTGATCTCCTCGTTGTCCGTCTCGACGGTGCCGCCCTCGCCGAACACCTCGTTGCGGACCAGCGTCACCCACGGGCTGCCAGGGGCGTTGAACGCCTGCTGGAAGTTGATCGCCAGCGGCGTGCGGCCCTGCGCCGCGACCTCGTTGACCGCCAGGACGCGCGGGTCCTTGGACGAGTACTCGTTCTCCGCGAGGTCCGCCCGCGAGACGACGTCGCCGTTCTTGGCGAGCACCTCGACCTGCGCCTCCTCCGACATGAGCCAGGACATGAAGTTCCAGGCCTGATCGGCGTTCTCGGAGTCCTTGGAGATGCCTATGCCGTCGCCGCCCACGAAGGTGGAGGCACCGCCGTCGGGCCCGGGGATCGGGGCCACGCCCACCTCGCCGAGCGCCTCGTCCGCCGTGGCGAGCATGGTGGCGGGGAACGGCATCACGCCTACCTCTCCCTCGAGGAACGGGCCGGTCCAGGTGGCTCCGGTCTCCTCCTTGGAGCCCTCGCCGACCGCGTCGGACTCGACGAGGTCGCGCCAGACGCCGTACACCTCCTGGGCGGCCTCGCCCGCGAGCAGCGACTCCGTGCCCTCGGCGTTCATCACGTCCTCGTCCCCGGCCCAGATCTGCGGGAACCACGTGAACACGAGGCAGCCGCCGCAGTTGCCGCCGAAGTAGGTGCCGTTGACGTTCCCGCCCAGCCCGTCGACCGCCTTGGCCTGGTCGGCGAACTCGGCGAGCGTCGTCGGCCCCTGCTCGGGGTCGAGGCCGGCCTGCTCGTAGAGGTCCTTGTTGTAGAACATGACCGACACGTCGAGCACGAACGGCAGGACGTGCTGGCGGCCGTCGAGCGTGCCGCCCTCGAGGTGGCCCTGGTTGATCTGGTCGGCGTGCTCCAGCTCGCCGACGGCGTCGGTGACGTCGGCGAAGAGGCCCTGCTGCACCCAGTTGGGCACGTACACGATGTCGGCGGCGAAGAGGTCGGGCAGACCGCCGCTGCCCGCTGCCGCGCCGACCTTCGCCACGTAGTCGTCGTTCGGCACGACGGTGAGCTCCACCTGGTTCTCGTGCGAGGCGTTGTACGCCTCGACCAGCAGGTTCGCCTGCTGCTCCAGCGGTGCGCGCGTCCAGAGCGTGAGCTCGGTGCCGTCGTCGACGCCCTCTGCCGAGACCTGCGCCTCCTGCGCGCCGCCGTTCCCTTCCGACGTGCCGCAGGCGGCGAGCGCCGTGCTCGCCAGGCCTGCCGCGATGACCGAGGCAACGAGCCTCGCGCTCGCTCTGCGGTGGGTAGCCATCATCCGTCTCCTTGACTTCGTCGTCACTCGGCTGGCCGGTGTGCGGGAGGAAGGCCCGCGCCGAAACCCGTCCGAAAAGGCTTTCTGTGACAGTAGACTGGGCGCCACATCGCGTCAAGGACGAACCTTCGTCACGTTTGTGTTACACCTTTTCGGTATGGTTCGACATCGAACTCAGGAGGAAGCATGGCCTCGGGCGAATCCCCGCGTACCGCCACACTGACCGACGTCGCCCGCCTCGCGGGGGTCTCGATCGCCACTGCCTCCAAGGCCATCAACGGCCGCGCGCAGGTGCGCGCCGAGACCCGCACGCGGGTGCTCGAGGCCGCCGAGCAGCTCTCGTTCGCGCCGAATGCCGTGGCACGCGGGCTGCTCCAGGGCCGGACGGGCACCGTCGGTCTGCTCACCTCCGACCTCGAGGGCCGCTTCTCGATCCCCGTGCTGATGGGCGCCGAGGACGCGTTCGGCGCCGGCCAGGTCTCCGTCTTCCTGTGCGACGCACGGGGCGACGCGATCCGGGAGCAGCACCACATCCGCGCGCTCCTGTCGCGCCGCGTCGAGGGGCTGATCGTCGTCGGCTCCCGGACCGATCCGCGCCCGCCGCTGACCGGCGACCTCCCCGTGCCCGTCGTCTACGCGTACGCGCCGTCGGAGAACCCGGCGGACATCTCGATCACCGCCGACAACGTCAGCGCGGGCGGGCTGGCGATCGACCACCTACTGGCCTGCGGGCGGCGCCGGATCGCGCACGTCACCGGCGACGCCTCCTACGCGGCGGCCCAGGACCGCGCGCGCGGCGCCGAGCGCGCGATGAAGGAGGCCGGGATGGAGCTCGTGGGCGGCCGGACGTTCTTCGGGTCGTGGAGCGAGGGCTGGGGCCGCGGCGTGGCGAGCATGATCCTCGACCAGTACCCGGACGTGGACGGCTTCTTCTGCGGCAGCGACCAGATCGCCCGGGGCGTGCTGGACTCGCTGCGCGAGTCGGGCAAGGACGTGCCACGCGCCATCTCCGTCATCGGGTTCGACGACTGGCAGGTGCTGACGACGAACACGCGGCCGCAGCTGACGAGCGTCGACATGAACCTCGAGCAGGTCGGCCGGCTCGCGGCGCGCCGGCTCTTCGAGGCGATCGAGGGCAAGGCAGCCGGCGGTATCGAGGAGCTGCCCTGCCGGATCGTGACGCGGGAGTCGTCGGTCCCGGTTCCCTGACTCCCCCGGCGCGTCAGTCGACGGCGGCGGCCAGCACCCTGTCGAGCACCTGGTGCGCGGCGTCCCGCGCCTCGGCGCCTCGCGGCTGCTGGGCGATCCAGAGCGCCGCCTCGTTCATGGCGCCGGACAGCTGGGCCGCCGTCGCGTCGAGCAGCGCGGCGGGGACGCCGACGTCGGCCAGGGCCTCGCGCAGGTGCACCACCGAGCTCTCCGCGTCGAGCCGGCGCCACTGCTCCCAGCCGAAGACGGCGGGGGCGTCGATGAGCAGGACACGCACCGCCGGGGCGGCGGTGATCGCGTCCAGGAACGCGTGACAGCCGGCGTTGAGCTGCGCCCGCTTGTCAGCGCCGGCGCTCTCGGCGGCCGCCACCACGGCCTGTGCGACCTCCGACTGGAGGTGCGCCGCAACGGCGCGGAAGAGTCCCGCCTTGCTCCCGTAGTGGTGGTAGACGGCGCCACGCGTGACGCCGGCCGCGCCGGCGACGTCGTCGAGCGAGACCGCGGCGAAGCCCCGGGCGGCGAGCAGTTCGGTGGCCGAGGCGAGGATCGCCTGAGCGGTCCGGGCGGCGTCGGCTGCTGAGGCGCGGGGCACGGGGCACTTCCTTTACGTACAGTGTGTATGTAACCTGGGACTTACATACACACTGTACTTAAAGGAGTCCCCGATGAATGTCACCGGCCTCTACCCGGTCCTCATGTCGCGAGACGTCGCCGTCGCCGCGGCCTTCTACCGCGACCTGCTCGGCTTCGAGATCACCTACGACTCCGACTGGTACGTCAGCCTGCGGCTCGGCGCGTTCGAGCTCGCCCTGGTCGCCCACGACCACCCCACGATCCCGGCGGGCTACCGCGCCCTGCCGCAGGGCGTCCTGGTCAACCTCGAGGTCGACGACGCCGACGCGGTCCACGCGCGCCTGACCGGACGCGCCGGGCTCGACCCGCTGCTGCCGCTGCGCGACGAGGACTTCGGGCAACGGCACTTCATCGTGGCCGCACCGGACGGCGTCCTGCTCGACGTCATCCAGCCGATCCCGCCCGCTGCCGAGTACGCGGACGCCTACGCCGAAGTGTGAGCCCGGGCGCAGGCGGCGCGTGGCGGAACGCGACTCCTGGCTCAGGCGGCGCCCGAGCCGCCGGCCGCCTGCCGGACGAGCTCGCCCAGCCGCTCCCAGGCAGGTTCGGACAGGTCTGCCAGCGCGTACGCCGTCGGCCAGAGGCCGTCCGCCGAGTCCAGCTGCGCCAGCGCACTGAACCCGAAGGTCGAGTAGCGCTCCTTGTCCAGCTGCCCGCTCCGGAAGAAGCAGACCACCTTGCCGCCGAGGGCGTAGCCGGGCTGCCCGTAGTACAGCTTCGGGGCGAGCTCGGGCGCCAACGTCGTCACTATCGCGTGCACCCGCTCGGCCATCTCCCGGTCACCGTCGGGCATCACGGCGATCTTGGCCAGGACGTCCGCCGCGTCGGCCGCGGCCTTCTCGGCCCCGCGCGCACGCTTCGCCTCGGTCTTCAGCTCCGCGGCGCGCGCCTTGATCGCCGCACGCTCCTGGGCGGAGAAGCCGTCCTCGTTCGCCTTCGTGGCAGCTGCGTCGGCCATCGGGAGTCCTCCTGGTGTGGGTGTCACCTGCACCTGCCAGGTTAGGTTTTCGCGCGGTGCGCGGCTTCTCGATTCCTGACCGGTACCTACGAGGTACGACAAAGGCCGCCGACCCGGTTGTTCACCAGGTCAGCGGCCTCCACCACCGAGGATCAGCCGGACTTGCGGCGGAACATGGGTGCTGCAAGTGTGTCATTTGCGTGTCATGCAGGCCCTGAGGCGGGCAACTGTGTCACGAACCGTGTCAGCCAACCGCCTCCGGCGACGAGCGCCAACGGCGCCAATTCTGTTCTGCTCACCGAGCTGAGAGTTCGCACTCTGGAACCGGACGATCAGTGCGCTGAATCCCCGGCGTCAAGACCTCGTCGATCGTCCCGACCGGGCCCGAGGATGCTGGGTTTCAGACGTTGAACTGTGCATACCGGTCCTGACCTAGAAGTTTGTCGTCGGCCGTGGGCCGTTGGGACTTGAGCCGGTTGGGGCCTCGAAATCGCCGGCAGGGCAGCCGACACGGCGAGTGACCCTCGCGGGACTCTTCGCCGATTCGCACGACGTCCGTCGTGCGAACGCTCAGGATAACGGCGGAGGCGGGACGGCAACGAGCGGCCAGTTGCCCGAGCTAACGCTCATATCGACAGCGTGGTGATCGCATCGAGGACTCTCCGACGCAGGGTGTCGTCATCCCAGACGAGGCTGTCCCAGCTGCCGGAGGTGACGATGCGAGCGTCCTGCTCCGAAAGCGCGAGCAGTCCGGGAACGGCGTCGGCGTCGCCCATCTCAGCAAGCAGATCCACGCCATCGAAGCTGCCCCACGGGCTCGCGATCTCCTCAAGGACCAGCGGAACGAGACCAGCTGTAGCAGCGCCGGCACGCCAGAGCGCGCGGGCCGCCGGAACCCGCGAAGCGCCGTGGAAGGGCTCAGTGCGTTCCGCGAGATCGCGCAACACTGGGACAAACGGTCCGAGGAGCTCAGGCGGAAGCTCCGCCAACAACTCAGCCGCTCGGGCCGCAGGCCTCTCACCGGCTCGCAGCACCGCGTCCAGGGTTGGGGCCACGACGTCGATGCCTCCGACTGCTCGCCAGACCACACGAGCAGCGGCGACCTGGAGCTCACGGTCCGGGTAGGTCGCGGTAGCGCGTCCCGTCAGGTGAGTGCGCAGGCGCAGGACCAGGGACGCCGCGTTGGGCCCGGCCTCGGCGACCAAGTTCAGATCCCAGTCGGTGAGCCGATGACCGCTGTCCAGGAGTCGTGCGGCAACCGCGACGAGCGGCGCGGGATCCTCACACAGCTGGTGCAAGGCGTGGGCAGCCCGCAGCGCGGGAAGGCCGTCGCCGGCCGTCGCCGTCCGGAGCGCGGCCTCTGCGTCACGGGCTGCCGGGCCGATCGCAGCCAGTGCGATGGGAACGGCGTACGGAGCCACGGGGAGCGCGTCGACGAGGATGTCGAGGGCAGGTGCCGCAGCCGGCCCCCAGCCCCTGAGGACTGCGATGAGCGGGGCTGGACCGTCGGGCCAGCCTGCGGGGGTCGCCCACTGGTCGCGCTCGCTCGCCGAGGCATCGAGCACGGTCGCCAGTCGGTCGCGGATGACGGTCAGGAGGTCTGGGTCGAAGGACGGGATGTTGTCGCCGAGCAGCCGAAGCGCGTCCGGCGACTGGCCGCGTTCCCATGCGGCGGTCAGCGCTGGAATGACGCGGTCGTCCCGGAGCCGAGTCAGGACAGCAATCGCCATGTTCGCAGGACCGCGGTGGTCAGTGACGTCGCCGAGTGCCAGGTGCGCCAGTTCCGGCGCCAGGCTCGACACCGCGTGACCAGCATCGGCAGCTGCCGCGACAGCAGCCGCCACGACGCCAGCGTCGTCATCGGCCAGAAGCTCGCGGAGGTGCCCAACAGACTCCCGCGCGGCCGACCGGCTAGCACGCGAGCGGAGGGCGAGGTTCTCCGCCTGACGGACACGACTCTGCGCAGAGCCAGTCCCCATCATCGTGACAACAGTCCGCGCGGCAACGGCGTCGAGGCGTTCGATCACACCGTCGAACTGTGTGAGGGACTCCGTCCAGGCGCCGTTCCACTCCGCTTCCCGCCCGATCGCGGCCGCGAGGTGTTCCAGCGCCTCGCCAGGCACCGTGCGCCCGGCGTCAAGGAGCGCATGGGCCGCAGCGAGCGGAACCGGGAACGGATCACGCAACGCGAACACGGCCACGGGGAGGCCGACCGCAGGCTCGACAGCGCACAGGCTCAGCACAATGCCCGCCCGGACCTGCGGGGCGCCCTCAACCTCCCACCGTGCGGCCAGAGCCGACGCAGCTTTGTCACCACCACCCGAGTGGGCGACTGCGTAGGTGGCAGCTTCACGGACCGCCACTTCGGGGTCCTCCAGCAGCGGCAGGAGCGAGTCCGAGTGGGCGCGCAAGGCCGCCCGCACCGCGGGCAGAGCGCTGCCGTCACTCATATTCGGATCTCCGAACGCGCCCAACGCAAAGCACAGAGCATCCCGGTGGTGAAATGCCCGACCGGCGGCCAGGTCCACGATGAACGGAACCGCGACCGCGGTCACGGGATAGACCGTCCCCTGATGCCAGATCGAGGAAAAGAACTCATCGAGCGCCTCACCCGCAACCCCCTCGTCCGGCGAGGCAAGCCCTCGCAAGATCTCGGCCGCATCGCCCGCGGGCCCGTAGGCGCCGCCCAAGCCGTCCCAGTTGATCGCGTCCAGTTCCTCGAGCACCGCGCGAGCCTATCCGCTGGCTCCGGTCGGCATCCCTGCAATGGCGAGACGTCGCCCAACCAGCCAAGACCCCTGGAGTGCAGGTGTCAGCGGGACCGAGGCTCAGCAAGATTGGCAGCGGCGCGATCGCAACCGACCAGCCGCGCCACGGCAGATGCGGCGCGCGCTGCGGGGACGTTCGGAACACCTGGATCGTGAGTTCCCCTCCTGAATGCCCCCGCCGAGGCCGTGCCCGGACCGGCATGTCGGTTCGGCAGTCTTCTCAGCTCGTTCGCGGCGCCGTGGTGGCCAATACCCGATCGATGAGGTCGTCCAGCACCGCGGTGGTCGCCTGCCTGCCCTCGTACGTGACCAGCACGAGTACGGCCCCCGTCAGGAGCGCGAGAGCTGGCTCGACGTCACGCGGTGCGACGTGGGCCGCCAGGATTGCGCGCATCCCGCTGGTCCCAGTCTCGTACAGCCGTGTGCGCAGCGCGCCGACGACGTCGTTGTCGCGAGCCCGCTCGACGACGCCCGCCAGGAGGCGGTCGAGGTGGCGGCTGGTGAGGTCGGCGGCGAAGTCCGCTAGCGCGGCACGGAGGTCGGCCCGCAGGTCACCGGTCGGAGCCGGGTGGTGCGCCGCGTCACAGATCTGCTCGATCGACGCGCGAATCAGGTCGAGTCGCGTCGGCCAGTGGGCATAGACGGTGGCCTTGGAGTAGTTGGCGCGACGAGCCACCTCGGCGTGCGTGACGGCGTCCCAGCCCTCCTCGAGCAGCAACGTGCTGGTTGCCTCGACGACGTCACGCCGCGTCCGGGCGACGCGCGGGTCCAGCACCTCTGCGGTTTCGCTCGTCATGACGTCGATCCTAAGAGTTGCTGAACTCCGTTGACACTGTTGTACAACTCGTCCAATACTGGCCACTATGACCAATAACGATCCAGGGGTCGCCCGAGCCCTTGCGGCCGCCGGCCCGCCCCCGGGGATGGCGATCTTCCAGCTCCCCACCGGCACGTACGAGACCCCCGCCGCCCTGGCCTTCCAGGGAGGTTCGTTCAGGGACCGCCGGCAGTTCGCCGCCACCGCGGTGCTGGTACAGCATCCCGAGGGCGACGTGCTCATCGACGCCGGATTCGGCGCACAGGCAGAGGAGCACATCCGGATGCTGCCCTCGTTCCGGCGCTCACCGCACCACCTCGGCTCAACGGTCAGCGAGCAGCTGGACGCCGCCGGCTACGACCGCACCCGGCTGTCCGGGGTGATCCTGACCCACTCCCACTGGGACCACGTCAGCGGACTGGACTCCCTCGACGTGCCGATCCTCGTCACCGACGAGGAGCTGCGGTACGCGGACCACAACCGCGGCGACCGCGTGTTCAGGCGGGTCGCCGCCGGTCACGACGTCCGCGGGTACAGCTTCGACGGCCCGGCCCACCTGGGTTTCCCGGCCAGCCACGACCTGCACGGAGACGGCTCCGTCGTGATTGTCCCGGCACCCGGCCACACCACCGGTTCGGTCGTCGTCCTCGTCACGGTGCGGCCGGATCAGCGCTTCGCCTTCATCGGCGACCTCGCCTGGCAGCTCGAAGGGGTCACGCACCGCGTACAGAGGCCTCTGCTGATGCGCATCCTCGCCGACAGTGACTCAGCGCGGATCCGGCAGGACCTCGCCCGAGTGACCGCACTGTCGCCGTACATGCAGATCGTTCCCGCCCACGACGCGCGAGGGTACGACGGCATCCCGCTCCTCGTGCCGGGCCGCACCACGAGCAGGGCATCGTGAGCGAGACCGGCTCGAGCGCCGCGTCGTCCACAACACGCGCCCGGGCTGGACGCGCCCGATACGCGCTCAACTTCGGCGTCGACGAGGCAACCGCCCAGCGACTCATGACAGAACGAGCCGGACCGGAATACACCGCAGAGGTCTACGAGGCCGCGGGCGGCCTCGGCTGGCAGGGCAACGCGCTCACGGACCGTGACCGCAGTATCGCCCTCATCTCGGCCCTTGTCGCCTCGGGCATTATCGACGACCGGCTGGAGGTCTACCTGAACCTCGCCCGCCGCAACGGGATCGACCAGGACGGGCTCACCCAACTCATGATCCTGCTCACCGCCTATATCGGCCAACCACTCCCCTCCGCCGCGATGGGTGCGGTACGCCGCACGCACGAGCATTGACAACTCATACCTCAAACGCTCGAGTGCCCACGGCGCCCCGCTTCCGGAAGACGCGCAGTAGATCGGGATGGAGGACCTACCGCGCCGTGAGCCGTCAGTTGAATCCTGCTCGCGGCGCGGTGAGCCCGATGGTGTCCTTGATGAGGGCCAAAGCAGCTCCGAGCGGGCTCGACCGTCCGCCGCTGACGACGATGTTTTCCGTTTCGCCCGAAGTCTCATCCGCAGCACCTATGGGTTCGAACCTTCAGCGCGACGCCGACACGGTTCTTCGACCTCTTCAACGCGCCGAACCGCTACATCGTGCACGGCACCGGCAACGCAGGTTTTAGGTGACCCACCCAGGTGTCCCGTCCTACGGTGAACTCTATGGCGGACGATGAACCCAGCAAGCCTCGCGATGACACAGGGCACCCACCCCGGCGGCGCTGGAACTGGGGTGCCGGCGTCGGACTCGCTGTCGGCGTCGGAATCGCGTTCGGCATGGTCTTCGTCCCGTCGATGGGGATCTTCGGCATAGCGCTCGGAGCCGGTCTCGCACCTGCCTTCGCGATGTCGATGGCCCGCCCGGCCGATACGGACAAGGACCAGCACGAGCGCGACTGAGGAGGGATCGCGCGATGCGCCAAGTCGGCGCGGGCACCGATCCCCCGCACGCCTAGCCGGGAGTTGCGGGTGGGGTTCCTGTTGCTCGACTCAGCACCCAATGGAAAGCACACCCTGCTGGATCGTCACCGATTTTAGCGTCGCGCACGCAGACCTGCAGGCCAGGGCATGCCGTGTTCAGGAGCACGCCGCCGTCGCATCGACGGCGCTCGGCCCCCACACGTCCGGTGTCACCCATTTGGACAGCAGTCCCATTGCGTAACGCCGCCGCGGCGCGGCTGATCGATGCCACACCGCCAGCGGTGCGAGCGTCGAGAGCGTCCCGGCGCTCAGCGCGCCGCGTGTGGGCCAGCAGAAGGACCGGACCCCACAGGCCCATTAGTGCGGCGCCGACCCCGCCAAGGACCGGCAACCGACCGACGTTCGCCGATCAGGCGTCGGCGGCGTTCTCGACCTCCGCTGCGTCCTCGCCTGACTCCCCTGCGCTCACGGTCACAGAGTGCAGGTCGCTCCGTCGTCAGGCACCGTCAGGTCGATGAGGTACGCAGCCGCGAGCTCGTCCACACAGGGGCTTCGCCCGGTGCCGACGACCGTGTGCCCATCGCCCTCCACGGTCAGCAGCGCGCTCCCCAGCGTGCGGGCGAGGTTGACCGCTCCCTCGTGAGGTGTGGTCGGATCACCCGTGATCGACACGACCAGTGTGGCCGGAAGCCCGTCCACATCCTGGGCGTACGGGATGCCGAGGTCCGGCTCGACCGGCCAGTGCTCGCACGGGTCACGTACACCCCGGGTCACGTCGACACCGGGATCCAGGAAAGGCGCCCGCTCGTACCCGGCCTCACGCAGCTCTGCACCTTGCTCCGGTGTCAGCCGCTCCTCATCCGTGCAGTTGATGGCGAACTGCGCCTCAAGCGTGTTCGGCCCGGTGCCGTCGGCGTCTCGCGCGCCGTAGTCGTGGAGCAGCTGCATGAGCTCATCTCCTCGACCTCGGCGGATCTCCCTAAGGCCGTCGATGATGCGCGGCCACGTCGTCGGCCTGGTCAGCCCTGTTGAGACCGCCCAGATCGCTTCGTCGGGACCCAGCTCCTGGTCCAGCGCCGGCACGGGGTCCTCGCGCAACGGATAGACGATCGCCCGGAACGCCGCGGTCCATCCAGCCGGGTCCGTGCCGAGCGGGCAGTCATCCTGGTCCGCGCAGGATGCCGCCATCGCCTCGAACGCCACCTGGAAACCCTCGTAGGCAGCCAGCGATCGCTCTACCTTGCCCTGGGCCGGGTCGATCCCGCCGTCCAGCACCATGGCACGAACACGATCAGGGAACTCCTCGGCATAGACAGCGCCGAGGCGCGTGCCGTAGCTCTGGCCCAGGAAGGTGAGCTTCTCCTCCCCCAGCACGGCCCGCAGCACGTCCATGTCCTTCGCGGTGGTCCGCGTTCCGAGCTGCGCCAGGGCGTGCATCCCGCCGGAACCGTCGGCACAGCGTTCGACGATCGCGCGGGTCTCGGACCCGGTCAGCTGAGGAGCGAGCCGGCCGAGCTCTTCGAAGGCCTCGTCACCGTCGGCGTCGCCGCCCTCGGTGTAGCAGTCCACCGCTGGCTGGGTCGCCCCCACCCCGCGCGGATCGAAGCCGACGATGTCGAACCGTTCAGTGATCCGGCTGTCCGCCAGCCCCTGGGACAGTGCGAGCCCACCGGTCAGGCCGGACATTCCCGGACCACCAGGATTGAACACCAGGGAGCCGATCGCGTCGCCGCGTGCGGCGACTCGCAAGACCGCCACGGAGGCCACCTCGCCTGCTGGGTTCGCGTAGTCCAACGGCACCGCGAGCCGGGGGCGCACTGCGCGTCGGACGCCCGCCTGAAGATGATCGACTCCCCCGTGGTCGTGGCGTAGTCCACACACTCTTCCCAGGCCAGGGCCTGGTCGTAGAAACGCGCGAGCCCATCCGTCCGAGCATCGCCGTCCGGAGCAGGCTCGTCAGAGCCACCGAGCGTGCAGGAGGCGATCGACAGGATCAACGCGAGCGATACCGACATGCCGAGTACCCTCGTCGCGCGACGGCGGGTCACCGGATACTCGGATCTGCCTGTCCCGTGCTGCGCCGGGTGCTGCTCATGCTCTGCTCTCCCGTCTCGGTGACGCTGGGCGCTAGACAGATCCAATTCTCCGGTGGTGATCGGGTCAACATAGTGGCTCCGCTCGATGCTCGATGCTGGACGGCCCACGCCCACGGCCCACGCCCACGGCACGCCGCGAGCCCGTTCTTGTGGCCGGTCACGGCGCAGGCATCCATCGGACGGGCTGGCCGAGCAGGGTACCGAGATACCAACGATCGCCGTCGGGATAGACGCTCGTGGCGGCCGGTGTCAGACCGGTGAAGACCTTCACGACCGCGCCGGTATCGCGGGCTACGAGGATGCTGCCGCTCAGCGGATCCTCCGCGTTGACGAACAGATCGCTGGGCAGACGGATCAGGATCTCGCGTGTCAGCGTAATCTCTCGTGCCTGCGCACCGATGGAGAGCACACCCTGCTGGCCCGCCCAACCTCGTACCTTCGCACTCGCGGAAGCGCCGTCCGGAACTTGCTGCAGCCAGTACCGACAAGAGCGCGTCATCGCACTGACGACATTCCGTTCCACGCACCCGATGCCATCCGTCCGACACAGCGGTCCCCCTGCTGTGTGGCAGCCGGCGCGCCGCACCGTGTGCGACGGTCAGCGCCCGGTCGACGGTCAGAGAACGGCGCGGAGGAACTCCTGGGTCCGCTCGTGCGCCGGCGTCGTGAAGATCGTCTCGGGGTCGGCCTCCTCGATGATCTTTCCGCCGTCGAACATCAGCACGCGGTTGGAGACCTCCCGGGCGAACTGCATCTCGTGCGTGACGATCAGCATCGTGATGTCGGTGGTCTCGGCAATGGTGCGCAGCACCCCGAGCACGTCGGCGACGAGTTCCGGGTCCAGGGCCGACGTCACCTCGTCGAGCAGCAGGATCTCCGGCTCCATGGCGCAGGCACGCGCGATCGCGACCCGCTGCTGCTGCCCACCGGACAGCTGCGTGGTGCGGGCGTCGCGCTTGTCGGCCAGGCCGACCTTCTCCAGGAGGTCCTCGGCCTTGGCGACGGCCTCGGCCCTGGGCTTCCCGAGCACGTGGATCGGTGCCTCGATGATGTTCTCCAGCACCGTCATGTTGGGGAACAGGTTGAACTGCTGGAACACCATCCCCACCCGGCGCCGCAGGAGGCTGCGCCTTCTCTCCGGCACGGCTACGCGCTGACCGCCACGCATCTCGTGCGTGTACGGGTCGCCGTCGATGTAGATGAGGCCCTCGTTCGCTTCCTCCAGCGTCATGAGCAGGCGCAGGATCGTCGTCTTGCCTGAGCCCGACGGACCGATCAGGGTGACCCGGTCGCCCTGGGCTACGGAGAAGTTCAGTCCGTCGAGGACGACGTTGTCGCCGAAGCGCTTGCCGACCCCCTGGAACTGGATGGCAGGGGTGGTGTTCTTGTCAGGCAAGGCGGTTCTCCATTCTGCGGACGAGCAGCGAGGTCGGGTAGCTCACCAGCAGGAAGAGCAGGCCGGTCAGCGTGATCGCCTCCATGTAGCGGAAGGTTCCTGCGCCGTACTGCTGTGCGGCCGTGTACATCTCAACGACGGCGATGGCGAACAGGAACGGTGTCTCCTTGAACATGGAGATCGCGTAGTTCCCCAGTCCTGGCAGCGTCTTGCGGATCGCCTGCGGCAGCACGACAGCGCCCCAGGTGCGCGAGCGGGGCAGGTCGAGGGCGACCGCCGCCTCCCACTGCCCCCTCGGTACCGCGTCGATGCCCGCGCGGAACACCTCCGACATGTACGTCGCGTAGTGGATACCGAGCACCACGCAGCCGATGGCGAGCGACGGGAACTGCGTGAACAGCAGGTTCGCGAAGACGAGCTGAACCAGCAGCGGCGTCGACCGGATGAACTCGACGAGGAGGCCGACAGGGATCGTGACCGCCCGCAGGCTCGACCGGCGGACCATCGCGACGACCAGGCCGAGGACGGAGGCGATGACCATGCCGACGACCGTCGCGAGGATGGTGATCTGCAAACCCTCGAACAGCTCGGGAAGCACAGCCGCGGCGTGCTCCCAGCTCCATGCCGGGGTCTCAGTCATCTCGGTCACCTCCCTTCGAGGTCGTCACGGCAACCGGCGTCGAGGCCCCGGCACCGACGTCGGCGGTGGTCTGCACGGGCGCGAGGCGCAGGACCTCGCGCAGCGACGGACCGGCGCCCAGCCGGTTCTTGGCCCGCACCTCCACCGCGTTCATGGCCAGCGTGAGCAGATAGGCGACCACGAAGTAGCACACCAAGCCGACCGCGTAGGAGAACACTGTCTCCCCGGTCCGCTCGCGCAGCTCCTCCGTGAAGAAGTTGAGGTCGTGCAGCGAGATGTACGCCGCGAGGGCGGAGCCCTTGATCAGCTGGATCAGGAGGTTGGTGAACATCGGGATCATCAGCGGCCACGCCTGGGGCATGATCACTCGGCGCAGGCGATGCACCTGGCCGAGGTCGAGCGCGATGGCCGCCTCCCACTGCCCCTTGGCGACCGAGTTGACGGAGCCGCGGACCACCTCGGCGGCGTAGGCCCCGTAGTTGAGCCCGAGGGCGAGGATGCCGCACGCGAGCGGGTCCAGCTCGACGTAGAACGGCGGAAGCGGCAGCACGTAGTACAGCCAGAAGATCTGCACCACCAGCGACGTGCCGCGGAAGAACTCCACGACCACCCGGGACGGCACGCGCGCCCACCTGGTGCGGGCGCGCGAGCCGAGGCCCAGGGTGAAAGCGACGAGCAGCCCGAGCACCGCGCCACCGAGCGTCAGCTGGAGCGTGACCAGGATTCCCTCGCCGAGCTGCGGCAGCAGATCGACGAGCTGTTGGAGGTTGTCCGACACGGGTCGGTCAGCCGTCCAGGCCAAGCTCCGGAGCCAGCTCCTTGGCCACCGACTCCAGGTCACCCTCGCAGAGCTTCTCGGTGGTCAGACCCTCGACCGGGCGTTCCGCCTCCGTGAACCCGAAGGGGCCCACGATCTCCATCCAGCGGTCCTCGTCGGCAACGATCTTCGCGAGCTCCTCGTTGTAGGCGTCGCGCAGCTCCTCGTCGCCCTTCGGGAAGACCTCAGCGCCCGCGCCGATCTGCGGCACGCCGTCGATCTCCGCGACGAACGCGTCGGTGACCTCGACGGCGGCGTCGGTCTTCTCCTCGAGGGTCCGCAGTGAGATGCCCGTCAGAGCAAGCGCGTCGGCACGGCCCGAGACGACGGCGTCCAGGCCGTCCTGCGCGTCACCGACCTCGATCTTCTCGATGTCGAGCTTGTCGGCGTAGCCGGACTCGATGGCGCCGCTGAGGACCGCCAGCTTCACGCCCGCCTCCTGCGCGGACTGCATGTCCGTCAGGTTGTCCGGGTTGCCTTCCGGCACCATGAACGCGGTCGTGTACATGATCTCGGGCTCGGAGAACAGGGCCTGCTCGCAGCGCTCGGGCAGGATCGACATCCCCGCGCTGACGGTGTCGTAGCGGCCGGCGGTCAGGCCGGGGATCAGCGAGTTCCACTCGGCCTGGACGCCCTCGACGTTCTCGACGCCGAGCGCGCCGAAGATCTCCCGGTCCAGGGCGATGGTGGCGCCAGTGAGGTCGCCGCCGTCCTCGAAGCTGTAGGGCTCCTCGCCGTTGAACGCGACGGTCACGGAGCCGTCCTGCTGCAGTTGCTCGAGCGTGGACGCTCCGTCCTCACCGCCGGCCCCGGGAGCTGTGGACGTGCACGCGGCCAGCGCCACCAGCGTCAGTACTGACCCTGCGGCGAGGACTGATCGACGAAGCGAGCGAACACTTGATCTAGACATGGTTCCCTTCACGCCACCCGGCGCGCACGGCAAAGCCTGGGTGGGCTGGAGTTCACGGACGGACGGCACCGTAGCGCGCCTTTGGACGATCAGACAATTTAGAGTTCAGCATTCGGATTGTCTACAATCTTGGATTTCACCCGGCGGCTGTCTCTCTGGGCACCGCCGACGCCCCTGAACACCCGCGCACCGGGGATGATGTCGTCATCGACGTGCGCTCACGGAAGGAGCACCGATGTCCCACCCGCCGGGGGCCGATCTGACGACCGCCCCGTCGTTCTCGCGTGTGACACGCCCCTCGACGGTCGACCTGATCCAGACGGAGCTACGCAACGCGGTCTACGCGGGCGTGCTCACCGTCGGCTCGCCCATCCGCGAGGTCGAGGTCGCGAACCAGCTCGGCGTGAGCCGCGGGCCGCTGCGGGAGGCCGCCCAGCGGCTGGTCCAGGAGGGCCTGCTCGTCGCGACGCCGGGACGCGGCATGCGGGTGGCGACCATCGGCCGGGACCGGCTGCCCGCCCTCTACGAGGCGCGCAAGTCGGTCGAGACGACGGCGGCGCGGCAGCTCGTGCGGTCCGGCGCCGACTCGGTGATCGCCGGGGTCCGCCACGCCCACGACGAGCTGGTCGCCGCCGACCGCACCGGGGACGCCCGGCAGGTGGGCGGCGCCGACCTCAACCTGCACTGGACGCTCGTCGCCGCGGCCGGCAACCCGTGGCTGACCCGGTGGATGACGACGCTCATCGTCGAGGTACGGATGGCGACCTTCTCGGTGAGCGACGAGTACGCGGTACGCAAGGACACCGCCGGCGCGCACGCTGCCATCGTCGAACGGCTCGAGGCACGGGACGAGGAGGGCCTGGTCATGTGCCTCACCACGATGCTCGACGGCGCCGTGGCACGGCTGCTGGGCCGGGACGAAGAACCCGTCGAGACACTCGAGGAACAGGCCGGCGCGCCTGAGATAACACTGGGGCCGATCGACGCTCCCGACGGGGCCTGAAGCCACAAATGGTAAAGACCGGGGCTTGGCTCACTCGACGCCTCCCCTCCCAGGCAACAAGATTTGTTACCCACCTGTGACGTCGCCGGCCGAAGCCTGGTCCGGTGACATCGACGGACCCGCGGAATCTCGCGGCTGCGAGGCGCTTCCGCCCCCATGGGCAGCACCCGCCCGTGCACTACCGCAACAGGCCAGTCACGCCATCATCACGGGATAGCAATGTGCAATCGTCACGCGAGTTCGTTACGGTCGATTTGTCATGCAGAACCTCGAAGAGGAACTCAAGCACATCCATCCGACCGAAACCACAGTGGCATTGAGGGAGCCCACCGTCGCCGACGGGGCAGCGATGTGGCGCCTCGCACGCGACTCCAAGACGCTGGACCTCAACTCGTCCTACGCGTATCTCCTCTGGGCACGTGACTTCGCCCGGACCTCTGTGGTCGTGACCGTCGACGGCGAACCCGCCGGGTTCGTCACCGGGTACGTCCGGCCCGACGAGCCGACCACGCTGATGGTCTGGCAGGTGGCTGTCGACCACGCCTACCGCGGGCAGCGGCTGGCCTCCCGGATGCTCGCGCACCTGGCGGAGCAGCACCCGGGATGCACCCACGTGGAGACCACCATCACCTCGGACAACACGGCGTCGATCGCCCTGTTCATGTCCTTCGCGTCGGCGCAGGGTGCCCCTGTCGACGTGCGGACCGTCTTCCCCGCGGAAGCGTTCCCGGACGGCCACGACGCGGAGCTCGTCTTCCGCATCGGGCCACTTTCCTGACCTGTCCAGGTCGATCCCCTCATAACCACATATCCATCGAACAACCACATCCGAGTCCGGTCGACAAGATCGGACCGCGGAGGGAGCCATGCGCCCAGACACTGCCATGCCCACCGACCCACCTACGACGCGTCCCCGGACGAACGTCTTCGAGGAGCTCGAGTCCCAGGTGCGCAGCTACTGCCGCAGCTGGCCTGCAACGTTCACGACTGCCGCGGGAAGCACCCTGCAGGCCGAGAACGGGCGCAGCTATCTCGACTTCTTCGCCGGAGCGGGTGCCCTGAACTACGGGCACAACCATCCGGTGCTTCTCGAGGCGCTGCTCGACTACCTGCGCAGCGGCGGGATAGTGCATTCGCTCGACATGCACACCGCGGCAAAACGGGATTTCCTGACGACGTTCCGGGACCGGATCCTGGTGCCTCGTGACCTCGACTACAAGCTGATGTTCCCGGGGCCCACCGGGACCAACTCCGTGGAGAGCGCGCTCAAGCTCGCGCGGAAGGTGACGGGCCGCCAGCACATCCTGTCATTCACCAACGCCTTCCACGGCATGACGCTCGGCGCGCTGTCGGTGACCGGGAACTCGATGAAACGCAACGGCGCGGGCCTACCACTCACCAACAGCTCGAAGATCCCGTACGACGACTACTTCTCGGGTGCCACAGAGGACTTCCTGTGGCTCGAACGGGTGCTGAGCGACAGCGGCTCCGGCGTCGACAAGCCCGCCGCGATCATCGTGGAGACGGTCCAGGGCGAGGGTGGCCTCAGCGCCGCGCGGCCGGAGTGGCTCAGAGCGTTGTCAGAGCTGTGCCGCACGCACGAGATCCTGCTGATCCTGGACGACGTGCAGGCCGGCTGTGGGCGCACGGGTGAGTTCTTCAGCTTCGAGGAGTCCGGCATCGTCCCCGACATCGTCTGCCTGTCCAAGTCGATCTCCGGCTTCGGCTTGTCCATGGCGCTCACGCTCATCCGGCCTCAGCTGGACCAGTGGGAGCCGGGCGAGCACAACGGCACGTTCCGCGGCCAGAACACATCGTTCGTCACGGGCACCGCGGCGCTGAACGAGTTCTGGTCGGACGACACCTTCGCCGAGGGCGTCCGGGAGCGCGCAGCCGAGCTTCACGACGGCCTGGCCCAGATCGCGAGCGGTTACGCGGGCGCCGTCGTCAAGGGCCGCGGGTTTCTGTCCGGGATCAAGTTCCAGGACGCCTCCGCGGCGTCGAAGATCGCCGCAGCGTCCTACGAGCGCGGACTTCTCGTCGAGACGTCCGGGCCTGAGGACGAAGTGCTCAAGACCATGCCCGCCCTGACCATCAGCTCCGACGAGCTGCGCTCCGGTGTGGACATCATCGCTGCCGCTGCCGCCGAGGTGCTCGGCGCACCGGTCATGCAGGAGGCCGCGCCGGACGCCGACATGCGGGGCGGGGCCTACAACCGAGGGACCGACAGCCGAGGAGAGGAAGGCAAGTGATCGTCACACGGATCGCCGATCTGGACGGCACCGACCGCGACGTGCGGTCGGAGACCTGGCGCAGCCGCAGGCTCGTCCTCGCCAAGGAGGGGGCGGGCTTCTCGTTCCACGAGACCACCATGTACGCCGGGACCGAGACCGAGATGTGGTACGCCAACCACATCGAGGCCGTGTACTGCGTGGGCGGCACAGGACAGCTCGAGAACCGGGAGACCGGCGAGGTCCACGAGATCTCGGACGGCACGATGTACCTGCTGGACGGCAACGAGAAGCACACCGTGCGCCCCACGACGGACCTGCGGCTGATCTGCACGTTCAACCCACCCGTCACGGGCCGCGAGGTGCACGACGCCGACGGCGTCTACCCGCTCATCACAGAAAAGATCACACAGGAGGAGGCTGCCGTATGACGACGGACACCACTAGCAACGACCTGTACCCCACCCGTGTCGAAGGCGACGCCTCCGAGATCCCGCGCCGGGACAAGGTGGTGTGGGGCAGCGCGGCCGACGGCCCGCTGGACCAGGACGACCTGGACGTCTTCGACCGGACCGGTTACCTCGCGTTCGAGGACCTGGTCACACCGGCCGAGGTGGAGCAGTTTCGTAGGGAGCTGCAGCGGCTCTCCACCAACCCGGAGGTCCGCGCCGACGAGCGCACGATCATCGAAGGCACCTCGCAGCAGGTGCGGACGATCTTCGAGGTGCACAAGACCAGCGAGATCTTCGCGCGGATCGCACGCGACCCCAGGGTGGTGGGGCGAGCCCGGCAGATCCTCGGCTCGGAGGTCTACATCCACCAGAGCCGGGTCAACCTGAAGCCCGGCTTCGGTGGCGGCGACTTCGCCTGGCACTCGGACTTCGAGACGTGGCACGCCGAGGACGGCCTGCCGCGGATGCGGACAGTCAGCATCTCGATCTCACTGACCGACAACTACTCGTTCAACGGCCCGCTGATGATCATGCCCGGCACGCACAAGACCTATGTGTCCTGCACCGGCCGGACACCGAACGACAACTACAAGTCGTCACTGGTGATGCAGAACGCCGGCACCCCGGACGAGGACATCCTGACCCGCATGGCCAACCAGCACGGCATCGACGTTCTCGCCGGCAAGGCCGGCGGCGCGATCATGTTCGACTGCAACTGCATGCACGGCTCCAACGGCAACATCTCGCCGTTCCCCCGGTCGAACATCTTCCTGGTCTACAACAGCGTCGAGAACACCGCGATCGAGCCGTTCGCAGCGCAGAAGGCTCGGCCGGCCTTCCTCGGGAGCCGGGACTTCACGCCGGTCGGCTGAGGCAGCACAGACAGGCGTGTCAGGTGCTTGGGCCAACGCGGTGGTCCGAGCACCTGACACGCATGGCCAAGGCGTTCCACTCGCACCCAGTTCGGGTCCCCTGGTAGGTGCCGCCTGCCGAACTTACGCTGATGGGACGACGCGCCGAATCGCTCGCGGAACGGGACGTAGAGGCGGGCGTCGTCCAACACGCCACCTCGCCGTCCGCCACGCAAGAGGAGGTCACCTGATGCGCGCCCTGACCCTGATACCGCAACAAGCCGGCTCTCTCGCCGTCACCGACATCGAGGAGCCGGTCCCTGGTGACCGTGAGCTCCTGGTCGACGGCCTGGCCGTCGGCGTGTGCGGCACGGACCGGGAGATCGTGGCCGGCGAGTACGGCTGGGCACCACCCGGGCGTGAGCGATTGGTGCTCGGGCACGAGTCCCTCGGCCGGGTGCGGACGGCGCCCCACGGGTCCGGCTTCGCGCCCGGCGACCTCGTGGTGGGCGTGGTCCGCCGCCCGGACCCGGAACCGTGCGGGGCGTGCGCCCGCGGCCAGTTCGACATGTGCCGCAACGGCGAGTACACCGAACGCGGCATCAAGGCGATCGACGGGTTCGCCTCCGAACGGTGGACCGCCGAGGCCGACTACGCCGTCCGCCTCGACCCCGCGCTCAAGGATGTCGGGATGTTGCTCGAGCCAACCTCGGTGGTGGCCAAGGCGTGGGAGCAGATCGACCTGGTCGGAGGGCGCGCCTGGTTCGAGCCAGAGGTTGTCGTAGTGACCGGTGCCGGTCCGATCGGCCTGCTGGCCGCGCTGATCGGCGTGCAGCGGGGCCTGGAGGTGCATGTGTTGGACCGCGTCACCGACGGCCCGAAGCCGCAACTGGTCCGGGATCTCGGGGCCGAATACCACACCGAGTCGGTCACAGACGTGGCCGCCGCCGTGCAGCCGGGCGTGGTGATCGAGGCAACCGGCGCGAGCCCGGTGGTCCTCGACGCGTTGTCCGCGACCAAGAGCTACGGCGTCACCTGCCTCACGGGTGTCACGACGGCGGGGCGGCATTTCACGATCGACGCCGGGGCGCTCAACCGGGAGATCGTGCTGGAGAACGACGCGGTGATCGGATCGGTCAACGCCAACCTGGGCCACTACCGGGCAGCCGCGGAGGTGCTGGCCGGGGCCGACGCCGAGTGGCTCGGCCGCATCCTGACCCACCGGGTGCCGCTCGAGGACGCCGTCACAGCGCTAACGGGCAACCTGGGTGGAATCAAGACCGTGCTGGAACTGTGAAGGTCGATGCTCAGGCGATCGTCACGCTCTGCGAACCACGTCGCAGAACGGGCCTCCACGACACCAAAGTGTCGGGTTTCTGTCGGGGAGCTCGACTCACCAGGCCAGACATGTCGGGCTGACTGGATTCGAACCAGCGACCCTCTCCTCCCAGGTGGGAGCGTCACAGCCCGTGCCACAACCCGCAGATTCGTGGTCGCCATTTCGCTCCCACCGTTCCCACCGGACGGCGTTTCTGCAGGAGTCGATGAGACGCTGGCACGAAGCCGGGGTCAATTCATTCAGGCGCTTCTTTCCCAGCGTCGGAACCACGTACCGGTCGAGCTGGTACTCGTACTTGTCGATCGTCTGCGGCCTCATCGGAGGTCGAGGCCAGGTCGAGCGAACTCGCATCTCAGTTACCCACTGGCGGCATGCGAGTCCCACCTTCGAATCTGGTTTGAGTTCATCCGAGCCGCGCGCTGCCTTGAGCAGTTCGGCCACCGCGGCTTGCACCTTGAGGCGTGCTTTGTCCTCACGGGATCCGTTTCGAGAGACCGGCACAATCTCTCCGGTCATGAGCTTGAGCCGTGTCCGAGCCCGCCATGTCTTCGGCCCGGTCTGCTTGATGGAGATGCTGCCGTGTTCGCCCGGCTGGAGCTCCGTTCTGCCCATTGCTCACCACCCCGGTCCGGTGATGCGGCGCTCGGGTGTCGCCTCGTCGTCACCACACTCGGTGTCCGCGACACGCGACTCGAGCCACGCGCGCACGTCAGCGTCTGCGGACAGCAGGTGCCGACCGACCTTGTGGGCGCGGGGCCCCTGACCGTGCTTCCGCCAGGTGTAGATGGTCGCGGGCGTGGTGCGCAGGACCGTGCACAGCTCCTCGAGGGTCCACATCGGTGTGCGATCCATTGGCTTGTCGTGCGAGGCGCTCATGTATCTGAGGTGCGCCAACGGCGCCGACAGTGTCGAGCATCCGTAGGCACTATCGGTCATTCCCGAGCGTTCAAACCGTGTCACGAACTGTGTCATCGCGGGTCATCTATCCCTTTGCTAGGCGCCTCGCGAGACAACAAAAGCCGCCGACCAGGTCAGATACCTGGTCGACGGCCTCGGCCGAACAGTCTCAGCCGGACTTGCGGCGGAACATCTTCTGGACTGGGCCGGTCGTCTCCGAGCCGTGCACCGCACCAGTGTTCACATCGCCCGCGGAGGTCCGGCTCCGAGCCGCATTCTTGCGGTCCAGAGCTTCCTTGAACTTCGCCTTCGCGTCCGTGCTCGGCGCTGTCGCGACCTTGGGCTCTTCAGCACCCTTGGTCTCGGCTGCCTCGGCATTGGGCTTCTCGTCCGTCACACCGATCACCTCCTCTTGTTCCGGGGGTCCCTCGATCGGGTCCGTCGTCGGCCCCAGCCTGCACCACGGCACAGCCAGGTGCCAACATTTTTGGATTCCACCCAGGCTACGGCCGACGACGACGCGCCCGGCCGCGCAGACTCCCTATGCCTGAGCGGCCGCCCGCTCGGCGCGCTCCGCACGGAGCGAGGTGATCGCGCTCTCGAAGTCCTCGAGCGAGTCGAACGCCTGGTAGACGCTCGCGAACCGGAGGTACGCCACCTCGTCGAGCTCGCGGAGCGGGCCGAGGATGGCGAGGCCCACCTCGTACGCGTCGATCTCCGCGCTGCCGTTGCTCCGCAGGGTCTCCTCGACCCGCTGGGCCAGGATCGCGAGGTCGTCGTCGCTCACCGGGCGCCCCTGGCACGCCTTGCGCACACCCGCGGCGACCTTGTCGCGGCTGAACGGCTCTGTGGCGCCGGAGCGCTTGACCACGGACAGGCTCGCGGTCTCCACGGTGGTGAACCGTCGGTTGCAGTTCGGGCACTGCCGTCGGCGCCGGATCGACAGGCCGTCGTCGGCAGTCCGCGAGTCCACCACGCGCGAGTCGGCGTGGCGACAGAACGGGCAGTGCATGCTCACTCCTGCGTGGTCGACCATCGACCGGAGGCCTCCGGTCGCGCCCCGACCGTAAGCGGGCAAACCACCCCCTTGCAACATAGCCGCAACATTCGTCGGCGAATCGAGGCCTTTCGTCACTCCTTGGGCAGGAGCAACAGCTCCCCGACGCGCAGCGTGCCGGTCGACATCTCGTTCAGGTCCTGCAGCCTGCCGACCGCGTGTCGCACGTCCTCGCCGGGTCTCGCGATCTCCTGGGCGAAGCCCCAGAGCGTCTCTCCCGGCTGCACGGCGTGCACCCGGACCTCGGTGGGTTCACCCGGGGAACTGGCGACCGCCGTCGCCCCCCACGTGATCATCGGAGCGAGCAGGAGCATGGCGAGCAGCACGAGGACCACCCGGCCGCGCCGCGTGAGCCGGAGGCCGGCCAGGCCGAGCCGGCCGGCGAGCGTGCGCCCTTCCACCGGGATGTACGCACGGACCGCAGCCGGTCGGGCCGCCGGCACGAACGCCCGGCCATACGACGGCGCATACGCCTGTTCATACGTCGGGGTGTACTGCCGCAGCGGGATCACGTCCCCCATGGCCCCTCCTCGAATGAGTGACTGAGCTTCTGTCGTTCATACAAGCGTTCGTCGAACGCCCGTACCATTGTGTAGCACGGGACACCGTCCATGTCGAGACACGCTCGAACATTCGTTTGAGCCGAGCGCGTTTGTGACCTAGAGTGGGTAGCGCACAGGAGAACATTTGTCGGAACGGGAGGGGCACGGGCATGACGGGACGGGACGGGACCAGCGACACGAGAGCCGTCGACACGGCAGCCTCCGGCGTCGCCACGCTGGACACGCCAGCCGACAAGGCGGTCGCTGACGTGCACACGATCTCGCCGACTGACCGCCTCACCGAACGGCAGCGCTTGGTGCTGGACACGATCCGGCAGTCGTTCGAGACGCGGGGCTACCCGCCGTCGATGCGCGAGATCGGCGAGGCCGTCGGGCTGGCCAGCCCGTCGAGCGTCAAGCACCAGCTCCAGATGCTCGAGAAGAAGGGCTTCCTGCGCCGCGACCCCAACCGGCCGCGCGCCATGGAGCTCGTGGAGCCGATGGCCGAGCAGGTCGACAAGCCGACGCGCGGCGAGATCCACTGGCCCGAGCCGCGCCGCAGCGGCCAGGTCCACTGGGGCGGCTCCGTGCCCGACGACGCCAGCACCCCCCCGCCGTCGTATGTGCCGCTCGTGGGCCGTATCGCTGCCGGTGGCCCCATCCTTGCCGAGCAGGTCGTCGAGGACGTGTTCCCGCTCCCCCGCCAGCTGGTGGGCGACGGCGAGCTGTTCCTCCTCAAGGTCGCCGGCGACTCGATGGTCGACGCCGCGATCTGCGACGGGGACTGGGTGGTCGTACGGCAGCAGAACGTCGCCGAGCAGGGCGAGATCGTCGCCGCCATGATCGACGGCGAGGCCACGGTCAAGACGTTCAAGCAGACCGACGGTCACGTGCTGCTGCTGCCGCAGAACCCGGCCTACGAGCCGATCCCCGGCGACGAGGCCCAGATCCTGGGCCGCGTGGTCGCGGTGCTGCGCAGCCTGTAACGAGGTTCGCGAAGTAGAGCGCCTGTCCGCCCTGCGCAACGCTCAGCGTGCGTAAGGCGGACAGGCGCTCTACTTCGCGGTCTCCTCAGAAGCCGAACTGCCTCTGCACGGCCCGCACGCTCTCCGCCGACGCACGAAGGCCGGCCAGCTCGTCGTAGGACATCGGCACCCGCATGTTGGCCGTGACACCCCGCCGGTCCACGAGCGACGGCACGGACAGGCACACGTCGCTGATGCCGTGGTAGTCGTCCAGCAGCGAGGACACCGGCATGATCCGGCCCTCGTCGTTGAGCACCGCCTCGATGATGCGGGTGGCGGCCAGGCCGACGGCGTAGTTGGTGGCCCCCTTGCCCGCGATGATCCGGTACGCGGAGTCGACCACCTCGTGGTGCACCTCCGTACGCACCGCCGCGTCGAGCGGCGGGTTACCGCCCAGCGGCTCCCAGTCGAGCAGCGGCACACCGCCGATCGACGCCGAGCTCCACAGCGCGATCTCCGAGTCGCCGTGCTCCCCGGCGATGTACGCGTGCACGTTCCCCACCGCCACGCCGCAGCGCTCGGCGAGCACCACGCGCAGCCGGGACGAGTCGAGCACCGTGCCGCTGCCGAACAGCCGCTCGCGCGGCAGGCCGGAGATCTTGAGCGCCGCGTAGGTCACGACGTCGACGGGGTTGGTCACCATGACGTACGTGGCGTCCGGCGCGACGTCGACCAGGCCGGGCAGGATCTTGCGCATCAGGCCGATCGTTCCCTCGGCGAGGTCGATCCGGGTCTGCCCGGGCTTCTGCTTCGCCCCTGCGGTCACGACCACGACGTCGGCGCCCGCGCACACTGCGACGTCGTCCGAGCCGATCACCTGCGCCTGGGGCGTGAACATGAGGCCGTGCTGGAGGTCGAGCACCTCGGCCTCGACCTTCGCCCGGTTCACGTCGTGCAGGGCGATGGTCCGCGCCGAGCCCCGCGCCAGTGCGGCGAAGGCCAGCGTGGAGCCGACCGCCCCGGCGCCCACGATCGCGAGCTTGGTGGTGCGGGCGCCGGAGGACGGCGCGGCCGGGATGTCCGAAAGGGCTGCCATGCCCCCAGGTTAGGTGTCGAGCCTCGCCAGCGCGGCACGGACCAGCGCCGAGTCGGTCGTCGGCCAGAACCCCGGCATCGAGCGGGTCAGGAACGACGCGTAGCGGGCCGTCGCGAGGCGGGGGTCGAGGACCGCCACCACTCCCCTGTCGTCCATGCTCCGCACGAGGCGCCCGGCGCCCTGCGCAAGCAGCAGCGCCGCGTGCTGCGCGGACACCGCCATGAACCCGTTACCGCCCGCCTGCTCCACCGCCTTGGCGCGTGCCGCCTTGACCGGGTCATCGGGGCGCGGGAACGGGATGCGGTCGATCAGCACGAGCTGGCACGACGGGCCCGGCACGTCCACGCCCTGCCACAGGGACAGCGTGCCGAACAGGCAGGCCTCCGGATCCTCGGCGAACTCGCGCACGAGGGTGGGCAGCTGGTCGTCGCCCTGCGCCAGGATCGGGAAGTCCAGCCGCTCCCGCATCGCCTCCGCCGCCGCGTTCGCCGCACGCCGGGACGAGAACAGGCCGAGCGTGCGGCCGCCCGCGGCGGTGATCAGCTCCGCGATCTCGTCGAGCTGCGCCTCCGTCGTCGGCTCGCGGCCCGGCGCCGGGAGGTGCCGGGCGATGTACAGGATGCCCTGGCGCGGGTAGTCGAACGGGCTGCCGGCGTCGAGGCCGTGCCACGGCGGGGCGTCCTCGCCCTTGAGGCCGAGCGTGCCGGCCACCGCGTCGAACGTGCCGCCCAGCGCCAGCGTGGCCGACGTGAAGACGCCTGTCGCCTCCCCCAGCAGGTGCATCCGGATCAGGCCGGCCACGTGCAGCGGCGCCGCATGCAGCCGCGTCACGTTGTCGGCGAACCCGCCCCAGCTGTTGTCCGGGCGCGAGCACCACAGCACGTCGGCGGTCGTGTCCTGGAACGACATGCGTTCCGCCGTCTCGAAGAGCTGCAGCATGGCGCCCTGCGCCATCTTCAGGCCGGGCTCGGGCTGGGCCGGAGCCTGTCCCTTGCCGCCGCCCGCCTCCGGCTTCAGCGTGCTCAGCACCTCGCGGGCCGCGTCGCGCACCGCGCCGACCGCCAGGCGC
This sequence comes from Promicromonospora alba, assembly GCF_042654905.1. NCBI lineage: Bacteria > Bacillati > Actinomycetota > Actinomycetes > Micrococcales > Promicromonosporaceae > Promicromonospora > Promicromonospora alba. Next base: position 202,991 of record NZ_JBHSFI010000005.1, read on the forward strand.
AGCTCGTCGGGCAGGCCGTTCGGGAACCGCTCGGCGGGGGCCGTGACCAGCAGCGTTCCCAGTGCCTGGGCGGCGGCGTCCAGCGAGTCGGTGTTGGTGCCCGCGTGCCGCCGCGCCAGGCGTGCGGCGTTCTCGACCGAGGCCATGGACAGGTCGACCGTCGCCGAGGACGTGACCCGGTCCGTGAGCTCGTGCGCCTCGTCCACCACCACGACGTCGTGCTCCGGGAGGATGCCCGGGCTGCCCGTGGCCGCGATGCCGAGCATCGCGTGGTTGGTCACCACGACGTCGGCCTCCCGGGAGGCGGCCCGCGCCTTGTCGGGGAAGCATTCGGCGAGCATCGGGCACTTGCCGCCCAGGCACTCCATGGCGGTGACCGAGACCTGCCGCCACGCCCGGTCCGGCACGCCCGGCACGAGGTCGTCGCGGTCGCCCGACTCCGTCTCGTTCGCCCACTCGTGCAGGCGGCGGACGTGGTCGGCGAGCGTAGCTCCGTCGTCCCTGCGCCGTCCGCGAGCGCCGCCGGAAGCCGCGGGCTCCTCGGTGCGCGGGTGGTCCTCGCCGCCGGGCAGGTCGAACAGGGTGGGCTCGTCGGCGGGGTAGCCGCCGCCGACCTTGTGCACGCAGAGGTAGTTGTGCCAGCCCTTGAGCAGTGCGATCTTCGGTTCGCGCGGGAGCTGCGGCGTCACGGCCTTGGCGACGAGCGGCAGGTCGCGCGTGATGACCTGCCGCTGGAGGGCCAGGGTTGCCGTCGAGATGATGACCTTGCTGTCGGCGGCGACCGCGTGCCGGACGGCGGGCACCAGGTAGCCGAGCGACTTTCCGGTGCCGGTACCCGCCTGGACGAGCAGGTGCTCGCCCTTCTCGATGGCCTCGCCGACCGCCACGGCCATGCGGTGCTGGCCGTCCCGGCGCCCACCGCCCAGCTCACCGACGGCGAGGTCGAGAAGCTCCTCGACATCGGGAATGTCGGTGGTCTGGGGAGGGGCGTCGGAAAGGCTGGTCACGCGTTCGATCCTAGGCCGGACCACCGACATGCACCCCATCTCGTCCACAGGTGCCGGCGGCCGGCCGAGGGGTTATCCCTTGACCGCGCCGCCCAGCCCTGCGCCGCTGAGGAACAGGCGCTGGAAGGCGAGGAAGAGGGCGATCGGCAGCACGGTGGAGATCGCGAGCGCCGCGAGGAACACGTCGAGCTCCAGGTACGGGGCGATGGCGGGCAGCCGGACGGAGAGCGGCTGGTTCTGCGGGTCCGGGAGCACGAGCAACGGCCAGAGGTAGTCCTTCCAGGCGGCGATGACGGCGAACACGGAGACGACGCCGAGGATCGGCTTCGACATCGGCAGCACGATGCTCCACAGCAGCCGGAAGGGTCCGGCGCCGTCGACGCGCGCGGCCTCGAAGATCTCGCGCGGGAGGCCGTCGAAGAACCGCTTGACGAGCAGCACGTTGAACGCGCTGGCGCCCATGGGCAGCCAGACCGCCCAGAAGGTGTTGAGCAGGCTGATGTGGACGATCGGCACGTCGAGGATGGTCAGGTACAGCGGCACGAGGAGCACGACGGACGGCACGAAGAGCGTCGCGAGCACGAGTCCGAAGATCACGTTGCCGTACCGGGGCCGCAGCACCGACAGCACGTAGCCGCCGGTCGTGGCGACCAGGATCTGGAAGAACCAGGCCCCCAGCGCCACGATCAGCGTGTTGACGAAGTAGTGGTCGATCTCGGCCCGGTTCCACGCCGTGGCGAGGTTGGCCCAGTCGATCCCGGTGGGGAACAGCCCGAGCGGCTCGCGCAGGGTCTCCTGCGTAGGGGTGACGGCGGCCTTCGCGAGCCAGAGGATCGGCCCGAGCCCGACGACGACCAGGGTGATCAGCAGGCCGCCCTGCAGCACGCCGAGGGAGGTCCGTACGCTCGGCCGGCGCCGGTCGTGGGCCGAGACGATGCCGCGTTCGATGGTGGCTGCCATGTCAGCTGCTCCAGGGTCGGGTCACGCGGAAGTACACCGCGGAGAGGACTGCCAGGACGCCCGCGAGCATCAGGCTCAGGGCGGTCGCGGCCCCGTAGTTGCCGCCGAGGCTGCTCCCGAACGCGTAGTCGTAGATCAGCATCAGGATCGTGAGGGTCGCGTTGTTGGGGCCGCCCCCGGTGAAGAGGAACGGCTCGAGGAACACCTGCGAGGTGCCGATGATCTGCAGGATCAGCGTGATGAAGAGGACGCCGCGCAGCTGCGGCAGCGTCACGTGCCAGATCTTGCGCCAGACGCCCGCGCCGTCGACCTCCGCGGCCTCGTAGAGCTCGGTCCGCACCCCGACGAGCGCGGCGAGGTAGATGATCACCGTCCCGCCCGCCGCGGCCCAGGTCGCTTCGAGGACCAGGGACGGCATGGCGCTGCCGGCGTCCTGCAGCCAGGGGTACGGGCCGAACCCTACCCAGCCCGCGATGGTGTTGAACACGCCGGTGTCCGAGGCGTCGTAGAAGAACTTCCACAGCAGCACCGCCACGACGGGCGGCACGACGACGGGCAGGTACGCCAGCGCGGAGAAGAGTCCCCGCATCCGCCGCACCTCGCTCATCAGTACCGCGGCGGCCAGCGGCAGCGGGTACCCGAAGACGAGCGCGAGCAGGGCGAACCACAGCGTGTTCTGGACCGCCTTGCCCAGCAGCGGGTCCTGCAGCACGAACACGAAGTTGTCGAGCCCCACGAACACGGGGGCGGTGACGAGGTTCGTCTCCTGGACGCTCATGACGAGCGCGCGGCCGATCGGGAACCAGGAGAAGACGCCGAACACGAGGATCATCGGCAGCGCGATGATCAGGGTGCTCAGACCGCCCTCGCGCAGCCAGTCCTTGGGCGTGCGGCGGCGCGTACGGCGCGCCGCGGTGGACGACGGCGGTGGTGCCGGCGCCGCTACCGGGCGCGGGCTGGAGATGGTGGTCAACGTGGATCCTCCTCGTCGATGGTCCGGCCCGTCGCCCTGCGGCGGTCGAGCCTGTCGGGGCCTCAGCAGGTCTCGACAGGCTCGACCAGCAGGGCGCGAGCCCGGCCTGCGGCGGTCAGCTGCGGTCGAGCAGGGTCTGGACCTGGGTCTGCGCGTCGGCGAGCAGGGCGTCGATGTCCGCGTTCTCGTCGGTCAGCACCGCCTGGACCACCGGGTCGAGCGCCGCGTACACGTCCTGGGTCGCGACGGCGGGCTCGGGGATGACCGGCTGGTCGAACATCTGCTCGGTCATCGGTGCGAAGTTCTCCAGCGGGACGTTGACGAGGTCCTTGATCCAGCCCTGCTGCTCCTCGTATGTCTCCCGGTCGAAGATCGGCAGGGCCGGGGCGCCGACGGGCTGGTCGGTCTCGGCGAGGACCTCGGCGTCGGCCACGGCGGCCTCCTGGTCGGTCAGCTTGGAGATGTAGTAGAAGTCGATCCACTTCACGGCGGCCGCCTGCTCGGCCGCGGACGCCGCGGAGCTCACCGCGGCGAGCGTGCCGCCGCCGAGCGTGCCGGCGTCGTCGCCCTCCAGGGGCAGCACCGTGACGCCGTACTCGTCGGGGTTCATCTGGTTCTGGGTGAACAGGTTGGGGTAGTTGGCGCCGCCCGAGATGTACATGCCGATCTTCCCGGCGGCGAAGTCCTGGTTGATGGTGCTCCAGTCGTACAGGAAGCTGGAGCCCATCGAGTCGTCCTCCCAGCGCATCTCCTGCAGCATCTCGAGGGCCTGGACCGTGGCGTCGTTGTCGACGGTGGCAGTCGTCTCCTCGCCCTCACCCTCGACGATGCGGCCGCCGAGCGCGTACGTCTCGGTGGTGAGGATCCAGCCGCCCGTGTTGCTCTGCGTCATGTGGGCGTAGCCGGCCTGGCCGGTCTTGTCCGCAATGGCCTTGGCGGCCTCACGCACCTCGTCCCACGTCGCCGGCGGGTTGTCCGGGTCGAGCCCGGCCTCCTCGAAGAGCGCGCGGTTGTAGTGCAGGCCCTGGTTGTAGGCAGCGATCGGGATGGCCCACATGCCGCCCTCGGCATCCTGGCCCGCCGCCGCGATGGTGGGGTTGAACTGGTCCGCGTAGGGCAGCTCGGCCACCAGCTCGCTGACGTCGGCGATCTGCCCGCGCTCGATGAGGGCGCGGCCGTCCGTGAACGGGATGGGGAAGACGTCGGGCAGCGTGCCGCCAGCGAGCTCCGCGGCGAACGTCGTGCCGGACCAGGTGAACTCCTTGGTCTCCACCTGGATGTCCGGGTTGGCCTCCTCGAACTGCGCGATACGCTCGTCGAACGCGTCGATCGCCTCCTGCTCGAGACCGGCGTCGATGGAGACCTCGATGGTCACCGGTCCTGTGGGCTCCGCGGCCGGCTCCTCGGACGCGCCGCAGGCCGTGAGGGTTCCCGCGACGGACAGAACGCCCACCAGGGCGATCGCCGCGCGCTTCTGTGCTGACTTCATTGTCACTCCTTGGTCGTGTGCCGCTGGGACGGCATCTCTGGGGGAAGACGAGTAGGGAAGAGGGGGATCAGGACGGCAGGTCGAGCCAGACGGCTGTGTCCGGTCCGATCTCGCCGTCGACGGAGCCGCTCGCCAGGAGCACCGTGGCCCCGGCGGGCAGCGGGACGGGAGCCGTCCCGAGATTGACGACGCACGCGAAGCGGGCGCCGCGGGTGAAGGCGACGACGTCGTCGCCCTGGCTGTCGCCGTCGAGGCCGAGCCACGTGAGCTCCTCGGTGTGCAGCGCCGGGAGGCCGCGCCGCAGGTGCAGCGCACGACGGTAGAGGCTCAGCATCGAGTCGGGGTCACCGGCCTGCGCCTCGACGGAGCGGTCGCGCCAGTCCGTGGGCTGGGGCAGCCAGGGCGCCCCGCCGCCGTCGGGCCCGAACCCGAGGCTCGTGCCGGTCCGGGTCCACGGGAGCGGGACGCGGCAGCCGTCCCGGCCGGGATCGACACCGTTGGACCGGAAATGCATGGGGTCCTGGATGAGCTCCTTCGGGACCTCTGCCTCGGGCAGGCCCAGCTCGTCGCCCTGGTAGACGTACAGGGCGCCGGGCAGCGCCGCGACCAGCAGGGCGGCGGCCCGCGCCCGGCGCGTGCCGAGCTCCAGGTCGGACGGCGTGCCGAACCGCTTGGCCGCGAAGTCGAAGGACGAGTCCTCCCGCCCGTACCGGGTGACGGGCCGCGTGACGTCGTGGTTCGACAGCACCCAGGTGGCCGGCGCGCCCACCGGCGCGTGCGCCTCCAGCGTCATCCGGATCGACTCACGCAGCTCCTTCGCGTCCCAGGGACGAGCCATGAAGTCGAAGTTGAACGCGGTGTGCATCTCGTCGGGGCGCAGGTACTGGGCGAACCGCTCGTGGTCGGCGAGCCACACCTCGCCCACGAGCACGCGCGGCTCGGCGTACGAGTCGGCGACGCGCCGCCAGCCGCGGTAGATGTCGTGGATCTCGTCGCGGTCCAGGTGGGGGTGCTCCCCCGGACCCGGGGTCTCCGGGACCTCCGGCAGCGCGGGGTCCTTGACGATGAGCGCCGCCGAGTCGATCCGGATGCCGGCCGCACCCCGGTCGAACCAGAACCGCAGGACGTCCTCGTGCTCCTGCCGGACGTCGGGGTGGTTCCAGTTCAGGTCCGGCTGCTCGGGGGTGAACAGGTGCAGGTACCACTGGCCGGGCGTGCCGTCGGGGTTGGTGGTGCGGGTCCAGGTCTGCCCCTGGAAGCTCGAGACCCACCCGGTCGGGATCTGCGCCCCGTCGGGACCGGCGCCGTCGTGGAACCAGAAGCGCTCGCGCTCCGGCGAGCCGGGGCCCGCCGCGAGCGCCGCGCGGAACCACTCGTGCTCGGCCGAGATGTGGTTGGGGACCACGTCGACGATGGTCCGGATGCCCAGCTCGCGGGCCTCGGCGATGAGCGCCTCGGCGTCCTCCAGGGTGCCGAACGCCGGGTCGATCCGGCGGTAGTCCCGCACGTCGTAGCCACCGTCCGCCAGGGGGGAGGCGTACCAGGGCGTGTACCAGATGGCGTCCACGCCCAGGTCCCGCAGGTAGCCCAGCCGCGAGCGGACGCCGGCGAGGTCACCGGTGCCGTCGCCGTTCCCGTCCGCGAAGCTGCGGGGATAGATCTGGTAGATCACCGCGCTGCGCCACCACTCGGGCCCGGCGGGTCGCGGGTCTGCTGCAGGCTCGGACGTCGTCGTCATGCAGTGAACCGTAATTCACATGACAACGAGTACGCAAGAACTCGACAGTAACCTTATCGATTCGTGACAACCTTCAGCGCGGCGGTGGAGGCGCGGACCACGAGCTCCGGCTCGAACAGCAGCTCGTCGCGCGGCACGTCGCTGCCGTCGATGAGCGCCGCGAGCAGGTCGACGGCGGCGCGCCCCATCGGCTCGATCGGCTGACGGACGGTGGTCAGGGCCGGGTCGGTCGAGTTCATCAGCGCCGAGTCGTCGAACCCGACGACCGAGACGTCCGCCGGGCACGACAGCCCGACGCGGCGCACCGCCCGGATCGCACCGAGGGCGAGCGGGTCGCTGGCGCAGACGATCGCGGTGGCGCCGCGCTCGATGAGCCGGTTGGCCGCCGCCTGGCCGCTCTCCAGCGAGTACTGCGAGTGCACCACCAGTCCGTCGTCCAGGTCGAGGTCGTTCCGCTTCGCGAACCGGCGGGCGGCGGCGAGCTTGCGCTCCGACGGGACGTGGTCGGCCGGGCCCAGCAGCAGACCGATCCGCTGGTGCCCGAGCGATGCGACGTGCCCCATCGCCTGCTCGATCGCCACGAGGTCGTCGGTCGCGACCCGCGGGAAGCCGAGGTCCTCGATCGACGCGTTCATGAGCACCACGGGCAGCCCGAGCTCCTCCAGCCGCCGGTAGTGGGAGTGGTCGGCCTCGCGCTCGGCGTAGAAGCCGCCCGCGAAGATCACGCCGGAGACCTGCTGCTGCAGCAGGAGATCGATGTACTCGGCCTCGGTGACGCCGCCGGCCGTGCGTGTGCAGAGCACGGGCGTGTACCCCTGCTGCGCCAGCGCGCCGCCGATCACCTCCGCGAACGCGGGAAAGATCGGGTTCACGAGCTCGGGCAGCACCAGCCCGACGAGCTTGCCCCTGCTGCCCCGCAGCTTGGTGGGCCGCTCGTAGCCCAGCACGTCCAGCGCCGTCAGCACGGCGTCCCGGGTGCTCTGGGACACTCCCGGCTTTCCGTTGAGCACACGACTGACCGTCGCCTCGCTCACGCCGACCTTCTTCGCCACATCCGCTAACCGTCTCGACATGACGTCGATCCTAGTCACGGATAACGCAAACCGCTTGCAGGGATTGCATAACCCTGCAAGCGGCTTGCGTATCCGACGCCGGACGCCGGCGGTGGATCAGGAGGCTACGGCGACCTGCCGCAGCTCGATGGCGAGCTGCTCGTCCACCCGTCCCCGCAGGTGGGTACCCGCGGCGACGTGTTCCGTCAGGTCGATGTCGCCGTGCTCGTGCACGCGGTGCACCAGGTCGCCCCGCTCGTACGGGACCACGAGGTCGATGGCGACCCCCGGTCGCGGCAGCTCGGCCGCGACACGGGCGCGCAGCTCGGCGATGCCCTCACCGGAGTGCGCCGAGACGACGGCGGTGTGCCGCTCGCGCCGCTGGATCCGGCCGACGACGGTCGGGTCGGCGATGTCGGCCTTGTTCAGCACGATGATCTCGTGCACCTTGTCGAAGGCCGGGATCTCGGAGAGCACCTCGCGCACCGCGGCGATCTGCCCCTCGGGGTCCGGATGGGACGCGTCGACCACGTGCAGCAGGATGTCGGCGTCGCCGACCTCCTCCAGCGTGGAGCGGAATGCCTCGACGAGCTGGGTCGGCAGCCGCCGCACGAACCCGACGGTGTCGGTCAGCGTGTAGACGCGGCCGTCCTCGGTCTTGGTGCGCCGCACTGTCGGGTCCAGGGTCGCGAACAGCGCGTTCTCGACGAGCACGCCCGCGCCGGTCAGCGCGTTCAGCAGCGAGGACTTGCCGGCGTTCGTGTAGCCGGCGATGGCGACCGCGGGGATCGCGTTGCGCTTGCGGCTCAGCCGCTTGGTCTCACGGGCCGGCTTCATCGCGACGATCTCACGGCGCAGCTTGGACATCCGGTCACGGATGCGCCGCCGGTCCAGCTCGATCTTGGTCTCACCCGGACCACGCGAGCCCATGCCTGCGCCCGCGCCGCCCACCTGGCCACCGGCCTGGCGGGACATCGAGTCACCCCAGCCGCGCAGGCGCGGCAGCAGGTACTCGAGCTGGGCGAGCTCGACCTGGGCCTTGCCCTCACGGGACTTCGCGTGCTGCGCGAAGATGTCCAGGATCAGGGCAGTCCGGTCGACGACCTTGACCTTCACCACGTCCTCCAGCGAACGACGCTGGGACGGGGCGAGCTCGCCGTCGACGATCACGGTGTCGGCGCCCGTCGCCATGACGACCTCGGCCAGCTCAAGGGCCTTGCCGGAACCGAGATACGTGCCCGGGTCGGGCTTCTGCCGGCGCTGGAGCATGCCGTCCAGCACCTGGGAGCCGGCCGTCTCGGCCAGTGCGGCGAGCTCGCGGAGCGAGATCTCGGCGTCGCGGGCCGCGTGCTCGCCACCCGAGTACAGGCCGACGAGCACCACCTTCTCCAGGCGCAGCTGCCGGTACTCGACCTCGGTGACGTCCTCGAGCTCGGTCGACAGACCGGCCACGCGGCGCAGCGCCGTACGCTCCTCGAGCTCCAGCTGGTCACCGTCGGCCACGGTGTGCACCGTGGCGCCGTCGGCACGTGCGGTCCCCGCCCGAGCGAGAACCCGTGCCACGACATCGTTCGCGATCGCCTGGGCATCAGGCTGGACCTCGCGGAGTTCGGGCGTCTCCTCTGCGGGGAGCTCGGGCTCTGTCGGGGTGTGGGTCATGTATTACCTAACTCTCGATTGTTCTTACCTGCTGTACAACAAGGATCCCACGGCCGAAAGTCCCGCGGCTATGTCTTTCCCGGCCGGGCTACCGGGAGCCGCGGCCATGGTCTCGCAGGGGCCCTCGTCAGAAGTCCAGCCGCATCACCCGACGCCGCTTCGTCGGCCGGCTGACCTCCGTCAGGCCCGCTGCCGCGAACGGTCCCGGCGTACCGACGCTGACCTCGCCCCACGAGATCTGCTGACCCGGGTCGGGCACGATCGGGTAGCCCTCGACCGCCTGGGCGCCCCGCTCCCGCGCGTGCTCGACGGCGGCCGCGGCCAGCTCGTACATCAGGCCCTGCTTGCGGTAGCCGACGCGGACGGCGAAGCACGTGACCGCCCACACGCCGTCGTCGTCCTTGTCCTCGTGCCGGCCCGCCCACGGGACCTGGCTGCCGCGGTACCGGACGAACTCCGTGCGGGGCGCGACCGCCACCCAGCCGGCGGGCTCGCCGTCGTCGTACGCGACCAGGGCGCCGGTCGTCGGCGCGTCCGGACCGGCGTCGAGCTGCTCGCGCAGGTGGTGGCCGCGCTCCTCGACCGAGAGGTACCACCAGGCCCGGTCGCCGAGCCGGATGCGCTGGCACTGGCAGTGGTGGGCGCCGCCCCGCAGGCCGAACACGGTCTGCACGTCGTCCCACCGGTCCGGCGTGGCCGGCACGATCTCCATGCCGGAAGGCTGGCACCGGTCACGCCGGGCGGCAAGCGCCTAGGATTGCGCGGTGTCCACCGACCACTACTTCACCGCGCAGCCCGCCTCGGACGACGAGCGCCGCACCCGGACCATCCACCTCGCCGGTCGGGAGCTGGAGATCGAGGTGGCACCGGGGGTCTTCTCGCCCGGCGGGGTCGACAAGGGCACGGCGGTGCTGCTGAACGAGGTTCCGGCGCCCCCGCCGTCGGGCAACCTGCTCGACCTGGGGTGCGGCTGGGGACCCATCACCATCTCCCTGGCGCTGGAGGCGCCGCACGCCACCGTGTGGGCGGTGGACGTCAACGAGCGGGCCCTCGACCTGGTGCGACGCAATGCCGAGCGGCTCGGCCTGACGAACGTCCGCGCGGCGCTGCCCGACGACGTGCCGGAGGACATCACGTTCGAGGTGTGCTGGTCCAACCCGCCGATCCGCGTCGGCAAGCAGGCGCTGCACGACCTGCTGACGCGGTGGCTGCCCCGGCTCGGGGACGGCGCCGAGGCGTGGCTCGTGGTGCAGAAGAACCTGGGGTCCGACTCGCTCGCGCGGTGGATCACCGACACGCTCGACCTCCAGGTCGAGCGCGAGGCGTCGTCCAAGGGCTTCCGCGTCCTGCGCGTGGCGGGCTGACCTGTCACCCGTCCCGCAGTTGTCAGACCCGTGAATCACCCGAGTGACCTGTACGTCTGACACGTGCGCCGGGGTCTGCTAGCGCGTGACGTGGCCCGAGTAGACCAGCTCGGCGGGGCCCGCGAGCTCGACGTTGCCGCTCGGCAGGACGCGCACCCGCACCTCGCCGCCCGGCACCTCGACGATCCACGTGTCGGGGGCGCCGTCGCCGGACGACCCGGCCTGCCAGGTGCGTACCGCGAGCGCCGCGGCGCACGCGCCCGTGCCGCACGACGGCGTCTCGCCGACCCCGCGCTCGTGCACGCGCATGCGGAGGCGTCCGACGACGCCGTCCGGCCCCTCCTCCTCGCCGAGCGGCACCACGAGCTCGACGTTGGTGCCGTGCGGGGGCAGGGGCGCGACCTCGGGGGCGCGGAAGAGCTCGAGCGAGTCGAGCTCGTCGAGGCTCGCGAGGGCGACGACGGTGTGCGGGTTGCCGAGGTCGACGCTCAGGGCGGGACGAGGTGCGGTCCAGCCGTGGACCGCGACCGCTGCGTCGTAGCCCTCGGCCGCGGCGGACTCGCCGCCGGGCAGGAACCACGGGCCCATGTCGACGGCGTACCAGCCGTCTGCCTCCTTGGTGACGCGCTTGACGCCTCCGCGGGTGCCCAGGCTGAGCGGCCCGGCGGACAGGTCGGCGAGCCCCTCCTGCTCGGCGAAGGCCGCGAAGACGCGCACGCCGTTGCCACACATCTCGGCGACCGAGCCGTCCGCGTTGCGGTAGTCCATGAACCACTCGGCGGTCGGGTCCTCCGCGAGCGCGGCCTGAGCGGTCTCCTCGCCCGCGCGGGCGAGCGCGGCGGTCGGGGCGAGCCGGATCACGCCGTCGCCGCCGATGCCGCTGCGCCGGTCGGCCAGCCTGCGCACGTCCTCCGGACCCAGGTCGAGCACGCCCTCGCGGTCCGCGATCAGCACGAAGTCGTTCTTCGTGCCGTGCCCCTTGGTGAAGGCGAGGGTGCCAGGCGTCGGGACGTTGGGCACAGAGCTGGTCGCGGGCTGCGTCATGAGCCCAGGCTACGGCGCACGGGTTCGGATCCGGCAACCGGCAGGGTCCCGTCGTCAGCGGCGGCGACGATCGCGAGCGCCTCGTCGAGCAGGTGGGGCGAGGCGGCGTCGAGCCAGTGGACGCGCGGGTCGCGGCCGAACCAGCCCATCTGCTTGCGGGCGAGCCGGCGGGTGTTCGCGGTGATCGCCTCCCTGGCCTCCGCCTCGGTGAGCTCGCCGCGCCACCAGGCGAGCACCTCGGCGTACCCGACGGCGCGCGCGGCGGTCACTCCCAGACCGGAGCCCGTCCCGCCCTGCTCGGGGCCGGCCAGAGCGCGCACCTCGTCCACCAGACCGGCCTGCCACATGCGGTCAACGCGTGACGCGACCCGCGCGTCGAGCATCTCGCGGGAGCAGTCGAGCCCGATCTGCACGGCGGGCCGTACGTACTCCTGCCGGGGCAGGTTGGCCGTGTACGGGCGCCCGGTGATCTCGATGACCTCCAGCGCGCGGACTATCCGGCGGGTGTTGTGCGGGTCGATGCTCTCCGCCGCCTGTGGGTCGAGGCCTGCGAGCTCGGCGTGCAGGGCGCGGCGGCCCTCGGCCTCGGCGCGCGCCTCGAGCCGCGCCCGGACCTCGGGGTCGGTACCCGGGAAGTCCATGGCGTCGAGCAGGGCCCGTACGTACAGCCCGGAGCCGCCGACGACGACGGCGCGCGCACCCCGCCCGGCGATCGCGTCCAGGTCGGCGCGTCCTGACTCCTGGTAGCGCGCGACGGAGGCGTCCTCGGCAGGGTCCAGCACGTCGAGCTGGTGGTGCGCGATCCCGCGCCGCTCGGCCGGCGGCACCTTGGCCGTACCGACGTCCATGCCGCGGTAGAGCTGGTAGGCGTCGGCGTTGACGATCTCGGCGGGGCCCAGCGCCTGGGCCAGGTCGAGCGCGAGGTCCGACTTTCCGGTGGCGGTGGGACCTACGACGGCGACGACTATCACGCGGCAACCATACGGGCCGACGCCGACGCCGGCCCTCACGCCAGCCCTCACGCCAGCCCGGTCACGCCAGCGTGGTCACGCGATAGGCCGGCGGCAGGTGGCCGTGCGACTGCTCGAACACCTGGACCTGGGCGTGCCAGGCGTCGGCTCCGGCCGCACGCAGCGCCGCCCGGATCCCGTCGGTGAGAGCCTCGGGACCGTCGTCCAGCCCACCGGGCGCTCCCCCGCCCGCGACGACCAGGCCGGTCGCGCCGCGCAGCAGGCCGGCTACGCCGTCGTCGAGCGACCAGCCGTCGGCCGGCACCTCCAGCGTCTCGACGTCGGTGGCCCGGTCGCCCAGCACGTCGGCGAGCGCCAGCAGGGCGACGGACGCGCCGGTGCCGGCGGGGGCGCCGTCCGCCCAGGACGCGGCTGCCGGAGGGTCGGGCAACCAGCGGCCGCCGATCCCGGCTCCCGCGAGCGACGGGCGCATCCGCCCGTGGCGGAGCGCGGGTCCGTGCGCGAGGACGAGTGGCAGCCGACCGCCTGCGACGAGCTTCGCGAGAGCGGCCCGGACCGCGCCGCGTACCGCCATGAGGGGGTCCGCCCTCAGGCCGGGAGCGAGCCCCGGGACGAGCAGCGGGGTCGCAGGCAGGATCACGGCACGCACGATCCACGAAACTACACGGCCCGCGCCGCTCCGGCCGCGCGCAAAAAGCCTCTGGACGATTCCACCCCATTTCCCACGTGTCCGACGCAGCGGGGGAAGGGGTCTGGCGGGTAGTGTGGCCAGGTGAGGTTTTTCGGGTCACGACGCCGTAACACGGCGGGCGACGGCGACCGTGCGGCCACCGGCCCGCAGCAGCCCGAGCCCAGGGAACTCGACGACGACGAGCTCCGCGCCCAGGTCGAAGGGGTTCTGCTTCGGGAGCTGACGGGCGGTCTCGACGATCCGTCCTCGATCCCCGAGCCCCTGACGCGCGACCGCGTCGTCGAGTGGCTGGGTGAGAACGGGTTCAGCTACTTCGTGGACTCGGAGGGCGACGTCGGCGGGCTGTGGCACGGCTGGCTGTTCTACTTCCTGATGGTCGGCGAGAGCTCCGAGGTGCTCCAGGTGCGCGGGCAGTGGCACCGGGACCTGACCATCGAGCGGCTCGAGGAGATCCTCGAGCTCTGCAACGAGTGGAACGCCGAGCGCATCTGGCCCAAGACGTACGTCCGGGTCCGGGACAACGGGGCGGTGCTCGTCTACACCGAGGTCACCGTCGACCTGGAGCACGGCGTCACCGAGGACCAGCTGGACCAGCTCCTGCAGTGCGGGCTGACCACGGGCTCCATGTTCTTCGAGCACCTCGACGAGACGTTCCCCGATCCGCTGAGGTCCGCACCATGAGCCCGCCCATCGGCGGGGGCGGCCGCGGCGCGGGCCGCTGGCTCGCCCGTCTGCTGAACCCGCGTCCCCCGGCCGCGCGGCGGTCCTCCGGCGCGCAGGTCCGGACCATCACGAACACGCAGGTCGAGAAGCCCCGGCCGCTGAGCACTCAGCGTGTCGGTGACGACCTCTCGCGGCGCGGCTACCGGTTCCGCATCGACGACGACGGCGACGTCACGGGCACCTGGGACGGCAACCGGTTCTGGTTCCTGCTGCTGGGCGAGCACGACGAGATCCTGCAGGTGCGCGGCCGCTGGGCGGGCACGCTGCCGGCGGGGGCGCGCCTCGCCGTGCTGCAGGCCGCCAACGACTGGAACCGCGAGCGCATCTGGCCCAAGGTCTACACGCGCGAGGAGTCCTCGGGGCTCGCCCTGTACGCCGAGGTGTCGGTGGACTTCGAGCACGGCGCGACCGAGGATCAGCTCGCCCAGACCGTGTCGTGCGGCCTGGTCACGGCCAGCCAGTTCTTCTCCACTGTCGCGTCGCTGGCCCCGCCGTCGGACGAGAAGCCGCCGTCGGACGAGGAGTGACACCCGCCCGCGCCATGGGGAGTTCTACCCCTTACCCGTGTTCGCCCTATCGTGCCTGGTCAGCTACGGTCTGGACCAGTTGACAGCCGGACGAGCGGTAGGGAGTACTGATGGGTGAGGTGTGGGGTGCTGACCTAGCACAGCTGCGCGCCCTCGCGAGGGAGTTCGACACGGCAGCGCAGACGCTGGACACCGCCGTCAGCGAAGTCACTTCGATGCTGTCCAGCGTCGACTGGCTGGGGCCCGGAGGTGACCAGTTCCGCGCGGAGTGGGACGGTCACCACGCGCCGGCCATGCGCGACGTCTCGACCAACCTCGCAGAGGTCAGGTCGAAGATCGAGCGCAACGCGGACCAGCAGGACGAGACCAGCAACGACTACGCCGGTGCCGGGATCGGTGCTGCCGGCGCGGCTGCCTTTGCCGGCGCCTCGGCCACGGGCAGCGGAACGGTGTCCGGCGGCGGCGGCGACGACGGCAACTGGGCCAAGACGGTCCTCGACGTCGTGGGGGACGCGAACTGGGTGGCCACCGCCGGCGGGCTCGTCCACAACGGCATCGAGCTCGGGGCACGCTGGGCCCACGGGCTCTGGAACGTCGCCGACGCCCTCCCGGGCGGCTGGGGCGGTGCCATCGGCACCGCGGGCAAGGCCTTCGCCTGGGGCTCGGTGGCGTTCGGCGCGTTCCAGATGGGCCAGGGCATCGGCGAGGGCGACTACTGGATGGCGGGTGACGGCGCGATCAGCGCCGGGCTCGGCGTCGGCGGTCTGCTCGTCGCGGCCGGCCTGGTCTCCAACCCGGTCGGCTGGGCGATCCTCGGTGCGGGCGCTGCCTGGGCCGTCGCGGATCTCCTCATCGACGGGAACGTCACCGAGGTGGCCTGGAACGCCGCGAAGGACGTCGGGGGCTGGGTCGGGGACACGGCAGGGGACATCGCCGACGGGGTGGGCGACCTGGCGGGCGACGTCCTCGACGCGGGCGGCGACCTCCTCGACGGCGCGAAGGACCTCTTGCCGTGGTGATCTGCCCCGGGGCCACGAGCACCGACCTTGACCTGGAAGAATTGCGGCCGTCCGGCCCGACGAGGAGGAACCGATGACTGAGCAGGACACCACAACGAGCCGCGACCCCCGCGCGGACCAGACGATCGAGCTGACCGGCTTCGAGCTCCTCAGCCTGCTGTCGCTCGGCGACGACGCCTCCGCCAGGAAGACCCGCGAGTCGCTCCGGCTGCCCGAGGTCCCCGAGGGCTCGCCGCTCCTCGGCGCGGGCCTCAGCTCGCTGATCGTGCGCAAGATGGCCACGGTCGACGACGCGGGGGTGCTGACCCCCCAGGGTCCGGTCCTCGCGCTCGCCGCGGTGCTGAACCGGGCTACCGAGTGGATCGAGGCCGCCGGGGTGTCCGGCGAGACCAACCACGTCGCGCTCCTCGTCAAGTCCCCCGACGGCGCCGCCATGATCGAGCCCAAGCCGTACGGCATCTGGCAAGCACTTCCGGTGCCCGCCGACGACCGGCTGATCGACGTCGCCTCGCGCTACGTCCGCGCCACGTACCAGGACATCACCACCCTGCCGTTCGCGGGCAGCATCAAGGTGATCGCGCAGGCCGGAGGTGACCGCGCGGCGGCCGTCCGGATCGGTGAGGACAAGGCCTGGGAGATCTCCAGCGGGCCGGTCGAGCGCCTTCCCAAGCCTGTCCCGGTCGAGGCGGACCCCACGTTCACGGTCCTGGCCAAGGCTCTCGCATGAGCTCGGCGGCCAAGGACCGGTGGTCGGACGGCGGCGACCTCCGGCTCGCTCGCCGCATAGTGATCATGTGGGTCATCTTCGCCGTGGTGGCCTGGGCCGGGGCCGCGCTCGCCTCGTTCGCGTGGTGGGTCGCCCAGGCCGGGAACTACCAGGACAACTGGCGCGGGTTCAACGCTGACGACGGCTTTCCCTGGATCTTCGTGATCGTGTGCGTCGTCGCCGGTGTGTGCTGCCTGCCGGTCGCGCTGACGCAGCGCGCCCGGGTCCGTCACCTGGAGCAAGGCTCGCAGAACGGCTGATGCCTGGCCCGCACCACGGGTGCGGGCCAGGCATCTTCCGCCTCAGCGGTGCTGTGTCAGCGACGCAGGACCGGCAGGCCCAGCGAGACCGGGCCGGACGGCGCCGCGGACGTCCCGTGCGAGTGCTCGTCCTCTCCCCCGCCGAGCCGTGCCTTCTCCCGCGCCGCCCAGGCGTCGCCCGAGCGGGTACGCCGCACCGGGAGACCGTCGGTGAGCGGCGAGTCCGCCAGCAGGTGGTGCGGGGCGGCCCTCGTCACGGTCACGGTCACCATGTCGCCGGGCCGCGGCAGCCCCTCGGGCACGACGTCGGCGAGGCGCGGGTCGTCCAGGCTCGCCGGTGCCTGCGTGAGGTCCGTGTCGGCGAGGTAGGCGCCCGGCCTGGCCAGCGCGTCGGGCTGGGGCAGGGCGAAGTGCACCAGGCGGTTGTCCTCGGCGCGGCCCGACAGGCGGTGCCGCTCGCCGCCCTTGCGGCCGGAGTCCTCGGCAACGAGGACCTCGAGCGTGCGACCGACCTGCTTCGCGGCCTCCTCGCCGCCGACGCGCTCCTGCAGGGCGAGCAGGCGCTCGAACCGCTCCTGCACGACCTCCTTGGGCAGCTGGCCGTCCATGGTCGCGGCGGGTGTGCCGGGGCGCGGCGAGTACTGGAAGCTGAACGCCGAGCTGAACCGCGAGGCCTCGACGACGCGCAGCGTCTCGGCGAAGTCCTCCTCGGTCTCGCCCGGGAAGCCCACGATGATGTCGGTGGTGATCGAGGCCTCGGGCATCACGGCGCGGACGCGGTCGAGGATGCCGAGGAACTTCTCCGAGCGGTAGGAGCGGCGCATCGCGCGCAGGATCCGGTCGGAGCCGGACTGCAGGGGCATGTGCAGCTGCGGCATCACGTTGGGCGTCTCGGCCATGGCAGCGATGACGTCGTCGGTGAACGCGGCGGGGTGCGGGGACGTGAACCGGACCCGCTCCAGGCCCTCGATCCGGCCGCACGCGCGCAGGAGCTTGGCGAACGCGCCGCGGTCGCCGAACTCGACGCCGTAGCTGTTCACGTTCTGGCCCAGCAGGGTCACCTCGATGGCGCCCGCCGCGACGAGCGCCTCGACCTCGGCCAGGATCTCCCCCGGCCGGCGGTCACGCTCCTTGCCGCGCAGGTGCGGCACGATGCAGAACGTGCACGTGTTGTTGCAGCCCACCGAGATGCTCACCCAGCCGGCGTAGACCGACTCCCGCTTGGTCGGCAGCGTGGACGGGAAGACCTGCAGCGACTCCGCGATCTCGACCTGCGCCGCCTCGTTGTGCCGGGCGCGCTCCAGCAGCACCGGCAGGGCGTCGAGGTTGTGGGTGCCGAAGACGACGTCGACCCACGGCGCCTTCGCCACGATGTCCCCGCGGTCCTTCTGTGCCAGGCACCCGCCGACCGCGATCTGCATGCCCGGACGCGTCGCCTTGATGCCGGCGAGCTGGCCGAGGTTGCCGTACAGCTTGTTGGCCGCGTTCTCGCGCACGGCGCACGTGTTGATCACCACGACGTCGGCGGAGCTCGCCGCCTCGTCCGCGCTGGAGGCTCGCGTGTAACCCGCTTCCTCGAGCATCCCGGCCATGTGCTCGGAGTCGTGCACGTTCATCTGGCAGCCCAGCGTGCGCACCATGTACGTACGGGGCTGCTGCTCCGGAGCCTCGTCGTGGACGGCTGGATCGGTCCAGCGGTCGGTCGCGGCGGCGTCGGGCAGGGCTGGGGTGAGGGCGGTCGTGGACATCCCGTCGATTTTACGACCCCTGTCGAGCCGCGCCGAACACGAGCATCTTGGTCCATTGCGGGCATCTGTTACCGAAACGTTGTCCCCCGATGACCCGTCGACTTGGTCCTTGAAACATCGGATCGTTAGGTTCAAGGGATGGACCAGAGCACCCCGACCACCGGCCAACCGGCGGCCGACGAGACCGTGGACGCTCCGACGTCGGACCGCGTCCTCGGGGCGCCCCTCGTAGAGCTGAAGCACGTCAACAAGCACTTCGGTGCGCTGCACGTCTTGCAGGACATCGACCTCACCGTCCGCAAGGGCGAGGTGCTGGTCGTGATCGGCCCGTCCGGGTCCGGCAAGTCGACGCTGTGCCGAGCGATCAACCGCCTCGAGACCATCGACGACGGCACCATCACCGTCGACGGCAAGAACCTGCCCGAGGAGGGCAAGGCCCTCGCGAAGCTGCGGGCCGAGGTCGGCATGGTCTTCCAGTCGTTCAACCTGTTCGCGCACAAGACCGTGCTCGACAACGTGACGCTCGGGCCGCGCAAGGTGCGCGGCCTGTCGAAGAAGGACGCCGAGGCCGAGGCCATGACCCTGCTGGAGCGGGTCGGCGTGGGCAACCAGGCGCGCAAGATGCCCGCGCAGCTCTCCGGCGGGCAGCAGCAGCGTGTGGCCATCGCCCGGGCCCTGGCCATGAAGCCGAAGGTCATGCTGTTCGACGAGCCGACCTCCGCGCTCGACCCCGAGATGGTCAACGAAGTCCTCGACGTCATGGTGTCGCTCGCCGAGGAGGGCATGACCATGATCGTCGTCACGCACGAGATGGGCTTCGCCCGCAAGGCAGCGCACCGCGTGGTTTTCATGGCGGACGGCCAGATCGTCGAGGAGGCTCCCCCCGAGGAGTTCTTCACGGCGCCCAAGAGCGAGCGTGCCCGCGACTTCCTCTCCAAGATCCTTACCCACTGAATTTCTCTGACTGATCCCAAGGGTTCCGGTACCGGATCCCGTACTTACCGAAGGGGAATCATGCGCAAGCACACCATGGGGCTGCTGGCAATGGCGGCAGCGACCACTCTTACTCTCTCCGCCTGTGGCGGCGCCGAGGTCGGCGGCGAGCCGACCGATGGCGCCACTGACGGCGGTGCCGGCGGCGACGGCATCACCATCGGCATCAAGTACGACCAGCCGGGCCTCGGCCTGCAGGACGGTGCCGAGTACACCGGTTTTGACGTCGACGTCGCGAAGTACGTGGCGAACGAGCTCGGCTACAGCGAGGACCAGATCACCTTCAAGGAGTCGCCCTCGGCCAACCGCGAGGCGATGCTGCAGAACGGTGACGTCGACATGATCTTCGCCACCTACTCGATCACCGATGACCGCAAGGAGGTCATCGACTTCGCCGGCCCGTACTTCGTCGCAGGTCAGGACCTGCTGGTCGCCGCCGACAACACGGACATCACCGGCCCGCAGGACCTCGAGGGCAAGAACCTCTGCTCGGTCACCGGTTCTACGTCGGCCGAGAAGATCAAGACCGACTACGCCGAGGGTGTCCAGCTCCTGGAGCGTCCGGGCTACGCCGAGTGCGTCACGGCTCTGACCGCGGGCCAGGTCGACGCCGTCACGACCGACGACATCATCCTCGCCGGCCTCTCGGCAGCCAACGGCGACGGCAACCTCAAGGTCGTCGGTAACCCGTTCTCGGAGGAGAAGTACGGTGTCGGCCTCCCCAAGGGCTCCGACCAGTGCGAGGCCATCAACGCCGCGATCACCAAGATGATCGAAGACGGTGCGTGGGAGGAAGCAGTCGCCGCGAACACGGAGGGTGCCGACTACACCCCGAACGCGGACCTCAACCCGCCGACGCCGGAGCCCTGCGCCTGACGTCGTCGCCGTGAACCGGGATCGCGCCTGCTGTGCCAGGCGCGATCCCGGTCGCTGCGTGGACGGTGTTCCCGCCGTCCACGACCTGACCGACCGGGGCGCGCCCAGCAGGGCAGCGCCTCACCCGAAAGGTGACCCGTGAACGACTATCTGTCCGGGCTCGGAGCGCTCCTGGGGCAATACGACGTGCTCGGGGCGTTCTGGACCAACATCCAGCTCACGTTCTGGGGTGCGCTGTTCGCCCTGGTGCTCGGCACCGTGCTGGCGCTCATGCGCATCTCCCCCATTGCGTCGCTGCAGTGGACCGGTGCCGCGTACGTGAACATCTTCCGTAACACCCCGCTGACGATCATCATGACCTTCCTGGTCCTCGCCGTATGGACGCAGCTCCAGGTGAGTCTCGCGGAGGACTTCGTCAGCAACTTCTTCCGCTTCGCCGTCATCGGCCTGGCCGTCTACCACGCGGCGTTCGTGTGCGAGGCCATCCGCTCCGGCGTGAACACCGTGCCGCTGGGGCAGGCCGAGGCCGCCCGCGCGATCGGCCTGTCGTTCATGCCCGCCGCGCGCCTGGTGATCCTGCCGCAGGCCTTTCGCGGCGCCATCGCGCCGTTGGGCAACACGCTCATCGCGCTGCTGAAGAACTCGACGGTCGCCGCCGCGGCCAGCGTTTCCACGGAGACCTCCTCAGTCATGAAGACGATGATCGAATTCAACGCCCCCTACATCTGGGGAATCTTCGCGACGTTCGCCATCGGCTACGTCATCCTGGTGATCCCGATCGGTCTGCTGACGACCTGGCTGTCCCAGCGTCTGGCGGTGAAGCGATGAGCTCCTCCGTCCTCTTCGACGCCCCCGGACCGCGGTCCCGCGCGTGGATCCTCGGTGGGAACGTGCTCGGCGCACTCATCGCGCTCGGCCTCGTCGCCTGGATCCTGGTCCAGCTCGACGCCAAGGACCAGCTGTCCTGGGAACTATGGGGGCCGGCGCTCTCGGAGCGCACCTGGCAGTACTACCTCCTCCCGGGGCTGATCAACACGCTGCGTGCGGCAGCGTTCGCGATCGTCGGTGCCGTCGCCTTCGGGCTCCTCTTCGGTATGGGCAGGCTGTCGCAGCTCGCTCCCGTGCGCTGGGTGTGCGGAACGGTGGTGGAGTTCCTCCGCGCCGTGCCCGTGCTCCTCATGATGGTGTTCTTCTACGGGTTGTTCGGCCAGGTGTTCCGGGGCCTGGACGACAAGGCGTTCGTGGCGGTGGTCGTCGCGCTGATCCTCTACAACGGCTCGGTCATCGCCGAGCTGGTGCGTTCCGGCGTGGGCAACCTGCCGAACGGCCAGGGTGAGGCCGGTCTTGCCATCGGCCTCACCCAGGGCCAGACCCTCCGCTCGATCCAGCTGCCACAGGCCCTCATCGCGATGCTGCCCGCGATGGTCTCGCAGCTCGTCGTGGTCCTGAAGGACTCCGCCCTCGGGTCGATCATCGGTGCCTCCGAGCTGCTGCGCGCCGGCCAGATCGTCGCGTCGGGCGACGGCAACCCGCTGCAGGTGCTCGCCCTCGTCGCCGTGGTGTTCATCCTGGTCAACTGGTTGCTCACCGTGGTGGCGCACCGGCTGTCCAAACTGCTGTCCAGCAGGACCTCCGGGACGACCCGCGCGGGCACCGGCATCGGTGACCCGACCGCAGTGGCCACAGCGGCAGGTGGCCCTAACAACATCTGAGCCCCTCCAGTACCGCCGGAGGGACGAACGACAAGAGGCCGGGTGGTCGGCAGCGCGAGCTGCTGACCACCCGGCCTTCTCTGCGGAATCCGCGGCGGCGGGGGCGGAATCCGTGGGGTATCCGTGGCGGAAGTCCTGGTGGGGTCCGTGCTCCGTCGAACCGTCAGTCCCCGGCGTCAGTCCCCGACGTCAGTCCTAGGCGTCAGCCCTAGGCGTCAGTCCTCGGCGTAGCCGAGGTCGTCCGTGTCCTCGCCCTCCGCGGCGAGCGCCTCGCGGACCAGCTCGAAGGCCAGCCCGGGCGAGTAGCCCTTGCGTGCCAGCGAGCCGACGGCACGACGGACGCGGACCTCGCGGTCCAGGCTTCGCGTGCGGGTGATCAGCTTGGTGGCCAGCTTGGCGCCGGCCGCCCGCTCGTCGTCGGGGTCGAGCTGGTCCAGGGCCTCGATGGCCGTGTCCTCGTCGATGCCGCGCCTGCGCAGCTCCGCGGCGATACCGCGCCGTGCGAGGCCCCGCTCGGCGTGGCGGGTGCGGACGATGGTCTCCGCGTAGGTCGCGTCGTCCACCAGGCCCACCTCGTCGAACCTGTCGAGCACCTGCACGACGACGTCCTCCGGGTAACCCTTGCGAGCCAGGGACTGCTCCAGCTCGCGGCGGGACTTCTGCGCCGCGGTCAGGATCTTGAGGACCGTCTCGCGGGCCTTCTCGACGGCCTCGTCCCGGCTGATCTCGCCGGACTCCAGGCGTTCCGCGACGGTCTTGCGGGGTGCTCGGTCGGCGCTGCCGCGCCCTCCGCGGCTGCTCGTCCAGCCACCTTCCCGAGCGGCCGGACGGCCCCGACGCTTCCCCACGCCGGGACCATCCGCTGGATCACCGTACTGCACGTCAGAACGGCGCCTTCTCGGCGGCCGCCTCGGCCTTCTCGGCGGTCTTCGACACCGCCGGCTTGGTGGCCTTCGACCGTGCGGTGGTCGACCTGGTGGCCTTCGCCGTGGTCGTCGTCCGCGAGGACGAGCTCGCCGCGGCGACGGTACCCGCAGCCGGTGCGGTGTCGGTGGCGGAAGCCGCCGTGGTGGCGCCCGCGCTCTCGACCGCCGGCGCGTCGACCTTCGGGCCCACGCCCAGCTTCTCCTTGACGCGCTTCTCGATGTCGTTGGCGAGGTCGGGGTTGTCCCGCAGGAAGGCCCGCGCGTTCTCCTTGCCCTGGCCGAGCTGGTCACCCTCGTAGGTGAACCACGAGCCCGACTTGCGCACGAAGCCGTGCTCCACGCCCATGTCGATCAGGCCGCCCTCGCGGGAGATGCCGTGGCCGTACAGGATGTCGAACTCGGCCTGCTTGAACGGCGGCGCCATCTTGTTCTTGACGACCTTCACCCGGGTGCGGTTACCGACCGCGTCCGTACCCTCCTTGAGGGTCTCGATACGCCGGATGTCGAGGCGGATCGACGCGTAGAACTTCAGCGCCTTGCCACCGGTGGTGGTCTCGGGCGAGCCGAAGAACACGCCGATCTTCTCGCGCAGCTGGTTGATGAAGATCGCGGTCGTGCCGGACTGGCTGAGGGCACCCGTGATCTTGCGCAGGGCCTGCGACATGAGGCGGGCCTGCAGACCCACGTGGCTGTCGCCCATCTCGCCCTCGATCTCGGCCTTGGGCGTCAGCGCGGCCACGGAGTCGATGACGATGATGTCGAGCGCACCGGAGCGGATCAGCATGTCGGTGATCTCGAGCGCCTGCTCGCCGGTGTCCGGCTGCGAGACCAGGAGAGCATCGGTGTCGACACCGAGCTTCTTGGCGTAGTCCGGGTCCAGCGCGTGCTCGGCGTCGATGAAGGCAGCGATGCCGCCCTGGCGCTGCGCACTGGCCACCGCGTGCAACGCGATGGTCGTCTTACCCGAGGACTCGGGACCGTAGACCTCGACGACACGGCCACGGGGCAGGCCACCTATACCGAGGGCCACGTCGAGGGCGATCGAACCCGTCGGGATCACCTCGATGGGTGCGCGGATCTCGTCGCCGAGGCGCATGACCGAGCCCTTGCCAAAGCTGCGGTCGATCTGGGCGAGGGCCGCTTCGAGGGCCTTGTCGCGATCTGCTGGTGCGGGCATGTGCAACACCTTCGGTTCAGGGGCGCTCTGTGCGCCGACATGGATGGCTCTGTACGTCGTTGCCGACCGTACGCGGAGCCACTGACACGGACGCCTTCTCCGGCCGCCGCCTGTGGACGACGTTCCGAAATCCGTGTCTGTGGTCAAAGTCTAGCCGAACGCGTGTTCGAGGCAAGGCACGACACATCGGTGTGTCGCAGGACATCTCGTCGGTGCGGTGGTTCCCGCACCGAGCGGCTCCGGGAACCGTCGACCAGCGCCTCAGCGGCGGGGCGGCGGCGCCTGCCGGTACTTGTCGTTGCCCCACCTGTCGGCGTCGGGCACGTCCAGCGCGTCGCACAGCGCGTGCCACACGTCACGAGGTTCGTCGCCGTCCTCCAGCGCGACGGCCGGGGTCCGGCCGTCGAGCGCGGGCAGCACCTGCTCGCGGGCGAGGGCACGCCCGTAGCCCGGACCGAACACCTCGTCGATCAGCTGCCAGAAATCCCGTTCGCGCACCCGTCAACCCTACGTCTCCCCCTGCCCGCTCGGTGAACTCCGGGCCGGTGTCAGTGGTCAGGGCCAGAATGGGGTCCATGGCAACGCCCGACGACCCGCTCTCCCGGTTCGGACCCGCAACCCGCGCATGGTTCACCGGGGCGTTCGCGCAGCCCACCGCCGCCCAGGCCGGCGCGTGGGACGCCGTCGCGCGCGACCAGCACGCGCTCGTGGTCGCGCCGACCGGATCGGGCAAGACGCTCGCGGCGTTCCTCTGGTCGATCGACCGGATCATGTCCGCTCCCCCGCCCGAGGACCGCGCCCGCCGCTGCCGCGTGCTGTACGTGTCGCCGCTCAAGGCCCTCGCCGCCGACGTGCAGCGCAACCTGCGCTCCCCCCTCACCGGCATCCGGCAGGCCGCGGCAAGGGACGGCGTGGTGGTCCCGGACGTCACGGTCGGCATGCGCACCGGCGACACGCCGGCCAACGAGCGGCGCTCGTTCGCCACCCGGCCCCCGGACATCCTCGTCACGACCCCGGAGTCGCTCTTCCTCATCCTCACCTCGGCGGCCCGCGCCGGGCTCGCCGGGGTGGAGACGGTGGTGCTCGACGAGATCCATGCCGTCGCCGGCACCAAGCGCGGCGCACACCTCGCCCTCAGCCTGGAACGCCTCGACGCCCTCCTCGACCGGCCCGCGCAGCGCATCGGGCTGTCCGCGACGGTGCGCCCGGTGGACGTCGTCTCCCGGTTCCTCGGCGGCGGACGGGCCGACGGTTCGGCCCGTGAGGTCGCCGTCGTGCAGCCGCCGTCGCACAAGGAGTGGGCCATCGACGTGGTCGTACCCGTTCCCGACCTCGCAGACCTCGACAGCGCGCCCGCCACCGGTCCGTCCGACGCCGCGGCGTCGGGTGACGACGAGATCGACCTCTCGGGCGAGGCCACGCGGCCGCTGCGCAGGGCCTCGGTCTGGCCGCACGTCGAGGAGCGCGTGGTCGACCTCGTGGCCGACCACACCTCGACCATCGTCTTCACCAACAACCGGCGGGGCGCCGAGCGGCTGACCGCCCGGATGAACGAGGTGTGGGCGCAGCGCCAGGGGCTCGAGGTCGCCGACCCCGCGAGCACCTGGGCCGCGCTCGTGCCGGGCCAGTCGGGCACCAGCGCCGGCATCCCCCGTCCCGTGCCCGGACAACGCGGCATGCCCGAGGCCGTGCCAGGCCGGGACATGACCACGGACGCGACCGGCCAGGGCGGGATGATCCTGGCGCGCGCCCACCACGGGTCGATGAGCCGCGCGGAGCGCACACGCACCGAGAACGAGCTCAAGGAGGGCCGGCTGCCCGCCGTGGTCGCCACGTCGTCCCTGGAGCTCGGCATCGACATGGGCGCGGTGGACCTGGTGGTCCAGGTCGGAGCACCACCGTCCGTGGCGAGCGGGCTGCAGCGCATCGGCCGCGCCGGCCACCAGGTGGGTGCGGTGTCCAAGGGCGTGGTCTTCCCGATGTTCCGCGGCGACCTCGTGCCGGCCACCGTCATCGCGCAGCGCATGCGCGCAGGCGAGATCGAGCACATGCACGTCCCCGCCAACCCCCTGGACGTCCTGGCGCAGCAGGTGGTGGCGGCTCTGGCCGTCGACGACTGGGCCGAGGAGGACCTGCTCGCGCTCGTCCGCCGGTCCGCGCCGTTCACGCACCTCGGCGACGCCACCTGGCGGGCCGTGCTCGATATGCTCGCCGGCCGCTATCCCAGCGAGGACTTCGCGGAGCTGCGTGCCCGCATCACCTGGGACCGCGCCACAGGCATGCTGCGCGGCCGGCCCGGAGCCCTGCGCCTCGCCGCGACGAGCGGCGGCACCATCCCGGACAAGGGCGCCTACGGCGTCTTCCTCGCCACCGACGCACCGGACGGCGGAGCCCCTGGCGACGCCCTCACCGACGCGGTGACCGGTGGCGGCGCCCGCATGCGCGGCGGCAAGCGGGTCGGCGAGCTGGACGAGGAGATGGTCTACGAGTCCCGGGTCGGCGACACGTTCACGCTCGGGTCGAGCACCTGGCGCATCCAGGAGATCACCACCGACCGGGTGCTGGTCACCCCGGCACCGGGTCTCCCCGGACGTCTGCCGTTCTGGAAGGGCGACGCCCAGGGCCGCCCCGCCGAGCTCGGGCGTGCGGTCGGCGCATTCGTCCGCGAGGCCGACGCCGCCCTGGCCGCCGACCCCGAAGCCGGGCGCAAGCACCTGCGCGACGGCGGGCTCGACGCCTGGGCGGCGGACAACCTCGCCGCCTATCTCGTCGAGCAGCGCCAGGGCACCGGACGGGTGCCCGACGACCGGACGGTCGTCGTGGAGCGGTTCCGCGACGAGCTCGGCGACTGGCGCGTGGTGATCCACTCGCCGCTCGGCGCCAGGGTTCACGCACCGTGGGCCCTCGTGATCTCCGCCCGCCTCAGGGCCCGGTTCGGTCTCGACGTCGCCGCCATGCACTCCGACGACGGGATAGTGCTGCGGCTGCCCGACTCCGGCGGCGGCTGGGACGGCGACACGTGGGACGCGGGCGCCGCCGCTCCGGAGGGCGACGAGGCCGGCGCGCGGCCCGTGCACGCTCCCGGCCGGGTCACGCTCGAGGACCTGCTCCTGGACCCGGACGAGGTCCTCGGCGCGGTCCGCGACGAGCTGGGCTCGTCGGTGATGTTCGCGGCCCGGTTCCGCGAGGCAGCGGCTCGCGCGCTCCTGCTCCCCCGGCGGCGGCCCGACAAGCGGCAGCCCCTGTGGCAGCAGCGCCAGCGGTCCGCCCAGCTGCTGGAGGTGGCCAGCCAGTTCCCCGACTTCCCGATAGTCCTGGAAGCCGCCCGCGAGTGCCTGCAGGACGACTTCGACGTCGCCGCCCTGGCCGACCTCATGCGCGAGATCGCAGCCGGCGGGGTCCGGGTCGTGGAGGTCACGACGCCGACCCCCTCCCCCTTCGCCCAGTCGCTCCTGTTCGGCTACACCGCCCAGTTCCTGTACGACGGCGACGCACCGCTGGCCGAGCGGCGCGCGGCCGCCCTCTCGCTCGACCCGGAGCTGCTCGCCGAGCTGCTCGGCGAGCAGGGTTCCGCGGACCTGTCCGACCTCCTGGACCCGGGCGCCGTCGAGCGCACGGAGGCCGAGCTCGCCGGGCTGGCACCCGACCGCCAGGCCCGCGACGCCGAGGGCCTGTGGGACCTGCTCCGTCGCACCGGACCGCATCCGCTCGACGAGCTGGAGGCCCGCACCCGCGAGGAGGCGCGGCACGCCGTGGAGCACTGGCTCGACGAGCTGGAGGCCACCCGCCGCGTGATCCGCATCCGGTTCGCCGGCATGGAGCAGTGGGCGGTCGCGGAGGACGCGGGCCGGCTGCGGGATGCGCTCGGCGTGGCGCTCCCGGTGGGTATCCCTGAGACGTTCACCGAACCCGTGCCCGACCCGCTCGGTGACCTCCTGCGCCGCCACGCCCGCACGCACGGGCCGTTCGGCGCCGGCGCGGTGGCTCAGCGGTTCGGGCTGGGTGTCGCGATAGTCACGCACGGGCTTGCCCGGCTCGAGGGCGACGGTGTGCTCGCGCGCGGCAGCCTGCGCCCCGGTTCGCTGGGCGGCACCGGCGACGAGTGGTGCGACCCAGGGGTGCTGCGCCTGCTGCGGAGGCGCTCGCTCGCGGTGCTGCGGGCCGAGGTGGAGCCCGTCGAGCAGGAGGCCCTCGGCGCCTTCCTGCCCCGCTGGCAGAACGTCTCCACGGGTCTTTTGCGGGGTGCGGACGGGCTCGTGCAGGCGATCGAGCAGCTCGCGGGCGCCGCCGTCCCGGCGTCGGCCCTGGAGACCTTGGTGCTGCCCGCACGAGTGACCGACTACTCACCGGCCCTTCTCGACGAGCTGACGGTCGCGGGCGAGGTCCTGTGGGCCGGGCACTCCCGCCTGCCCGGCTCGGGCGGCGGGGACGGTCTGGTCTCGCTCCACCTGGCCGACGGCGCCCCGCTCACCCTGCCCGCGCTCGAACCGGTCGAGGAGGAGAGCCTGCTGGACTCCGAGCTGCACCGAGCGGTGCTGGACCTGCTGACCGGCTCCGGCGGCTTCTTCCTGCCCCGCGTGGCCGAGCTCACCGGCGCCGAGCCGGACGCGGTGCTCGACGTGCTGTGGGACCTCGTCTGGGCCGGGCAGGTCACGAACGACGGGCTGGGCGCCCTCCGGGAGCGGGTCAGCGGCGCCGGTGCCCATCGAGCGCCGCGGACGGCCGCGCGCGCCCGGCCGGTGCGTCGCTCACGGTTCGCGGTGTCACCGGGGCGGCCCGCCTCGGCCCTCCGGGCGAGCACGTCGGTGCCGGGAGGCGGTGGCCGCTGGGCGGCCCTTCCGACGCGGGAGGCCGACCCGACCGTACGGGCGCACGCGCTGACCCAGGTGCTGCTCGAACGGCACGGCGTGCTCACGCGGTCCGGCGCGGCAGCCGAGGGCGTCGGGGCGGGCTACCGCGACGTGTATCGCGTGCTGTCCGGGCTGGAGGAACGCGCTGCGGTGCGCCGCGGTTACTTCGTCGAGCACCTGGGCGGTTCCCAGTTCGCGCTGCCGGGCGCCGTCGATCGCCTACGGGTCGACGCGCAGGACCGCACCCGGATCATCGAGGCCGAGCTGGAGGTCGCCGAGCGGACGTCGGCCCTCGCGACCGGCACGGGTGCGAGCAGCACGAGCGGCGCGGTGGTGCTCGCCGCGATGGACCCCGCCAACCCGTACGGGGCTGCGCTCGCGTGGCCCGCGGGGCCGCACGGGCCAGCAGGTTCAGCAGGTTCAGCAGGTTCAGCAGGCCCAGCAGGTTCAGCGACTCAGGACGGCACAGCCGCCGGCCTGCCGGGCGGCGCGCTGAGCACGGAGTCCGGTGGCAGGGAAGGGCCCGTCGTCGGCCCTGTGCTGGACAGCGCTGCGGCGTCGGACGGGAGCCCGGGGAACAGGTCCGTCACGGCGCACCGGCCCGGCCGGAAGGCCGGGGCGGTGGTGGTGCTCACCCACGGTGACCTCACCCTCTTCGTGGAGCGGGGTGGGCGCACCGTGCTGTCGTTCAGCCAGAGCCCCGCACGACTCGCGGTCGCCGCCGACGCGCTGGCCCGTACGGTCCGCGAGGGCCGCCTGGGTCGCCTGGTGGTTCAGCGGGTCGACGGCATACCGGCGCTGGAGGCCGCCCGGCACCATCCGGTGGCGCGTGCACTGGTCGAGGCCGGCTTCGCGGTCACGCCACGAGGTCTGCGGATCTCGATCCGCTGAGCAGGAGGGCCTGCTCGTCCGTCCGGTGCCCGGCCGAAGAACCCGTCGCAGCGTGGGCCACCTCGGCCTCCGCGGTCAGGCTCTCCCGGTCGATCGTGGCAGCGAGCAGGAACAGGAAGCCGATCATGATCACGAAGCCCACGCGTTCGATGAGACCGAACGCGAAGATGCCGGAGTCTGCGAAGAAGACCAGCGACATGTGCACGACCAGGAACAGCGCGACCACCACGCCCAGGGCGATGGCCGCCGAACGAAGGCCTCGCGGGAGGGCGGACCGGGGCTGCCCGATCGACCGCTCGAGGCTCAGCCCGACCACCGGCAGCACACAGAACGCCGTCGCGGCGCTCACGCGGTGCACGATGGCCGAGAACGACGCGGCAGTACCCGGCGGGTCGGTCGGGAACGCACCGACCAGAACCATCGCCACGGCGAACACGATCATCGCCGCGGCCGGGACGGGGCCGACGGCCAACCCCGTGCGATACATCCGCACCATGAGGATCAGGCCGAGTACTGCCAGGACCAGGCCGCCGGCCAGGATCAGCTCGCCGCCGCCGGGCACGAACGCGTACCAGCTGATCGGGTCGAGCACCGGGTCGACCGCGGAAGCACCCACCACGTGCGCCGCGACCATCGGCAGCAGAGCCGTCGCCCCGAACCAGCCGACGGTCCGCATGCTGCGGGCGTCTACTTCGTACACGGACGGCAGGTCTGGGTGTCTCCCCAGGTCAACAGCAGCGGCGGTCATGAGACTAGGGTCCTGGAGCGGACCCGCGGAAACCATCAGTTTTACCCCTGATCGCGCCCTGATCTTTCTGCGGGCGATCCCTGATACGGCACGGACGGCCATCCGGGCGCAAGCCGGACCAGGCCGTGTCGAATGGGTGATATGCCGGTTGCGCGACGTATCTCTGCCCAGGCGCACACTACGCTGAAGCCCCACGACGAGGGGAGCATACGTGCCAGAAGGCGATGTACTGCGACTCACGGCCGAGCGCCTCACGGCCGCGCTCCGTGGACTACCGCTCGTCCGCGCGGAGCTGCGCTGGCCGAGCGCCGGAGGGGCCGACCTGACGGGCGCCACCGCGCTGGAGACCAGCGCATACGGCAAGCACCTGCTGACCCGCTTCGACGACGGTCGCACCCTCCACACGCACCTGCGCATGGAGGGACTCTGGAAGGTCCACCGCACGGGCTCGCGCGACGCGTCGGCGCGTAACCCCGCCATCCGTGCGGTGCTCGCGACGGACGCCTGGACCGCTACCGGATGGCACCTCGGGATGCTCGACCTGCTGCGCACCCACGACGAGCAGCGGATCCTCAACGGGCTGGGCCCGGACGTGCTCGGCGCCGACTTTCCCACCACCGGGCTGCCCGACGCCTCGGCACGGCTCGTCCGCGAGCCCGACCGGCCGCTGTGTGCCGCCTTGCTGGACCAGCGCACGGTCGCGGGCATCGGCACCATCTGGATGGCGGAGTCGCTGTTCGCACGGCGCCTGTTCCCGTGGACGACGGCCGGGGCGCTGACCGAGGAAGAGCGCGACGACCTTCTCCGCACCGCTCGCAGGCTCATGGAACGGAGCGTCGCGGTGGGGCGGGCCCGGGGCCTGGGCGCCGTCGAGATGCATGCGCACGGCCGGGCGGGCCGGCCGTGCCACCGGTGCGGCACCCCGATCAGCGTCGGCTCGGCGAACGAGAAGCCCTACGAACGCCCTGTGTTCTGGTGCCCGACCTGCCAGGCCCCCAGCTCGAAGTAGAACTGCAGCGAGACAGAACGAGGGCGGGACCCCGATGTGGGGTCCCGCCCTCGTTCTGTCTCGCTGCAGTTCTACTTCGAGCCTGTCGGCTCAGCCAACAGGTGCCAGGTCCGACTGCGCGACCTCTCGCCGCGCTGCGGTCCGGTCGCCTCCCCTGGCCAGCAGCCCCGCGACGAAGTCCGCCGGGATCGTGTCGGGGATCTGGAATCCTTCGGCCACCGCCACGCGGTCGCTCACCTCACGCAGGACCAAGGACAGCGGCACGTCGAGCGCCTCGCAGATGGAGCCAAGCAGCTCGGACGACGCCTCCTTCTGCCCTCGCTCCACCTCACTGAGGTAACCCAGCGACACTCGCGCCGCCGACGAAACCTCGCGCAGGGTGCGCCCCTGACGCTGCCGCGTGTCACGCAGCACGTCTCCGATTTCTCGCCGTAGTACGACCATCTCGCGCCCCCTTTCAGTGCCTGTCCCTGAACTCACGCCCTGCCCTGCCTGGACCGGACGTGCCTTGCGTGTGGTGCGTGCTCCGTGCGTGGAGTTCGTTCTACCGTACCCCGCGCTCGAAGAGTTCTTGCGCCCGCTCCGGGTGGTCGGCCTGTTCATGATCACACCGGGACTAACGCCGTGGATATGAGCCTTGTTCCCGAACCGCACCTGCGTCAAGCCCTGTGCAAGATTAAACCAAGAAACTTCACATGTCTGTAACTTCAGGAAACTTCGTGGGGTGTGTCGAATTTTTCACCCGAGGTCTCGCTGACGAGCAGCAACGCCATGTCGAGCACGGCTCGGACGGAGTCAGCGATCACCTTTGACCGGTCACCGTCGAGGTCAAGCCGCTGCACCTCCGACGCTACCGGAGTGCTGACCGCGACGAAAACCACACCCGGCCCTTGACCATCCTGTGGATCCGGTCCTGCGACCCCGGTCGTAGCCAGTCCCACATCGGCGCCCGTCGCGGTGCGTATCCCGGCCGCCATCTGGGCTGCGACCGCCTCGTCCACGGCACCCCGCTCGGCGAGCAGGTCGGCGTCCACGCCGAGCAGCCCGGCCTTCAGGTCGGTCGCATACGCGACGATGCCGCCACGCAGCACCCTCGACGCGCCGGGTACGGCGACCAGCGCCGCCGTGACCAGACCGCCGGTCAGCGACTCCGCCACGCCGATGGTCCAGCCCCGTGCGGCGGTCTCCGCCAGAAGACGGGGCGCGCTCATACGCTCTGCGTCCTGGCCCGCGCGTCGCGGCGGATCTTCCAGCCCTGGTACACGTACTCGACGCCTGTCACGACGGTCACGACGAACGCCGCCATCAGCACCACCCAGGCGATCACCGTGAACCACTCGAAGCCGTCACGCGGCAGCAGGAACATCGAGATCGCCACGGCCTGCAGCACCGTCTTGAGCTTCCCGCCGCGCGACGCCGGCATCACCTCGTACTTGAGCATGCCCATGCGCATGAACGTGATGCCGAGCTCGCGCACCAGGATGATCACCGGGATCCACCAGGGCAGCTCGCCCAGGGGGATCCAGAGCAGGATCAGGGCGGCGCCCACGAGCAGCTTGTCCGCTATCGGGTCGAGCAGCTTGCCCAGGTCGGTGATCAGCCCACGCGACCGGGCGAGGTAGCCGTCCACCTTGTCGGAGACGGCGGCGACCACGAAGATCGCCGTGGCCACGAGCCGCCACGTGATGTCGTCCCCGCCTTCGACGAGTAGTGCCCAGGCGAAGAACGGGACCATGGCGATGCGAATCATCGTGACGACGTTCGCAATATTCCAGGGCGACGGAGCGTCGTTGACCATTGCTCAAGCCTAACGGCGGTTCACCCGCGGTCGGACCGCCCGGCGCGCGTCACGCTCGCAGCGGAGGACTGCCTGCCATAGCATCCGCAGGTGAATACCGTCCGCGCCCCGCGGTTACTGGCCCACGTGGCGCTGACCACCGCGCTCGTCGTCACCGCCGCCGGCTGCACCCCTGCCGCCGACCCGGCCGCGGATCCCTCCGGCAGCGCGAGCACCACTCCGTCCCCCTCGGCCACGCCGTCACCCCCGCCCCCACCTCCGCAGGACATCGAGCTCACCCTGCTCGCCGCGGGCGACGTCCTGACCCACAAGGCGGTCAACGAGTCCGCGACCGGAGCGGACGGTATCGACTACTCGCCGTTGCTGTCGGGCATCGATCCCTGGGTCGCCGGCGCCGACCTGGCCCTGTGCCACCTGGAGGTACCGGTCGCGCCGCCAGGCGTGGCGCCGTCGGGCTATCCGGTGTTCCGCGCGCCCGGCGAGATCGTCCGCGACCTGGGCGAGCAGGGCTGGGACGGCTGTTCGACGGCGTCCAACCACGCGGCCGACGGCGGGTACGACGCCCTCGCGGCGACTCTCGACGCGTTCGACAAGGCCGGGATGGGCCACGTCGGGACGGCGCGCGACAAGCAGGAGGCACGCGGCGCCCAGTTCTACGAGCTGGACCGCGACGGCCGGACCGTCACCATCGCCCACCTCTCCGCGACGTACGGGCTGAACGGGCTCGAGCCGCCCCGCGGGACCTGGTCGGTGGACATCATCGACCCCGCACGGATCGCCCGGCAGGCCAGGGCGGCGCGGGCGGCCGGAGCGGACCTCGTGGTCGCCAGCCTGCACGACGGGGTCGAGTACGACACCGAGCCCACGGACCACCAGCGGGCCGCGATACGGGCCCTGGCCCGCTCGCGGCAGATCGACCTCGTGATCGGTCACCACGCCCACGTCCCGCAGCCTGTCGAACGCCTCAGCGGCGGCCCGGAGGGCGACGGGATGTGGGTGGCCTACGGCCTGGGCAACCTCCTGTCCAACCAGGGGGCGGACTGCTGCGTGCCGGCCTCCGCCGTCGGCCTGCTGATGGTGGCGGACATCGTGCAGCCCCCTGAGGGACGCACCCGGGTCACCGGTGTCCGCTGGGCGGCGACCACTGTCGACCGCGCGGCGGGCCACCGCCTGCGAAGCACCCGCGACGCCCTCGCGCGGCCGGACGGCGCCCAGCTCACGACCGCCGAGCTCCAGGAGCGCCTCCTGATCGCGCAGGAGGCAGCCGGGGACGGCGCGAAGGAGCAGGACCGGCCGCCCACCTCGACGGGCGAACCGCCACGCGTCGTCCCGCGCACCCGCTGACAGGATCCGCGAAGACAGGATCCGCGAAGTAGAGCGCCTGTCCGAGTCTCCCGGCTTCAGCCAAGGGGGCTCGGACAGGCGCTCTACTTCGCGGATCAGGTCAGCGCAGCGCCTCGGCGTCGTCGTGGTAGTCCGTGGCGACCGGGGCCATGTGGCCGTCGGTGCCGTCGGCGTACTGGTCCGGCGCGGGGGAGCCGTCGTCCGCGCCGTCGTCCCCCGAGGACGACTGGTCGAAGACCTGCGGCGGCTGCTGGTCACCACGGATGAGGGCGAGCGCCGACGGGAGGTCGTCCGCCGCGACCAGCACGTCGCGGGCCTTTGAGCCTTCCGACGGCCCCACGATCTCGCGGGACTCCAGGAGGTCCATGAGCCGCCCCGCCTTGGCGAACCCCACGCGGAGCTTGCGCTGCAGCATCGACGTCGAGCCGAACTGCGTGGTGACCACGAGCTCCGTGGCCTGCAGCAGCAGGTCGAGGTCGTCGCCGATGTCGTCGTCCACCTGCTTCTTCGCCGCGGCCGGCGCGGCGACGTCCTCGCGGTACACAGGCTTGAGCTGGCTCTTCACGTGCTCGACGACCTGGTGCACCTCGGACTCGGTGACCCAGGCGCCCTGGACGCGCATCGGCTTGGCGGCGCCCATGGGCAGGAACAGCGCGTCACCCTGACCGATGAGCTTCTCGGCTCCCGGCTGGTCCAGCACGACTCGCGAGTCGGTGACCGACGACGTCGCGAACGCGAGCCGCGACGGCACGTTCGCCTTGATGAGCCCGGTGACGACGTCGACGGACGGACGCTGCGTCGCCAGCACGAGGTGGATGCCGGCCGCGCGGGCGAGCTGCGTGATGCGCTGGATCGAGGCCTCGACGTCACGCGGGGCGACCATCATCAGGTCGGCGAGCTCGTCGACCACGACCAGCAGGTACGGGTACGGCGCGATCTTGCGCTCCGAGCCCGGCAGCGGCTTGACCTTGCCGGCCCGGACCGCCGTGTTGAAGTCGTCGATGTGCTTGTAGCCGAACATCGCCAGGTCGTCGTAGCGGGCGTCCATCTCGCGCACCACCCAGTCGAGAGCCTCGGCGGCCTTCTTGGGGCTGGTGATGATCGGCGTGATGAGGTGCGGGATGCCCTCGTAGACGGTCAGCTCGACACGCTTGGGGTCCACCAGGATGAGGCGCACCTGCTCGGGCGTGGAGCGCATCAGGATCGACGTGATCATCGAGTTGATGAAGCTCGACTTGCCCGCGCCGGTGGCACCGGCCACGAGGATGTGCGGCATCTTCGCGAGGTTCGCCACGACGTAGCCGCCCTCGACGTCCTTGCCCACGCCCATCACCATGGGGTGCTCGGTGCGCCGCGCGGCGCCCGAGCGCAGCACGTCGCCCAGCACGACGGTCTCGCGGTCCGTGTTCGGGATCTCGATGCCGATGGCGGACTTGCCCGGGATGGGCGACAGGATGCGCACGTCCGCGCTCGCGACCGCGTACGCGATGTTGTTGGAGAGCGACGTGATGCGCTCGACCTTGGTCTTGGCGCCCACCTCGACCTCGTACCGCGTGACCGTGGGCCCGCGGCTGAAGCCGGTGACCTTGGCGTCCACGCCGAACTGCTCGAACACGCCCGTCAGCGACTCGACCACGCGGTCGTTCGCCGCCGACCGTGCCTTGTGGGGCGCTCCCGCGACCAGGAGGTCCTCGTCGGGCAGCAGGTAGACCGTGTCGCCGTCCAGCATGGGCTGCACACCCCGAGGCATCGGCTCGCTCGCCTGCGGCGGCCGGGGCCCGTCGGACTTGGGACCGGCCTTGGGAGCCGACGACGCCGCCCGCTCGCCGTCGGGGCCGAGCACCCCGGGACCGATGGCCGGAGCGCCGGTGACCTTGCCCGCGGACTCGCTGGTCGGGATGCGCTGCGTCATGAGCCTGCCGGCCTTCGCCGCACGCTCGGCGGCCTCCACCTCGGCGGCCTTCTCGAAGGCCTCGTCGCCCACGAACCCGGCGAGGCGCTCCTTCTCGGCGGCGATCTCCTCCTTGGTGCGGCGCTTGCGGCGCTTCGTGGTCCCGGCGGTGCCGTCGTGCCGCGAGACGCCGTCGGCGAGCGCGAGCCCGTCCTCGTCGGTGGCGTCCTCCTCGCGGTGGTTACCGGTCAGCCGGTCGTACATGCCGCGCAGGCGCGCCGGGATCCGGTGCACCGGCGTCGCCGTCACGATCAGGACGCCGAAGAAGCCGGCCAGGACGTAGAGCGGGATCGCGAACCACTGCGTCAGGCCGGTGACCACCGGCGTCGCGAAGAGGAACCCGATGATGCCGCCGGCGTCCTGCACGGGGGCGAAGCCCGCCGTCGGCGAGGGCAGGTCCGCGCTGATGTGCACGAGCGAGCACGTGGCGACCACCAGGAAGCTGAGCCCGATCGCCACCCGGCCGTTCTGCTGGGCACGCTCCGGGTGGCGCATGACGCGGAAGGCGAGCCAGACGAGCAGCACGGGCAGGGCTACGCCCGCGATGCCGAAGGTGCCGGCGACCACCGCGTGCACTCCGTCGCCGAACGGTCCGTCGATGCCCCACCACTCGCGTGCGGCGACGATCACCGCGACCGCGAGCAGCGCGAAGCCGACGCCGTCGCGCCGGTGGTCCGGTTCCAGTTCCTGTCCTCCCTGCTGCTTCTGCGTGCCCTCGTCGGACGGGTCCTGCGCCGTCCGCGGCCCGGCCGCGCGAGTGGCGCCACCCACCGCGTGCGCCATACCCATCCACAGGCCGCGTAGTGCACGGACCGGCCACGGCGGACGAGACGGACCGGACGCGGCCTTGGCCGCCGGGCGGGCAGCCCCCCGGCGCTGCGCCGGTCGCTTCGACGCGGCAGCCTTGGGCTTGGCGCTCTTCGCGCCCTGCCCGGATCCCTTCCCGGAGCTTCGCCGGGCCGACGTGCGGGTCGCCATGATGTCGCCACCGTAACCGGGGAGGGCGGCTGGGCCCAGGAGGCCTCGCGGTGTGTCCCGGGACCGGGTCCTTGTCCGCTTTGCCGGGATCAGGCTCCGGCTCAGGCTCCGCCGGTATGGCCTGAGCCTGCGGTTCCGCTTCGGGCGCGCACCTCGTTCCTCGGCCCGCACCCTGCGCTGCACCTCCGGCTCAGCCCAGGAGCAGCCCCACCGCCAGCGTCACGACCCCGGCGGCAAGGACCGCCGCGCCGATCGGGAGCAGCACGACTGCGCGGTTGGGCTTCGTCCGCCCCTCGCCCATCGCGGAGAAGAAGAACCCGGCGGGCATCAGGATCGCCGCGTACAGCACGCCGGTGGCGGCCAGCCAGTGCGCGAACCCCGTCAGGCTCGTCGCCTCGGACAGGAGCAGGCAGAGCAGGCCGAGGATCACGAGCACGCCCGCGTGCGCGTGGCCTGCCCGGTAGAAGCTCTTCTGCAGGTCGGTGGTGACCATCCGGCCGCCGAAGACCTTGAGCAGGAAGAACCCGCCCGACTCGATCCCCACGACGGTCAGCAGCACGATGCCCGCTGTGATGCGGGCCGGATCCGAGAGCTCGAGCACGGCGTCCTCCAGGGACTAGCTGTTCCGGTGTTTCATAACAGTGTTATCAAACAACGTTCGCAAACGCGCGTCAAGGCTTCTAGACTCGCGCCATGGCTCGACCACGACTGCACGACGACGCCCTGCGCACCCGGCTCCTCGAGGTCGCCTCGCGGATGATCTCGTCCGACGGCGAGAGCGCCGTGACCGTACGCAAGGTCGCAGCGGAGGCGGGCACCAGTGCCTCGGCCGTCTACGCGCTCTTCGGCTCGCGCGAGGCGCTGGTCGCGGCGGTCAGCGACGAGGGCTTCCGGCGTTTCGCCGAGCACCTCGCCGCCGTCGGCCAGGGCCACGACCCCGCGGCGGACCTGCGCGCCCTCGGCGGCGCGTACCGGAAGTTCGCCCTGGCAGACCCGCACTTCTACCGCGTCATGTTCTACCGCGCGGTGGCACCGGCCGACGGCGGTCCGGCGGAAGCCGTCGACCGGCCCACCTTCCAGGTGCTGCACGACGCCGTCGCCAGGGCGCTCGCCGGCGCGCCGCCCGAACGCGTGCTGAGCGCCGCCGTCGGGCTGTGGGGGCTGGTGCACGGGCTGGTGTCTCTGGAGCTGGCCGGCCTGCTGCCCGGGGACGAGAGCGCACGCGAGGCGGCGTTCGACCGGGCCGCAGGGACGGTCGGGCCTGCGCTGCTCGCGGGCTGACGCCGGTCACGGCCCAGCGGACCGGCTGGTCAGGCCCGGCCGCTCAGGCGCCGGCGACCCGCCAGGACTCGACCTCTGCCAGATAGGCGGCGACCCGGTCCGGCGGCAGGAACGACCCGCTGAACGACGCCGCCGCGAGCGCCGCCCGCTGCTCCCGGGTGAGGTCGAAGGCCGCGGTGACGGCGTCGTCGACGTCGTCCACGTAGGCGCCGAAGTACGGCGGGTCGTCGGAGTTGATGCTGACGAGCATGCCCGCCTCGATCATCGCGGGCAGCGGGTGCTCGGCCAGGGCGGGGACGGCGCGGAGCCGCACGTTGGAGACGGGGCACACGGTGAAGGGGACCTGTTCCGCCACGACGCGGGCGACGAGCTCCGGGTCGTCGACGACGGCGATGCCGTGATCGATCCGCTCGGCGTGCAGGAGGTCGAGCGCGTCCCGGATGTTCTGGGCGGGCCCCTCCTCCCCCGCGTGCGCGGTGCGGCGCAGCCCGGCTTCCTCCGCACGCGCGTAGACGGCCTGGAACAGGCCGGGCGGGTACCCGACCTCCGCGTTGTCCAGCCCCACGCCGACGATCGGCGCGTCCGCCGCGAGCAGCCGCTCCAGGACGTCGAGCGCGTCGGCGCTGTCCCGGTCGCGGTGGAACGCGGCGATGAGCAGCGTGGTGATGCCGTGCTCGGCCTCGCTGCGTTCGAGGACGCCGGCGATACCGTTGACGACGTCCTCCAGCGGAACCCCGCGCACCAGGTGCGCCTGCGGGTCGAAGCTGATCTCCGCGTGGCGCACCCCGGCTCGCGCCGCCCGCACCAGGTAGGCGCGGGTCAGGTCGGCGAAGTCGGCCTCGGTGCGGAGCACCGACATGGCGGCCGAGTACAGGTCGAGGAACGACTGCAGGTCCTCGAACTCGTACGCGGCACGCAGGCTCGCGGGGTCTGGATACGGCAGCGCCACGCCGTTGCGGGCGGCGAGCTCGAACGCAAGCTCCGGTTCCAGCGTGCCCTCGATGTGCACGTGCAGCTCTGCGCGAGGAGGTCGCGACGCCGAAGCGGGTGTGGTCATGACGGCAGGTTACGTCCCGCCACCACCCCGATCAGGCGAACCCGGCGGCCTTCTCCTGGGCCGCCGTGGTCTCCCGGACGATCCTCACCCAGTGGATGAACGCGACGGTGAGCGCGACGACGGCGACGGACCGGACAATGATCTCCACGTCCTGATCGGACGAGGTGAAGACGCGCAGGCCGGACAGCAGCCAGAAGGGCCACCACAGGCCCAGGGCGACCCGGCGCTGCCCGTCGGGCAGGACCGCTCCGCGGATGTCCCGCACCACCCGGAAGGGGACCCAGAAGTTGGCGACGGGGACCAGCCAGCCGAGCCAGGTCCAGGCCCGGCCGTGCGCGAACCGGGCCGCCGGGTTCCAGGCCTCGGCGAACGCGCGGCTGGCCTGGAGCCAGATGCCGGCGGCGACGTAGGCGGCCAGGGCGAACAGGAGCGCCACGGTGGCGCCGTTGGGGTCGATCCGGATGCCCAGGCCGATGTTGATGCCGAGCTCCTCGCCCCGGCCGCCCGTGAAGACCAGGATCGCCAGGCCTGCCAGCTCGACGAAGAGCAGGCAGCACGCGGCCACGGTCGTCCCGACTGCCAGCCCTGCGGGCGGCTCGGGCAGCGGCTTGCTGGATGTCCGACGGCGGGCCGGCGGGTGGGCCCGGTCGACGGGCACTCGCTGCTGCCCGCTGACCGGTGTGTGCGGTCCGGCGTGCTGGCCGGTGGTCGCACCGGCGTAGTGCTGCGGGTACTGGGGTTCGGCGTAGGGGGACTGCGGGTGGGCGGGGCTGCCTAGCTGCTCCGGGTGGGGCTGCATGCCTCGCTGGGGGACGGGCTCGCCCCAGGGGGCGGCGCCGTTCTGGTGGGGGGTGCGCGGGTCGGACATCAATGGCCTCCGATGTGTTCCGGCCACCGTACTCACACCGCAATGTCCGATAGCAACCAGTTGCGGGTGAACCAGGGCCCAACTGGCGATTTTATGGATGCAGGCTGGACTTTCCTGGGACGGTGACCACGGTCCCAGGCTGTGAGCACGGGTCAGCGGCGTGCCAGGTCCGGGTGTGGCACCTCCCGGTACAGGCGGAGCGACGCGAGCAGCAGCCAGGCGAACCCGACCACCACGGCGAGCCACAGCCCGCCCATCCCGGCAGGACCGAGCGCGGCCCCGCCGACGAAGCCCACGAGGACCACGATCCCGGCAACCCTCGACCAGGCCGCGTGCCGACGCTCACCGTGCCGGGCGAGCCACCCGCCGAGCAGCAGGGCGGCGACCCCGAACGCGATGAACCCGATGCCGCCGAACGCGAAGTGCAGCACGCCGGAGAGGCTCATCGCCGTGGCGCCCTCCTGCCCGGGCGGGAACCCGGGCATCGGGTCCGGCGGGAAGATCGCGCTCGCCACCATCGCGGCACCGTAGATGCCCACCGCGATCCCGGTGCCGCGGGCGCCCGCCCGGACCAGCCCGATCCCGGCGACCAGGACCATCACGCCGCTCAGCGCCAGGTTCGCGATCTGCATCCAGCCGCCGTCGCCCAGCATGAGCACGCTCAGCGGGTGCCGCGCGAAGTCGAACCCTTCCCGGGTGAGCGCCAGGACGAGCCCGACGAGCAGGTAGAACGGCCCCGCAACCACGCCCCAGCCGAGCATCGACCGCGTCACCGCGGCCGTCGTGTCGAACTCGTTCTCGTGTGCCATCTCGTCCTCCGGGTGCGTCGCGCCGGCGAGGTGCCGACGTCCTCCCCGATAGACGACGGCGGCGACGGGAACTGAGCGCTGCGTACCGGATCTGGGCCGGGGGCCGGCCCGGGACCGCACGGCTCAGGCCTGGGCCGGGTCAGTCCGGCGGAGCGACGCGGCCCAGCAGGGCGGCGAGCTGCGCCAGCTCGCTGGCCGACAGCGCGGCGAGCGGGGTCTTCTCCAGCACCGTCGAGACCAGCTCGTCGCGGACCTGACGGCCCTTGGCGGTCAGCACCAGCACCCGGGAGCGGCGGTCGTCCGGATCCACCGCGCGCTCCACCAGCCCTCGGTCGGTGAGCTGGTTGCTGATGAAGGTGAGGTTCGGTGCGTTGCAGTACAGGCGCTCGGCCATCACCTTCATCGAGGGCGGCGGCTCGTCCGGGTCGATGACCCACAGCGCTTGAAACGTCGCCGGCGTCATCTGGTGCTCGGCCAACGACTCCCCCAGCAGGTCGTTCGTGCGCATCCAGAGGTCGTGCGTCGCGGCGACCACCGCGGTGAGGTCGGGCGTGGTCATGCCCGCATCCTACCAATGCTTCGAGACTCGAAAGAATCATGCTACGTTCAGCCCTCCAGTACTTCGAGACTCGAAACAATGGAGGACCTTGTGAGCGACGACTACCGCGGCGTCACCGCCCTCGTCACCGGCGCGTCGAAGGGGCTCGGGCGGGCCTACGCGCTGGAGCTGGCCCGCCGGGGAGCTCGTGTGATCCTGCTGGCCCGGACGGAGGCAG
Source organism: Promicromonospora alba (assembly GCF_042654905.1). Lineage (NCBI taxonomy): Bacteria > Bacillati > Actinomycetota > Actinomycetes > Micrococcales > Promicromonosporaceae > Promicromonospora > Promicromonospora alba. Next base: position 245,026 of record NZ_JBHSFI010000005.1, read on the forward strand.
GCCTCCGGGCGGTCGCCACAGAGATCCGCGAACGGCACCCGGGCACCGATGCCGAGGTGATCACCGGAGACCTCGCCGCGCCCGACGGCCCCGAACGGATCCTGCGAGAGCTGCGCGACCGCGGCCTGACGGTCGACCTGCTGCTCAACAACGCCGGTGCGGGCAGCGTGGGCCCGTTCCTCGGCCGCCCGCTCGGGCCGCAGCTGAGCACCGTCGGGCTGAACATCAGCGGTCTGCTCACGCTGACCCACACGATCGGGGCCGAGATGGTCGCGCGCGGGTCGGGCGGCATCATCAACGTCTCGTCGACCGCGGCCTTCCAGCCCATGCCCTACCAGGCCAGCTACGCCGCGACGAAGGCCTTCGTGCTCTCGTTCACCGAGGCGCTGGCCGAGGAGCTGCGCGGCACCGGCGTGCACGTCATGGCGGCGCACCCCGGCGCCATCGCCACCGGTTTCTTCGACGGCACCACGGCCAGCATCGACGAACGACTAGCCGACACCCCGGCCGCCGTCGCGACCCGCACCCTGGACGACTACGCCCGGCGGCGTGCCGTCTCCTATCCGGGCCGCGCCGTGAACCGGCTGATGACCTGGCCCGCACGCCTGCTGCCGCGCACGCTCGTCCCGCGCCTGGCCGGTGGGCTCAACCGCCGGCTACGCCTGCACGAGGTGGTCGACGCCGTCTGACCGACGGCGGTGAGCGACGTATGCCTCAGTACGAGACAACGACTTCCTGCTCAGCAAACCGTCGAGCCCTACACACTGCATGCGACACGCCGACGACGGCGTGCAGTGTGTAGGGCTCGCCACCGGACCAGCCACGACTGAGAGTCGGTCACGCCATGAGTCGCCGCTCGGCCACCGCGATCCGTTCCGCCTGAAAGCGCGTGACGTCCCGGATGATCCGGATCCACAGCACGAGTGCCACGACCATCGCGAAGGTGGCGACGAACTCGACGGTCACGAGCTGGTCGGCACCCTGGAGCGTCGCCTCAGGTGTCAGACGAGTGCCTGCCCGGGTCGCCATCCGGGAAGCGATGAAGTAGACGAGCCACGCGGCCCACCAGCCACCGATCCCCGAGACCGGTCCGCGTGATGTCGAGCGAAGGATGTCCCGCACCACCTGGTACGGGAACCACAGGGACACGATCGGTACCCACCAGCCCAGCCAGCTCCAGACCGGACTGCGCCCGTGGATGAACTTGGGGTTGGCCGCCACGGCGGTCGCCCGGCTGCGAGAGAGCCAGAGGCACGTGACGACGTAGCAGGCGACCTGGAGAGCGCCGTACAGCAGGTTCACCGCGTCGTACGCCGTGAACTGGCTCTGGTAGGCCGGGATACCCACTTCACCAGCGGTACGCAGCGCTGCGGCTCCCTCCGGGGCGAGCAGCAGCACCACCACCTGCACAGCGGTCAGCACGCATGCCAGCACGATCGCCGCAGTGCCGAGGCCAGCCGCGCTGCGCAGGGGCGGCACGTCGTACAGCGGCGCTCCGTACGTGTACTGCACAGGCGGGGGCACGGGCGACGTCGGCCCGGTAGGTGGGGCGTACGGGTCGTGCGTCATCGGGTGGCTCCATGCTGTCCGGGGAACCCGAGCCTTGCCGAGAAGGCATCGGGCAGCCGCCAACGCTAACCAGCGTTGCCCGATATGCCCCCATCGCCGCCGGGTGATCTTCCCCGAACGATCAGCGGAGCTCGACGAGAACGGGGTTGTGTGCGTGACCTGGCTGGTCACGCACACAACCCCGTTCTCACCCGCAGCCGGCCAAGCCGACCGACCCGGCCGAAAGGCCGAGCCGCACCGCAGCCCGATCAGGCCTCGACGACCACCGGGACGATCATCGGCTTGCGGCGCAGCCGCGTCGCCACGTAGCGCCCGATGGTGCGGCGCATGATCTGCTGCAGCTGGTGCGTGTCCGTGGCCCCGCCCGCGATCGCGTTTTCCAGCGCCGCGGTGACCTCCGGCATCACCTTGTCGAACACCGAGGCATCCTCGGCCATACCCCGCGCGAGAACCTGCGGGGGTGCCAGCACCTTACCTGTCGCGGTGTCGATCACCGCGAAGACGGACACGAAGCCCTCCTGCCCCAGGACCACGCGGTCCTTGAGCTCGGCCTCGGTGATCTCGCCGACCGACGAGCCGTCGACGTACACGTAACCGCACGGCACGGCGCCCACGACGGACGCCTTGCCGTCCACGAGGTCGACGACCACGCCGTCCTCAGCGAGCACCACGCGGTCGGCCGGCACGCCGGTCTTCACCGCGAGCGCCCCGTTGGCCACGAGGTGGCGCACCTCGCCGTGCACCGGCATGACGTTCTTGGGCTTGAGGATGTTGTAGCAGTACATGAGCTCGCCGGCCGAGGCGTGCCCGGAGACGTGCACCTTGGCGTTGCCGCCGTGCACCACGCGTGCGCCGAGGCGGGTCAGGCCGTTGATGATGCGGAAGACGGCGTTCTCGTTGCCCGGGATGAGCGAGGAGGCGAGGATCACGGTGTCGCCGAACTCCACCTGGACCTTGTGGTCGCCGTTGGCCATGCGGGAGAGCGCCGCCATCGGCTCGCCCTGCGAACCGGTCGACATGTAGACGATCTGGTCGCCGGGCACCGAGTCGGCCTTCTTGATGTCGATGAGCACGCCCGGCGGCACGTCGAGGTAACCGAGGTCGGCGGCGATACCCATGTTGCGCACCATGGAGCGGCCGACGAGGGCCACGCGCCGGCCGTGCGCGTGCGCGGCGTTGAGCACCTGCTGCACGCGATGCACGTGCGACGAGAACGACGCGACGATGATCCGCTTGTCGGCGTGCGCGAAGACGTCGTCGAGGACCGGGCCGATCTCGGCCTCGGGCGTCACGAAGCCCGGCACCTCCGCGTTGGTGGAGTCCACCATGAAGAGGTCGACGCCCTTCTCGCCGAGGCGGGCGAAGGCGCGCAGGTCGGTGATGCGGCCGTCGAGCGGCAGCTGGTCCATCTTGAAGTCACCGGTGTGCAGCACGGTGCCCGCGGCGGTGGTGACCGCCACGGCGAGCGCGTCCGGGATGGAGTGGTTGACCGCGACGAACTCGCAGTCGAAGATGCCGAGCTGCTCGCGCTGCCCTTCCTTCACCTCGAGGGTGTAGGGCTTGATGCGGTGCTCCTTGAGCTTCGCCTCGATGAAGGCGAGCGTCAGGCGCGAGCCGACCAGCGGGATGTCCCCGCGCAGCCGCAGCAGGTACGGCACGGCGCCGATGTGGTCCTCGTGACCGTGCGTCAGGACTATCGCCTCGATGTCGTCGAGGCGGTCCTTGATGTAGTCGAAGTCCGGCAGGATCAGGTCCACGCCGGGCTGGTTGTCCTCGGGGAACAGCACGCCGCAGTCGATGACGAGCAGCTTTCCGGCATGCTCCAGGACCGCCATGTTGCGTCCCACCTCGCCCAGGCCGCCGAGGGCGACGATCCGCAGTCCGCCTTCGGGCAGCGCGGGGGGCAGGGACAGTTCGGGGTGAGGATGACTCACGTGGCCTCCAAGGCCTCGTTCCAACAGAAAGTTTCAGTGCCCGACGGCGGAGCTCGCCTCCGCGAGCTCGCTCACCTCGGGCTGGCGCGCGGCGTCGTCGCGCAGCAGACCGGCCTCGGCCAGGACCACGCGCAGGGCGGCCACCTCGTCGTCCGTCGCGGCGACGTTGGGCAGGCGCAGGAACCGGTTGTCCGTGATGCCGATCGCCTCGACCGCGGCCTTGGCCATGACGGCCTGGGCGCCCGCGCCGTTGAGGGCGTCGATGACGCCGGTCGCCGTGCGGAAGACCTCGACGGCTCCGGCGATGTCGCCGGCGTCGAACCGGCGGACGGTCTCCGCGAAGTGCGCGCCGACCACGTGGGCCGACACGGAGACGATGCCCGCGCCGCCGACGCTCAGGAACGGCAGCAGCAGGCCGTCGTCGCCCGAGTACCACGCCAGCCCGGTCTCCGCGATGAGCTTGGTGGCGGCGTAGACGTCGCCGGTGGCGTCCTTGTTCGCGATGATCCGCGGGTGCTGCGCCAGGCGCCGGTAGGTCTCGGGCGCGATGCGCACCACGGTGCGGCCAGGCACGTCGTACAGCATGACGGGCAGGTCCGTCGCGTCGGCGACGGCCACGAAGTGCTGGTACAGGCCCTCCTGGCTGGGCCGCGAGTAGTACGGCGAGACGACGAGCACGCCGTCCGCGCCGGCCTCGGCGGCCTGTTCGGCCATGCGGATGGCGTGCACCGTGTCGTTCGAGCCCGCGCCGGCGACGACCGCCGCGCGGTCGCCCACGGCCTCGACGACCGCGGCGACGAGCTCTTCCTTCTCGGGCGTGTGCGTCACCGGGGACTCGCCTGTGGTGCCGGAGAGGACGAGGCCGTCGTTGCCGTCGTCCACCAGCTTCTTCGCCAGCTTGACCGCTGCCTTCAGGTCCACGGCGCCCTCGGGCGTCATCGGGGTGACCATTGCGGTCAGGACAGCGCCGAACGGGCGCGTCGGGTCAGTGGGAAGAACCATGGCTCTACCGTACCGTTTACCGCCCACATCACCGCCGTCGCACGAGCTCCTCCAGCCGGTCGACGGCGGCGATCTCGTCGTGAGCGAGCCGGTGGGTCACCGCTCGACCAGCACGCCGTCCTCGTCGGCGTACACGGTCGCACCGGGGCGGAACACGACGCCGCCGATCTCCACCGCCTCGTCCAGCACGCCCGCGCCCGCCTTCGACGACTTGCGGGGGTTGGTGCCGAGCGCCTTGACGCCCAGGCCCAGCCCGCCGATCGCCACCGAGTCGCGGATCGCGCCGTGGATGATGGCGCCGGCCCAGCCGTTCTCCACCGCCGCGGCGGCGATGAGGTCACCCATCAGGGCGCTGCGGAGCGAGCCGCCGCCGTCGACGACCAGCACCGCGCCCTCGCCCGGTGTCTGCGTCACCGCCTTGACCAGGCCGTTGTCCTCGTAGCACCGCACGGTGCGGACCGGGCCGGAGAAGCTACGGACCCCACCGAAGTCGCGCAGCTGGACCGAGAGCGAGGCCAGCGCCTCGCCGTGCTCGTCGTACAGGTCGGCGGTCGCCGTCATCGTGGTCCTCTCGTGGAAGGGCGTGCGCCAGCACCATACTCATTGGTTGCTCAGTCGTTCGCCGGTGCCCGGTCGCGGCTGACGCGCGCCTGTGGATACTCGGAATATGGCGACGACGCTCTCCCCCGCACTCGTGGCGCACCTGCCCACCGGCATCCTCGTCGACGGGCACTGGGGCTCCGCCGCGGGCGGCGTCACGTTCGAGGTCACCGACCCGGCGACCGCGGAGCCCATCTTCGACGTCTCCGATGCCACCCCTGCCGACGCCGTGCGCGCCCTCGACGCCGCGCACGCCGCAGCCCCCGCCTGGCGGGCCGTGCCGCCCCGCGAGCGCTCCGAGCTGCTGCGCGCCGTCTTCGCGCGGCTCGTCGCCCGCACCGACGACATCGCGGCGCTGATCACCGCCGAGGCCGGCAAGCCGCTGGCCGAGGCCCGTGCCGAGGTCGTCTACGGCGCCGAGTTCCTGCGCTGGTTCGCCGAGCAGGCGGTGCGCGCCGACGGCCTGGTGCGCACGGCGCCGTCGGGCAGCAACAAGCAGTACGTGAGCCGCCGGCCCGTGGGACCGTCCCTGCTGATCACGCCCTGGAACTTCCCCATCGCCATGGCGACCCGCAAGATCGCCCCGGCGCTCGCCGCCGGATGCACCGTGGTGATCAAGCCTGCCTCGCTGACCCCGATGACCACCCTCCTGGTCGCGGAGGTCATCCGCTCGGAGGCCCAGGTACGCGGCCTGCCCACCGGCATCGTCAACGTGGTCCCGACCTCACGGTCGGGACCGGTCACCGAGCCGCTGTTCGAGGATCCCCGCCTGCGCAAGGTCTCCTTCACCGGGTCCACCCGCGTCGGTCAGGTCCTGCTCGCCCAGGCCGCGAAGAACGTGCTGCGCACCTCGATGGAGCTCGGCGGCAACGCGCCGTTCGTCGTCTTCGAGGACGCCGACCTCGACGCCGCCGTCGAGGGCGCGCTGATCGCGAAGCTGCGCAACTCCGGCCAGTCCTGCGTCGCCGCCAACCGCTTCCTCGTGCACGACGCCGTCGCGCGCACGTTCGGCGAGAAGCTCGCCGCGGCGATGGGCGCGAAGGTCACCGGACCGGGCAACCGGCCGGGCACCGAGGTGGGCCCGCTCATCGACGAGGCGGCGGTGGACAAGGTCACCGGCCTGGTGGACGACGCCGTCGCGCACAACTCGCAGGTGCTCACCGGCGGATCGCGGCTCGACGGGCCGGGCCACTTCTTCGAGCCGACAGTGCTCACCGGGGTCGACGCCGACGCGCGCGTCGTGACCGAGGAGATCTTCGGCCCGGTCGCCCCGATAGTCGCCTTCGGGTCCGACGACGAGGCGTTCGAGCTGGCCAACGGCACCCCGTACGGCCTGGCCGCCTACGCGTACACGACGTCGCTGGCACGGGCGCAGCGCGCGATGGACGAGATCGAGGCGGGCATGATCGGCATCAACCGGGGCCTGGTGTCCGACGCGAGCGCGCCGTTCGGCGGCGTCAAGGCCTCCGGCCTGGGGCGCGAGGGCGGCGAGGCGGGCATGGAGGAGTACCAGGAGACGGTGTACGTGGCTCTGTAGATCCCGTCCGGGTAGACCCGTCCGGCGGGCGGGCGGCGCGCCGAGCACGTCCGACGACGACGTAGCCTCGCTGCGTGAACGTCCTCCCCAGTGATCCGGCGGCCCGCGCCGCCGTCCGCCAGGGCGTGAGCGTCTCGGTCGCGACCGGTCTGTACGGCATCTCGTTCGGCGCCCTGTCGGTCGCCGCCGGGGTCGGCCTCGGCCCGACCATGGCCCTGAGCCTGCTCATGTTCTCCGGTGGCTCCCAGTTCGCCCTGATCGGCGTCATCGGCGCGGCGGGCACCCCCGTCGCGGCGATCGCCACCGCGGCACTGCTCGGCCTGCGCAACACCCTGTACGGCGCGGTGGTCTCGCCGCTGCTCCAGGTGCGCGGCTGGCGCCGGCTCGCCGCCGCCCACGTCACCATCGACGAGTCGACGGCGGTCGCCGTCGCCCAGCCCGAGCCCGCGGCCTCCCGGATCGGGTTCTGGGTCACCGGCGTCGGCGTCTTCGTGCTCTGGAACGTGTTCGTGCTCCTCGGCGCGCTCGCCGGCGACGCGCTCGGCGACCCGCGCGCCTGGGGCCTCGACGCGGCGGCCGCCGCCGCGTTCCTGGCCCTGGTGTGGCCGCGACTCGCACCGCGCCGTGCCCAGCTCGTCGGGGGGCTCGCCGTCGTGGCCACCGCGGCGCTCATCCCGTTCGTCCCGCCGGGCATCCCGGTGCTCGCCGCGGCAGCGGTCGCGATCCTCGTGGGCCTGGTCGCGCCGTCGGTCCCGGGTGCCACCGCTGCCGGCCAGCCCGAGAACCAGACCGACCGGGAGCCTGCCCGATGACCACCACCGTCCTGTGGACCACCGTGCTGGTGGCGTCGCTGGCCTGCTTCGCCCTCAAGCTCGGCGGGCACCTGATCCCGCGTGGCTGGCTGGCCTCCGAGCGCGTCCAGCGGGTCACCGCGCTCGTCACGGTGGCGCTGCTCGTCTCCCTCGTCGTGGTCCAGGGGTTCGCCGACGGACGCACCCTGACGGTGGACGCACGCGTCCCCGCCCTTGCGGTCGCGGCGCTCGCGCTCGCGCTGCGCGCCCCGTTCATCCTCGTGGTGGTGCTGGCGGCGGGCACGGCTGCGGGCCTCCGTGCCCTGGGCTGGGGCTGAAGCTGGCCGGCTCCGGCCCTTCCCGATGACCATGCACCTGCTGCCAGGATCGAGCCCTGCCTGGCAGCAGGTGCATCGTCATCCTGACGACCCGCCGGGCCGTTAGGGTGGTCAGGTGGCACTGTTTCGCGAGACCGCCGACGTATCCGTCCGCCCAGCGATCGCCGGCGACGAGGCCGCCGTGACCGACGTGCAGGTCGCCGCGTGGCGCGCCACCGGCGTGCTCGGCGAGGGGGTCATCGACGCGCTCGACGTGCCCGCCATGCGGGAGCGCTGGTCGTCGGCCATCACCTCGCCGCCCGGCCCCGGCTTCGCGGTGTTCGTCGCGCTCGCGGGGCCCGACGTCGTGGGGTTCGCCGCCGTCTCCCCCGGTCAGGTGCTGTCGCTCGAGGTGCTGCCCGAGGCGCAGCGGGCGGGCCACGGGTCCCGGCTGCTCGCGGCCGCCGTCGACCGGCTCCGTTCCGACGGCTCGGAGACCGTGACCACCTGGACCCTGGCGGACGACACCGCGCGTGCCGCCTTCCTCGAGTCCAGCGGGCTCGGCGAGGACGGCCGCAGCCGCACCCTCGCGACAGGGGTCCGCGAGGTCGTCGAGCACCGCTGGTCCGCCGCGATCTGAGGGCTGCGCCGTCCGGATCCGCGGCCGGGTCCGCCGTCCCGCCCGCCGACCGCCCACCGAGCGAATCGCAGGTTTCACGCCCGCGTGACAGTCCCGTGACACGGCCTTGCGACCATCACCCTCATGGGGATACGCACGGAGTACTTCGCGGCACCTAGCGATGAGGTGGCGGCGACGGCGCTCCGCACACCGGGCGGGCCGGCCGACCCGGACCAGCGCACCGACCTGCCGCGCTTCGACGCCGTCGCGGTGCCGTCGATGGACCCGTTCGTGATGCTCGGCGGGCTCGCCGGTGCGCTGTCCGGCCGGCCGTACGGCGAGGTCACCGCGCATCCGCGGCACGGGACGCTGGTCTGCAGCGGAGGCGACGAAGGTCCGTGGATAGTCACCGTCTCGCAGACGCTCGCCGACGACCTCGCCTCCGCCGCGCCCGCCCGCCTGGCCCGGGTAGCCCGTGAGTGGCACGCCACCGCGACGCCCGCCGTCCCGCCGCGCCAGCTCGCCGCCGCGCTGCTGCCGCTCGCGGCGCTCGCCGCCCGCGCGGCCGACCAGGGATACGGGCTCTACTGCTGGACGAGCCTCACCGAGTGACGAGCACCGAGTGACAGACATCGTCCGTACGGTCGGCCGGGACTGTCCCCCGGAGCTCGGGCTCGGCGCCCTCCTCACCGCCTACCACCTGCGGACCGAGGAGGAGAAGGGCGCCGCCGTCGCGGACGCCGACGCGCTGCCCGCCCGCTACCGGGCGGAGATCAGCGACCCCCGGTCGGCGTTCGCGGACGACGTCATCCTGGTCGCGCGCCGCGGGGACCGGCCGGCGGGCTGCGTGGTCGTGACCGCGCCCGTGGCGGGCCGCGTAGAGATCAAACGGCTCTGGACGGTCCCGGAGCTCCGGGGCCACGGCATCGCCTCGGCGCTGGTCGGTGCCGCGCTGACCCACGCGGCCGCCGTCGGCGTCGGTACTGTCGCGCTCTCCGTCTGGACCTGGCGCACGGGCGCGCTGGGCCTCTACGAGAGGCTCGGCTTCGCCATGGTCGAGTCGTGGGACGAACGGGACGACCTGGTCTGCATGGAGCGTGCCGTCCGGCCGACGGACAACGTTTGAAAGCAGCGTGACCTCAGGGCCGCGGAGGTGCTTCACTAACCCGGTGATCCGCAACCCCAACCCGCTCTGGCGGACCTTTGTCGAGCTCCGTGGCAACCCTCGCGCCTGCGTGTGGACCGAGCCGCTGTGGGGTCTGTCCATGGCTCTCGTGCTGCCGTACGCGTCCGTGTTCATGCTGGCGCTGGGCCTGCACGACCAGCAGATCGGGTTCCTGGCCACGGTCGCGATGCTCTCCCAGGTCGCCTTCGGGCTGGCCGGCGGGATCATCACCGACCGGCTCGGCCGGCGCGCCACTACCGCGTGGTTCGACGTGATCGCCTGGGTGATCCCGTGCGTGCTGTGGGCGTTCGCGGAGAACTTCTGGTTCTTCCTCGCGGCGTCGCTCGTGAACGGAGCCCTGCAGGTCACGCAGAACTCGTGGGACTGCCTCATGGTCGAGGACGCCGAACGGGGCCAGATCACCCGGATCTACTCGCTGGTCAAGGTCGCGTCCGACTGCTCGGCCCTGTTCGCGCCGCTGGCCGCCATCCTGGTCGCCCAGCTCGGGCTCGAACCCGCCGTGCGCATCCTGTACGTCAACGCGGCGATCGTGATGACCGTGAAGATCGTCTGGCTGTACCTATGGTCGAGGGAGACCCGGCAGGGCCGCGTCCGCATGGCAGCCACCCGCGGGCACAGCGTGTGGCGCATGCTGGCCGGCTACCGCGGTGCGCTCGGCCTGCTGCTGCGCTCGCGCGGCTCGCTCCTCGCGCTGGCCGTGGCCGCGCTGACGGCCGCGGTCACGCTCGTCAACGCCACGTTCTGGCAGGTGGTGGTCAGCCAGCACCTGCACGTGCCGGACGCGCTGCTGCCCTTCTTCCCGATGGTCCGCTCGATCCTGTCGGTGGTCTTCTTCTTCACGCTCATCCCGCTCCTGACCACCGCCGTCGACCTCAGGCGCGCCACGTTGTGGGGGTTCGGGGTCCACCTCGCCGGACAGGTCGTGCTGGTGGCGATCCCAGCGTCCGCCGGCGGCGCGACGCCGGCGACGTACGCGTTCCTCGGCCTGTGCCTGCTGCTGGACAGCTTCGGCGCGGGCATGCTGTACATGCTCTCGGAGTCGCTCGTCGCGCTGCACGTGGACCAGGCCGAACGCTCGCGCGTGATGGCGCTCCAGCGCACGTGCATCATGCTCGCCGCGGCGCCGTTCGGCTGGATCTCCGGCTGGCTCTCCGGGATCGACCGGACCTATCCGTTCATGCTCACGGCGGCTCTGCTCGTCGTCGGGCTCGTGCTGGTGATGGTGCGCTGGGTACCGACCCACCCGGACGCCGAGCCCGACCTGACGCCCAACCCCGCCTGACGCGGGCCGGCAGCGGCGTCGGCTACCGGCTGCACGCCGTCAGAGGCCGGGCTCGTAGCGCCGGTGGCCGGCGCGGAGCGTGACCGCCCTGCTGTCCCGGTCCGTGTGGTCGTCCTGCGAGGCCGGCACCCGGGCGACGTCCGGCCAGTGCACGAGGAACGTGCCCCGGTGCAGCCACCGCAGCAGCTGCGCGACAGGCCAGGGGTGCCGCACGTCCGACCGCTCGAAACCCAGGAACGACGTACGGGTGCGCGGCGAGACCACGAGCCCGTGCAGCCGTGCGCCGGCGAGAGACGTGCTGGGCGACCCGTCGAGCACGAAGCGCAGGTCGACCACCCAGCCGAGGTGCGTCCCGGCGTCGTCGAGCACCGGGACGTCGAGCAGGTCCGACGCGATCACCGTGGTCTCCTCGTGCCGATCATGCTGATCATGCTGATCATGCTGATCATGCTGAGCTTTCCGGGTCGTGCGTACCGCCCGGGATACGGCCGATGACGTGGTCCCGCGTCCAGCGCTCCAGCCAGGTCGCGTCGAGGTCGGCCCCATGGACGCCGAGGCGCACGGCGGTACCGACGTCGGCCACGTGCCGCCACGGCAGGCGGTACCAGCGCGAGGCGGGCGGGCGACCGCCGAAGACGCGCGTACCGAGCACGGGACCGGTGAGCAGCGCGGCGATCACGACGGGCACGCTGCCGTCGATCCGCCCGTCCTCGGCAGCCTCGCCGTCGACCACCTCCAGCTCGATGTCGTCGAGGGTGCACACCGGCACCTCGTCGACGTCGAGCACCTGGCGGTCCAGCAGGTGCAGCCGCGCGTCCAGGATCCGCCCGGGCTGCCGCGGCTCGGGCTCCCGGACCAGGTCGCGCGGGCCGGTTCGTCCGTGTCTCATCCGCCCGCCTCCGTCGCGATCATCAGGGGTATCGCGGCCAGGGCGGCCACGACGAGGATGACGAGGTACACCGTGCCCAGCACGTTCATCGCGCGCCCGTTGACGTGCTCGCCCATGTACTCGGGGTCGTTCGCGACGACCAGGATCGGCAGGTACGTCAGGGGCAGGGCCACCGCGGAGAAGACCACCGAGTACTCGGTGACGGCGATCGGGTCGACGTTGGTCATCAGGACGCCGACCGCGACCACCAGCGCCAGGATCATCGCCAGGTGGAAGCGGGGCGCCCGGGCCGGCCGCCGGAACTTGCCCCACGACCAGCCCAGGTACTGCGAGAGCGTGTACCCGGTGGACAGCGCGGTCTCCAGCGCCGCACCGAACGTCGCGGCGACCAGCCCCACGATCACCACGGCGACGAGCAGCGTCCCGCCCGCCTCCGCGACCGGCAGGGTCAGCTGAGACATCGAGTCGACCCGTATCCCCGCCGGCAGCAGCACGATCGCGGCACACGCCGCTATCGCTATCGACAGCAGCCCGCCGAGCGGGAACCCCACCAGCACGTTGAGGCGCGACGTCGCGAGGTCCTGCGGTGTCCAGCGGTCCTCGACGCCGCCGGACGAGAAGAAGAAGACCTCGTAGGGCGTCATCGCGGCGCCGAACAGCGCAACGGCGAAGTACCAGTACACGGCGGCGCTCTCCTGCACCGGCACCTGCTGGAGCAGCTGCGCGCCGAGGTCGCCCCAGTCCGGGCCGAGCAGGAACACCGCCACCGCGAACCCGACGAGCGCCAGGCCCAGCAGACCCGTGACGTTCTCCATGACGTCGAACTTCACGCGCCACAGGACGAGCCACACCGCCAGCGCCGCAACGGGCACCCAGAGCCGGTGGTCCACGCTGCTCGCGAGCTGCAGGGCGAGCGCGATGCCACCCACCTCCGCGATGAGGGTCAGCACCGTGACCGCGAGGCTCGCCGCCAGGTTCAGCCCCGCGGTGCGCGGGCCGAGTCGCTCGCGGATGATCTCGAACGTCGCCCGGCCGGAGACCGCCGCGACCTTCCCGGACATGTGCGCGAACACGCAGATGCCGAGCACCCCGACCACCACCACCCACGCCAGGGACAGCCCGAACCGCGAGCCGACGACGGCGTTCGTGACCAGGTCCCCCGCGTCGAGGAACCCGCCGATGGCGGTGAGGACGCCAAGCGCGACTGCCAGCAGGCGGCTCTTCATGGCGCCGTCCGCTCGGTCTGGGCCCGGGCCTGCGCCTTGGCCCGGGCCTCGGCGTGCTCGACCGCACCGCTCGCCTCGTCCAGCCCGCCGGCGGCCTCGTCGAGGGCGCGCAGGACGTCGTCGGCAGACGACGGCGGCTGTCCCAGCCACGTGCGTGCGGCGGTCACCGGTCCGACGGCGGCCGACGCGGCGTCGAGTGCCTCGCCCCGCACCTCGTCGGCCTTCTCGGCCGCGATGACCAGCGTCCCGATGCCGTGCACGGCGCCGGTGGCCGTCTCGACGGCGTCGCCGACCGCGGCGTCGGCGGTCACCGCCGGCAGCCGGCCGGCGGCGCGCGCCCGCACGGCCAGCTCCGCCGTGGCGACCGCCGAGCTCGCGTCGTCGAGGTGGTCGGACACGCTGCCGAGGGCGCCCGCGTCGTCCGCCCTGGTGGCCGCGGGGCCGCACCCGGCGAGCACGCCTGCCGACCCCACGACCAGGACCAGCGCCAGCGCGACACGCGGCCGGGGTCGCTGGCGATGCGGACGGTTGGTCACGCTCGAAATGCTTGCGCGGATCACCGGTTCTCGCACGCCGGGTGAATCCCTCGCACGCCGGGTGAATCCATGGCGACCGGCCGCGGCCCCGAGCGGCGAGCAGCAACCACACCTGCCTATCGTCGTGAGGACAACGCGGGAAGGAGCACACCATGCACATCGGGTACACCCTCATGACCGAGCAGAGCGGGCCGCGAGAGCTGCTGCGGTATGCGGTCGCCGCCGAGGAGGCGGGCTTCGACTTCGAGCTCTCCAGCGACCATTTCTCCCCCTGGCTCCCCGAGCAGGGACACGCGCCCAACGCGTGGGTGCTCCTGGGGGCGGTGGCCCAGGCGACGAGCCGGGTCGAGCTGATGACGTTCGTGACCTGCCCGACCATGCGGTACCACCCGGCGGTGGTGGCGCAGCAGGCGGCGACGCTCCAGCTCCTGGCCGACGGCCGGTTCACCCTCGGGCTCGGCTCCGGCGAGAACCTCAACGAGCACGTGGTCGGCGAGGGCTGGCCCGCCATCGCCGTCCGCCAGGACATGCTCGAGGAGGCGACGCACATCATCCGCGAGCTGCTCACGGGCGAGCTGGTCACCTGGGAGGGCGAGTACTTCCGAGTCGACTCCGCGCGCCTCTGGGACGTGCCGGACGCCGGGGTCCAGATCGGCGTCGCCCTCTCGGGCAAGCACGGCGTCGAGCGGTTCGCGCCGCTCGCGGACCACCTGGTCCAGGCGATGCCCGACGCCGACGTGGTCAGGGGCTGGCACGACAAGCACTCCGGCGGGTCCCGGGTGTTCGGGCAGGTGCCGATCTGCTGGGACCCGGACGAGGACAAGGCGATCGAGCGCGCCCACTCCGAGTTCCGCTGGTTCGGCGGCGGCTGGTCGGTGAACGCGGACCTGCCCACACCGGCCGGGTTCACGGGAGCCTCGCAGTTCGTGCGGCCGGAGGACGTCGCGTCGGCGATCGCCTGCGGGCCGGACCTGGACAAGCTCGCCGAGAGCGCCCGCCCGTTCCTGGACGCGGGGTTCACCGACCTCGCGATAGTGCAGGTGGGCGACCACAACCAGGACCGGTTCCTCGCCGAGGCGGCGGGGCCGCTGGTGGAGCGCCTGCGGGCGCTCTAGCGGGCCGGTCCTGGCAGGCCGGTCCTGGCGGGCCGGTCCTGGCCGACGGGCTAGTCCTGGGCGGCCGGAGCGGGCTTGGCGCGGTAGAACCCCGCGGCCTTGCGCAGGCCCTCGCGGGCCCGGCGGCGGTCGCCCGAGGCGTCGTACGCGAACGCGAGGTGGTACCAGGCGCGCCAGTCCTCCGGCGCGGCCTCGACGGCTGCCCGCCGTGGCTCGAACGCCTCGTCGGCGGCCGCCCGGTCGATGCGCCCGCCGGGCGACCGGGGCAGGTCGTCCACGGGGAGGTCACCCTCGGCGAACAGCGTGTCCGCCATGGTCTGCACCGTCGCCGCGAGCCGGTACTCACGCACGATCAGCCCGATGACCAGCAGCGGGATGATCAGTACGGCCAGACCGATGGCGATCAGGACGGGCTCGCCCGCGCGCACCATCGTGATGCCGCGCCCCGCGATCTGCCAGATGTACAGCGCGAGCAGCGCCGTGACGGCGAGCGTGCCGGGCAGCCCCTTGGGCAGCTTGCGGCCCGGGCTGCGGGTCCCCGGGTCGCTCACGACAGGTCCAGCACGTGCTCGAGCCCCACCGTCAGCCCGGGGCGGGACACCACCGAGCGGATCGCAAGCAGCACGCCCGGCATGAACGAGGACCGGTCGAACGAGTCCTGCCGGATGATCAGTTGCTCCCCCTCGTTGCCGAAGAGGATCTCCTCGTGCGCCACAAGCCCGCGCAGCCGGACGGCGTGCACGCGCACCCCGTCGACGTCGGCCCCGCGGGCCTCCCAGCCCGTCTCCGTCGCGTCGGGCGACGGCCCGAGGCCGGCCTCGGCACGGGCGACAGCGATCGCCGCGGCCGTGTGCCGGGCGGTGCCGGACGGAGCGTCCACCTTGTTCGGGTGGTGCAGCTCGATGACCTCCGCGGACTCGAAGTACCGGGCCGCCTTGGCGGCGAACGTCATCGCCAGCACCGCCGAGAGCCCGAAGTTCGGGGCGATGAGCACGCCGAGCGAACCCGTGCCGCCCGTCCCCCGGGGTGACAGCTCGGCGAGGTGCGCAGCGACGCGGGCGCGCGAGTCGTCGTCCCAGCCGGTGGTGCCGACCACCGCGTGCACACCGGCGTCGAGCACCGCGTGCACGTTGGCCTCGGTCACGGCCGGGACCGTGAAGTCGACGGCGACGTCGGCCCCGGCGAGCGTCTCGCTCGAGATCGTGTCGCCGTTGTCCAGGCTGGCGACCAGCTCGAGGCCGTCCGCGGCCTCGACCGCCGCACACGCCTGGGTACCCATGCGCCCGGCCGCGCCCAGCACGGCCACCTTGATGTCACTCACGATCTACCACCCTCTGTTAACT